>CBDUYN010000004.1:0-132712 GCA_965371445.1 uncultured bacterium | reverse complement strand
TCGGTGGCCAAGTCGTTGAAAACAAAGGGCTTGCGACTTGGATGGCACCTCGACGTGGGCCCGCCCACCCGTGACCGAGGCGGCGGCTCCGGAAGGGCTTTGGTTTTCCGTCCGAAGGCTTCCGGCGGCTCCGGAAGGGCTTTGGATTTCCGTCCGAAGGCTTCCGGCGGCTCCGGAAGGGCTTTGGATTTTTCAGAATCCCGTTCCGGCGTCAAAAGACGGCTTTGGATATAAATCCAAAGCCTTCCAGCGGCGCCGAACTCGACCCCCACGAGGAGTGTATGGCGGGGGGCCTTCGTCGGTGCCGGCATCCTCCACCCTTGTACCACCGTTCCCTCCGGGAGCCGGCTTCAGCCGGCTTGCCAGTCCATAGCACATGCCTACAAAGCCGCCAACCGGTCGATCAGGTCGACCACCCGATTCGAGTAGCCCCATTCGTTGTCGTACCAGGAAACGACCTTGACGTAGCCGTCCTGGAGCGACTGGGTCGAGAGGGCGTCAAAGATCGACGAGTGCGGATTGCCGATGATGTCGGTCGAGACCAGGGGCTCTTCGGTGTACTCGAGGATGTCCTTCATGGGCCCTTCGGCCGCCTCGCGCATCGCGGCGTTGACCTCGGCGACCGAAGGCTTGGCGCGCAGCCGGCAGACGAGGTCGACGGTCGAGCCGTCGGGCACCGGCACACGCAGCGCGCAGCCGTCGAGCTTCCCCTGCAGGTGGGGCAGGACCTTGCCGACCGCCCGCGCCGCACCGGTGGTCGTCGGAATGACGTTCTCGGCGGCCGCACGGCTGCGCCGCAGGTCCTTGTGGGCCACATCGGCGAGGCGCTGGTCGTTGGTGTAGGCGTGGACGGTGGTGATGAAGCCCTCCTCGAGGCCGAACGAGTCGTCGAGGACCTTGGCGAGAGGCGCCAGGCAGTTGGTCGTGCACGAGGCGTTCGAGACGATCTTGTGCTCGCTCTTGAGCGCCGCGTCGTTGACACCGAGCACCACTATGGCGTCGACGTCGTCCTTGGGCGGTACGGTGAGGATCACCCGTCGAGCGCCGGCCTGGAGGTGCCTTTCAAGCGGCTCGCGGTGGCGGAAAACGCCCGTCGCCTCGACGACGATCTCGACGCCCATCTCCCCCCAGGGGATCTCGGCGGGATCGCGGTGCGCGGTCAGCTTCGTCGCCTTGCCGTCGATCAGGAGCGAATCCTCGCCGACGGCGACCTCGCGGGAAAAAACGCCCATGACGGTGTCGTACTTGAGGAGGTAGGCGAGCTGCTCTTTCTCGAAGAGGTCGTTGATCGCCACGATCTCGACGTCGTCGCGCTTGGAGAGGATGCGAAAGACGCTGCGGCCGACGCGGCCGAAGCCGTTGATGCCAACTCGGGTCGTCATGACGTGGCCTCCTTGTCGAGCTCGCTCAGGCGATCGATGAGCTCCACCACGCGGTGGGCGTAGCCCCAGCCGTTGTCGAACCAGGTGAGCGTCTTCGAGACCTTCTCGCCCAGGGTCATGGTGGCGAGCGAGTCAAACGTCCCGGAATAGGTCGACTGCAGGATGTCGGAAGAGACGATGGGCTCGGTCTCGTAGTCCAGGATCCCCGGCCAGCGGCCCGCCGCCGCAGTCCGCATCACCTCGTTGACCGCGCCGACGCTCACCGCCTTCTCGTGCCAGCAGACGAGGTCGACCACCGAGCCGTCGGAGACCGGAACGTTCATCGCCATGCTCGTGAGGCGTCCCTCAAGCTCCGGCAGGAGGCGTTCGACGAGGGCGGCGGCGTCGGACTCCTGGGGGATGATGTTCTGCGCCGCGGCGCGGCCCCGCCGCTTGTCCTTGTCCGGCACGTCGGCGAGACGCTGCTGGTTGGTGTAGGCGTGGACGATGCTCAGGAAGGCCCGCTCGATGCCAAAAGCCCCCTGCAGGGTCTTCAAGACCGGTACGGCACACTGCGACGTGCAGGAGCCGTTGGAGATGATCCGGTGCTCCGGCGTGAGATCCTGGTCGTTGGCCCCCATGACGACTGTGATGTCGGGCGGCTCGGCGGCCGGCGCGCAGAGGATGACACGCTTCGCGCCCCACTCGAGATGGCGCTCGAGCTCGGCGCGCGTGCGGCTGCGCGCCGTCGCCTCGATGACGACGTCGACGCCGAGGGCCTTCCAGGGCAACGGCTCCGGGCCCTGGTCTGAGAGCAGCGGGATCTGGCGTCCCATCACGTAGAGGTTGCCGTTTTTGATCGCGACCTCGTCGGGGAAGCGCCCGAGGCTCGTGTCGAAGCGCAGCAGGTACTCGATCGAGGCGTGATCGGCGACATCGCTGATCGCCGCCACCTCGACGTCGGAGCCTCGATAGAGGATGCGGAAGAGGTTGCGTCCGATCCTGCCGAAGCCGATCAGCGCAACTCTTGTCGATGGCATTCGTGTCTCCTGATTGCGGATTTGGGATGGTGGCCGGCACCCGGCCTGAGGCCGTCGTAGCCTCCTAGTCGATCCGCGCCGTCATGACCTCGGTCAGGACCTGGTTGAAACGTACCGGATCCGTCAGC
This sequence comes from uncultured bacterium, assembly GCA_965371445.1. Lineage (GTDB taxonomy): Bacteria > Acidobacteriota > Thermoanaerobaculia > Multivoradales > J023 > DASWIG01. Next base: position 130,183 of record CBDUYN010000004.1, on the reverse strand, counting down.
TCCGAGCCCTCGGCCAGCTGGGCGTAGCCCAGGAGGAGCTCCGCGTAGTCGGCGAGGAGCGTGTCGTCGCGATCGGCGGCGAAACGCTCCTGCATCTTGGTGACGATCGGGTGGCCCGGGTTCAGCTCCAGGATCCAGCGCTGTTTGGGTCCGCCGCCGCTGCCCTTCATGAGGAGCTTCTCCATCTGCGGGCTGTAGTCGTGCTCGGCGCCGACGAGACAGGCCGGCGACTCGGTCAGCCGTCCCGAGAGCCGCACGTGCTTGATCTCCTTGTCGAGCTTTTTCTGCATCAGCTCCATCAGGTCCTTGAGCTCCTCTTCCTTCGTCTTGGTCTCCTCCTCGGCCTTCTTCTTCTCCTCGTCGGTGCCCAGCTCGACCGTCCCCTTGCCGACCGACTTGAGGCGCTTCTCCTCGTACTCGTGCAGGTACTGGACGAGGAGCTCGTCGACCGTGTCGGTGAGGTAGAGGACCTCGTAGCCCTTTGCCTTGAAGCTCTCGAGGTGAGGGGAATTCTCGACCGCGGCGCGCGTTTCGCCCGTCAGGTAGTAGATCTCGTTCTGCCCCTCCTTCATCCGCTCCTTGTACTCGGCGAGGGTGGTGAGCTTCTCGGGATCGTTCGAGGACTCGAATAGCATGAGCGGCAGGAGGCGTTCCTTGTTGTCGAAGTCCGACGTCAGGCCCTCCTTCATGGCACGGCCGAAGTGCTCCCAGAACTTGAGATACTGCTCCCCGTCGCCGTCTTTGATCTCCTGGAAGCTCTCAAGGAGCTTGCGCGTCGTCCACTTGCGGATCTGGGTGATGTGGCGATCCTCCTGGAGGCGCTGACGGGAGATGTTGAGCGGCAGGTCGGTGGAGTCGACCACGCCCTTGACGAAACGAAGGTAGCGCGGCAGGAGATCCTCACAGCGGTCCATGATCATCACCCGCCGCACGTAGAGCTGAAGGCCGAACTCGTAGGCGTGGTAGTAGAGCTCCTGGGAAGCCTCGGCGGGGATGAAGGCGAGCACCTGGTACTCGATACGCCCCTCGGCCTCGAACCGGAACGTCCGCATCGGGGGCGTCCAGTCGTGGGAGATGTGCTTGTAGAATTCGGCGTACTCCTCGTCCTTGACCTCGCCCTGGGGACGCGTCCAGATGGGCTTCATCGAGTTGATCGTCTTTTTCTCGATGACGGTCTTGGTCTTGCCGCCGTCCTTGGGCATCCCGTGCTCGTCCTGGTCGATCTCGTCGCGCTCGGCGGTCAGGACGATTGGGTAGGTCACGAAGTCGGAGTAGCGCTTGACGATGCGCGAAACCGTCCAGTCCTCGGTGTAGTCCTCGATGTCGGAGTCGCGGTCGACGTCTTTCAGGTAGAGGGTGATGGTGGTGCCGCGGCCCGAGCGCTCGGCGGCGGTGAGGGTGTACTCGCCGGTGCCGTCGGAGGCCCAGCTGGTGGCGCCCTCCTCGTCGGCGCGGCGGGTGAGGAGCGTCACCCGCTCGGAGACCATGAAGGAGGAGTAGAAGCCGACGCCGAACTGGCCGATGAGCTCGTCGACCTCGCTCGCCGACTTCGAGGCGCGGATTCTCTCCATCAGCTCACGGCTCCCCGACTTGGCGATCGTGCCGATGTTCGAGACGACCTCGTCGCGGCTCATGCCGATGCCGTTGTCGCGGATGGTCAAGGTGCGGTTGTGACGGTCGGTCTCGATGTGGATCTCGAGCGTCTCGTCGCCTTCGAGGAGGCTCGGCTCGGTCAGCGCCTCGAAGCGCAAACGGTCGAGGGCGTCGGAGGCGTTGGAGACCAGCTCGCGCAGGAAGATCTCCTTCTGGGTGTAGAGAGAGTGGATCATGAGATCGAGCAACGCTCGGGTCTCGGTCTGAAAGGACAGGGTCTCGACTTTGGTGGCCATGGTTACTTCATCTTCGTCAAGTCGTGGTCTCGTGGTCTTCTGTTTGCGAGGCGGGGGCCCACGAAAGGCCGCGGGTCCGGAATTGGGGAGTTTAGCGAGGCGCTCTGCGCAGCTCAAGCGCTTCCTAGTTGGGAGGCTGGATCGGCTCCGCCGACGCCCACTTGTCGACCCGGTAGCGCCAGAGGTTGATCTTCGGGTTCCAGAAATCGGGATCGAGGCCCGCTTTCTCCTTCAGGCGCCGCCAGAAGTCGACGGGTGAGGGAAGCGATTCCCAGACCTGGGGCAGGAACGTACCGGAGCGCGAGCCATGCTCCAGGAAATAGCCGCAACGCCCGTCGGAGAGGGCGGCGAGGGCCTCCTCCTCGGTGGCGCAGGCGACGCGCTCCAGCGGCGAGAGGAGCGACACCTCGACGGTGGTCTCGGCGAGCTCTCCGGCCACGAGGGGCGAAAACCGCGGGTCGCGTGCCACCACGGCCCGGGCGTTGTGGCGCAGGTCCTCGACGAGCGGCCGCTCGGCGACCAGCGTCCCCAGGCAACCCCGCAGGTCGCCGCGCTTGTTGATCGTCACGAACGTGGCACCGGGCTCGCCGAGCCACGGCTCGTCCCAGTCGCTCAGCGGGGTGCCAAGGACCGCTCCGCAGATCGTCTCGCGGGCGATCTCGAGGAGGATCTCGCCCTTCCTGTCGTCGTTCATCCCCGGGCTCCGGCGGCCGGCGCTCCGGCAGTCGAAAAGGTGAAGGCGCCGTAGCCCACGACCCGATCGCGTTCGCCTGCTGTGTCGCCGGAGCTCCGCAGGTCGAGAAGCCTCGCTTCGAGCGCAAGTCGCGGCGCCAGGTGGAGCAGGCCGTTGATCGCCGCCGCGCCGCAGGCCTGCTGGGCTATCAGCGTGTCCTTCAGGTCGAGGATCTCGCGGGAGGTGGCCTCGTCGCTTCGCCGAGCGGTCGCGTAGTCGAGGAAGTGCGAGAGGTCGGAGCTGACGACGATGCGCGTCTCCTCGTCGCCCCAAAGCCGTTCCAGGACCTCCGCCACCTCGGCGGGCTCGGCGCGGCCGACCACCAGCGGGACGATGCGGAAAGACCCCAGGACCTGCTGTAGAAAGGGGATCTCGACCTCCAGGGCGTGCTCGCGGCCGTGGGGCAGGGCGTCGATTTGAACCTGAGGCAGCTCCAGGAGCGCCTCCGAGGCTTCGAGATCGACCTCCACCTTGCCCAGGGGGCTGTCGAAGCACTCGGCTTCGGGCAACGCCAGGCCCTGGAAGGGCACATGGTGCGACGGCCCGATCACCACCACCCGTTCGACCTTGCCGCGCAGCGGACGCAACGGCTCGAAGGCCGAGCCGGCGTGGGGGCCGTAATACGGTTAGCCGGGGTGTGGCGCTTTGTTGGCCTTCGGCACCGCGGCGGCCTCCTCGGCCGCCGCACCGCCCAGCAGGGAGTCGACGAGCCGGCGTAACGGACCTGGCTCGCCGGGATAGAAGAGGCCCGCCACCGCGGCTGGCCGGATGCCCCGCATCTTTCGTCGCTCAGATCGGCTCCACATCTTCGTCTCCTCGCAACGGGCCCGCGCGGCGAGTCGAGGGCCGTGAGGTTCTTTCCTCCAGTATACCTCTCAGGCACCCACACGGGGTCCCGGCACGCTACAATCCCCGAGCTCTTGCCGCCCGGCTCGACCGGGCGGTCTCCCCCATCTCTTGCCGTCCGGCTCCGCCGCGCGGCCGAAGCGAGGAAAGACGAGGAAAAATGCCCCGAATCACCAAGGTCTACACGAAGACGGGCGACGACGGCACGACGGGACTCGTCGGCACCCAACGCGTCGCGAAGTCGAGCCTGCGCGTGGTCGCTTATGGGACCGTCGACGAGCTCAGCTCGGCGATCGGTACGGCCTTGGCCGTCCCGGTGGCGGAACGCCTGAAATCGCCGCTCGAGCGGATCCAAAACGAGCTCTTCCACCTCGGAGCCGAGCTCGCCACCCCCCCCGGCGACGCCGCGCCGGCGGGGCCGCGGATCGAAGCCCGCCACACCCAAGCTCTCGAGGCGGAGATGGACGCATTGAGCACAGACCTCGAGCCGCTGGCCAATTTCATCCTTCCGGGCGGCACGAGGGCCGCGGCCCAGCTTCACCTGGCGCGCGCCGTCTGCCGGCGGGCCGAGCGCGACCTCGTCGCCCTCGCCGCCGAGGAGAGCGTCGGCAGCGAGACCATCCCCTACTTGAACCGGCTCTCCGACACGCTTTTTGTCATGGCGCGTTGGGAGAACAAGAAGAGCGGACGTACCGACGTCCTCTGGGACAGCCATGCCTGAGACGAAGCTTAAGTCCGAGCAGAGGCTCTATGAGCTATGGGGCGAGCTCCAGGACCTCCATGCCGCCGAGGCCCTGCTCGAGTGGGACCAGGAGACCTTTCTGCCGGAGGCGGCTCATGCCCGGCGCGGCGAGGTGCTGGCGACGCTGGCGGGGTTAAAACACCGTGCCCTGACCTCCCCGGAGCTCGCCGACGTCCTCGACGGCTGCGCTGCCGCGGCCGAGCCCGGAAGCGTCCTGGCCGCGCAGGTCCGTGCCGCCCGGCGCGACGTCGAGCACGCGGTCAAGATCCCGGAGCGGCTGACGAGAGAGATCGCCGCCGTCCGCTCCGTCGCCTTGAACGCCTGGCAGGAAGCGCGCCGGAAAGCCGATTTCTCCCTCTTCGAGGGTCCTCTGGAGAGAATGGTGCGCCTGCGCCGCGAACAGGCCCTCGCCTTGAGCGACGGCGGCCCCGCCTACGACGCGCTGCTCGACGTCTACGAGCCGGGAGCCCATGGGGCGGAGCTCGGTCCGCTGATGAAGCGCCTCGTCCGTGAGCTGACCTCGCTTCTCCGGCAGGTCGTCGAAAGCGGCGTCGTGATCGACGAATCCGCCGCCCGCGGTCACTTCCCAGGCGAGCCGCAGGTGGGCTTCGGACGCCGCATGGCGGCGGCGATCGGATTCGACTTCGACGCCGGACGCCTTGACGAGTCAGCGCATCCCTTCTGCATCGGCATCCACCGCGACGACGTCCGGATGACCTACCGTTACCAGGAGGACGACTTCCGTCCGTTTTTTTTCGGCATCCTCCACGAGTCCGGTCACGGACTCTACGAGCAGGGGCTGCCCGAGCCCTGGCACAAGACGCCGCTCGACGACTCGGCCTCGACCGGCGTCCACGAATCGCAGTCGCGCCTCTGGGAGAACCACGTGGGCCGCAGCCCCGGTTTCTGGCGCTGGGCCCTGCCGCGCTTCCGCGAAGCCTTTCCCCAGGCCACGGCGGCCTCGGTCGACGATCTGTGGCCGACGCTCCACACCATCAAGCCTTCCCTCATCCGGGTCGACGCCGACGAGGTGAGCTATCACCTCCACATCGCGGTGCGCTACGACCTCGAAGGCCGTTTGATCGCGGGCGACCTGGAGGTCAAGGACCTGCCGGCGGCCTGGGACGAGCTCTACGAACGCTATCTGGGCCTGCGTCCCGCCGACGCCGCGGAAGGCGTGCTCCAGGACATCCACTGGGCCCATGGCTCCCTCGGCTACTTCCCGACCTACACGTTGGGCTCGATCATGGCGGCGCAGCTCTTCGCCGCCGCCGAGCGCGACCTGGGGGACCTCGACGAGGCCTTTGCCGCCGGCGACTTCGCGCCGCTCTTGGCCTGGCTGCGCGAACGCGTCCACGCCCCGGGCTTGCGTTACCTGCCGGGAGAGCTCATGGAGCGGGCGACGGGAAAGGCCATCGACCCGAGCGACCTGCTCGCCTATCTGCGCAAGAAGACCGAGGCGGTGTACCCGATCGCGCCGTAGGGCTACCCTATTTCCCCACGAAAAACGGTATCCGCCCCGTCGTCCGCGCCCCGGTCTGCGGATCGGTGACGTCGATCTCGAGGGTGTAGTCGCCCTGGCGCAGGTTCCCCTGGGGCTTGAAGGAGAGCATCATCTTGTCGAAGCCGTGGATCCCGGTGACGGTCCGCTCCTTCAAGCGCAGCTCGCCGCCACGGATCTCCCCTTCCTGGTCGAGAACCCGGCCCTCGATACGCGGCTCGCCGTCGCCCAGGTTGTAGCTCATGAGGCAGAGCTCGACCTGCTGGTTCTTGCGCAGCACCGCCCTCGCCGCCGGTACGAACGGCTCTCCGTTGATGGTAAACGGATAGACGACGGTGTCGCTACGTCCTTCCCGAAAGTCCCGCAGCAAAAGCCACCGGTCGGCCGGACGGTCCATGAAAAACGGCGGCAGCAAGGTCGCTTCCTCCCGGGTGTAGACCGGTACCGAGATCGGATACGCCTTGACGCCGGTCCGGCCGGTGGTCGCGTTGCGCACCAGGGTCCGCAGGAGGTATTCGCCCGAGGCGAGCTGCATGTGGCCGTAGTACTTGACGCCCGCCGAGGCGATTTTCTTGGTGTGCAGGGTGGTGTCGAACTGGGCGGTCTGCGAGAAGTAGTCGACCATCTCGCCGCGGGAGTTGGTCACGTAGGCGTAGATCTCGACGTTCAAGGGCTCTCTCGGCGGATGGTCGACCAGGAGGTCCGAGCCCCGGATCTCGAGGATGATCGGCACGTAGGCGAGCTCGTCCCCGGCGCGAAACGGTGCCGCCAAGACGTCCAGGCCGACCTCCTCGCGCGGCGTCGCGCTGGCGATGGCGTCGGAGGCGAGGAGGCTTTTCTCGAGGGGGTGGAGCCCGGCAAAAGGCTGCGGCGCGTAGTAGCCGGCGCGATGCGAGAGCTTCACGCCCTTCATGCCCGGGAGCTGGACCTTGAGCCGGTGGTACTTGCCGTCGAACGCCAGGTCCTTGGGCTGGAAGCTCAGGATGTAGGTCACCAGCGAGCGGTCGAGCATCTGCTCAAGCTGGCCGGCGAGGTCGTTCGAAGCCTCGAAAAGCTGGCCGCCGGTCTTGTTCGCCATGACGAACATGCCGTCGGAGCCGACGCTTCGGGCCAGGGAGGCGGACCCCTCGGAGCGCAGGCCGGCGATGTCGACCGGATGGATGACGCAGTCGGCGCGGCGGAACTCGATGAGCATCTCTTCGAGGTCGTTCTGGACGCCGATGTTGCCGTGGATGTCGTCGCCGTTGATCATCCACAGCCGTCCCTTGACCCGCTCGAGCATCTCCTGCTCGTACTCGAAACCCTCGGAGACCGGACGCCGTCCGAAGACCAGCTCGCTGTCGAAGCCCTCGGAGAAGTAGATCACCTGCTTGCGTCCGGCGATCGCGTTCAAGGACTTGGCGAGAGCCGCCAGCTCTTGGGTCCAGGAGGTGATGCGGCTGCGCTCGTAGCTCTTGTGGCTGTCCTCGATCCGCTTGCCGATGGCCCGCAGCGTGTCGAGGTCGTCGGCGGCGCGGTCCTGGCCGATGCCCCGCAGGCTCGTCATCTGGCCGTCGCCCTGGCTCGCGCCGAGGCTCGACGACGACGTCTCGACGATGAACCGCAGCGGATCCACCCGCTGACGGCCTTGCCCCGGATGGCGCACGAGGCCCAGGGTGTCGATCGCCCGCGCGAGCTGCGCCCGGTCGGGGGTGAAGGTCACGACGAGGCGGGGACCGAACTCCAGCGAGTGGGTGGCGATCGCCACGAGGTCGCTCGGATGGAGCGCATGGAGGACGAAGTCGTGGGCCGCGCGCCGCGCCTTCATGATCGAGGAGGAGCCCGACCAGGTGAAGTCAAAAAGCAGCAGGAAGTTGCGCCGCGCCACCGCCGGCAGCGCCTCGCGGTCGGTGCCGGCGTCGACGTTTCTCAGGTCGACGACCTCGAAGCCGACGACCTCCTGCTCCTTGCCCTGGTCGAAGACGCGGAAGCTCTCGACCCCGAGCCCTGCCACCGGCTGACCGTCCCGGGTCAGCACGTGGACCGGAACCTGGATCTGGACGACGTCGGTGCGCCCTTCGAAGGTCTTCTCGCCCGCGGCGAGCGCCGGTAGGGGGAGCGCCGTAAGGAGCAGCAGGAGCTTCAGGACCCGAAGAACTTGACGGTTGGCATGCCGCTTCCGCGGCGATTCTTTCCCGCTCATGCTGGCTCCCCCTTTTCGTGGCGCGAAGATCGATTCCGGCAGCGCTCCCAGGCCGCCGGAGGTCCCGCCGCGAACGGCGGGGTGCGAAAGCTCGCTGAAGAAGCCATCCTACTCCATCCTCCGGCCACATACCAGCTTGGCCTACGCCTACGACGCCTACCGCGGCCCGGACCTTCCGGGGGAGGCGCCCACCCGGGTGGCTGCGCGCTCGAATCGATGTGATACCTTCCGGCCGTCGCTTGCCGACATCCCACGAGATCCGCGGCGCCGCGCGCCGTTCCAAGACCCGAGAATCCGACCCGAGAGGACGAGCCATCATGAGCAAGATCAAAGTCGCGAATCCCGTCGTCGAGCTCGACGGCGACGAGATGACCCGCATCATCTGGGACTTCATCAAGAAGCAGCTGATCCTCCCCTACCTCGACGTCGACCTCCATTACTTCGACCTCGGCATCGAGGAGCGCGACCGCACCGACGACCAGGTCACGGTCGCCGCCGCCCACGCGATCAAGCTCCACGGCGTCGGTGTCAAGTGCGCCACGATCACCCCCGACGAAGCGCGGGTCGAGGAGTTCGGCCTGAAGAAGATGTGGCGCTCGCCCAACGGCACCGTCCGCAACATCCTCGGCGGCACCGTGTTTCGCGAACCCATCGTCTGCAAGAACGTGCCACGCTACGTGCCGGGCTGGAAAAAGCCCATCGTCATCGGCCGTCACGCTTTTGGCGACCAGTACAAGGCGACCGACTTCGTGGTCCCGGGAGCGGGGAGGCTCACCATCCGTTTCGATCCCGTGGACAGCTCGCATCAGCCCATCGAGCACGAGGTCTTCAACTTCCCCGGCGGCGGCGTGGCGCTTGCCATGTACAACCTCGACGACTCGATCCGCGGCTTCGCCCGCGCCTGCATGAACTACGGCCTGAATCGCCGCTATCCGGTCTATCTCTCGACCAAGAACACCATCTTGAAGGCCTACGACGGCCGCTTCAAGGACCTCTTCGAGGAGGTCTTCGAAGGTGAGTTCAAGGAGAAGTTCGAGGCGGCGGGCGTCACCTACGAGCACCGGCTGATCGACGACATGGTGGCGCAGGTCATGAAATGGGAGGGCGGCATCGTCTGGGCGTGCAAGAACTACGACGGCGACGTCCAGTCCGACACCGTGGCCCAGGGCTTCGGCTCACTCGGGCTGATGACCTCGGTGCTGATGACGCCCGACGGCGAGACGGTCGAGGCCGAGGCGGCGCACGGCACGGTGACCCGCCACTACCGCCTGCACCAGCAGGGCAAGGAGACCTCGACCAACCCGATCGCCTCGATCTTCGCCTGGACCGGCGGATTGGCCCACCGCGCCAAGCTCGACGACAACGAAGCGCTGAAGCGCTTCGCCGCCACCCTGGAGCGGGTCTGCGTCGAGACGGTCGAGTCGGGCAAGATGACCAAGGACCTGGCGCTCTTGATCGGCGGCGACCAGCAGTGGCTCACCACCCAGCAGTTCCTCGGCGTCCTCGACGAGAACCTGCAGGCGGCGATGAGCTAGTTTTTTTTCCCCTCGTTCCCCCCAAGGGGACGGGCCTACTCGTTCCTCAACACGACCATCGGGTCGACGCGGGCGGCGCGGCGCGCCGGCAGCCAGGCGGCGCACGCCGCGCACGCCGCCAGCAGGAGGAGGACGACGGCAAGAACCGACGGATCGGTGGCCTCGACCTCGAAGAGGAAACCCTCAAGAAAGCGCACCAGCCACCCCGAGAGGACGCCCCCCACCAGGAGCCCCACGGCCACCGGGGCGAGGACGCGGGCGACGGACTCGCGGACCACGGTACGCCCGGTGGCGCCGAGGGCGAGCCGGACGCCGTTCGAGTGCGTCGACTCCCCGACGGTGTAGGCGGTGACGCCGAAAACCCCCACGGCTCCGAGCACCAGCGCAAGGCCGGCGAAAAGCGCAAAGAGGGTCATCAAGAAGCGCTCCTGGCGCAGCGAACGGTGGATCAGCTGCTCCAGGGTGGCGACACCGGTGATCGGCACCGTGGCGTCGAGGGACCAGATCGCCTCCTCGATCGCCGGGACGAGGCCTTGAGCCCCGGGAGCGGCCCGCACGACCAGCGCCATGCGCTGCTCCCAGGCCGCCTGCCCCAGGGGACGGTAGACCTGAGGCTCGGCCTCTTCTCCAAGACGGCTCTGGCGGATGTCGCCGAGCACTCCGACGACGGTGAGCCACTCCTCGCCCGTGTCGAAGACCAGGCGGCGTCCGATCGGGTCGGCGTCGCCCCAGAGACGGCGGGCCATGGTCTCGTTGACGAGCCCCACGGGAGGCGCCGAGGCGTGGTCGCTCGGTTCGAGCGGCCGGCCGCGGAGGATCGGAATGCCCAGGGTCTCCGGGAGCTCGGGCGTCATCATCCGGACGCTGACGTGGCGTTGACCCGGCCCATCGTCTTCGGGAAGCCGGAAGCCGAGGCCGACGAAGCCCGAGGTCATCGGCAAGCGGTTGATGACCGAGGCCGACGCCACCCCCGGCACCACACGGACCCGCTCGACGACCTGCTCGAAGTAGCGCCGCACCGCCGCCTCGTCGCCGTAGGTCGCCGACGGCGGCTTCAAGCGAAACGTCTGCACACCCTGGGCGATGAAGCCCGGGTCGACCTCCTGGAGCTTCTGGAAGCTCTTGACGAGCAGCCCCGCGCCAGTGACGAGCACCACGGCGAGAGCGACCTCAGCGGCGATCAGGCCGTAGTGAAGCCGGTGGTGTCGGCCGCCGGCCGTCCGGCCGCCGGTGGCGAGCGCCTGGCGCAGGTCCGAGCGTCCGGCACGCAGCGCCGGCAGCACCGCGACGGCAAGGCCCGCGGCAAGGGAGAGGACCAGCGTAAAGAGGAGCACCCAGGCGTCGATACCGATCGCGGCCGTCCGTGGCACCGAGGACGGCATCTCGCCCACCAGCACCCCGAGCGTCCAGGAGGCGACGAGGAGCCCCAGGAGACCGCCGGCGAGCGACAGGACGGCGCTCTCCGTCATCACCTGCGCCAGGAGGTTCGTGCGCGTCGCGCCCAGAGCTCCGCGCAGGGCCAGCTCGCGCCGGCGGGAGTTGATCTGTGACAGTAAGAGGCTCGTCAGATTGGCGCAAGCCGCGAGCAGCACCAGGCCGACGGCACCAAAGAGCACGAGGAACGTCTTTTTCACGTCGCCGATCCGGCTCTCCTTGAAAGAGACGACCTGGGCCTCGGTGACGCCGTCCGCGAAATAGCCCGGACGTAGCTCGCCGTAGGCGGCGACGGCGGCCCTGAAATCGCCGGTGGCCTGCTCGTGGCTCACCCCCTCCGCCAGGAGTCCGACCAGAGCGTAGGCGATCATGTCCCAATGCACTTCGTCGGTGCGGTCGATCGGCAACGGTACCCAGAGCTGCGCGCGTTCGTTCAGAGGAAGGTAGGGCTCGGGCAGGACTCCGACGACGGTGTGCTCGCTACCGTTTAGGACAAGCGAGCGTCCGACGACGTCCGGGTCGCCGCCGAAACGGCTCTGCCACAGCCCATGCGAAAGGACTGTGACGCGGTGCTTTCCGGGAACCTCTTCCTGCGTCGCGAAGCCACGGCCGATCGACGGCTCGACTCCGACCGCCGCGAAGTGCCCGCTCGTCACCCAGAGGCCGGCGATCTCCTCGGGGCGCCCTTCGCCGGTGACGGAGAAAGTGCCGGACGCATAGAGCGACAGCTCCTCGAATGCGGACGTTCGTTCGGCGTAGTGCTCGAAAAGCTCGGTGCTTACCGCCTGCCCCGGCCAGACGCGCACCAAGCGGTCAGCATCAGGCTAGGGAAGCGGCGCCAGCAGGACGCCCTGGACGACGCTGAAGATGGCGGTGTTGGCACCGATGCCGAGGGCCAGTGTCACCAGGGCGACGGTGGTCAGGGTCGTTTTCTTGCGGAGGCCGCGGACGGCGTACTTGAGGTTACGGAGTAAGGCCATGGAGGAGGGCTCCTTCGTCGTTGGCCCATCTGCTAAAGCAACTTCCGGGCCAGCGCTCCACTTCCCGTCTCCGTGCTCAGAGCCTCTCCGTGGGTGTCCGATCATGGGACGGCCATGTCCCACGACCGGACCTAGAGCAGACGCCGCCGCCGGACCTGCTTGGGCGCCTTGCGCTCGACGTAGGCCTCGACGTCGCCGACCTCGCAGCGCGGCAGCTTCACCCCGAGGGTGAGCTCGATCTCGCGCACCGTCTCCTTGTCCTTCCACGAGCCGATGGTGGAGACGATCCCCTTGGCGGCACCGCGGGCGGTACGTCCGCCGCGGTGGACGTAGTCCTCCACGGACTCCGGGAGCCCGAAGTTGATCACGTGGCGGATGACCGGGATGTCGAGGCCGCGCGCCGCCACGTCGGTCGCCACGAGGATCCGGTGCGTGCCTGCCTTGAATCCGCGCAGAGCGTCGACCCGCTGGCCCTGGGAGCGGTCGGAGTGGATGCGGGCCACCGGGAAGCCGTGGAGCTCGATCTGGCGGGCCAGCCACTCGGTGTGGAGCTTGCGCCGCACAAAAACCAGCGTCGATCCCGGCACCTCCTCGAGGAGGGCGAAAAGGCACGCTTTCCTGTCGTTCTCGTCCTGGACCAGGTAGAGGCGGTGCTCGATGCCCACCGCCGCCTGACCGTCGGGCCGGATGTCGACCCGGACCGGGTCTTTCATGAAGGCCTTGGTGAGGCTCTGGATCGGTGCCGGCATGGTGGCGGAAAACATCATCGTCTGCCGTTCGGTGGGGATCTGCTGGAGGATCTCCTTGATCTGCGGCAAAAAGCCCAGGTCGAGCATGTGGTCGGCCTCGTCGAGGACGAGCTGCTCGATGTACTCGAGGGTGACGTTGCCGCGGCGCAGGTGGTCGGCGAGCCGCCCCGGCGTGGCGACGATGATGTCGGGCCGGCGCCGGAGGCCCTCGATCTGCGGTCCCATGCGGACGCCGCCGATCACCGCCACGGTGTCGAGATCGTGGTCGCGGCCGAAGATCTTCAAAAACGCCTGGGTCTGGAGCGCGATCTCCCGTGTCGGGCACAGGATGAGGCCGCGGATGCCGCGGCCGTGGGTGAGCTTCTCGGCCAACGGCAGGGCAAAGGCCGCGGTTTTTCCCGAGCCGGTCTCAGCCAGGCCCACCACGTCGCGGCCGGCCATGGCGTGCGGGATGACCTCGGCCTGGACCGGCGTCGGATGCTCGAAGCCCAGGTCGGTCACCGTTTCGAGGATCGGTCCGCTCAGCCCGAGCTCGGTAAAGAGCTTGTCCGTGGTCTCGACCGGGTGCTGCGGAATGGCACCGGTGAAAAGCCCCTCGGAGTTGACCTCTTCGGTCTGGGGAGGACGGCCGTGAAACGTCCGCCTCTCCTCCGCGGGCGGCTCCGGCTCGGGGGCCGGCTCCGGCTTTCGTGCAGCCGGCTCAGGCTTCGGCGGCTTCGGCGGTTCCGGCAGCTCAGGCTCCAGAGGCGGAAGCGCCGACAGCTCGAACGGCTCCGGCTCCGGCGGCTTCGAGGGCTCCGGCTCCGGCGCCGTTGCAGCCGGACGTTCCTCCTTGGGAGACGGGGTGCCGGTCAAAGGCCCATAACGCTTTCGCGGCGGAGGCGGCTCCGGCGGCGGCTTTTGAGCCGGCTCCTCTTGGGCACGGGCCGAGGGCTCCTTTTGAGCCGCCCGAGGTCGTAGCTCGCGTTCCGGAGGCTTCTCGCGCTCCGGGGGTTTCTTTCCCTCCGGGGCCTGCTCGGACGCCGGCGTCTCCTCGGACGCCGAAGCGTCGGGACGCTCGAAGCGGTGACCCGCGTCGCGCAGGACCTTCAGAGCCTTGGTGAGGCTCCTGCTGCGGACGAGGACGTAGTCGGTTTCATAGGTCGAGACGGTGAAGATCCCGATCTTGGCGCGGGCCAGGGGCACGGCGAGGGTGGCGAGCACGCCGACGAGGGAGAAGTCCAGCGGACCGAGGACCTTGATCGCCCGCCAGCCCCGCTGGCTCTCGGCCGACTCCGGGACGAAGCGCTCGTCGCAGACGACGGAGACCGCGTCACCGGTCCTGGTGATCGAGGTGAAGGTCCCCTCAAGAGCCCACCGCGGAATCTCCGGGTCAGGTGGCAGCTTGCAGATGGCGAGTTGGGGAAGCAAGACTTCGAGGGCTAGACCGGTCCTGGCCCGAGGCTTCGACTTCGTCTGGCCACCGGGAGATCGCGACTTGGAAGATGATTTCATGGGGTCGTTCAATGCTCCAGACATGCGGATGCTTGGCGCCTGTACGGCACAGCCAGCTGATCCTACCACCATTGTGCGCGGCCGTGAAATCACAGGAGCCGGTGGCTGTAGTACAATCTCGCCGCCCACCTCCGGACATGCGTCGGGAACCGCGTTCCTAGGGTCGCCCCGCGAGCTGGAACGGGGAGCATGGACGGGGCAGAGGCAACAAGCCGGGCGCCGGACGTGGTGAACGGCTCCAGGCAACCGCACAACGGAGGATCCTGCGTAGTGAGCACCCAAGCGACAAGTCGAGGTCAATGGTCCTCGCGATTCGGCTTCATCCTGGCCGCGGCCGGCTCGGCGATCGGCCTTGGCAACATCTGGCGTTTCCCCTACACCGCGGGAGAGAACGGGGGGGGCGCTTTTGTCCTGCTCTACCTGGCCTTCGTGGTGCTGATCGGCATCCCGGTGCAGCTCTCGGAGCTGTCGATGGGCCGCAAGACCGAGCGCAACGCGGTCGGCGCCTTTAAGGCGCTGGCCCCGGGAACGGCCTGGCCGGCGGTCGGCGGGCTCGGCGTGGCGAGCGGCTTCGGGATCCTCTCCTTCTACGCGGTGATCGCCGGCTGGACCCTCGGCTACATCTACTACGCGGCCGTCGGCCGCTTCAGCGCCGGCATGGAGCAGAGCGCCTCCGACGAGATCTTCGCCAGCCTCTCCGGGGGTACCCTGGGGCCGATCCTGCTGCTGGCGGCCTTCATGATCCTGACCGCCCTGGTGGTGCAGCGCGGCGTCCAGGGAGGGATCGAACGGGCCTCGAAGATCTTGATGCCGATCTTTTTCGTGCTCCTCGCCGCCCTCGCCCTGCGCTCCCTGACCCTGCCGGGCGCCGGCGAGGGCTTGAAGTTCCTCTTTCACGTCGACTTCTCGAAGCTCCTCGACGCTAAGGTGGCAGGCAGCGCCCTCGGCCAGGCCCTCTTCAGCCTGAGCCTCGGCATGGGGGCGATGATCACCTACGGCTCTTACTTGAAAAAAGACGAGAACATGCCCGTGGCGGCGGTCTCGGTGGCGTTTTTCGACACCTTGATCGCTCTGCTCGCGGGACTGATCATCTTCCCCGCCCTCTTCAGCGCCGGCCTGGAGCCGGCGCAGGGCGCGGGCCTCGTCTTCGTCGTCATGCCGAAGGTTCTGGCGGCGATGCCGGCGGGGACGTTTTTCGCCGTCCTCTTCTACGTGCTGCTGGCGATCGCGGCGCTCACCTCGACGATCAGCCTGCTGGAGGTCATCGTCGCCTACTTCGTCGACGAGCGCGGCTGGAGCCGCCCCGCCGCGGTGTGGAGCGTCGCTCTCGTCTGCTTCCTGCTTGGCGTACCGAGCGCCCTTTCCTTCGGGGGTAACGGCTTTTTCACCAACATGCTCGGCGGGATGGGATTCCTCGGTCTCGTCGACATGGTCTTCGGCAAGTACGGGCTGACGATCGGCGCGCTGGCCATCTGTGTCTTCGTGGGCTATCGCTGGGGGATCAAGAACGCCCTCGAGGAGATCGGCGGCGGCGGTCACCGGCTGCCGGCCGGCGCCCTGTGGGGCTTTCTGGTGCGTTTCCTCTGCCCGGTGGCCGTGCTCTGCATCCTGGTCCTGGTGGTGATGGGAAAGGCGAATTTCTAGGAGGGGGGCTTCTCCCCCCTTTACACCACTTTTACAGCGTTTCGACCGGTCGGACGGTAAACTTCCTCCAGCGGATACGTTGAGAGTATCCGAGGAACATAGACGTCGGAGGAAAGAGCCAACCATGACTACAACCCAGGACTTCGACGTCATCGTCATCGGCGGCGGACCGGCCGGAGCGGCGGCCGCGACGCTCATCGCCCGCGGCGGCCACCGCGTGCTCCAACTGGAACGCGACGCAGAGCCGGCCTTCAAGGTCGGCGAGTCGCTGATCCCCGCGAGCTTCGGTCCTCTGGAGCGTCTGGGCATGATCGAGAAGCTCAGGAAAAGCGACTTCCCCAAGAAACATAGCGTGCAGTTTTTCTCGTCGAAGGGCCGCGCCAGCGCTCCCTTCTATTTCCGGGAGACGGAGACCGAGGAAACGGCCCAGACCTGGCAGGTTCTGCGCCGCGAGTTCGACGAGATGCTGCTCCAAAACGCCCGCGAAAACGGCGTCGAGGTGCGGCGTGGCGCCGCCGTCCAAAAAGTGCTCTTCGAAGGCGACTGCGCGGTCGGCGTACGGGTCAAGAACGGCGGAATCTACGACCTCCGCAGCCGCGTGGTCATCGACGCCTCGGGACAGCGCGCGATTCTCGGGCGACAGCTCAAGATCCGCCGGCCCGACCCGCAACTGCGTATGGCGGCCGTCTATACCCATTTCGAAGGCGCCCAACGCGACGAAGGCATCGACGAGGGCGCGACGCTCATCTTCCGCACCGGTGAGCATCGGGCCTGGTTCTGGTTCATCCCGCTGCCCGAGAACCGGGTGAGCGTCGGCGTCGTGGGTCCCGTCGACCACCTGATCCAGGGCCGCCAGGGCAATCCGCAGAGCGTCTTCGACGAAGAGCTCCTCTCATGTCCCGGGCTTCAGCCACGGCTCAAAAGAGCCCGCCAGCTTTTTGACATGAAAGTCTTGAACGACTTCTCCTACGCCGCGACCCAGGCTGCCGGCGACGGCTGGGTGCTGGTCGGCGACGCCTTCTGCTTCCTCGACCCGGTGTACTCGAGTGGCGTGCTCCTCGCCCTCGCCTCGGCGGAGCTGGCGGCCGACGCGGTGCTCTCGGCGCTCGCCGACGACGACACCTCGGCGGCACGGCTCGGCATTTTCGAGCCCAGGCTGCGCCGCGGCGTCGCCGCTTTTCGGCACCTGGTCTACGCCTTCTACTCACCGGAGTTCCACTTCGGGCGCTTCCTCCACCAGCACCCGGAGCACCGCGAGGCGATCATCAAGATCCTGGTCGGCGACGTTTTCGACCGGGACTTCGAGGCGCTTTTCGGCGACCTCGACCTCGACCTCGACACCGAGCTCCCCGACCTGCCGCCGCACGTGCCGGCGTCCACGCTGCGAGCGGAGCAGGCGGCGTGAGCCGTGGCGTCCGGACGGCTCTTTTCGCCCCCCTGGGGGTCTTTTTCGCCCTTCACCAGGACGTCTGGCTGTGGGACGACGCCCGGCTCGTCCTCGGCCTGCCGGTGGGCTTGACCTACCACGTGGCCTACTGCGCCGCCGCGGCGCTCCTGATGGCGCTCCTCGTCAAGCTCGCCTGGCCCGCTTACCTCGACCGAGACGAGGAATCTCGACGATGACGCTCGCCGTCCTCCTGGCCTACCTGGTCGGCGTCCTGGCGATCGGCCTCGGGAGCCATCGCCTCTTCCGCGGCACCGGCGAGGACTACTTCGTCGCCACGCGGACGATCGGGGCGTTCGTGCTGCTGATGTCGCTTTTCGGCACCAACATGACGGCGTTCTCGATCCTCGGTGCCTCGGGCGAAGCCTACCGGGTCGGGATCGGCGTCTTTGGTCTCATGGCCTCGTCCTCGGCGCTCGTGGTGCCCGCGGTGATCTTCTTTGTCGCGCCGCGGCTCTGGGCGGTGGGCAAGCGCGAGGGCTTCCTCACCCAGGCGCAGTACTTCCGCGCCCGCTTCGAGTCGGATCTCCTGGGCCTCGTCCTCTTCGTCCTGCTCGTCGCTCTCGTCGTCCCCTACCTCTTGATCGGCGTGCTGGGAGGCGGGCTGACGCTCAGCCAGATCACCGGCGGCGACGTCCCGAGGTGGGCCGGAAGCCTCCTCATCACAGCCGTCGTGATGATCTACGTCACCTACGGGGGGCTTCGCGGCACGGCCTGGGTCAACACGTTCCAGACGCTGGTGTTCATGGTCCTGGGGGCGGTGACCGGAGTCTACGTGGTCTCGCAGTTGGGCGGCCTCGAGGCAGCGCTCGGGGCGGTGGCCGCCGAGCGTCCGGAGCTCATGGTACGGGGAGAGGCGATCAAACCCCTGAAGCTCCTGACCTACACCCTGATCCCCCTCTCGGCGGGGATGTTCCCCCACATGTTCATGCACTGGCTCTCGGCGCGGCGTGCCGCGAGCTTCAAGCCGACGGTCGTCGCCTATCCGCTGTGCATCGCGATCGTCTGGGTGCCCAGCGTGCTGCTCGGCGTGCTCGGCCACCGCTCCTTCCCCGACCTGGAGGGTCCGGCGTCGAGCGGTGTCCTGATCCGGCTGATCCACGAGCACGCCCCGGAGGTCCTGGCCGGGCTCCTGGGAGCCGGAGTGCTGGCGGCGGTGATGTCGTCGCTCGACTCCCAGGTGCTGGCGCTGGGCAACATGTTCACCCAGGACATCGTGCGCCACTACGGCTTCCACGACGAGATGGACGAGCGCCGCCAGGTGTGGGTGGGCCGGCTCTTCGTCGCCGCCGTCCTGCTCGTCGCCTACCTCCTCTCCTTCGTCGTCAACACCAGCATCTTCAGCCTCGCCATCTGGTCGTTCACGGGCTTCGCAGGGCTCTTTCCGATCCTTGTGGCAGCGATCTTCTGGCGCCGGGCTACGCGCTTTGGCGCTTTTGCCGCGGTGGGCGTCACGGCGGCTCTCTGGCTCTACTTCTTTGCCGTCGGCTGGAAGGTGCCGGGCTACACCGTCGCCGGAAGTGGCGTGATGCCGGTGGCCGTCCTGGTGGTAGCTTCGACGCTCACCCTCGTCCTGGGATCGCTCGCCACGCGGCCACCCACGCTGGCGACGATCGAGCGATTCTTCCCCGCCTAGGGCTTTCCCTGGCAATCTCTCGAAACTGGAGACCCAATCTGGCGTAGAATTAGGGCTGAGGGTTCCGAAGTGAGAATCGCACATATCTCTGCAGGAGCCGCCGGCATGTACTGCGGCTCCTGCATGCACAACAACACGATGGCCCGGGCGCTGATCCGCCAGGGCCACGACGTGGCGCTCGTCCCGACCTACACACCGATTCGCACCGACGAGGACTCGGTGGCGATCGATCGGGTCTTTTTTGGCGCGGTCAACGTCTACCTGAAGCAATACGTCGGCTTGTTTCGTCACGCCCCGCGGCTCGTCGAGTGGATGCTCGACCGGCCGCGGCTCTTGAGCTGGGTGTCGCGGTTCGCGGGCTCGACCGACGCCAAGGTCCTGGGCGAGATGACCCTGGCGATCCTCGAGGGCGAGCACGGTCCGCAGAAAGGGGAGCTGGAAAAACTCGTCAGCTGGCTGCGCGACGACATGAAGCCCGACGTCGTCCACCTGTCGCTCTCCCTTTTCCTGGGATTCGCGCACCGGATCAAGGACGAGCTTGGCGTACCGGTCGTCTGCGAGCTCCAGGGCGAGGACATCTTCTTCGACTTGATCGAGGAGCCGTACCGCTCCCAGGTCCTCGCTTTGCTCCACCGCCGCGCCGACGACGTCGACGCTTTTATCGCGCCGAACCGCTACTACGCCGAGCTCATGAGCTCCGAGTGCGGCTTCCCGGCGCAACGCATCCACGTCGTGCCGCTCGGCATCGAGCCCGGCGACTTCCTGGATTCGCGTGAGCGCACCGAGAGCGGTCCGGCGATCGTCGGCTTCCTGGGACGGATCTGCCCCGAGAAGGGCTTCCATCTGCTCGTCGAAGCTTTCCGCATCCTTGTCGAGGAGCTTGGACCGGGACGGGTGAAGCTGCGCGCCGCGGGATATTTGAGGGAGCTCGACCGGCCGTTTTACGAGGTGCAGCTACAGCGCCTCGCGGACTGGGGGCTGCTCGACCGTTTCGAGTACGCCGGCGAGGTCGACCGGCAGGGGAAGGTGGATTTCCTGGCCGGCCTTCACGTCTTCACGCTACCGACGGTCTACCGTGAGCCCAAGGGACTGTCGGTCCTCGAAGCGATGGCGAGCGGCGTGCCCGTGGTGTTGCCGTCGCACGGCGGCTTCCCGGAGCTGGTCGCGGCAAGCGGCGGCGGTATCCTCGTCGAGCCCGAGTCGCCGATCGCGCTCGCGGCGGGCCTGCGGCGGCTGATCGCCGACCCGGCTCGCCGGCGTGCGCTGGGCGTGAGGGGACGCCGGGCCGTCGAAGAGGAGCTGAGCGCCGACTCGATGGCACGCTCCACGGCGGACGTCTATGAACGGGTGCTGCGCGGCGACGCCACCGTCGGCGACGTCTCGACCGAGCGCGCCATCGCCGCCGCCGGTTGACGAGCTCCGACGTATGTACGAGCACCGGACCGAGCGGCGGATCGAATTCGCCGACACCGACATGGCGGGCATCGTCCACTTCGCCCGCTTCTTCGTTTTCATGGAAAGCGCCGAGCACGAATTCCTCGCGCGGCTCGGCATCCCGGTCCATTTCCAGCACGAGGGACGCGAGGTCGGCTGGCCACGCCTCGCCGCCTCCTGCCGCTACGCGAGCCCCGCCCGCTTCGGCGATGTCCTCGGCGTCCGGGTACGGGTCCAGCGCAAGGGACGTAAGTCGATGACCTACGCCATCGACTTCCGGCACGGCTCGCGGCTCGTCGCCGAAGGCGAGATCAGCTCGATCTGCTGTGCCCTGATCGACGAAGACGGCACCCGGCGTCTCGAGGCGATCCCCATCCCCGCCTTCCTTGCCGACCAGATCGAGGAAGCTCCCCGCGACGACGGGGACGGCGACGGCTGATTCGGATCATGGGCTACCGCACCGTCGCGGTCTGGAGATCCGAGATGCTCCGCGTCAGCTCGGTGTGAAAGGCCGTGATCGTCTCGCGCTCTTTGCGGCTAAGCCGCAGGCGGTTGGGGCAGTTCTTGCAGTTGATAACGGTCGAGTCGAACTCGGCGACCATGGCGCCGATCTCGCCCAGGGCTGCGGCGATCTCCTCACGCTGCTCACGCTCCAACTGGCGCTTCGAGCGCTCGTCCTCCAGGGCGCCGTCGATCGTGCTCTGGATGGTGCGGGTGTCGGTGCCCAGGCTCTCCAGGACACGGTGGGTGGTGTCGAGCTGGAGCTTGATGTCCTTGTTGTCGGTCGCCAGCCTCTCGAAACCGGTCATGACGGTCGAGAAGTACTCGTCGAGGTAGGCGCTGACCTCCTGCTGCACCTGCTCCGGCACCATCTCGATGATGCGTCCGCGCTCTTCGTGAAGCTCGTTCAAGGCCCTGGGGAGCTGATCCTTGATCGAGGCCTCCATCGTCTCCCAGCGATTCGACTCGCGGTCGAAGCGCTGCTCCCAGGAGATCACCTGGGCCTCGGCCTGGACCTTGGACTCCTGGCACTCGACGAGCTCGGTCTGGAGGGCCTTGCGGTCGGTCTTCATGGCAAAGTACGTGCCACCGCCGGCCGCCGCACCTACGACGACCGCCACGATGACGGTGATGATCCAGGGGTTCTTCATCTTGAGCTCCTCATCGCTTTGGGCGGGATGGCGTGCGGCCCGGCGTGGACCGTCGGAACGCCTCGATCCCTGACTCCATAGTAAGGGCTAACTATACAGGAGGGGGAGACGCTCCTTGCAAGGGTGTCCCGCTAGCTGTCGAAGACCGCTTTCTCTCGCAGCAGCTCCGCGGCGCGCGTCAGCGGCGCGTGGGTGAGGATCAGCTGAATCCGTTCCAGGGCCTTCACGTGGTCGCCGACCCCCTGGTAGAGCACGATCTCGCCGTAGAGGTTACGGGCCAGCACCTCCAGGCGCTCGGCGACCGCCTCGGCCTGGGCACCCTCAGGGTGTCGCTTCAGATATTCGGCCCCGTTCTCCAGCTCCTCATAGGTCGGGGCGATTTCACCGAGGCGCTTCTGGGCGATCTCGACGAGCTGCGGATCGTCCGACTCGGCGAGCTGCGCCAGGGCGGCGAGCTTCTCGAGATAGGGCGCGAGGTTGCGCAGACCCTCGCCGGCGCGGCCGCCGGCTTCACTTTCCGGCCCCGCCTCGGCGGCTCTCAGGAACTGCTCCACGGCCTCGGTCTGACGACCGAGTCGGCTGTAGGCGTTGCCCAGGACCAGAGCGACGTCGGGAACCTCGGACGCCGTAGGGTAGTTGCTGAGGAACGTCTCGAGAAAAGGCGTCTGGTAGATCTCTCCCTCCCAGATGGCGCGGGCCTTGGGCAGGAACGCCACCGATTCCTCGCGCAGGGCGTCGAGCTCGCCTTCGAGGGTGGCAACCAGAGGGCTCCTGGGAGCGAGGGCGCGGACCTCGTCGAGCTCGGCGAGATAGGCCCGCACCAGCTCGCCGTAGTCGCGCTCCATCTCGCCGAGCTGAAGCTCCGCGTCGCGGCGCCGGTGGAGACGGTCCAGGCGAATCGTCTCGGCGCGCGGACCCTCGGGCCAGGCGTAGAGGGCCGAGAGCTCGAGAAACTGCTCCACTTTCTCGACCACCTCTTCTTCCATCTTCCACTCCCGCTCGCCGTATTCGAGGATCGCCTTCTGCACGGCGGCCCGATAGTCCTCCGGCGGCTCGCCCTCTTGAATCTTCAGCTCCCCGGCCCGCACCCTGGCGGCCCGCATGCGCTGGTCGGAAAAGGGGTGGGTCCGCCAGTAGCCGTAGCTCTGCGACTGCGGGATGCGGGAGCTCATCAGCTCCCAGAGCTGGCGGGCACCGTCGGGATCGAACCCGCCGGCGGCGGCGAGGCGCTGGCCTTCGTCGTCGGCCTCGTCCTCGAACTCACGGCTGTAGTCGCGCAGCAGAAGCTCCGAGATCGCCATCCCCGCCGCCATCGTGCCTTGCACCATGCTGCCCTTGCGGCTGCGCCCGCCGTAGCCGGGCTCGTAGGGGTTGTTCGTGGCTTTGTCGTCGTCGACGCCGACCAGGACGCCGAGCAGAAGCGCGCTCGACAGGACGTTCAGGAGAGCCGCCCGTTTCTGCATCCGCGTGCCGTGCCTGTAGATCACGTGCGCCAGCTCGTGGCCCAGGAGCGAGGCGAGCATGTCGTCGGAGAGCCCCAGGTCGAGCATGCCGCGGGTCACGAAGACGTGTCCGCCGGGCAGGGCAAAAGCGTTGGGTACCGGCATGTCGACGACGAAAAAGCTGAACGGGAAGTCCTCGAAACGTGACACCACCGCCAGGCGGTAGCCGATGTCGTTGACCCGGCGCCGGGCTTCGGGGTCGTCGAGCTCGCCGTAGTACTCGAGGGCACCGCGGGCGGCCGTCAGGCTCTTCTCGTAGAGCTTCGGGTTCGAAATCTGCTGTCCCGTGGCCGGGACGGCGAGGCCGAACAAGAGGACGGAGACCGTCAGGAGGCTCACTAGGGGACGGGCGTTTCGGCTCATGGAGACATTCTACAAGCAGGTTGCGTGCCAGGTGCGCCGCGTCACGTGGAGCGCTTGCGCACCATGATCCGTCCGGCGAAGCCCAGGAGCCACCCCTTGACGCTGAAGCGCCGCCCGATCCCGGCACCCCGCCGCTTGCGCCGCGCCACGTCACGGGCCAGGTCGAGCTCCTCGACGATCCTCTCGGTATGCTCGCCCAGCTCCGGGAAGGCGTCGCCCGCACGCGGGCGCACGCCGTCGACGAGTGCCGGAAATCCGATCCGTGGAAGCTCGTCGGCACCCGGGGTGAGCATCCCCCGCTCGCACACTTGGGGATGGGCCAGCGCTTCCGAAGGCGAGAGCACGACCTCCGCCGGGATGTCGTGCTCGTTCATGAGCTCGGTCCACTCCGAGCGCGTCCGGCCAGCGATCAAAGCGGCGACCTCGCGGCGGACCGCAGGGTCGGTCGAGTACTGGCGCAGCCTCAGGTCTTTCTTGCCCACCACCTTGCAGAAGCGTTGCCAGAAGCGCGGCTCCAGGGCGCAAAGGGCGAGGTAGCCGTCGTCGGCTGTCCTGTAGAGGTCGTAACAAGGCAAGCCCCCGGTCAGCATCAGCGGCTCCCCCACCCTGTGGGCACGGTCGGCCTCGGCCGACCAGGTGGTCATGGCGGCGTGGCCGGCGGCGTCGAGGAGCGACTGGTCGACCCAGGCGCCCCGGCCGCTCGATTGGCGCCGGTAAAGCGCCGCGAGCGTCGCCGTCGCCGCGCTCCACGCGCCGACGACGTCGGCGACCGGGACGGCGGGCGTCACGGGGCTCGCGGCGAGCGTCCCGGCGACGGCTTGATAGCCGAGGTCGTGTCCGGCGCGGTGGGCATGGGGCCCGCTCTGGCCCCAACCGGTCACCGAACAGATGACGAGCCGCGGATAGCGTCGCCGCAGCTCCTCCGGGGCGAGGCCCAGGCGCTCCAGCCTCCCCGGACGGAAGCTCTCCAGGAGGACGTCGGCGGAGCGTAGGAGCTCCTCCAGGCAACGTAGCGCCGCCTCCTTCTTCAGATCGAGGGCGATCGACTCGTGGCCCGAGAGGAGGATCGTGGCCAGCGCGCTCTGGCCGTCCTTCGTGCCCTGGGGCGCGTGGCGCGACGGGTCGCCGAGCTGCGGCTCCTCGACCTTGATCACCCGGGCCCCCAGGTCGCCGAGGATCCGGCTGACCAGAGGGCCCGGCAGGTAGCGGCTCAGGTCGACGACCAGGACACCGGCGAGCATCCCCTCTGCCGGCGGCGCCTCGGTCGCCATCGCCTCAGGTGCGCTCCACGACCATGGCAAAACCGTTGCCGCCGGCGGCGCAGACGGTGATCAGACCATGCTGGAGGTCGCGGCGCTTGAGCTCGTTTAGGACCTGCATGGTCACCCGGGCCCCGGTCGCGCCGAAGGGATGGCCGATCGCGATCGAGCCGCCGTTGACGTTGAAGCGGTCGAGATCGACCTCGCCCACCGGAGCGCTACGGCCCAGCTCGTCTTTGGCGAACTTCTTTGACGCCAGCGCCTTCATGTTCGAGAGCACCTGGGCGGCAAAGGCCTCGTGCATCTCGACGAGGTCGATGTCCGTCAGCTTCAGCCCGGCGCGGTCGAGGGCCTGGGGCGCGGCGTAGGCCGGTCCCTGGAGAAGCTGCTGGCCGGGATCGGTCGCGGCGTAGGCGTAGGAGCGGATGTAGCCCAGGGGCTCGTAGCCCAGCGCCTTCGCCTTTTTCTCGCTCATCAGGACGACCGCCGAGGCACCGTCGGTGAGCGGGCTTGAGTTACCGGGAGTCAGCGTCCCGTACTCGCGGTCGAAAGCCGGCCGCAGGCCGGCGAGGGCTTCGAGCGTTGAGTCGCTACGCACCCCCGTGTCCTCGGCGAGCGCCTTGCCGTAGCGCGGCTGCGGGTAGGTCGGGACGATCTGGGTCGCGAAGCGCCCTTCGGCCGCGGCCTGGGCCGCGCAATGATGCGAGTGCCACGCGATCTCGTCCTGGGCGCGGCGGGAGATGCCGTTCTCCTTGGCCATCTTCTCGCAGGATTGTCCCATGGTCTCGCCGGTCGTGTACTCGGCGATGGCCGGCGGCACGGGGACGAGGTCCTTGGGCCGGATCTTGGCGAGCGCTCCGGCCTTCTGGGGGAACGAGCGTCCGCGGCTCGCCTCGATGAAGCGCTTGGAGGCGTTTTTCGAGTAGAGGATCGGCACGGAGGAGAGCGACTCGGCGCCGCCCGCCAGGATCACCTCGGCCTGACCGGCCAAGATGGCCTCGGCACCGGTCGTGATGGCACGGTTCGACGACGCGCAGGCGAGGTTGACGGAGGTGCCGGCGATCGAGCGCGGCAACGAGGTGCGCAGCACCACCTCCCGGCCGAGGTTCGGAGCGTGGAGCGCCGGGATGACGACGCCGAAGATCGACTGGTCGATCTCGTGAGGGTCGAGGTCCAGGCGCTTGACGAGCTCGGCCGCCGGGACGGCGGAGAGGTCGATCACGTCCATCTCGCTGAAGATCGTCCCGGCCTTGACGAAGGGCGTACGGCAGCCGTCGACGATCGCCACCCGGCCGCTCGAGGACGTAAGGGCATGTTTCTTGTGCTTGGCGATTCCCGGCGCCTTGCCGGCGCCGTGGGTCCGGACCGAGTCGGCGCGCTCGCCGATCTCCTGACGGGCCGCCGCCAGCGTTCCGTTGGACGGCGTGGCTTCAAGCGACGCCTCCGCGGACTGGTTCGACATCCTGGGTACCTCCTTTGGGGTCTATCTATCGTCGCGAGGGTAGGTCGCGGTGTGCTCTCCGCTATTCTACCGCTTGTCGGGCTCGGAGGAGACAACGTCCGCCGGAAAAGAGAGGATGTCGACGCCGAGCTCGCGCCACGTCGCCTCCCCGGTGGCCCCAGTTTGCCCGTCGACGACGAGGAGCCGGAGGCGATTCCAGCGCCGGTGCCGGCGTTCGGCGAGCGCCGCGGCGAGCTCGCCCGCCTCCGCAGGTGTCACCGCCGCCACGGTGGGCCGGCACCAGAGGGCCGCCGCCAGAAATGCCTCCGGATCGTGCTCCAGGGCCCAGGCGGCGCGGCTCGCCAGGGTGAGGGCCATCAGCTCGTGGCGTAGCGTCGGCTGAAGGCGGGGGCTCGTCAAGACGATCGGCCGCGCGGTGACCGACGGCAACCGCAGACGCCAACGTTCGCCGGCTTGCCACAGCTCACCGTGCGTGACGGCGCCGTGGCCGGCAAAGGCCGCGCCGGCCGGTTCGGAGCGGTCGTCGACGTCCTGGGGCGCCCAGCGGTCGATCCGCCGGCGCGAGGACGGGAGCTCGACGCCGTCCGTACGAGGGGAGACTTCGGCCCAGGCGTCCCAGTCGTCCTCGGCAGCCCCCACCGACGGCACCGCGGCGGCGCCGGTCGACTGGACGGCAAGAGCCGCGGCGACGGCGTCGGGCTCGACGAGCGGCGGACAGCCGACGCGGCGCCCGGCACCGTCCACGCCCGCCTGGCGAAGCATGTCGGCACCTCGGGCGGCCTGATCGGCCACCTGGACGTAGGAGCGCCAACGCCAGATCCAGGACGGACGGTGAAAGAGCCAGGGCTCGTGGGGGCATTGACGGGCCAGCTCCCGGAGCGCCGCGGGCAGGGTCGGGGCCACCTCACGCATGGCGAGGGAAGCTACCACACGGCGAGCCCCGTGGCCCTCGTGGAGGGCGATCTCGAGCTCGGCGTAGGTCGGCATTTCCTCCTGCGGGACTTCTTTCGCTCAGCGCGGCACGCGGTTGTCCCCAAGCCGCTCCGTGGCGCGCTCCCGGACGCCGGATGCCAACGCCGGGCTTGACTAACGACTACCGAGGTAGTACTATTCAGGTAGTCGAACGCCGGAACGGTTCCGGAGGCTCGGCCCAAGGAGGTGGAAGACGTTGAAGAAAGTCAGTCTCGGGGACTTGCAACTAGCGATCATGCGGGTCCTGTGGCAGCGCGGCGAGGCCGCGGTGACGGCGGTCCACGGCGACCTCCGCGAGGAGCGCGGCCTGGCGCCGACCACGATCGCCACGATGCTCGTCAAGATGGAGAAGAAGGGCGTCGTAACCCATCGCGGCGAGGGACGTAAGTACCTCTACAGCCCCGCCGTGACCGAGGACGAAGTGCGACGCTCCATGGTCTCGGAGATGACGGAGAAGCTCTTCCAGGGCAACGTGACGGCTCTGGTGAGCCATCTCCTGGAAGACGGCGACCTCGAGGCCCGGCAAGTCGCGGAGATCAAAAATCTCATCGAACGACACAACTCGGAGGACGGCGGAAAATGAACACCCTATGGCTCGACAACGTGGTGAGCTGGCTTCTGACCTACACCTTGCACAGCACTCTGCTTCTGATCACCGCCTGGCTGGTGTCGCGACTCTTCACCAAGGGGCGGCCGGCACTGGAGGACGGGCTCTGGAAGGGGGCAATGGTGGGCGCTCCGGTGAGCGCGACGTTGGCCTTTGTCTTCGGGCAGGAAAGCGCTTGGCGTTGGGCGCTGCCGCAGGCGGCGGCAGCCGCCCCGTCGATGGCCGCTCCGTCGACGGCTGCTGCGTCGATGACGGTCCCGGCGTCGTCCGAGGTCGTCGCCTTCACGGCGCCTTCGATGGCCCCGGCGCCGCTCCTGGGCGATTCCGGGCTCGGCTGGATCGCGTTGGTCTGGGCCGGGATGGCGACGCTTTTCGTCGTCTCGCTCGCGGTCTCCGGCGCCCGGCTGCGGCGTCAGCTCGCCGACCGGTGTCCGGTGACGGAGGGTCCTCTTGTGGCCGTCCTCGACCGGCTGCGGCGTTCGGCGTCCTACGGCTGGCCGGTGCGGCTCACCGTGAGCGAGCACCTGAGAATACCGGCAGCCCTCGGCTTCCGGCGTCCGGAGATCTGCCTGCCCGAGCGCGCTTTGCGTGAGCTCTCGGCGGCGGAGCTCGAGGGCGTCCTCGGGCATGAGCTCGCCCACCTGGTGCGCAACGATCCGGCCTGGCGACTCCTGGCGCGGCTGGTCGAAGGGATCTTCTTCTTTCAACCGCTCCAGCGGTTGGCCGCGCGGCGTCTGCGACGGCTCTCGGAGTACCTCTGCGACGACTGGACGGTCGAGCGGACCGGCGGGGGCGTCTCGCTGGCGCGATGTCTCGCCGCGGTCGCCGACTGGACCCTCGAGGCCCGGCTCTTTCCGCTCGCCAGCATGACCGAAGGCGGTTCGGAGCTGGAGGGCCGGGTCCGACGGCTCCTCGACGGTGCGCCGAAAAGGGCCTCGGGCCTTCGCGGTCGGGCGTCGCGTCGTGCTTTCACCCTGGTGCTGGCCGCCTTCGTCGTGGCGGCTGGTTTCCTCACGCCGAGCTTCAGCGCCGCTCCGGCCGGGCAGGATCCGCCGGGCGAGGAAAGTGAGCAGGAAGAGGAGACTCGCGAGCAGGAGGAGGCAGAAAGGGTCGAGCAGATGGAGAAGGCCCGCGAGCAGATGGGTGAACAGGCTGCCGCGGCCCGCGAGCAGATGGAGAAGGCCCGCGAGCAGATGGAGAAGGCCCGCAAGCAGATGGGTGAACAGGCTGCCGCGGTCCGCGAGCAGATGGAGAAGGCCCGCGAGCAGATGGAGAAGGCCCGCAAGCAGATGGGTGAACAGGCTGCCGCGGTCCGCGAGCAGATGGAGAAAGCCCACGAGCAGATGGAGAAGGCCCGCGAGCAGATAGGTCAACAAGCTGCCGCGGCCCGCGAGCAGATGGAGAAGGCCCGCGAGCAGATGGAGAAGGCCCGCGAGCAGGCCGCGGCGGCCCGCGAGCAAGCAGAGGTCGCTCGCGAACAGGCCGCGGCGGCCCGCCAGCAGGCGGCCGAAGCGCGTAAACGGGCGGAGAAGGAGAAACAGCAGGAAGAGGACGGGTAGAGGTCCTCGGGAAGGCCCTCACCGCGAGGCATGGGCGAGCGCTGTTTTAGAGCGCTCCCCCGAGCCTCGGGCCGGTGCTCATGGTTTATCCAGCATCCACGACGCGGCCTTGTCGGCGAGCTCCTCCAGGACCTCCTCCTCGTTCCGGCCCGACCGCTTCAGCACCTTGAACGAGTGGTCCCCACCCTCGACGACGTGGAGCGTCGCACGCTTGCCGAGCCCGGCGCAGACCGGCCTCAGGAGATCGAGCTCCGCCAGCTTGTCGCGGGTCCCCTGGAGGAAGAGCATCGGCGCCGTGACGTCGGCGAGGTGATCGCCGCGCTCGCTGCCCGGCTTCCCGGCCGGGTGGAGGGGAAAGCCGAAGAAGACGACGCCCCGCACCTCCGGTGTCTCGCCGCGGGCCAGGAGCTGCGACGTCATACGGCCGCCCATCGACTTGCCGCCGACGAAAAGCGGCAGATCCGGCGCTTCGCTCCGCGCGGCGGCGATCGCCGAGGCGATGGTCTTGAGCAGGATCGGACGGTGGTCCGGACGCCGGCTGCCCTTCTCCATGTAGGGGAACTGGTAGCGCAAAGTGGCGACGCCGCGCTCCGAGAGGAGCGTCGACATACTCTCCATGAAGGCGTGGGTCATTCCCGCGCCGGCGCCATGGCCGAAGACGAGGAGGCACCGGGCGTCGGCAGGACGTTCCAGGATCGCCGAGACCTCTCCGGAGCTCTGACTGGCGATGAACCTGAGATTTTGGCTCATGTCCAGCCTTCTTGCTCCAAGACTCCCTTCAATTGGGCTCGAAATCTCTGGAACGCTGGCAGCTTTTCGAGTGGGGAGAAGTCGTCGATCAGCTGAGCGACCCGCTGTCTGGCCCGAAATTTGTTGAGACTCTTAAGTCTTCGACGCTGAAGTCCACCTGCTGTCGCCAGTAGCTCAAACAACGTCGCCTTGGGATCTGGGATCGACTCGAGGTCCCGAAGGGCAGGAAAGCCGAGATCAACCTTCCCATTCGGATTGCCGGCCGCTTCCCGTAAGGCTTGTTTGTCGATCAACACCCAGGCTTCGGTTTTTCTTACGGGAACGACACATACGACCGGTGGTGACGACGACAGCTGACCGACAGCGTCTTCGATTTCTGTAATACGAGTCTCTGGCGGATCGCGATCCGCATCGCGGTGAACGAACAGAAGGTCACATGGGTAGTATTCCAATGCCGGAGCAAGTTTCCCGATCAGCTTCTTCTCCTGCTTCTGCATATTCTCCTGCTTCTGCTTCTTGAAGACTCTTGGATCCGCCCACTCGCCGTCAAAGGTGAGTGACGTGAGTCGTTCCAGAAGCCATTCGATCGGGTACTTGAGGAGACGGTCTGAGGACCCTTCCGTGACCAACGTATATCCTATACGGTTCATTCTTGAGGCTCACGGCTCGCAGGGAACAAGCTGAGCTGATCGGGGTGAAAACGGTCGACGACACGTCGCCTTCTAGGTGTCGTGACCTCGGCTGACTCGGCCTCGTCTTCCTCTAAGGGTGCGGCGCCGGTTAAATACTTGATGATCTCGCCCATCGAGGCACTCTTCACTCCGTAGCTGGCTCGCCGTGTCGCGGGAAGGCACGAGAGAGTCATTTCCGGAATCCGCTGCTGATTCCATCGTCGAGTCCGTTCGCGAGCAAAAAGGAGATCCCCCTCATCGACTCCCCCAGCGACCAATGTCGAGTGAGTGTTGACGATGACCTGGCGTAGCGGATTCTCTTCGTCTACCGGAAGGGTCGGGTCGACGGCGATGTCGCCAAGAAGTTCCAGGATGGTTTCGATTCGCTGTGGATGGATACCGTTCTCGGGCTCCTCGAGGCAGATAAGGCCTCCGACACTCGGATCTTGCTGGAGTACAGAAAGGGCCATGAACCGCATCGTCCCGTCCGAGAGAGCCGCGGCGGGTAGCTCCAAATCGAAACGGTCGGTCATCATCAGAGTGAGGACCCTCCGAGTGTCGTCCTTGTCGACCCGGACGTTCCGGACTCCTTCGACCAGGGAGGCGAGGCGGTTCGACACGGCCGCGTAGACCTGACCTTCGTGCTCGGCGTCGCCGCGGTTCGAGGCGAGACGATAGAGCGTCGCCGGAATGTGAGCGCCGTTGAAGTCTATGGATTCCTGGATCTCCTGAAAACTGTCCGGCTGACGTATCGCCGTCGGTTCGAGCTGAAGCAGTCGCCAGTTGCGCATCTCTTCACGCACCAAGACGGCTGTCCTGGTTTCGTCGGCGTATTGCGCGGCGGACAGCGCGGTCCGGGAGAGGGTCGAGGTCGGAAAGCTCACAGGCTTCCCTCCTCCCCTCTTGGATTTTTTAGGATCCCTTATTCGATCGGCATGAAGGTGGACCATGCCCTTTTCAAGGTCCGTAGAGATGAAAGGAGCCGTACGCTTGACGGTGACGACGGAGTCCCGCCATTTTGTCGAATGTTCAAAGGCCAGGTGTTTTTTTGCTTCGCCTTTCCTGATGTAGGAAAGCTTTTCTCGCTCGAGCCGAATTCGTTCGAGGAGCCGGTCCTCCGTCGCCTCCTCGAGGCTCAGCTCCAGTTCGTAGCGGACCAGGGTGGCGCTGGCCCGGGCATGCTGGGAAAAGGCGTCCTTGCCCTCGCCCGGGATGAGCATCTCCGCTGCGAGGAGCATGTTCCGGTCGCCATGAGCCGAGAAGAGCCCACCGGGGCTCTCCTCGCCGCCCCGGATCTTGCTCGCGGCCTCCACAAAGGGCTTGTCCGCGAGCTCGCTCAGGAAGAGGATGGCGTCGAAGAGGTTCGACTTGCCGACGCCGTTGGCGCCGGCGATACACGTGAACGGGCCGAAGCGTATATCGACGTCGATGAGGTTCTTGAAGCCCTTGATTTGGAGACGGGTCAGCATCGGACGCTCCTTCCGGACGATGGCTCGGGTGGTGGCGACTCTGCCTCGGCAGCCCGGTCCCTTGATGGGCGGCCAAGACCGGGATCTAGCTTAGCACCGTCGGGCGAGCCCTCAGAAGGCGATCAGCTGGTAGCCCTCGGCTTACAGCGCTACCAGGACGGTCATCGCCGACAGCGCCAGCCGGACGTCTGGGGCGAGGTCGTCGCGGGCAAAGCCGCGGTGGGCGGCGCTCTGCCCGCAGAGGTAGACTTCGACGCCGACCGCGGCAAGAGCCTCGATCAACGGCAGGTCGGGTTCCTGGCCTTCGGGAGGTTCCTGGAGGCGGCGATCTGGTAGTTTGCCAGAGAACCCTCGCCACGGGTCCATCGCCACAGGTCCATCGTCACAGCGGGCGGTCCCGTCGCATTTCTTCGTCCCCGTGTACATTTTTTCGTCCCCGTGTACACGGAAGGACGACTTCAGGGCCTCTTACAGGTATGGAAGCGACCGAGCCCATCCTGATCCAGCGCGCCGCCCTTGGCGATGCCAACGCCTTCGGCGCCCTCGTCGAGGGACGCTGGGTGCAGCTTGTCGGGCTGGCTCGGTCGATCGTGGGCGAGGCGGAGGCGGAGGACGCGGTCCAGGACGCCCTGATCAAGGCCTGGCGCAAGCTCGGATCGCTGCGCGAAGAAACGGCGTTCAAGGCCTGGCTGGCCCGGATCGTCCTGCGGAGTTGCCTTCAGCGAGTCCGCAGCTGGCGGGACTACCTCCCTCTCTCCGCCGTGCCCGAGCCGGTGATCGACCCCGACCCCGGGGACACCCTCGACGTGGAGCGTCTCGTCGCGGCCCTCGCACCGCGTCAGCGGGCGGTGATGCACCTGAGCGTGGTCGAGGGCAGGACCGACACCGAGATCGCGGAGCTGATGCGGATCACCGCCGCCTCGGTCCGTTCCCACCGCCGCCGCGCCCGCGAACGCCTGAGCCACCTGGTGAACGGAGTGAAACGATGAGCCACGACGGCCTCGAACGACTCGAAGAGCAATGGAAACGGTGGGCCAAGCGCCCCCCGGCGACACCGGCATCCCAGGCCGCGTACCGTCTCGTGGCACGTCTCGACGACGGCGAACGCCGCATCGCCGCGACACCGCGACGCTGTCCCCCTCGGGGGATCAAGGGGGGGAGACTCTGTCCCCCTCGGGGGATCAAGGGGGGGAGACTCTGGGCCCTGGCGGCGGTCGCCGTCGTGGTGGTCCTGGCCGTCGGTCTTACCTTTCACGAGCCTCCCATGCCGAGCGGGGTCGACCCGGTGCCGGCCGGCACCGTCGTCGAGCGGCCACCGCTCAAGGAGGGCGTCGTCCTGCTGTGGCTCAATCCCGACACACCTCTCTATCTGACCGTGCGCCCTCCGGCGCCGAAAGGAAACCCGAAATGAAACGGACCTGCCTGCTGCTCGCCACCCTCTTCCTCCTGACCACCCCGCTGCTCGCCAGAGACGACGTGCTGTCGACGGAGGTGAGCCTCCTGATCGGCCGCCCCGGCGCCATCGACACTTCCCAGGGGGTCCTCGTGGTCCCAGGGACGGTGATTCCCGTCTCCCGTGTCGGCGGCGAGTCCGACGACTTCCGCGCCGGCGAGTCGAGCAGCGCCCGCCTCCTCGACGTAGCCGAAGATCTGAAGCGGAGCCTCAGGCTCTCCGAGGTCGAGATCCGCTATCGCATGCCGCTCCACCTCGAGGTCGACGTGGCCAAGGACCTGCCGGCGCCGGCGAGCACCTCCGACGTCCACGTCAGCGTCAAGCTGCTGGGGTTCAACGACCTCTCGGCGACCTACGAGGTGCAGTTCTACTCGGGATCGACGGTGATCGCCGACACGCCGCTTACCGTCGAGCTCGGCCAGCCGGCGGTGGTCGGTGGCCTCGACGGCGACGAGGCACCCTACCTCTTCCTGGTCCTCGAGCCGTCACGGCAGCAGGACGCCGTGAAGCTGACGGACGACATGAAGCCGCCGATCGCCATCCACAAGGTAGGACCGGCGTATCCCGAGGAGTCGCGGAAGGCGCGCATCACCGGTGCCGTCGTCTTGCAGACGATCATCGACGTCGAGGGTCGGATCACGGACACCAAGGTCCTCAAGAGCCCGGCCGCCGACCTTGCCGAGGCCGCTGTGGAGGCGATCCGGACGTGGCGCTTCGAGCCGGCGCGGCTCAACGGCGAGCCGGTCGCCGTCTACTACAACCTGACGGTCAACTTCCGGCTCAAAAAGGACGAGGAGAAGCCCGAGTCTTGAGGCGGGGTCAACCGCTGACCTGCGACCAGGAGTCCAGGCTGCCCGACTCGAAGTCGTCGGCGAAGATAGAGTCCTGGTTGCAGTAGCTGGTGAAACCGGTGAACTCGACGTCGTCGACCAGCCAGCCGACGAAGCCGTTTTCCACTTCGTCGACGCTGTCGAAGCGGAAGCGGAGCTCGATCGTCTGTCCCGCATAGGCGGCCAGCGATATCGCGTCGCTCGCCGTCCAGGCGTTTCCCGACGCGTCGAGCGAGGTCTTCGACCACAGCTCCGTCCAGCCCGACTGGCCGACCACCGAGACCGAGACCGACACGGTTTCATACGGATCGTTGAAGGTCTCTTCGACCTGGCGGAAGTACTGGAAGTTCAGGGTCGAGCTGGCGTCGAGAGGGTGGTGTTACCGGTGTCGTAGTCGCAGCTCTGGTCTTGCCTGACTTTTAGGTGCCAAAACCATTAGAAGGCTCTTGTCAAGTAGATACACCCCCTCTTGCGCAGAATTTCCGGAAAAATCTGCGTCCGGATCCGGTTCGGTTCGGTCCAGCACGGCCGTTCCCGCCACATCGCCCGGTTTGCGCGCCCGCTTCTTCTTTGGGTTCGGTGTCAGGTCTGATGGACGGCGATCCCCCGCGAGGCGAGGATCCGGTTCGTCTCCTCCACCGGCTGGACGGCGACACCGACGTGGCCCTTGTGGATCCGGTTGAGCAGCCGGTAGTAGAGGGAACGCTGAAAGGCGACGCCTTCCGCCTCCTCCATGGCGAGGATCTGGACCGCGAGAGTCGTTTCGGCTGACGGCCCGCCAGGATCGTCTCAAAGGGCAGGACGGCAACGACCGCGTGGTCCCGCGTCTCTTCCTCGAAACGGGGCGAGTGGTAGTCGACGGTGGTACAAACGGACCAAGCTCCTGGCCTCCCTCGATCCGGGGACAGGGACGGCGAAGCAGCTCGAGGCGCTTTTCGAAACCACCGCCGCCGTCGCCTCGGCCCGCGGGGTCGAGGCGTTGGCCGGGCGGATCCTGGAGCTGGTCCTGGAGGTTGTGCCGGCGGAGCGTGCCGCGGTGCTTCTGACCGACCGCGGCGAGGGCGAGTGGGGGGCGGGCTTCGCCGGCAGCGGGCGCGAGGACGACGAGCGGCCGGTCATGAGCCGCTCCATCGCCCGCCAGGTCATGACGAGGGGGAGGCGATTCTGTCGAACGAGGTGGCACAGGACGAGGCTCTGGGCGCCGCTGAGAGCGTGCGTGCGGCCCGAGTCTCGTCGCTCCTCTGCGTGCCGCTACTCGGCGCCGAGCGCCCTTTGGGCGTCTTCTATGCCGAGGCCCGGGGAGCCCGCTTCACCGAGAAGCACCTCCGCTGGCTCGCGGCGGTGGCAGCGCTGGCCGCACCGGCCTTCGAACGAGCTCTCCACCTGGAGTGGCTCGAAGGCGAGAATCGGCGCCTCAAAGCGGTGGAGCTTGAGCACGACATGGTGGGCGAAAGCGCGCCCATGGAGAAGGTGCTGCGCTTCATCTCGCGGGTCGCCCCCACCGACGCGACGGTCCTGATCCGCGGTGAGTCCGGCACCGGCAAGGAGCTTGTGGCACGGGCGATCCACGCCAACAGCCCCCGCGCCGAGAAGCCCTTCCTCGCCATCAACTGCGCCACGCTCTCGGAGACCCTCCTCGAGTCGGAGCTCTTCGGCCACGAGCGGGGGGCCTTCACCGGTGCTGTGACACGCCAGGTGGGCAAGCTCGAGACGGCCCACGGCGGTACCGTCTTCCTCGACGAGGTGGGAGAGATCCCGGTGGCGCTCCAGGGGAAGCTCCTGCGGGTGCTCGAAGAGCGCGCCTTCGAGCGCGTCGGCGGACGCCGGCGGATCGAGGTCGACCTGCGTCTCGTCGCCGCCACCAACCGCGATCACCGCCTGGTGCGAAACCTCGGCCTCAAACCCAAGATCGGGAAATAGGGCGCCGCTCGCGATGCTATCCGTTTGGATAGCGCCATATATCCATCCGGATAGCCTTTCCTCTCTCCGCAATCTCTCCGGAACCGCCATTGCGCGGCAAAACACTGCGCTTCGGCATTGGCACAGAATCTGCTTCTACGAGCAACCATGAACCTTCGCCTTCAAGACAGGAAGCGGAGCACAGGAGCCGCAGAACAACTGGTCAGGTCAGTTCTTCGCTTCTCGTTGGAGGAAATCCATGAACGCAAAATGAGGAGAATCGTGATGGCTAAGCCAACTACCCCGCGTCTTGTGGCCCGAGTCTGGGGCGCGCTTTTGTTCACCGCTCTCGCCGTCATCGTAGCTGGCTGTCCCAAGACTCCAGGGACCACCACGGCGGCCGACGATGACTATTACGACGACTGGTGGCTCTGCGCCAACAACTGTGGCGAAGAGGATGCCGATTGTGTCGATGCTTGTACGGACGAATTCAACGAAACGCATAGCGGTCCCCAGCGTGAAGAGCCGCTTCCGTTTAAGCTTCGGCGCAGAACTGGCGATGGCCCCGGTCCGATGGGATTTACAGGCCAACTATGTCCTGCGGGGACCGAGCCATCGGCCTTTCCAATGCCCATCTATGATCCAATCGGCCCCGACGGCATCCCCGGCACGGCGGACGACGGACTCTTTGTCGATCACTTCGAAACGGTCTGGTACTGCCTTCCAGAAGATCTTGAACCGGCTGGCTGAGGCCGAAGTGGCAAGCGGCGCGCCCAAGAGCGCCGAGGTCAACCCCGGTGACGTGGTCTTCGACACGCCGGGGTTGTTCACGGTCTCGTTCACGGCCACGGACGAAGCGGGCCTGCCGCGTCCTCCTGATACACGCACGGTCCCCGTCGTCGATGGAAGCCCGTGAGCTCACACCAGAGATCCCAGATTGGAGAGTGTCATGTCCAAGATCCAAGGCATTGCCCCTGTCATGCAGGCAGGGCGACTCGTTGCTTTTTCCCTGATGTTTGTGCTGATCAACGGCCCGCTGGCGGCGCAACCCCCAGATCCACCCCCGGGTTTTCACGGCATGCTGGTGCTGGGTACCCGCGGCGAGATCTACCTGCTCCACCTGGCGATGCGCAACGTCCCCCAGCACATGTTCCAGCTCGTTGTGAGGATCGAGCTGGAGGGGAGCTCCAGGACCCGGATCGGCGACCGCGACTTCCTGGGCGAGGCCGCCGATCTCGCGACGGTGAGCCCCGATCAGGTCTACTTCCTCGACCGCAACCACCCCGGGAACGACGTCGCCGTCTACACCTTCCAGCCCGCGGAGTCCTTCGTGCTGACCGAGATCCCCGACGGCAGACGCCTCACCTTCCGCGGCGACATCGTCCGCGGCCATTTCGAACGCGACCCAAACGCCCCGGCGATACTCCGCGACGTGATCGTGAGCGTCCGAGACATCGTCTTCTTTCAGGATCTCCGGGCGCTCGACAGCAACGCACCCCACCCGCTCGCGGAGGGCAAGCGGGAGCTCCTCCTCTTTGGCGCCAACGAAGAGTATTTCCTGACCCACCGGATCACCCTTCACGGCGACGTAGGCCAACCCGACAACAACGCCTTCCACCAGGTATTCCCTCTGACGGCCGACACCTCGGCAGGGCTCCGCTTCGAGCCCTCGTCGCGCGCCGTCGCGGTGGAGATCGAGGGCTCGGAGACCGCGCTCCTGCCGACGGAGGGCGGCCTTTTTCCAGCGCAGCTCAGGGGACTTGTGGATGACGTAGCACTGCCCCTGACCCTGGAGCTCGGTCCCGAGCACTACTTCGAGGAGCTGATGAAGGCAGGAGCGATCTCCACCGATTGACGAGTCGACCGAAGTATACACATGGCTAGGCGTCCCTTCAAGGGGCCGGCTCGGGTAGGAGACTCCGGACCGGGACTACAAAATCCAGGCGTAGCCGAGCTTCAGGAAAAACGTCCGGTCGGTCTGGGTGAGGGTGATGTCGTCGATCCCCAGGCGATTGTCCGAGTAAGCCCACGAAGACGACCTTCCGCGGATTGATCTTGTAGGAGAAGAGGAGCTGCGTGAAAAGCGTCTGCTGCTCGCTCCCGGCCTGGTCGAGGTCGAAGTACTGAAAGATCCCCCGGACGAAGCTCCGGACGTTGAAGTTGTAGACCACACGCGCTTGCGTCAAGTTGGCGGTGAAGATCTCCTGGTCATCGCCTCCCAGGCGCTGGAACGTGTGGTCGAGCCGCAGGTTCCAGTGCCGGCCCAGCTTGGTCTCGATCGACGGTACAACCACGATCGAGTCCGCCACCCGGTTGCCGACGATGTCGACCTCGTCGCCGATCAGCGAGTTAATGGCAAAACTGAAGGCACCGCTCGGCTGCACCGCGGCGGCGTACCAGTAGAAGGTCAGATCCTCGTGGAGCACGCCCTCAACGCGCTCCTTGCGCTCGCCGTAGGCGACCTCCAGGAACGACTGCAGCGGTCATCGTTGAAGGTGTCGACGTTGAGCGTCACTATGACGCCCGTCATAGGGGACGCTCTACGACGGCGAGATGATCGTCACCAGGTGGCAGCCCGGTGACAGCGGGATGAAAGTACTAGTCGTCGAAGACGATCCGAAGATTCGCTCGTTCATCCACCGAGGATTGAAGGAGCAGGGTTTCGCCGTCCAGGTCTGCGGCGACGGCGACGAAGGGCTGAGCCATGCGATCTCCGCTTCCCACGACGCGATCGTGCTCGACGTCATGCTGCCCGGCAGGGACGGCCTGAGCCTCCTCCGAGAGCTCCGGGAGCGCAAGAACGCGGTGCCGGTCGTCCTGCTCACCGCCCGCAGCTCCCTCGCCGAGCGGGTCGAGGGGCTCGACCTCGGGGCGGACGACTACCTGACCAAGCCCTTCTA
Organism: uncultured bacterium; assembly: GCA_965371445.1. Taxonomy (GTDB): domain Bacteria; phylum Acidobacteriota; class Thermoanaerobaculia; order Multivoradales; family J023; genus DASWIG01. The sequence goes on along the minus strand of CBDUYN010000004.1, from coordinate 91,093 downwards.
CATGGAGGAGCTCATCGCCCGTCTCCACGCGGTCGTGCGACGCACCTCGGGCGAGCCCTTGAGCGTGCTCCAGGTGGAAGACCTGATCGTCGACCTGATCCGCCGCGAGGTGAGGAGGGGGGAAGACGAGATCGAGCTGACGGCGCGGGAATTCAACCTCCTGCAGCTCCTGATGCGCTCTCCGGGGCGGGTCCTGACCCGCACCCAGATCCTCGAGCACGTCTGGGGCTACGACTTCGATCCACAGACCAACGTGGTCGACGTCTACATCCGCCGGGTCCGTCGCAAGATCGACCGCGACGGTTCGCCGTCTTTGATCGAGGCCGTCCGGGGGGTGGGATACCGCTTGCGCCGGGCTGACGGTCCGCGATGAGATCCCTGCCGTTCCGGGCAAAGATCGCGCTCCTCTCTCTGGCGGCCGCCGGGACGGTGGTGGCCGGCTTCGGTGCTTTCTTCCTGAAGGGGATCCATCAGGTCGGCCTCGACCGTGTCGACCGGGAGATCAAGGCGTTGGCCGAGGGGCAGCTTCACGGCCGCCACCCGCGGGATCATTGGGAGGACTTCGACCGGTCCCTACGTTTCATCTATGGTGACGACGCCGCGACCCGGCCCGCCGTCCAGGTTCGCGGCCGGGCAGGTAACCTCCTCTTCTCGTCGCCGGAGATTCCGGAGGCCCTCACCGGAATGACGCCGCCGGCGCTGGCATGGCTCGAACCGGCCGCCGCGATCACAGGACCTTCCGAGGTGCCGCCCGGGCGAAAGGCGATCCGGGGGGGCTTCGTCCCGCGGCTCGACCGCGACGGCGACGGCGCCGTCTCCCGCGCGGAGTTCGACGGACCCGACGATCAATTCCCGAGCTTCGATCTCGACGGGGACGGATTCGTTCGCGAGGCAGAGGCGCGGCAGGCGGATCCTCAGACCCTTCGTCCGCTGGCCGGCGGCATGGGCCCAGCGTTTCCCCGGCCGTCGCTACGACAGAAGGTGCCCGAATTTCGAACGGTCGAAACGCCGGACGGAGCTTGGCGGATCGGCTTCGTCGGCAACGAGCTGGTGACCCTGACCGTGGGCTTGAGCCTCGCCGACCTCTCCCACGACGTCGACCGCTTTCGCCGGGTATTCCTTCTGCTCTCACCGCTCGCCCTCCTGGCGCTCGCCGTCGTCGGCTGGTGGCTGGCGAGACGCGCCCTGCGTCCGGTGACGGTGATCACAAAGATGGCCGAGAGCCTCGGGGCTCACGGGCTGGACCAGCGAATTCCGGTTGTCGAGGCAGACCCCGAGATCCAGCGGCTCGCCGACATGATCAACGGCATGTTGGAGCGTCTCGAGCGGAGCTTCCGGCAAGCCGAGCGCTTCAGCTCCGACGCCGCCCACGAGCTCCAGACCCCCCTCACCATCCTCCAGGGTGAGCTCGACAACGCGATTCAGGCCGCCCCCGCGGGCTCCGACGAGCAGCGTCTCTTCACCGGACTGCTGGAGGAGGTCCGCAAGCTCAAGTCCATCGTCCGCAAGCTGCTGATCCTGGCGCGCGCCGATGCCGGTCGATTGCCGCTCAACGTGGAAGAGGTCGATCTCAGCGCCCTCGTCGAGCTCGCGGCCGAGGACATCGACGCCATGGCTCCCGACCGCGAGGTCGAGCTCGCCGTCGGCCCGCGGGTGAGGGTCCGCGGGGACGCCGGCCTGTTGGGCCAGGCGGTGACCAACCTGACCTCGAACGCGGTGAAGTACAGCCCGCCTGGAGGCCGGATCCGTTTCGAGGTGAGCGCGGCGGGGGACCTGGCGAGCCTGCGCCTCGCCAACACCGCCGCACCGATCCCGGCGGCGGACCGGGAGCGGATCTTCGACCGCTTCTGTCGGCTCGACGGCGCGCGCCGCCGCGACGCGGGCGGCTCCGGATTGGGCCTCAGCCTGGCGCGGGAGATCGCCCGTGCCCACGGCGGGGACTTGGTCCTCGATCCGGAGGGCGAAGACTCGGCAGGCAGGGCCGTTTCGTTCACCCTGACGCTGCCGCGGATCGCGTCCGGGTAACGCGTCGCTGGGAAAGATGACAACTCTGTCATCTTTCCTGTAGGCGCCCTGTCATTCGGGAGCGTTCCAATGGTCTCGGGTCAAATGACTGACCCCTTGAGACTAAGGAGAACGCGGATGACCAGCGCAAGAACGAAAGACGGAATCGGGAGTCGCAAGAGCCGCCTCGCCGGGCCGACGGTCGTTGCCCTAACGGCGATGCTCGCCAGCCTGAGCGCCCAGGGGCTGAGCTTCCCCATCGTCGACACCGGACAGGACGTCTGCTACGACCACCACGGTCGGCAGACCCGCTGTCCGGACGTGGGCGAGGCCTTCTCCGGTCAGGACGCGCAAAGCTCGGGATTCGAGCCCCGATACGTCGACAACGGCGACGGCACGGTGACCGACGAGGTCACCGGCCTCGTCTGGCAGCAGACGCCGGTGTACGGCCTCTCGTACGACGCGGCGGTCGCCAGGGCCTCGTCGGTGACCACCGGCGGCCACACCGACTGGCGTCTGCCGTCGATCAAGGAGCTTTACTCGTTGATCGACTTTCGGGGCGTGACCGGCCGTAGCGCCGCCGATTCGAAGCCGTACCTCGACACCGACGTCTTCGAGTTCCGCTACGGCAGCCAGGCGGCCGGTGAACGGCACATCGACGCGCAATACTGCTCCAGCACCCGCTATGTAGGGACGACGATGAACGGCGCCTCCACGGTCTTCGGCGTCAACTTCGCCGACGGGCGGATCAAGGGCTACCCGACGGTGAGGCCCCGCGGCGGGACGAAGACCTTTCACGTCCGTTACGTGCGTGGCCGCAGCGATTACGGCGTCAACGATTTTCACGCCAACGGCGACGGCACGGTCACCGATCGCGCCACGGGCCTGATGTGGGCGCGCTCCGACAGCGGCGAGGGCATGGATTGGCAGGAGGCCCTCGCCTGGGTCGAGAGGAGCAACGCCGAAGCCTACCTGGGCCATGACGACTGGCGGCTGCCGAACGCCAAGGAGCTCCAGAGCCTCGTCGACTACAGCCGGGCACCGGCGGTCACCGGCTCGGCGGCGATCGATCCGCTGTTCGAGGTTTCCCAGCTGCGGGGCGGCGCCTATCCCTACTACTGGACCAGCACCACCCACCTCGACGGTCCGCCCGACGTCCGCGGTTCGGCCGCGGTCTACATCGCCTTCGGCGAGGCCCTCGGGTACATGCCTATCGGCGGAGCCGATGGCATGAGTGTTGCCCCCCCTCGGCGGCCGGCGTCCCGGTCCCCCCAAGGGGACGATAGGCAAATGCCGCCGCGCCGGGGCTCCTATCGCCTGCTCGACGTCCACGGCGCCGGGGCCCAGCGCAGCGATCCCAAGACCGGCGACGCCAGCCGGTTCCCGCGCGGCCGCGGTCCCCAGGGGGACGTGATCCGCATCGACAACTTCGTCCGCTGCGTCCGGGACGCGGCGCCGAGCAAGGCCGCCGGTCTTGCACAAGCAGCGACTTCAGCAGCCAACACTGCGACAGCAAATGCTTCGCTCTAAAGAGGACTCGACCGATGAAAAGCACTGACACTTACAGCGCGACGTCCGAAACGAGATCTCACCTGCTTCCCAAGGCCCTGGTCCTTGGCATCGCCCTGGTGTCGCTCGGCGCCGTGGCCGCGGCCGGCCAGGACTATCCGGTGGTCGACACGGCTCAATCCGACTGCTACAACGACCTCGCGGACGTGATCGCCTGCCCCGCTCCGGGCGAGGCTTTTCACGGCCAGGACGCCCAACACGACGGGCAGCAGCCGCAGTACGTCGACAACGGCAACGGGACGGTGAGCGACCAGGTGACCGGCCTGATGTGGCAGCAGACCCCCGTCTACGACATCACCTTTGCCGCGGCCGTGGCGGGTGCCTCGTCGGTCACCACCGGCGGCCATACGGACTGGCGTCTGCCGACGCTCAAAGAGCTCTACTCCCTGATCGACTTCGACGGGGTGACCGGCACCACCGCCGCGGACTCGACGGCCTACGTCGACACCGCCTTCTTCGACTTCGAGTACGGGGACACCGACGCCGGTGAGCGCTTCATCGACGCCCAATACGCCACCAGCACCGAGTACGTCTGGACGACGATGAACGGCGACGACACGATGTTCGGTGTCAACTTCGCCGACGGCCGCATCAAGGGCTACGGCACCGAGGCGCCCGGCGGCGGCGAGAAGACCTTCGACACCCGCTACGTCCGCGACGCCGTGGGCTATGGCGTGAACGACTTCCAAGACAACGGCGACGGCACGGTGTCCGACCGCGCCACGGATCTGATGTGGACGCAGGCCGACAGCGGCTCGGGGATGAATTGGGAGGAGGCCCTCGCCTGGGTCGGGCAGCGCAACGCCGAGAGTTACCTCGGCCATGCCGACTGGCGTCTGCCCGAGGCCAAGGAGCTGCAGAGTCTGGTCGACTACACCCGGTCTCCAGACACCTACAGCTCGGCGGCGATCGACCCGGTCTTCGTCACCACGGCGATCAACAACGAAGGAGGAGCGGTCGACTATCCCTTCTTCTGGACGAGCACGACCCATGTCGGCGGGCCGGTGGACATCCGCGGCACCTTCGCGGTCTACGTCACCTTCGGACGCGCCCTCGGCTACATGGAGTCGCCGCCGGGCTCCGGCACCTACCAGCTCCTCGACGTCCACGGCGCCGGTGCCCAGCGCAGCGATCCCAAGAGCGGCGACCCAGCGGACTGGCCCCACGGCAACGGTCCCCAAGGGGACGTCGTGCGCATCGACAACTTCGTGCGTCTGGTCCGTGACGAGAGCCTCTCCGGCTCCGAGATCTTCGCCGACGGCTTCGAGTCGGGGGATCTCGGAGCGTGGTCGTCCTCGGTGCCGTGACGTCCGTAGCGAAGGTGCTGATTCAGATGAGCGGCCTTTTTCGCTTCTCGCCGGCCGCCTCGACGACGCCGCGGTGCCTGCAAGATGGCGGAGCTGATCCACCCCACGCGGCTCTCGGACCTCGGTGAGTGGCGAGTCTCGGGCATCGTGCTACAATACCGAGAAGGAGATCGGCACGATGGCGGCTCCCGGCCTTGCGGCGTCACCAGGATTTCGAGCAGGCCGGGCGCGAGCTGGAGAGAAAGTCCCAACTGCCGTGGCTGCGCCGGGCTTGGCGGCCCGGCGCGCCCAGAACTTCGAGCTCTCCCAGGAAGAGTTCGACCGCTTGCTCCTCGAGCCTCTCGATGACTGGACTCGCCGGCCGCGGCTGGAGGTCCTCGCACGCTTCTTCCGCGCCCTGCCGGGTACTTTCGCGCAGCGCCAGCGCCAGGACGTCCTGCCGCGGACTGAAGCCAACCTGCTCGCCTTCGGCGCCTATCTCGAGTTGCAGGAGGAGGAGGTCGTCGGCCGCCAGAACAGGATCGAGGAAATCCAGGCCGAGATCGATGAGCGAGCCTGGGAGCTGTATCGATTTCGAACGACACCCCCGGACACGCACCGGCAGTGAGCTCGCCGTCCTCGGCAAGGGCTCGTCGCCGTCGCCCGGACGAAGAGCGTCTACTCGACTGGCGGCGTTGTCCCGACGTTGAGCAGGGTGATCTGATTGCCCATCCGCGTCTGGACCGCACCGGTGGCGAGCCCTTTCGAGAAGAGCAGGATGTTCAGCGAGCCGCCGTAGAAGAAGTTGCCGAGCTCGGTGAATCCCCGCTTGACGTGCATCCCATGTTTCAGGTCTTTGTTGAGCACGACCGAGCCGATGGTGTCGAGTCCGACGGGGATCGAGGCGACGTAGCCGGTCAGCTCATTGTCCTCCAGCCCCGCGTAGGTCACCTTGATCACGATGACGCCGCGTTGAAAGACCTGGAACTCGCTGAAGTCGGTGCCGGGCCGGCCCACGTTGCCATCGAGCGGCACCCAGTTCGGCCAGTCGACATAGCCGTAGGTTCCGATGTCGCTGCCGGTCCTGGGATTCACCAGCTTGGCGTGGACGAGGGTCCCGCTGACCGGCGCGTGGAAGTGGTGGTAGGTGTTCGGCATCAGCACGCAGGAGAGACCGGTGCCGCCGACGAAGGCTTGGCGGACGTCCTCGTCGACGCCACGGAGCAGCTCGTCGCGGCCCTGGACGAAGCCCCGGCCCGCGTCGTTGCGGTAGTAGAACCAGGCGAAATTCTGGATGAAGGCCAGGCCATTGTCCTCGCTGCCGTTGATCGCAGGCAGGAAGACACACCTACCGCGAGGAGATCGCCCACCACCCGATCTCCCGGCGCACTCGCAGCAGCCCCGGGCTGTCGCCCATCATGTCGAAGCGCGGGACCCCCTGGGGCGGCGACGGATGCTGCGGGTGCAGCAAGAGCGCCACCCGCTCCGCCAGCAGAAGCACGACGCCACGCTCGAGATCGGAGGCCGAGAGCTGCCGCTCGGCGTCGACACCCTCGCCATCGGCGAGAACCGAGGTCCTGGTGTTACCGCACTCCAGACGAGCTCCCCCCTCGGCGGCGGGTCGAAGTCGAATCGGGTGCCGGTTCAGGTACGGCCAGGAACCGACCGGCCCCACTCCTGTGGTAGGCTCTTCAGGAGATCCGAGGCTACCAGAACCAGGGAGGTATCGTCCATGATCGACGAAGCCACGTTGAAAAGATTCTACAGCGACGTGCCGGCAGCGTATCTGGAGAAGCTCAAGAGCTTCCTCCAAAGCCACACGATGAAAACGACGGTGGTCGAGGGCAGGGAGGTCGCCTACTACGCCTGCGGCCAGGGGTCCCGGACCCTTCTCACCTTCTGCGGCGGGCACTCTACCCCCGACACCGCCTGGCAGAGCATCCTGACGTACGAAGAAGACTACCGGATCGTGGTCGTCGACGTCTCCGGCTTTGAAACCGTGGACGAGCTCACCCAAGGGATTCGCCGCCTTCTCGAAGAAGAGGGGGTCGATCGGGTGACTCTGCTGGGCCAATCGCTCGCGGGGCTCATTTCCCAAATCTACTTCAAGAGGAGCTTCGCAAAGGTCGACGGGATGGTCCTGATCAATACCCTGGCCCTGCGAAAGGGTGAGGACAAACCCTTCGTCCTCCTGATGCTAAGGATCTTGCCGATTTTCCTTCTAAAAGCCCTGTTCAAAAAGAAGCTCCGGTCGTACTTTGCCGAAGCGCTCAAGGATCCGAGAGCGGAAGAGGGGTGCCGCTTCGGCCTGGCCCACCTGGACGACATCATGGCCAACCACTTCACAAAAAAGAAGCTGATGAACATCATGAACGTCCTCTCGCAATTCAAGCGGGAGGGCTACGCCAAAGACGATTTCTCCGGCTGGCCGGGTAAGGTCCTGGTGGTGAGCTCGGAGGACGACCCGGGCTTCAAGGACTTCGAATGGTTGACCCAGAACCTGCCGCGAACCGTGTCCCACGCGTTCCCGAAGGGGCTGGGGCACCTGCCCCAACTTGTACACCGGGACAAGTTCGAGAGACGGATCAAGGATTTCCTGGCGGAATTACAATAGCCCGCGGCTCCTCGGCTCAGGCTGAAGGACTGTCCCTTCCTTTCAGCTAGACGGCCGAGTCCTGTTGGCCCCGCGAGCGCCACACGAGGAAGAGGATCCAGGCCACCACCACCTCGGCTCTCAGGAGTCGTTACGGCCGTGCCGCAAAAGAAGCGCCGGCAAGAGCAGCAGGTCGGTCAGCAGCGCCGTCGACAGGATCAAGGCCGTCAAGATGCCGAAGTTGACGTTGGGCATGTACGACGCGAAGGCGAAGGTGCCGAAACCGGCAACCAGCACCAGGGTGGTGACCAGCAGCGCCGGACCGGTGTGGGTGAAGACCATCGCAACCGCTGTCGCCCGATCGTGGCCCGCCTCGAGCCAGCGGTGAAAGCCCGACAGGAAGTGGATCGTGTCGTCGACCGCGATTCCCAGACAGACGCTGGTCACCAGTACCGTGCCGATGTCGAGCGGCTTGTCAAGCAACGCCGCCATCCCCGCACCCAGGGCCAAGGGCACGGCGTTGGGGATCATCGACAGAAGCCCCAGCTTCACCGATCTCAAGGCGATAATCAAGAGCACCGCGATCGCCGCCACGGCGAGAGCGAGGGAGGTCAGGTAGGAGCGGACGACGTGGTCGTTCATCGAACGGTAGAGCATCATCTTGCCGGTGACCTCGGCGTCGAGCCCGAGCTCCTCGGCCCTCTCTTCCATGCGGGCGGCTTCCACCACCGACTCCTTGGAGGTCTGAAGGGTCCACAGGACGCTCAGCCGGAGCGCGTCGTTGTCGATCGTGACGCGGTCGTTCAGGTCCATGCCCTGCGGCAGGCTCATGGTGTAGAGAAAAAGCTGCTCGGCGATCTCGGAGCGCCTCTCGGGCAAACGGTACCAGGCGGGATCGTCACCGTGAAGCGACCGGTTGACCTGCTTCAAGACGTCGACGATCGAAATCGTCTTGGTGACGTAGGGTTGCTCGTCGAGCCACTCCTGGAAGACTTCCACGCGGCGCAGGAAGTCGGGATCCTTGATGCCGTCGGCCTCGCCGCTGGTGATCACGATCTCCGGCCCGATGGCGCCGCCGATGTGGTCCTCCATGAACCGCTGGGCCCGTTGCAGGGGAAAGTCCTCGGCGAAGTACCGGAAGGGGTTGGAGTTGACCTCGATGCCCAGGCCCAACCATACCGAGACGCCGGCAAGGCCGAGGAAGACGGCGATGACCGCCCGCCGGTAGGAGACGATCAGCTCCGTGGCACGCCGGGCCCAGGGATGGGGCTGTCCGAGCTCCGCCTCCGGCCGGGCCGCGGACGGCCGGGCCGCGATCGGCTTCACCCGCAGCGGCAAGACGGCCAGGAGCGGCACCAGGAAGAAGATGGTCACCACCCAGGCGGCCATGGTGCCGAAGGCGGCGAGAAAGCCCAGGTGAGCCAGCGGCACGAGGTCGGCGGTGGTAAAGCTCAGGAAACCCACCGCGGTGCTGAAGCTGGTGAGAAAGGTCGGCCGCAGGTTTTTGACCAGGGTCTCGCGGGCCGCTTCCCGCCGTTCGATACCGGCCCGGCGCAACTGCAGGAAGGTGGCCAGGATGTGGACCGAGTCGGCGATCGCGATGGCGATCAGCATGTTGGGCAAGGTCGCCAGCACGATGTTGAACTTGAAGCCGACGTAGCCCGCCATGCCGAAAGTCATGAAGATGGCGAAGAAGATGACGACGAAGGGCAGGACGACGCCCGAGACCTTGCGCAACGTCACCAGCAGGAAGAGGACGATCGCCCCCAGCAGGATCGGCAACATCTTCTGCAAGTCCTGCTGGCTGGCTTCCCGGAAGGCGTCGGAGATCGCCGCGGTGCCCGTGACGTAGAGCTCGTGGTCGGTGTGACCCTCGTATCTCGCGACCTTGTCGCGCACGCCTTCCCGGATCGGCTCGGCGGTGTGGTCGCCGCCCACGATCAGCTGATAGTCGGGACTGCCGTCGAAGCTCGGCTGGACGATGCCGACGATGATCGCCGTTTTGCCGTCCCCGCTCACCAGGTAGTGAGGCAGGACCTCATGGTTGACGGCGATCTCGCCGCGCGCGGCGAGATCGGCGCCGGTGAGCTCCCCGGCGTCGCCCAGGAGCGGCTCGACGACGATCTCGTCTCCCTCGGCGTGGGTCCAGCCGTAGTTGGCGAGCGAGTCGACCCGGATGATCTCGGGGACCTGCCAGAGATCGGCGGTGAGATCGTGGATCACGGCGGCCGAGTCTTCGTCGAAGATCCCGGACGGACTGTGGACGAGGATCACGACGTTGTCGTCACTGCCGAACCGGCGCTCGAAGGCTTCGAAACGTTGCAGCAAGGAATCGTCGTCCTTGAACCAGATGCGGTAGGTGAAGTCGGCTCCCATCCGTCCGAGCCCGGGAATCAGCAGGCCGAGCAGCACCAGGCTGAGGACCAGCGACAGCCACGGCCGGTAGACCAGGAAACCGGCCAGACGATGGGAAAGGGTGTCTTGATCTTGAGTAGTCATCGTCATCTCCTTGGATGTCTAGAAGTAGCGTCGGAGGTTCAGGAAGAGCTGATCGCTCCCATCGAGGAACTCGAGGCCCCGAGGTGAGGGACCTTTGACCGGCGCGTCGATCCGGCGCAGTCCGGTCTCCACGGTCCAGGTGTCGGAGAGCCGCTGCTCGTAGCGCAAGTTGAAGAGGAGCTCGTGCCGGCGCTCGAGGTCGACGATCACGGTGGCCAAAAGCACCCGGCCGCGGACGTCGTTCCACGAATGCCGGTAGCCGATCAAAACGTCGCGCTGGAAGACACCGAGCTCCGCCCGGTGCGCTGCGTCCACGCCGAGGACGCTCTGGCCTTCCCACAGGATCGTCGCGTCGGCGCCGCTCGCGTACGTCCAGCCCCACTCCAGGCCGACGGCCAGCTGGCTGTGATCGGCCCGAGAGACGGCGACGGTGGTGCCGTCGCCGAGAGCCACGGGGAATTCCGGGTTGTCGAAGTCCTTGTGGTTGTACTCGACCTTGAGCACCCAGGCGCCGAGGACGTGGAGCCAGGTGCCACCCACCTCGAAGACGGGGAGGTAGAGGGGCCGGATCCGACCCTCGGCGTCGGACCGGAAGACCGGTTGCCGGCGATCCTGGTGGCGCAGGACGTGGAGGCCGAGGTCCGCGGGTCCGAGGTTCCGCGTCAGGCGCAGGCCCCACTGGCTGCCGTAGCTGTCCGGTGCCACCCTGCCGTCGTCCTCGATCCACAGCGCGCCGCCGATTTCCACCTCCGGCGGCACGAAGCTCAGCCGCGAGCTCCGCGACGGGAAGACGGGCTCCTCGTAGCGCGGCAGCCAGTACGCGGTTACGCTCCCGGAGCCGAGCCGGCGGCGCACGGAGAGCATGAGCTCGCCGAGCTTCTCCGGACGCTCGAGGTCGCTGTCGAGGTTGCGACTGTTGATCGTATCGGCGGGATGGAAGGCTTCGGTCGCCGTCCAGTCGAGCATCTGGCCGCCGAAGCGAAGCTCCCAGACGCCGCGGCGGTAGCCCACCCACGCCTCTTCGATCGCGGTCAGTGAGCGCTCGCCGTCGGCGTGGTCGGCGCGGCCGAAGCCGCGGAAGGCGAGGCGCCACGGACCCTTGCGCCAGCTCGTCTCGAGCCGGGCGAAGAGCGCCAGGTTGCCGTCTTGGGTGGCGTCGTCGCCGTCGTCCGCGAAGACGCGGCTCTCCACCGCCACCTCCCCCTGGCGCCGCCACTGTCCCTGGGGGAGACTCTGCGCTGCGAGCGGCAGAGCGGGGAGGCCGAGGAGCAGCAGCAAGAGCAGATCCCGCACCGTCCCCTTGTTGGGGGGAGTGAGGGGGGGCAACACTAGCGTCCCCTTGGGGGGAGTGAGGGGGGCAACACCGGCATCCCCTTGGGGGGATCGAGCGGGGAGGACATGGTCTCAGACTCCGTCAGCGAGGGATTCGCTCTCGAAGTCGGCGGCGGTGTAGCCATCGTCGAGCTCGCGCTTCTGCCAGCGGACGATCGACTGCTTGCGCGTCAGGACGTTGGTCATCTCGATCTCCCCCGGCCGCCACCACCTGTCCAGCTGCTGGTACCGGCGCAGGAGAGAAACCTTGAGGAGCTCGCCCTTGCGGTCGAAGTACTCGACTTTGAGGGGCCGCCGGTACTCCTTGTCGACCCAGACGAGCTGCTTGCTGTAGCCGCTGCGCGGGTTCTTGGGAACGCGCTCCAGCAGCCAGCAGGGACGTTCGTCGACGACGGCGTCGACGACGAAACGCCACGCGTACTTGCCGACCTCCTGGGAGCCGAGGTCCTCGAAGGCGAATTCGCTGCCCATGAAGGCGCCGGACTGGTTGCGGGAGCTGATCCGCTTGACCCGGCGCAGCGACGGCAGGTAGAGCCATTGGTCGTCGTCGCCGGTCTGGTGGCTCCAGGTCAGGAGCCGCGTGCCCTTGACGTCGGCCGGCCACTCGAAGGTGACGATCGAGCGGTCGCCGTCGCCGGGCACCTCCAGGGTCCGCTGGATCATCCGGCGGGTGGTGCGGTCGCCCTGGGCGTTGATCAGCACCATCTCCGAGACGGCGTGCTCGCCGCCGAAGCCGTCGTTGGCGCGTTCGTTCTCCTGGGCGATGCGGAGTCCCTTCTCCTCGGCCGTCTCGGTCTGACCCACCGCCGGGATCGCGGTGAGCAGCAGGGCCAGCAGAGCCCATGCGGCAGTCCCCTTGGGGGAATCGAGGGGGGAGGCCACCGTTGTGTTGGTCCTTGTCATTGCCTTTCTCCTGTTCTTGAGCTGGTGAGCTCGAGGCGCCGGATACGGTCCGGCGCTGGGTCCGGTTACGCACGCCCAACCAACCCGGCACGCCATTTCCCCTCATTCAAATCCATCTCCGGACCTGGTTTCGGTACTGTCGGAACTGATCACCGAAGGTGTCTTCCAGCATCTTTTCCTCCTCAACGATAAAGATCCGATCGAGCAGCACGGCAAAGACAGGGACGATGGCAAAGGGGATGACGGAGCCGAGCAGGACACCTGTGCCAAGAAGGATAAGGGTCATACCGAGATACATGGGGTTCCGACTGATGTTGAACACTCCGCCAGTGACGAGAGCTGTGGATTCCTCAAACGGCTTGACCGTCGTTTCGTGCTTCTTGAACGTCTGATCAGCCAGTGCATTCAGCACGATTCCGATCACCAACAATATAAGACCAAGCAGACGCCAGGGAAATACAAGGAACTGGTGCAGAGGAAGCAAGAAGTGAAGCAATACCTCAACGATGATTGCGCCCAAGAAATAAACTGGTGGTAATGTTTTCTTCATCGTTCTACGCGCCCTATCACCCCCGGCCCTCGAGAGCCGGACTCCCGCCAACTCATTCTGAGGAAAGGTCTTATGGCCGCGATGCTGATCTCGGCCGCTGCGGCGAAGGTCGCGGGATCCGCGCCATATCGTCCCGCCCCGATGCCAGCCCGGGCAGGCCATGGACGATAGGCCGCGGATGGAGCTCTCGTGTCCGGCCTCACGAGGCTCCGATCCCAGGGCCGCCAACCCGTCATGACGCAGTTCCCGGAGCTCCCAGAGCCGGTCCCAGGAGGTTCCAGCAGCCACCGGCGTCGGCCACCGTGCGGAGCCGCGTCTCTTGCCTCTCCACGCACAGGTGGACGCCCCGGTGGCCAGTGATTGAAGAACCTTGGGGCTTCCATGGGGTCTCCTCGAAGCTCAGGATGGCTTCCAGCTTACCGGGACCCGCATCTGGCGGTCAAGAAGAGCGACAAAGAGACAAGAAAGTCCCTTACTGGGCCGGCCGTCTGGTCAGACCAGATCCAGCTCGCGGGCGCGGGCGACGGCCTGGGTCCGGTTGCGCACGCCCAGCCTGCCGTAGACGTGCTCCAGGTGTTTCTTGGCGGAGGGTCTTTCCGCCGAGACCTCGCAACAGCCAGGGCCTGTTTTTTCCACGATCTCGGCAGCGTCCCGAAGGCGCCGGCGCCAGCGCCAGCTCGAGGCCCTCCTCCAGGAATCCCTGCTCCACCAGCCAGGCGCTCCCCGCCGCCGACAGAGCTCAGGCTGCTCCGGCGTCGAGGCTCAGCGTGGGTTGCCGCTCGCCCAGCAGGTAGGTTGAGGGATCATGGTTCTACGTCGCCGATCGTCCACTCGGCCGATCCATGCAGCCAACCGGGCGCGGACGAGACGCTGTGGTACTCCAGGAAGTCCAGGACCCCTTCGTAACCAAGGTTGCGGCCGAAGCCGCTTTGTTTGACCCCGCCGAAAGGCGCCCGGCTGTCCTGGGTCGTCGGGCCGTGGGCGTTCAAGTACGTGTAGCCGGCCTCCAGCCGGCGCGCCACGGCAAGCGCCCTTTCACGGTCCTGGGTCCACACCGACGAGCAAAGCCCGAACTCGCTGTCGTTGGCCATGCGGACGGCCTCGTCCTCGTCCTGGAAGGGAATGACGGGGATCACCGGGCCGAATTGCTCGCAGCTGACGACCTTGAAGGAAGAGTCCGCGCCGGTGACGACCGTAGGACGGTAGAAGTAGCCTTCCTGAAAGGTCTTCTCGTCGGCGATCCGTCCCAGCTCGCGGACCGTCGCCCCCCTCTGGCGCGCTTCCGCCACCATATCCCGGACGATCTCGAGCTGCGCCTTGTTGTTGAGCGGCCCCATGGTGACCTGCGGATCGAGCCCGTCGCCCACCACGTGCTCGTCGACGACGCCGCAGAAGGCCTCGAGGAGCTCCTCGTAGCGCGACTCGTGGACGTAGAGCCGCTTCAAGGCCATGCACACCTGCCCGGTCGTCAGAAAGGTGCCGAGAGCCATGCGGCGAATCGCGTCTTCGCCGAGGTCCGCGTCTTCGAGGACCAGGGCGGGGTCGTTACCCCCGAGCTCCAGGGTCACGTGCTTCAGGCTCGGCGCGGCGGCCGCCATGACGCGGCGGCCGGTCTCGATGCCGCCCGTGAAGTTGACCTTGGCGACGAGCGGGTGGGTCAGGAGCTCCTCGCCGACCTCCGGTCCGGAGCCGGTGACCAGGTTGAGGACACCCGGCGGGAGGACCTCCGCCATCCGGTAGACGGTCTGAGCGGGGGCCAGCGACGCCGAGCGGGCGAGCTTCACCACCGCCGTGTTGCCGGAGATCAACGCCTGCGGGAGCTTGGCGCCCAGGATCGAAAGCGGCCAGTTCCACGGCGTAATGAGCGCCGCGACGCCCCGGGGCTGCTTGGTGACGATCGTGTCGAACGGCGGCCCCGAGATGCGCTCGTCCTCCGCGAGCCGATCCGCCATGGCCGCGCAGAGGCGGAAGCGGTCTCCCAGCCGCGTGACCTCCATCCGCGCCTCCTTCAGGACCTTGCCGTGCTCGCGTGTCAGGAGGCGGACGCGGGCGTCGACGTCCTCGGGGTCGTCCACCAGGTGATCCGCGACCTTGAGGAGGTATTCCGCGCGCTCGTGGTAGGACAGCGCCGCCCAGGCCGGGTACGCCCGGTGGGCCGCCTCGACGGCCGAGCGCGTGTCGCCGCGGCTCCCTGACGCGCCATGGCCGACGACCTCCCGGGGCCGTGCCGGGTTCCGGACCTCGTAGGTGCGTGCGCCTTCCGAGGGCCGCCAGTCACCGTCGACGATCAACTGCGTTTCTACGAGAGTCTCCGCTTCTGCCGTCATGAGGTTTCCTCTTGAAGCACACGTAGCTGGGTGGGATGAGCGCCGCGCATGGCGGCGTGCAGGAAACAGGTCCGCTCGCTCATAATAACGATCTTCCGGGCCACCTCGTCGCCGTCGTCGAGGGTGAGGAAGACGTGGGTGTCGACGGGCTCGGCCGCGCTCTCCCCGGCTTCGCTCCGGTGGAAAACGTTGTCCTGGACGACGCTGTAGGACTTGAGAGCCCGTTTGGTGATGTGCGCATAGCGGCCGATCTGCGTCATGTAGCAGAATCCGACTCCGGCCGCGAGGTAGGCAAGACCCGGCGGCGCTTTCGCGTCCTCGCCTTCGTCGCTCAGGAAGCGGAAGGTGCTGCCGATCGGCTTGAAGAGATGGACCTTGACTTCTTTCAAGGTACCACTCACCAGCCGTCCTTCGCCGCGGACGTGAAGCATCCGTTTCTGCTCGGCCTTGAGGCTCGACCCGGCCCCGCCTTCGACGCCGTGGACCACCTCGGCGGCGGCGAGCTTGGTGATGATGTCGCCCAGGAGCTCCTCCTCGCCCGCCGTCTCGACGGAATCGAAGTCGCCCTCCGGATTCTCGGCCGCGTTGGGCGACTGCGCCAGGTCGGCCACTTCGAGCCGCCTGCCGTTCGCGGTGAGGGAGAAGGTGTTTTGGAGGCTGTCGCGCATGTAAGCCTCGGCCGGCGAGCTCGCTTTCGCCATCTCAGCGATCCGCGCCACCACCTCTTCGTCGGCGTCGGTCCCAAGCTCGACCGTCACTTCGACAGGTTTGGCGCCGCCGATCATGTCGCCGCGCAGCGCCGAGCCCTCCATGGTGTAGCCATGGTCCGACACGACGCGGAGCGAGTCGACCCCGGCGCCGAGCGCCGCGGCGTGCCGCAGCACCTCCTCCATGTAGGAGAAGACGATGCCCGAGGTGTAAAACGCCAGGGGAAAAGGCGCCAGGTCGGTGCCCTGGAGATAGGGGCCCTCGTCGCTGACCATCCGCCAGGTCGCTCCGCTCGGGCCGTCATGTACCAGGGCTTCTTTTTGCATCCCTTGAAGCGCCCGGAGCCTCAGACGCAAGGAGGTTTGATCCCCTTCACCGGACGCTACAAGGCCGCTCGGGCTTGCCACCTTGAAGACGAGTGGACCCCCAAGACTTTCAATAGACGGCATTTTCATGGTGCCTCCTGTTGTCTCTGGACCACGGCGCTGAGTACCGGTTCAGGCCAGTCGAAGCCCTTGAATGACGTCCCGCTAGTCGGCGATTCGCTTGTAGCGCCGCGCCTTGAGCTCGTAGCGGGGCAGGCTCCCGGGAGCGGCCCAGGCGGCCTCGACCCGGATGTTGAGCCGCGCGCGGAAGGCCTCGTGAAGCGCCCGCTCGACCTTGTCGAAGGACACGCCTGACACCGTTTCCACCTTGACTAGAAGCTCGTCGAGCGCCTGCTGGCGACGGATCTCTACTTCGTACTCTACGATCGAGGGCAGAGATCGGATGAGGTTGTCGATGGCGCTCGGGTAGACGTTGACCCCGCGGACGGTCAACATGTCGTCGGCGCGGCCCAAAACACCCCCCTCGATCCGCGACAGGGTGCGCCCGCAGGGGCAGGGGGCGTCGGTTCGCACCACGAGGTCGCGGGTGCGGTAGCGCACCACCGGCATCCCCGCACGGGCGAGGGTGGTGATCACCAGCTCGCCGCGGACGCCCTCGGGGACCGGCTCGCCGCTTTCCGGGTCGATCACCTCGAAGAAGTACTCGATCTCGTTGAGATGGACGGCGCCTTCGTCGGCCTGGCAGGCGAAGCTCCAGGGCCCAACCTCGGTGGCGCCGGCGTGGTCGAAGGTACGCGCCCCCCAGGCCTCTTCGATACGGCGCTTGACGTTCTCGACGCTCGCTCCGGGCTCGCCGGCGTGGATGGTGATCCGCACCGCCGAGGCAGCTAGGTCGATACTGTTCGCCGCCGCCACTTCGGCGAGATGAAGCGCGTAGGTCGGGGTCGAGACGACGACCGTCGCCCGGTGCTCGAGGATCCTCTCGAGCCGTTGGAGCGAGCTCAGGCCGCTGCCGGGCAACGCCAGGGCACCGATCGCCCGCGCCCCGGCGAGCGCCGACCAGTGGGCGACGTAGGGGCCGAAGGAAAAGGCGCAGAAGACGACGTCGTCCTCGGTCGCTCCGGCGCCGCGGTAAACGTGGCCCCAGCCGCGGATCCAGGTCTGCCAGTCGTCCTCGGTGTCGAGCCAGAGGAGCGGTTTGCCGCTCGTCCCCGAGGTCTGGTGCAGGTAGCGGTAGCGGGAGAGGGGGTAGGTTAAGAGATCGCCGTAGGGCGGATGACGTTCCTGCGATTCGGCGAGCTCCGCCTTGGTCGTGAAGGGGAGCTTTTGCAGGTCCTTGCGGTTTGCGACCGACTTCGGATCGATTCCCGCCGCCTGGAGCTTGCGGCGGTAGAAGGCGTTCTGCTCCAGCTCGGCCATCAGGAGGCCCATCCTTTCGTCCTGGTGCTGGCCGAGCCTGGCTCGCTCCAGGGTCTCTCGGGTCCGATCATAGAAGCTCATGTCAAGCTACGGAGACTACCACACCCCCCGTCAGGTCCAGCGCAGGTCCGGGGCGAGCCGTCCCGAGCCGAGCAGCTCCTGGATCGTGGCCAACCGCTTGTAGGACGGCCCCTCGAAGCGCTCCGAGGTCATGTCGCGCTCCTTGTAGGCCTCGTAGAGCTCCGCCGCGCCGCGGCGGGCGTCCCACTGGGGGTCGAAGCCCGGCAGGCGCTCCTCGGCTTTCTTGCAGCTCACCCGGTAGGTCCGCTTGTCGGGGCCCGCTCCCTCGGCGAGCTGGATTTGACAGCCCGGCACCGTCTCGCCGACGATCTCGGCCAGCTCGCGGATACGGTAGTTCTCGCTCGTCCGGCCGACGTTGAACGCCTCGTCGTGAATCGCCTCGACCGGCGCCGTCAAGGCCGCCTCGAAGGCGCGGCAGATGTCCTCGACGTGGACGATCGGGCGCCAGGGCGTGCCGTCGCTCATCAGCACGATCTTGCCCGTCGTATGGGCCCAGCCGACGAGGTTGTTCAAGACGATGTCGAGGCGCAGCCGCGGCGAGACGCCGTAGGCGGTGGCGTTTCTCAGGTAGACGGGGCTGAAGCCGTCGCCGGCGAGCCCGCGCAGCGCCGCTTCGACCCGCACCTTGGAGCGGGCGTAGGGGGTCACGGGGTTGAACTCGGCGCTTTCGTCGAGGAAATCCTCGCCAGCGGCGCCATAGGTGCTACACGACGAGGAGAAGAGGAAGCGCTTGACACCGGCCTCTTCGGCAAGGCGGGCGAGGCGCACCGACGCCGCGTCGTTGATCTCGTAGGTGAGCTCGGCGTCGAGGTCGCCGAGCGGGTCGTTCGAAAGGGCGCCGAGATGGACGACGGCGTCGAAGCCGCGGAGCTGCTCGAGCTCGATGTCGCGCAGGTCCGCCTGAAGCGACTCGACGCGGCGCACGGCCGAGTCGTCGCCGAAGGGACAGTCCCGAAAAAGGCCCGTGTCGAAGCCGACGACCTCGTAGCCCTGGTCCAGCAGCCGCGGCACCATGACCGCGCCGATATAGCCTTCGTGTCCGGTGACGAGCACACGCATGGGTTTCACCTTTCTCCTGCCGCGCAGCGTGGCGCAGGGAGCGGGGAGCATAGCCGAAGCTCCCCAACGCGGCAACGGCGCGCAGGATCATGACCCCGGGGGATTGGCCCGGCGGAGGATCGCTGAGCGCGGTACGCCGCCGTAGTCGCGCCGGATGTCGACGAGCTCCAAGTCCCGACTCTCGTCGACGCTTCGATAGAGCCACTCCGACTGGTCGTAGCCGATCTCGAGGAGGAGCGGCGTCCCTGGCAGGAGCGCCTTCGAGGCCTCCAGCAGGCGAGCGACGACGAAGCGGCCTCGCTCGGGCGCGAAAAGCGCCAGCGAAGGCTCGAAGTCGCGCACCTCGGGCGACAGCGAGAGCCGCGCGGCGGGGTCGACGTAGGGTGGGTTCGAGACGACGAGGTCGAAGCGGCCGAGGCGGAAGGCCGAGACGAGGTCGCTTCGGACCGCCAGGACCCGGTCGGCGACGCCGTGCCGTACGGCATTTGCGGCCAGCACCCGAAGCGCTCCGAGCGACAGGTCGCCCGCCACCACCCGCGCGCCCGGCAGCTCCAGGGCGAGGGTCACCGCGATCGCTCCCGAACCCGTGCCGACGTCGAGGATCCACGGCGCCTCGCCCAGGTCGAGGGCCAAGGCCGCCTCCACCAGGTGCTCGGTCTCGGGCCGCGGGATCAGGACCCGCCGGTCGACCGCGAAGGGACGGCCGTAGAACTCCCGCTCGCCCAGCAGATAGGCCACCGGCTCGCCCGAGAGGCGCCGCTCGAGAAGCCCCTCGAAGCGCTCGCGCTCGGCCCCGGCGACCTCCTGCTCCCCGCGGGCGAGCACGCTGGCCTCTCCCAAGCCCAGAACGTGTCCAAGCAGAAGCGCCGCTTCCCGGGTCGAAGGCTGGTGCTCGGCACCCGCAAGGCGCTGGCGCCCCGTGCGCAGGAGCTCGGCGATCGTCGTGCTGGGCAAAAAGGAGAGAGACGCGGAAGGGCTCAGGTCTGGGCCGACATGGCCATCCGAGGCACCGTCATGACCGACAGGAAGTGCCCGAGGTTCCGCATCGTGGTGTTGAACTGGTCGAATTCCATCGGCTTCGACACGTAGGCGTTGGCTCCCAGGTCGTAGCAACGCTCCATCTCCTCGGGATCGTCGGTCGTCGAGATGATGACGACCGGCACCCGGCGGGTCTTCAAGTGGCTCTTGATGTGCTCCAGGACCTCGTAGCCGGAAAGGAGCGGCAGGTTGAGGTCCAAGAAGACGACGAGGGGCGAGTCGGGCGTCTTGCCGGAGTACTTCCCCTGGCTGAAGACATAGTCCACGGCCTCCTGGCCGTTGCGTGCCCGGACGATCTTGTTCTCCAGCCCGACTCGACGCAGCGTCCGCTCAATCAAGGTGGCGTGGGCGTCGTCGTCCTCCACCATCAGGATCGTAAGTTCTTCCCTGCTACTCATGTCCCTTACTCGAACCAACGACGTCCCCTTCTCGAAGCAAACCTCCACTTCGATCGGCACCTTCAACCGGTGCCGGCCGACAGTATCCTACATCCTACCACGAACCGCATGCAAATCGCATCTTTTCCTGGTTGCGAACGGCGGCAAATCGCGTCAAGATGGCCGATCCGAACCAGGAGACGAACATGACTCGGACCGGCATAACCCCCGCCAGCGAAAAGTCCCTGACCCCCAATCCACGGCGGTGTGACGGGAGGATCTCGGGTTCGCCCGCGCTGGCGCGTCAGGCTTTGATGGACCTATCGCCCTTGGCGGCCGCCGCGACCGTGAGGTAGCCGAGGACTCTCGTCATGGACGGCTTTCCCATGCTCGAGCTCTACCGTCGGGGCATCGGCCTCGTCCCGGCGGCCGGCACGGCCGAGTCGGCCATCTGGGTCGAGACGGAAAAGGCCCGGCCGCTACGCTCCTGCACCTGCGAGGCCAGCCGGCGCAGCAACTGCCGGCACCTGAAGGAGCTCTCACGGCACGTCGCCAAGTGGAAGAGCGCCCACGACGAGGAGGCCTGGGAGAGCGACTTCGCACAGAGCGTCTGGTACCAGCTGGCCCATCTGCTCGTCGAAGCCCAGAGCACAGCCGCATCGCTCGTGCGCCTCTGCCAGGTGGAATCCGAGGAGGGCTCCTACGTCCTGGTGACGGATCCGGAAGGCGGGGAGCTGGCCTCCTACTTCGACGCGAGCCCGGCCCGGATCCGGTTCCTCGAACGCCTGGGCAAGGTGCCGGCCGTCTCGCTCGGGGAGGAGGAGAGGCCTTCCGGGGACGAGCTCGTCGACCGTGCCGGCCTCCTGGAACGGCTCATGCTCTTCCAGATGCGCCCCGACGAGCGGGAGATGAACCGCCGCGGCTTCAAGACCCAGCGCCAGGTCTGGGAGGAGAGCTTCTGGCACCGCCTCGCCTATCACGCGGTCCGCGAGCACGGGTCGACGAGCGGTAGCTTCCATCCGGCGATCGACAAGAAAAGCGGCGACTTTACGTTCACCTTCCGGGTCGACGAGCTCCCCATGTGCCGCCTGAGCGTGGCACGCAGCCGCGTCTGGCCGGCCTTGAAGCTCCTCGCCAAGGCCTTCCCCGGCCAGGAGGATCTCTCGATCCACCCCGTCCCCTTGAAGTCGCTCTTCCTGGTGACGCCGGCGACCGAGCTCGACCTGGAGGTGCGGCCGACGATCCGGGCGCTCCAGGCGAGTGGCGAGGCGCGGTTTTTTGCCCGCAAGAACCTGAAGAAGTTCACCTACGGGCGGCTCGTCTACATTCCGGAGATGGGGATCCTCGCCGAGCTCGAGAAAAACCGCGAGGCCCAGCGGCGCTTCCGGGCGCCGGTGGCCATGAAGCTCCAGCGCAGCCAGGTACCGTCGTTCTTGAGGACTCACCGGGAGATCATCGAGGAGGGGTCGCTGGTGCTCGACGAGCCGCTGCGCGGTCTTGAGATCTTCTCCGAGTACGACTACATGGAGATGATCCCCGAGGCCCTGGAGCGTAGCTGGCACCACCTCTCGGTGCGCTACGGCTTCGGCAACCAGGCGATCTCGCTGCGCGACCTTGTGAAGGCCCGCAAAGCGGGCATGCCCTACTTGGAGACGACCGGCGGCTGGATCGACCTCCAGTCGCCGGCCTTCGAGCACCTGGACGAGCTCGCCGACCTGGCCGAGACGGAGGGCAAGGGCGGCGTTGTGCGGCTCTCGACGAGCCAGCTCCTACGGCTCAAGGCGAGAAGCGAGAAGCCGCTGCGCGTCGGCGGCCGCAGCAAAGGAAAAAAAGACCTCCTCGCGAGGGTCCTCGACCTCACGCCGGCCCGGCCCTACGAGCCGCCGAAGGGCTTCACCTCGACGCTCCGGTCCTACCAGGTCCACGGCGTCGACTGGTTGAGCTTCCTCTACGAAAACCGCCTGGGCGGGCTCCTGTGCGACGACATGGGGCTCGGCAAGACCCACCAGGCGATGGCCCTGATGGCGCTCTTGAAGGAGCAGGACTCGATCGAGGGCTCCTTCCTCGTCGCCTGTCCGACGAGCGTCGTCAGCCACTGGCGCAACAAGCTCCGCGACTACGCCCCGGGCCTTGAAGTCATGATCTACCACGGCGCGGAGCGGGATCTCGCGGAGGCGCTCAAATATGACGTCATCGTCACCTCCTACGGCATCATGCGAAACGACCTCGAGGACCTGCGCCGCGAGTACTTCCCTCTCGTGGTCTTCGACGAGATCCAGTACCTCAAGAACCGCGACACCCTGAGCTTCAAGGCCGCCCAGACGATCCCCGCCGACGTCAAGCTCGGCATGACGGGCACGCCGATCGAAAACGCCTTGGAGGAGCTCAAGACGCTTTTCGACCTTGTGCTCCCGGGCTACTTCGGAAGCGACGAGGCGTTCGCCAAGCGATACCTCCAGCGCTCGGCGCCGCCCCCGCAGGGGGAGCTCGAAGCGCCGCAGCCCCCTCCGGGGCCGGCGGTCGACGAGGGTCGCTTCGCCGAGCTGCGCCGGCTGGTCAACCCCTTCGTGCTGCGCCGCCGCAAGGCCGCCGTCCTGGACGAGCTTCCCGAAAAGATCGAAGACGTGAGGACCTGCAACCTGAGCGACGACCAGGTCAAGCTCTACCGCGACGCCATCGCCCAGCGCGGCGAGGCTCTGATCGCCGACCTGCGGGCCGACGACGGGCGGCCCCTGCCCTACATCCACATCTTCGCGCTCCTAAACCTCCTGAAGCAGATCTGCGACCACCCGGCCCTGGCGTTGCGCGACATGGACCGCGCCGGCGACTACCGGTCGGGCAAGTGGGACCTCTACCGCGAGATCCTCCGCGAATGCCTCGACAGCGGCTTGAAGGTGGTGGTCTTCACCCAGTACCTCGGCATGATCGAGCTCATGGGGCGTCACTTGGAGGAGCTCGGCGCCGACTACGCGGTCCTGACCGGGGCGAGCCGGGACCGCGGCGACATCGTCGACCGCTTCAACGAGGACGAAACCTGCCGGGTCTTCCTGGGGAGCCTGAAGGCCGGCGGGACCGGCATCGACCTCGTCGGCGGATCGGTCGTCATCCACTACGACCGCTGGTGGAACGCGGCCCGTGAGGACCAGGCCTCCGACCGTGTCCACCGCATCGGCCAGAAGCGTGCCGTCCAGGTCTTCAAGCTCCTCACCGAGGGGACGCTCGAAGAAAAAATCGCCGCCATCATCGAAAGCAAGCGCGCGCTCCTGGACGCCGTCGTCGAGGAGGACGATCCGCGGCTGGCCAAGATCTTCACCCGCGAGGAGCTCCTGGAGCTCCTGCAGCAGGTTTAGGACGACGGACTTCAATGCAGGTATTTCCCAGTGAACCTGTCGCGGCCCAGCCACCAGGTACACTCCTGGCACTGTTGGCCTTCCGGGTAGTCTTTCCCCTCCTCGTGGGGGCAACCGATGATCCTGTCTGCCAGGGCGACGGACTTGACGGCTTGTTCCTTGAGGTAGGCGAAGACCTCCCTTTCCACCTCGGGATCCACTCGTACGTCCGTCGAGTCGGTGAACCAGCGCCTCAAGTCGACCACTTCATCGGTGTCGTCGGCGATGATGCCGACGGCGACCTTCGTGGCATGGTGGTCCGTTGGGCCATAAAAGGCGATCGTCGCCAGGGGATAACCGCGGAAGCCTTGCTTCGCCTTCCGGCGGATCGCCTTGCCCTTGCTGGTTGAGGACCTCATCGTCGAAGATCTCGGTCGACGTTCGGATCGGCGGCGATGCTGACGGTCGATTCTCAGGGTGGATCAGCGCGCCGGCCCGCCCGAAGGCCCGGCCGGCGCGTCGGGAGGGGGCAGGCCTCAGTCCACGTGGACCACGAACGACGACCCCTTGACGAAGGCGACCACGAGCCGGGCCTGTGTCGTGCTCGACAACGTGGCGGGGACGGTGAAAGCGACCTCGTAGAGGTTGACCGCACCTGGGACGCCCCAGGCGCCGGCGGCGACGTCCTCGCCTCCGATCCGCACCACGACCGGCGAGTTGGCCGCGCTCACCGGATCGACGGGAAAGGGCTGGCCGGGGTTGACGCCCGGGTTGGTCGGGCCGATGTTGGTCGCCAGGAGCCGCAGCTCCTCCTCCGGGCTGGCGGGATTCGAGCCGGTGACCAGGCTGCCGTCCTCATGGTAGAGACCCGTCCGCTCTCTCGTGCCGTGCGGCACGAGGACGACCTCCGGGGGGAAAAGCGGCAGCAGGTGAAAAATCCATCGGGTCAGGCCACCGCCGATTTGGCGCCGCAGGGCGGGATCCTCGGCCGCCGAGGTGAAGCGCGGCGTCGCGTTGCCGTCGGTCCCCATCTGGCCCCGCATGCCGAGGTAGGCGCCGGTGCCTCCGATGATCGCCTCGTTGCTCTCTTTGGTCTTCAAAGGCGAGCCGGGAGGCGACGGTCCGAAGCCCAGGCCGAAGCCGAAAATGGTCCCGACGACCGTTCCGTCTTCCTGCAGGAACTCGAAGGCGTGGTCGGTCACCGCCAGGCGGCTGGTGTCGGCGACGGACACGCCCGAGCCAGGTGCCTCGAAGGGCTCGGCCAGGAAGGGGATGCCGCGAAAAAGCCAGGTCCCTTTCACCGGCTCGCCGTTGACGAACCGGATGTCGCCCAACAGGGAAACGTTCGCGACGGGCAGGAGGCGTCCCAGTGCCACCTGCGCTTGTACGGAAGCGATCTGATCGAACGGGACGTCCGCCACGTAGGCCACGACGTCCTCGACGTCGATAGTCAGGATGGTCGATGGCGGCGTCAAGGTCGTCTTGGTGCGGATCTGCTCCGAAGACGAGAGGGCCTTGGCGATCTTGGTGAGCTTCAGCGGTTGCTCGGCGCGCTGCGCCAGAAGCGGCACGCAGAGAGTCAACGAGAGGAGGAGAACGATTGCGACCGAAAGTCTTTTGGACATGAGCATTTTCCTTTCTTGGACGTTTCAAGTCGTGGTCACTGGTTTATTCGATTCCGGATCCGAAGCGGAAGGCGACACCGAAGACCAGGCCCTCCTCCCGGGCGTCGAAGACGAAGGTGTCGCTTTCGTAGTCGTAGTCGATGGCACGGTAACCGGCCAGGAGATGAATCCGCCGGCTGAGCTTGTAGCCCACCAGGCCGTTGAAGTGCCAGGCGAAGTCGGAGGCCGAGCCGAGGCCGAAGCCACCGACGTCGCCCCGCAGGTGGACGGACCATTTCTCCGACAAGACGGCACGGTAGTAGACACCCACGTAGGGATCGAGCCAATCCTCGTCGAAGTCGATGAGCGGCGGGAACGGAGTGTCCGGTATCGTCAGGTCGACGGTGATCAAGGTGTAGCGCGCGCCGAGGACGAGCTCTACGGACCTCTTCTCGTTCTGAGCCAACCGACGCAGCAACGCCAGCTCCGAAGGCGAGTTCAAAAGCTCGCTCCGAGTGGGGACGGGCGTCCCGGGCGGCACGCCCGGCAACGGGACCGGAAGCACCTGGTCCACCTCGTTGACGAGGTCGAGGAGGCTCGCGTCGATGAGAAATCCCCAGGCGCCCTTGCGCGCCTCGAAGTGCATCGTGCCGCCGGCGTCGAGCTGCTCGACGACGTCGCTGAAGGAGATGTCGACCTCCTGCTCGAGACGTCCGAGCCCCGGGACGTCGAGTGCCTGGCTGCCCTGGAGGCCGACCGCCCAGAGGTAGAACGGTGCAAGCTCCAGCTTCCAGCCCTCTTCGGCGGTCGCAGGGATCGAGGCCAGAAGCACGAGAACCGTGGAAAAGACGATCTTTGCAGTGCTCTTCATGATCGTTCCTTCGTCATGATCTTCGCTGTGTTGATGTCGTTTTCTGTCCGGACAGACCGCGGGGGACGGCGCGAGCGACGCGACGTCCCCCGGGTGCCGCCCTCGAATCAGGGCGAGGGGAACAAGGGGAAGAAGGGCTGCTGCGACGGAGCCGGCGGCAGCGGCGGACGGCACGGCAAGAAGAACCGGACCGCGAAATTCGTCGGATCGGGAGCCGGCGGTAGGATCGCACCGACCCCGACCGCAATCGTCGCCCGGTTCGACTCCACCCCGGCTACCTCGACGGAGACCGTGATCTTGCTGGCCGTCCTCGCCCCGGCGGGCACCTCGACGCTGACGTCGAAGACGCCCGGCAGGAGCGGCGCAACTCCCGTGACGCTGGCGACGATCCCGTCGACCGTCGCTGTGACGTCCTCGGGAGCAAGGTTGGTGCCCAGGCCGGTGACGCGCAGCACCACGGTCTCGCCCTGCGGCACCGGATCCGCACCCCAGTTGAGGGCACCGTCGTCGGGGTTGCAGGCGAGGGCCGCCGAGCGGTCGAGGAAAAGCTGCTCACGGGTCTCGCCGTAGGTCTCCACGAAAATCGCCGGGCTCACCTCGCTCATGCGCATGACGACCGGTGTCGGCGAGGAGGCTCCCGCCTTCTCGACCTGGATCTTGACGTAGCCCGCGGCAGGCGCCGTGTCCGGGACGTAGAAGTACGCCCGATCGGAGCTGACGATGAGCACGGGGGCCGCCGCCGCGAAGCCGTGGTTGTCGCTGATCATGACGCTGATCCCGGCAAGCTCGGTGGGCGGCGGACCGGCCAGGTCGGCCACGACGGTGTCGCCGTCGTGGAAGTTGTAGCCGGTCACCACCGCCAGGGAGCCCGGAGAGAGCTTCCCGGTCCCCGCGGCGTAGGCGGCGGCGTCCGTCACGTTGTCGGCGTTGAAGATCGGCACGTCCGTGCAGGGCATCCAGCCGCGTCCCGGATGGAGCGTCTGAACGGCCTTCGTCCGGCGGCCCCAGTAGCGGTCGGTGCTCGCCATCGAGCGTCCTCCGAGCACCAGGATCTCGCCGTTCAAGGTGGCGCTGGCGGCGTCGGCCACGGGAAGGGGCAACGGGCGGTTGACGGTCCATTCACCCGTTCCGAGGACCATCTCCTGGACGAGCCCCATCGACGGACCCTCGATCTCCCTGCGGCCGCCGATCAGGAAGATCCGGTTCGCCGCCAGGCTCGCGACCGCCTGGTAGACGCCCGTGGGAAGCGGCGGCTCCGGCGTGAAGGTGTTGTTGACCGCAGTGAAGAGGGTGACCTCGTCGGTCACCGAGCTCGTCCCCGTCGCCGGGTCGAGCTTCTTGCCGCCGAGGATGTAGATCTTGGCGCCCAGCCCGACGGCGCTCGCTCCTTCGAGGAAGCTCGGGGCGTTGAACTCGGGCACCTCCCAGCCGGCGGGCACCGGCGGGGCCGCCGGGTAGTAGATCAGGGTGGAGGCGTTGTAGGAGAGGCCGGTCGGATTCGAGTTGGTGCGCCCGCCGATGACGTAGAGGGCGGAGCCGATGGAGGCCGCCACGCCGTTGGCGACCGGGATCGGGCCCGGCTCTCCCGCGCTCCAGGAGTGGGTCTCGGTGTCGAAGACCTGGAGGATGTCGAGCACCTCGCCGCCCAGCTCGCTGCGGCCGCCGTAGACGTAGATCTTCGAGCCGACGGCCGCTCCCTGCGCCCCGATCACCGGTACGGGGATGGGTGGCCCTGCGGACCACGTGTCGGTGGCGGGGTCATAGACGTCCATGCGGTCCGAGACCGGGCTCACCTTCTCGCCCTCTCCGACGAGATAGACCTTGCCGTTGACCGTCGCCGTCACGCCGCCGGCGTGGCGCGTCGGCAGGCACGACACGGCCTGCCGCTCGGCCGGCACCTCCGCCAGGCTCTTCGAGCCCAGCGCCGTGTAGGGCCGGAAAAAACCCTCCCGGGGAAGCAAGGTCCCGTCGGGGTCGCTCTCCTCCGTCGGGCAGAATTCCCGCCCCCGGGGGCTCAGGAGCGCCTCCTCGGAGAGACACTGGAACGGGTGGGCGAAGTTGAACTCGCCCGTCGGGCCGAACGCCCAGATGGGAAACGGCGGTGCCGGCGCCGGACCGAAGGGCGGACCCTGAATCGGAAGGAATTGCAGGGCGGGATTGAACAGCGCGGCCACTCCCACCGGGACCACGGTCTTGCCGAAGAACTGGAAGCCCGTCACGTTGCCCTCGGAATCGTAGAAGAAACTGGCGTCGCTGTAGATGAAGCCGGGATCGAAGAGGATCGCCAGCTCGTCGGTGTTGATCCCCGCCTGCTGGGCGAAGGGCAGAAGGGCGTTGATGGGCCCGAGGTCCAGCGGAAAGGTAGGCGGAAAGGCGAAGGGGATCCGGTTGTTCCGGGTGACCTGGGCAATGGCCGTGTTCTGGAAGATCGGGTTGACGGTGATCGCCTCGATCATGCCCGTGTCGAGGTTGAGCGTTCCCACGTTGGGCAGGTCGGCGGTGTTGGGATTCGAGAACGCCCGGTTGCGGGCCAGCAGGAACGCCTGCCCGAACTCGAACTCCCAGGTGTCGGTCGGACCGGCGCTGTCATACTTGAACGTGAAGTCGACCTTGGAGTCGCCGCCGTCCGTGTAGGGCCCGCCGAAGCTGAACTCGATCCAGCCCGTCAGCGGGCTTTCCCCGGGAAGCGGCCGCTGGCCCATCTCCGAGGGAAAGTTGAAGAACTCGTCGCCGAGCTGGCTCTGACCGGAGTCGAGCGGACCGGCCAGCTGGCCGCTCGCCGGCAACTGGACCCACTGCGCCTGGGCGCTGAAGCCCAAGGTCAGAATCGTTAGCGCGACACAGGACAAGACTGTCTTCCTCATGGTGTTTTTCTCCAGCAGAAGGTTGGGGAGGCAAAACGGAGGCTCCGCGAAACGACGCGCCGGAGCTCCCGAGGGACTTGTGCCGACAGAGTCGGCCATTGCACGAAAGTCACGTTGTGAAGATCCTGGAAGGATAGCACGGCTCCCCCCGGCGTTTCAACCGTATTCTCGAGGTTCATCAGGTGCCGTCGAGCCCGTCAGGCTCAGGACGGGCCGCCGCCGGCCCAGTCCGCGAAGCGCTGCCGGGCCTCGCTGCGCGCCGTCACCTCCTCACCCGGAGCGACCAGAGCGAGCCGCTGGCCCGTCAGGCTGAGGAAGGTCGAGAGGACCTCGATCCTCTCCTCGACTTGGGCCGGACGATAGGCAAAAGGCGACGCGGCGAAGCTCCCCAGCGAATCCTGCTGCTCGGCACAACGGTCGCGCACACGGCAAAGCTCCGCTGGGTCGCGGACGGCCCCGAGCCAGTCGCGGACCTTGCCGTCGCGGTCCTTGCCGCGCTCGGCGCGCATCACCTCGGGATCGAGCGAGGGATCGGCCTCGACGCGCTCGCGTACCTCGTCGCCGAAGATCCGCTCCAGGCGCTCAAGCGCCTTTTGGCGGCCGAGGACATGGCTCGAGTAGTGGAAGGAGACGTCCTGGGCGAGCCGCACGGTCGAGGCCGGGAAAAACCCCTCGACGGCGTCGGGATCGTCCTCGTCGGCGACGGCCTGCTGGCCCACGAAGCTCTCGAAGTCGGTGACGCTCCAGGGACGAGCGCCTCCCGCACCGGAGTCGCCGGCGTCGGAACGGACGTAGCGCTCGACCTCTCCCGCGTCGTAGAAGCCGGCTCCAAGGAGCGCTCCGGAGCTCGTGGAAAGGACGCTCAAGACGAACGGATAGTTGACGGCAAACGTCCGGATGGCGTCGAAGTCCTCGAGAAACGCGCTGAGGATCGCCGAGAAGCGTCCGGCGTAGCCCTCCGTGGCGAGCGCCGCGGCGAGGCGCCGTGGCGGATTCTCGGCGATCTCCCGGGCGCGCCGGCGCACCAGCTTGTTGAGCGGCAGGCCCGGCACGATCTCCTCGATCTCCGGCTGCTCGGCCAGGAGGCGCATCTTCTCGACGCCCTCGTCGATCGCCCGGCGCAACCGCTGGCCGTCACCGGCGGCGAGGTGGAGCGCGGCGGCGAGAAAGCCGCCGGCGTCGCGCCCGGTCGCCTCGCCGGCGCCCGACGCCACCGCCGCGAGAAGCTCACGCAGCTCGATCGTGTCGAGGCTCGACGTACCCGTGCCGGGCAGGAGCTCCATCACCATGTTCGTCCCCTGGAAACCGGCGTCCCGGGTCAGCTCTCCGGCGCGAGTCGCCGCCGCGGCGCGCACGCCGTCGGCACCGAGCAGGAACGGCAGGGCGGCGATCCTGGCGAGCGGCCCAGTCGCCGTCTCGGCCGCGAGGGCGCCGAGCGTCATCTCCCGCGGCGCGCTTTTCGCGAGCCACGGACCGCCGGTCACCGGGTTCGCCGGGGGGTGACGCTCCCCCCCACGGCTGAGCTCGACGCCGTAGGCCGCGAGGCGCGACGCCTCTTCGGCCGCCTCGGTGGCACCGTGGTCGAGGCGGTCGGCAAAAGCGCGGACCGTGCCGGCTCCCGGCACCAACCCCTCGACGCTCATCGCCGCGACCTTCGTCGCCTTCGCTCCGGCCTGCATGCCGATCTGAAAGGTGCGCGCCGCCACGTTCGAGCCGACCACCACCGACCCCACGGCCGAGCGGCCTGCCAGCTCCACCTGCGACAGGCTCTCGGAGACGAGCTCCTGGCCGAAGACGAGGTCGTCCAACGTCAGGAAGGTCTGCGCCAACTTCTGAACGTCTTGGATCCAGCTCATGTCGGTCTCCCGTTTCGCGAATCGTCCTTGGGCTTGGTGTTGACGTTCGAGGTCGTGCCGCCGTCGACCTGGATGCCGACGTAGGGGGCGTTCTCGGCGGTCGAGATGTGGACCGAGACCTGATGCAGCTCCTCGTCCTCGCTCCAGGTCCCGAAGCCGCCGAAGGTGACGACGTCGGCCTCCTCGCCTCCGACGCTCGCGTGACGCGACCGGGTGGCCCGAAGCCAGGTCAGCCGCGTCATCTTGAAATGCACGTCGCCCTCGCTGTGGTTCTTGTACTCGAACGTCGCCGCGTCGCTTTGCGCCGGGTCGCAGGGGATCGAGTACTGGTAGGAGAACTCCTTGCCGATCGACGAGGTCTCCTTGACCCAGGTCTCGCGCTCCAGGACGTTCGTCGCCGGCGTGCCGCCGTCGACCGCCTCGAAACGAAGGAACGGATCGAGGCGCGACTCCTCGACCACCTTGAAGGGCGGGCGCCCGTCCTCCGAGGGCGAGGGGAATTTGAAGCCCTTGGGATAAGGGACGTAGACCTCGCCGTTGAAGGCGAAGACGAGCTCCCCACCAGGTCCGACGTCGAAGCGCGAAGGTCCCTGGTAGAGGAACGAGTCGCCCGGTGTGCAGGGCTCGATCTGGATCAGGTTGACGAAAAGCTTCTGGACGATGAAAGAGCGGCACAAGAGCTCTCCGGTCACCTGGCCGGTCTTCAGGTGGATGGCTCCCAGCGGCAGGTTGAGCGGATCCATCGACGAGGAAAGCTTGCTCTGGTCGTAGACCACTCCGGAAGGAAACTTCAGTTGCTCGTCAAAGCCGATCATGCCCCGCGCCGTCCCGGGCGGCAGGTAGGGAAGCGGCTTCGGTTCCTTGCTCAAAAGGCCCCCGGGCGGCAGGAAGTTGACCGCCATGGAGACCGAGTCGCCGAAGCGGGGACCGAACTGGACGAGCAGCCGCCCCATGAGATGCGAGCGTTGTGTGCCGGCGCCGCCGAGCGCGTCGATGTTCAAGGTGAAGACGTTGCCGAAATTCGTCTTGCGAACGAAAGGCACGAGCTCCCGGACCGTGTTGACCGGGATCTCCGGCGGGCTCGAAAGCTCCTCGCCGAGCGACCCTTTGGTCGTCAGGTGGATGTGGGGATGGAGCACCAGGCCCCGCGTCACGATCGACGGGCATTTGAGGTCCGGCGTCGCGAAGCAAAGCGGAAAGCGCACCGGTTCGCCGCCGGCGTCCTTGCCGAGCGGCAGCATCATGTTGGCGGCGAGCGTCAGGTCGAGCTTGCCGTCCTCGCGCTGCTCGAAGCGCAGCCAGGTCGAGCCGCCGTTGGGGAAGCCCGGGAAGACGAAGGGGAGCGGTCCCGGCGGCAGCCCGGGATTGACGCCGAAAAGCGCCAGGATCGGGGTGTTCAGAAACGTCACACAATAGCGAAAGTCGGTGACGATGCCGGTATTGAGGTCGAGCTCGCCCGAGGAGACGAGCCCCGGGACGTCCCAGACGCGGTTCAGCTGCGACGGCATCCGAAACATCTTCGGCGCCGCGAGCACCCCGTCCTCGCCCACCAGGCCGCCGGGATGGGTGATCTCAAAACGCGTGACGTTACACTCGTCGGGCTCGGCGAACTTGACGTGGATCTTGCCCGCGACGTGAGAGTCGCTCATCGCGAGGCCGCCAAAGAAGATGTTGCCGCTGGCGCCGAAGGTCGGCAAGCCCGGCAAGAAGGGCGTCTCGTCCGGCGCGTCGACGGCGCGCAGCGCGTCGCCGAAGTAGCTCCCCGCCTTGTTCAAGGTGAGCGTCTGCTCCAGGTCCTCGGGAAGCTTCAGAGGTTTGTCGAGGCGCGGGTTCGAGAGCCCGCCCGCCGGCGTCCCCTTCCTGGGCACGCAACGCGCCGCCTGCTTGAAGCCGCCGAAGTCGAACGGCGGGAAGGGATAGGTCGTCTGGATCGGGAAGAGGTTGAGCTTGTCCGGATCGAAAGGCGGCGCGACGTTGAGCAACGACGGATCCGGCGCCGGCAGCGGCGGCAGCTCCGCCGCGGTGCGTGCCACGAGGTACTCGTCGGTGTAGGTCGGCGTCTCGGCGAGCTTCGAGAGCGTGTTGGGGTCTTCTTTCCGGACCTCGGCGACGTCGACGGCGCCAAAGCCACACTTGAGCTCGTCGTTTAAGAAGCGCAAGATCTCGTTGGCGATGAGCGCGTGCCCTGTCCGGCCGGGGTAGACGCCGTTTAGGAGGTAGAAGCCTCCCAGGTAGTCGCCGCTCACCTCCTTGCCACCGGCGTCGGCGCCGTCGCGCGAGACCTTGGCGAGGTAACCGTTCAGGTCGAAGACGAGGACGCCGGCTTTTTCCGCCGCGGCGCGGATCTCGCCGTTCAAGGCGTCGACGCCGCGCGTGATCCTCTCGGCCTGGCCCGGCGTGAGGACCGATCCCTGCGCGAGCTCGCCCGAGACCTGGCGCGCCGTGAGCTCGTAGCCGATCTGAATCAGGCCGTCGAGGCTTAAGAGGTCGCCGTCCGAGAGGCCGTACTGCGCCTTCAGGAACGGCACCTCGGTGCGCAGGATCCGCGCCGCGGATTCCAGGCTCGGGAAATAGGCCGTGTCGAGGGGGTTCGGAATCGTCAGCAAGAGGACGGTCGTCTTCTCGCCGGCGACGTCCTCGAGGAGCTTGGCGTAGTCGGATCCGAAGCTTGCGAGCTCCGCCGGCTCGGCGTCGTGGACATGGCCGGTCGCGAGCGGCTCCAGCACCTCCTGGTAGCCCAGGGCCACGAGCGCGAACGTGGGCTGGCGCGCTTTCGCGTATTCGACCATCGTCGGCAGCTTGCCGCCCTTCTCCTGCAGCCCCGGGAGGCCGAGGATCAGGTTGGTGAGCGTCTGCTTCGCGTCGTCGCCCTGGACGAGGACCCCCCGGGGACGGCGCCCAAGCGCGTCGGCGAGGCGGAAGCCCGGGACCGAGAGGTTCCCCAGGTCCGCCTCCTGCCGCGGGAAATCTTCCAGGACCGTCGTCTGCAAGAGATTCGGGACGACGGCCGGCAGGTGCTCGAAGCCGACGTTGCCGACGCCGGGCGCCTGCAGGACCGGCTGCGCCAGCGTCGTCCCCATCTGCCGCGCCATCTGGAGGGGAAAGCTCCACTCCTGGACGTCTTCAGACAGGCTGAAATGGCCCACGCCAGCGGCGAGGCCCTCACCCAGCACGACAAATGTTTCGGTCTCAAGTGCCCTCTTCATCGCTCTCCTCAGGTTCGTCCAAAAAGCCCGCTTGCGGGACGCACGAACGGCGGCACGGTGGTTATCAGCACGCAGATTCGACTGCGAGAGTCAAGCTGGAAGACACTAGCAGCTTAGCACGATCACCCCGGCCCTTCAACCGCGTTTCAACCGGGGCTGGACCGACGGAATCGGATGGTCAGGTCCCGAACCTCGGGAATGTTCAGGAAGCTCTCTCGTAGATCACCGCGTCGTGGCCGAACCGGTCGATCAAAGACGTGACATGGACGATCGCCTTGAGCCGCCGTTTGGTGAAAGCGCGCAGCTCCCGGCGGGTGAGGTAAGGTCCCAGCCGCTCGCGCAGCTCCTCCTCGTCGAGCGAGCGCAGCCGTTCCCAGAAATGCCGCTCACAGACCGTCACGCTGCGGATTCCCGAAACGTCGACCGCGGTGTTGAACGACCGCGTGTGGTCGATCATCCACAGCCGCCAGTCGCGGTCGATCAGGATGTTGCCCTTGTTGCGGTCGAAGTTGTAGATCAGCCGGTCAAAGAGCCGCATGAGGTGCTTTTGCCGGTACCAGGTCTCGTGGTCCGGAGCCAGGAGCTCCTCGCGGTCCCTGTCGCCCTCCGTCATCACGTCCTCGATCCAGATCTGGAGCGAGCCGTCGGTGCCGTCGATGCGGCGCAAGATCACCGGCGGGACGTTGGTCAACCCCAGCAGGCGGGCCAGCTCGTAGGCCGCGACCTCGTAGCGGTAGCTGTCGTGAAAGCCGACGATCGTCCTGCCCCCCAGCTCGACCCGGTCTTTCCTCATCTCGACGCTGCGAAAAGCCGCGTGGGCGCGGACTCCGTCGCGTTCCAGGAGGACCTTCAAGGTGCCGTTGACGCCGCCCGGAACCTCCTCCGCGGCGACGATCTCGGCGTGGGCGAGGAAGTCGAGCACCTCCTCGTCGTCGGTGAAAGGCAGAAGCTCCCCGTCGGGACCGCGGAAGCGTCGCGCCGGCTCCTCGGCGCCGAGGGGAACGGCCGCCGTCAGCAGAGCCGCGAGGACCCAGGGCAGAGCTCTTGACGGTCGAAATCTCATCTCTATGGCTCTCCAGGCGCTGCCGCCTCAGATAGGATGCGCCCCGACTCCCTCTCGGGAGGCCCCGGCGCCGGTCATTCATCTCTACGTGGATTCAAGGGCAAGGTTCGCGTCTCATGAGCGGCGCCAGGCATCAACCTTGGGGCGCCACGGCACGTATCAGAGGCTCTGAGGCACCGGCCTCGAACCCAGAGGAGACTAGTGAGATGAGAGAAGCTCGATGGACCCTGACCGCCGCCCTCTGCCTGACGCTCAGCCTCGTGGCACCGGCCGCCGAGGCCCAGGAGGCGCACGCCGGCGACGTCCACGTCCCGGCCTTCAACGAGTACGACCCACCGTCGACGCTCGTCGTACCGGCCCATCCCAGGACCCGGGCCCGCTACCCCTTCGTCGACGTCCACAACCACCAGTGGCGGATGGGCGAAGGACAGGACCTCTCGGAGGTCACCGCCGAGATGGACCAGCTCAACATGGCGGTGATGGTCAACCTCTCGGGCCGCGGCGGCGAGCAGCTGAAGCGCGCCGTCCTAAACGCGCGCCAAAACGCTCCCGGCCGCTTCGTCGTCTTCACCAACGTCAGCTTCGACGGCTTCGACGACCCCGACTGGACCGAGCGAACCGTGCGCCAGATCGAAGAGGACGTCAAGAACGGCGCCCAGGGGCTCAAGATCTACAAGAACCTGGGCTTGACCCTGACCGACGCCGCCGGCGAGCGGATCCCGGTCGATCATCCGCGCATCGACCCGGTCTGGGCGAAGTGCGGCGAGCTCGCCATCCCGGTGCTCATCCACACCGGCGAGCCGGCTCCCTTCTGGAGGCCCAAGGACGCCGAGAACGAACGCCTCCAGGAGCTGATGGAGCGTCCGCGCCGCTACCGCGACCCGGCCCTCTATCCGCCCTGGGACGAGATCATGGGCGAGCAGCACGCGATTTTTCGCAAGCACCCGGGGACGACCTTCGTCAACGCCCACCTCGGCTGGATGGGCAACGACCTCGGACGGCTCGGCAAGCTGCTCGACGAGATGCCGAACGTCTACACGGAAATCGGCGCCGTCTTGGCGGAGCTCGGACGCCAGCCGCGCTTCGCCCGCGAGTTTTTTCTCCGCCACCAGGACCGGGTCCTCTTCGGCAAGGACAGCTGGAACCCCTCGGAGTACCCCGTCTACTTCCGGGTGCTGGAGACGGCCGACGAGTACTTTGACTACTACCGGCGGCGGCACGCGTTCTGGAAGATGTACGGGCTCGACCTGCCGGAGGAGGTCCTGAAGAAGCTCTACTACAAGAACGCGCTTCGTATCCTGCCGGGGATCGACAAGTCGCTCTTCCCGGAGTGAGGCGTGGTA
The DNA here is from genome assembly GCA_965371445.1 of uncultured bacterium. Lineage (GTDB taxonomy): Bacteria > Acidobacteriota > Thermoanaerobaculia > Multivoradales > J023 > DASWIG01. Next base: position 54,886 of record CBDUYN010000004.1, on the reverse strand, counting down.
GCGCCGCCGACACCGTTGAAACCCCGGGTGCCCAGGTGGCGGTGCGTGGTCCTTCTTGTCCTTGCCCTCTTCTTCCCAGGCACGGCCCAAGCCGCCGGCACGGTCCCCGAGCTTCAATTCCTCCCCGCCACCGAGAAGCTCGCCCCCCTCGCCGAACGCCTCGACGCCGGCCTCGACCGCGAGCAGCTCGCCAAGGTGGCCGAGCTCGTGGGCCTCGACGAGACAGGACCGCCGATCCCCGTCCACCTGGTGCCCGAAGGGACGATCGCGGCGAAGCGGGCGCCGTCCTGGGGGGTGGCCTACGCCACTTCCTCGGGGCACATCGTGCTCTTACCGAGCCGGGTGCCGGGTTACCCGAACCGGCGCATCGAGAACGTCCTCGTCCACGAGGTGGCCCACGTCCTGATCTATCGCGCGTCGCGCGGCGGTCATGTGCCACGCTGGTTCCACGAGGGACTGGCGCTCTACGCCGCCCGCGGCTGGGGCCTGGAGGACCGCACCCGGTTGATCTGGGGGACGGTCCGCGGACACGGCTCGGCTCTCGATGCCCTCGAAGAGCAATTCCATCGCGGACGCGTCTCTGCGAACCGGGCCTACGCCTTTGCCGGCGCTTTCGTCCGCTACCTCGTCGACGAGCACGGCCGCGACACCCCGGCGTTGATCCTCGACGGCGTCGCCGAGGGCAAGAGCTTCGCCGGTGCCGTCCACGACGCGACCGGGCTCACCCTGGCCGAGGTGGAAGCGTCCTACTTCCGGCACCTCGACTTCTGGAACAAATGGGTACCGTTCCTGACCAGCTCGACGACGCTCTGGATACTCATTTCGCTGCTGGCGATCTACGCCTTCAAGCGCCGCCGCGACCGGGACGCCCAGATCCTCGCCCGCTGGGACGAGGAGGAGGAGCAACGCGAGCTGGCCGAGACGTCGACGGACGGGTGGGTCAACTAGCTCTCCGCCTCGACGCGATCGATCTCGGCCCACAACGCATCGACGTCGAGGCGCAGCCCTTCGCAGCCGGGTACCTCCTCGACCACGCCACGGCTCACCCCCAGCAAGTGGACGTAAAAGCCTTCCGGTCCGAGCTCAAGGATTTCCAGGCTGCGCAGCTGAGGATCGACGATCCAGTAGTAGCGGATGCCGAAGGCGGCGTACTCGGCCACTTTCTCGACCCGGTCACGCCGTCCGTCGCGCGGTGACGGCGAAACGACCTCGACCGCGACGTCGGGCGGCACGTCGATCGGACCGCGAGCGGTGGGACGCGGGCGCCCCGGCAGATAGACGGCGAGGTCGGGCTTGCGGCCACGGTCCGGCGCCACCGCGAGCTTGGTTTCGGAGCCCACCACGAAGCCGCCGCGCCGAGAGACATGGCCGTGGAAGAAGTGGACCAGCCAGGAGACGAGGATCTCGTGGACGAAGTCAGGCATCTCCTCCTCCTCCAGAAAGCCGTCGACGAGCTCGCCCGGCTCGTCCTCGGCGAGCGCCCACCAGTCGGCGAGCGACAGCTCCAGGGGCGGAGGCGTCGTGCTCAGGGCTTGCTGGCTCATGACGACAGTCTAGCGCAGACTCTAGTCGATCGTGTGTCCAGATTAGCACAGGGCCCTGGGGGCGTCGTCCACTACGTCCCTCCGGATGGGCGGATTCTATCCGCTCTTAGGCGGCTTCTCATAGCACGGGCATTTATGCCCGTGTGGACGTTCGGCGTCCGACGCCAGCCCCACCGATCTGCCGTTCCTGCTTGCCGGCAAAGACCACTTCAGTCAATGTGATGAACTAGAGGCTTCTTCGAAAGGTCCATGGCCTTGAGGCTCTTGGCGAGCTCCGCGAGCGACTCCGCCGACGCCACGGCCTCCCGGCCGACGAGGGCGACCCATTCTCCACGAGCCCATTCCGGCGGCGAGCGAAGCCATTCGAGATCTTCGTCGGTCTTCAGCCCTTTCCCAAGCTTCAAGACCGCCTTGCCGTCGCTGTCGAGGACTCTGGAGGCGGCCTGGATCTCGGGTCAGCACCACGACCGGGAATGGTGCTGATGGCCAGAATGGAAATCAACACCCAAACCGGTACGGTGCTGGTGGCCGAAGTGCCGGTCAGCACCCGGCCGGGGACGGTGCTGAGGCGACGAGGTGTCGCCGGCTCACGGCTCGCCGTCGACGCGGTACTTCTCGAACCAGGCCAGGATGTGCGCCACCTTGGCCATCAGCTGGCTCGGACGCGAAGCGATGCCATGCGACGCTCCCGGAATGCGCACTAGCATCGAGTCGACCTGGCGCAGCTTCAAGGCCTGGTAGAGCTGCTCCGACTCCGAGATGGGCGTGCGGTGGTCGGCCTCGCCGGTCAGGAGCATCGTCGGTGTGGTGACGTTGCCGACGAGCGAGAGCGGCGAACGCCATGTAGTGCTCGGCGTGGTCCCAGGGGAAGCCCGGGAACCAATACTTGTAGTAGAAGTTGTAGTTGTCCGACGTCAGGACGAAGCTGTACCAGTTGATGACCGGCTTCGCCGAGACGGCGGCCTGGAAGCGTCCGGTCTTGCCGACGATCCAGGCGGTCAGCACCCCGCCGCCCGAGCCGCCGGTGACGAAGAGGTTCTCCTCGTCGACGTAGCCGCGGCCAAGGACGGCGTCGACCCCGGACATCAGGTCGTCGTAGTCCTGGCTTGGGTAGGCGTGGTGGATGAGGTTCCCGAACTCCTCGCCGTAGCTCGTCGAGCCCCGCGGGTTGGCGTAGAGAACGACGTAGCCGGCGGCGGCGTAGAGCTGGATCTCGGCGGAGAAGCGGTCGCCGTAGTCGGCGAAAGGACCGCCGTGGATCTCGAGGATCAACGGGTGCTTCTTCACCGGATCGAAGCCCGGGGGCTTGGCGATCCAGCCCTGGATCGCCCGGCCGTCGTAGGAGCTTTCCCACCAGATCTCCTCGACCTCGGCGAGGTCCTTGTGACCGACAAGGTCGGCGTTCAAGTCGGTGAGGAGCCGCGCCTTGCCCTTGGGCAACCCCGCGGCGGCGCTGGTGTCGCGGAGAACGAGCGCGACGTCGGCCGGCCGGTCGGGACGGCTCAGGGTGAAAGCCACGTGTCCGTCGCCGCCGACGCTGAAGGAGCCTCCCGAGTAGGGCCGCCCGATCGAGCCGCCCAGGTCGTTCGCCAGCACCTCGAGGGTACCGTCGAGGCCGACGAAACCGACCTTGCCGTTGCCCTCGTCGGAATAGCCGAAGTAAAGCCCTTCGCCGTCGGCGCTCCACACCGGCGAGGAGACGCCGCGGTCGAGCTCCCCGGTCAAGACCCTCGGCGAGGAGCCGTCGCGGCTCATCACGTAGAGGCGTGTGACCTGGTAGCCCTGGTAGCGGTCGTCGTACCCCAGGTAGGCGACCTGGCGCCCGTCGGGAGAGACGGCCGGCGAGCGGTCCGGTCCCTTGCGGCCCGTCAGCGCGCGGATCTCTCCGTCGTCGAGGCGCACCTCGTAGATCTCGCTGTTGCGCGGCTCAAGCTCCCGGTCGTCGTGGCGGTTGGCGGAGAAAAGCAGCGTCTCGCCGCCGTCGGCCCACACCGCCGAGCCGTTGTGGTGGTAGGGACCCGAGGTCACCTGGCGAGGCGTCGCGCCCTCGGCCGAGACGACGAAGATCTGGCGGTAACCGTCCTCCAGGTAGCCGGAGGCGTCGGAGCGGTAGATGAGCTTGTCGATGACGATCGGCGGTTTGGCCCACTCGGCGCCCGGAGGTTTCTTGGGGAGCTTGACCCACTCGTCCTTGCGCTCGCGTACCAGCATCGAAAAAGCGAGCGAACGGCCGTCGGGAGAGAACGTAAGCCCGCGGGGAGCCGCCGGTAGCTGGGTCAGCCGCGCGGTCACTCCGGTGTCCATCCAGCGCATGTGGAGCTGGGCTGAGCCGTCGGCCCGCGACACGTAGGCGAGGCGGGTGCCGTCGCCCGAGAAGCGCGGCGAGCTCTCGCTGCCGGCACCGGAGGTGAGCGGACGATGGCCGCTGCCGTCGGTCCCGACGATCCAGAGCCGCGAACGCCGCCGGTCGGTCATGACGTCCATGGAATTGCGCACGTAGACGACGTGGCGTCCGTCGGGGCAGACCTGCGGGTCCGACGCCCACTCCAGGTCAAACACCTCGCGCAGTTGGAAGTGGCGGTACTCCTCGCTCCGGGGCTCGGCGGCAGAAGCCGCGGCGGCGAGCACCAGGACGAGGACGAGGGCTTCGAGGGCTCGGTTCGCAAGACGCATCAAACTCACCTCAGCTTGAAGAAGGTTTCGAGGGGGCAAAGCGAGTCGGGAGCCGCCGAAGGGTGAGGCGCGGATGAACCCATCGTCGAAGTCGCCCCACGTCTCCCGGATCTCCGGGAAGTTCGAGCCGGGACGAGGAGGAAAGGGGCCGACGGTTCCGAGGGTTTCGTCATGAAGGCAGAGACTACACCAAGCAGGCCGCTCAGCCCCGGGCCGCCCTCGCCCGAACGTCTTCGAGGAAGGACTCGATCAGCTCCACGACCTTCTGCGGGTGCTCCTCCATCGGCGAGTGGCCGCACTCGTCGAGGGCTTCGAAGCGCACGTCGGGGAGGCGCGCGGCACCGCGGCGGGCCTCGTCGATGACGGTCAGGCGGTCGTCCTCGCCCCAGATGGCAAGCACGGGCTTTTCGATCTCCTCGAGGGGGACGCTGGCGCGGTCAGCGGCGGAATTGTGCGGCATGGTCAGAGCCCTGTAGGCGCGGACCGCGCCTTCGACGCGCAGGCGTTCGCGGTAGGCGTCGCGCACCTCGTCGGTCACCAGCTCGTCGTCGTAGTACACATGCTTCAAAGACCGCGCGACAAAGGCACGGCGCAACCCCAGGCCGCGCACAAAGGCTGACGCCAGAGGCGGCACGGCGGCCAAAGGACGCCGCTTGCGGGTCGAGAAGTCGGGGTAGGTCGTGTCGATCAGGATCAGCGACCGGACGCGCTCCGGCTGCTGGTGGGCGAGGGTCAGGACCAGACCGCCGCCGTAGGAGTGGCCGGCGAAGTGAGCGCTCTCGTGGCCGAGGGCGTCGAGCACGCCGGTAATGAGGCGCAGCTGGCCGGAACGGCTGTAGCGTTCGGGCTCCCGCGGACGCTCGGTATAACCGAAGCCCGAAAGGTCGAGGGCGATCGTCCGGTAGGAGCCGGCGAGCTCCGGAGCGATGTGGCGCCAGCTGTAGGTCGAGGCGCCGAAGCCGTGGACCAAGACCAGGGGCTCACCCTCGCCTTGGACCTCGACGTGGACTTTCTGGCCGTCGACGTCGAGGAAGGTGCCGGGGTCGTCCTCCTGAAGGACTTCTTCGTAGGGTCGTAGCGCGACGCAGGCCACCTGAAGGACAGCGGCCAGGACGATCGCGGCATGCGGTACGTTCATTCTCATTGGGTCTCTCATACGTTCCGCTCAAGAGATAGTTACGGCGGATGTCGGGGAGGTGGATTTCCGGGTGAGCCATGGGGCCCCGTTCCTTCTAGACTTGTTTAGAAATCGGCAAGCGGGAGGCAGGGATCGGCTTCGCCAGTTCCATCGGCAAGACCGGCGAGCGCTTTCTCGATCCCGAGGACGCCCAGTTCGACGTCCTCGTCTTCAGCGACGCTCGTCAGGACCTCCAGGACGCGGCGATACTCTTCCCGGGCGGCTTCGAGCTCGCCCTTCTCGCGCAGCACCGTTCCCAGGAGGCAAAGCGAGGAAGCCAGCTGGCGCCAACCGACGCCGTTTTCATTCTCGGAGGCGAGTCGCCGCGATGCCGCGAGGGAAGCCCGCAGCTCCTTTTCCGCCGCTCCGAGGTCGCCCTGCTGGCGCAGTAGGGTCGCGGACCAGAAATGGACGCGGGCGAGGGCTCGTAGCTCCTGCTCGGCGGCACCGGGGTCCTTCTCCCAGGCTTGGTTCTCCGCTTGGCGAAGCCTCTGCGAGGCGGAGCCGTCCGGGACGAGAACGCGCCACCCCAGCCCTACGGCGAGCCCTGCCAAGAGAAGCACCGCGGCCGCCGCGAAGGCCTTCCATCGCCCCACCGCAGAAGGCCGCCGAGCCTCCCGGCCCGGGAGGCAGCCGCGCAGCTTCGTGGCCACCTCCCGGGCCGACGAGTAACGCTGCTCCGGATACTTGGCCAGACACTTCAAGACGATTCTCTCGAGAGGGGCGGGAATCTCGGGCTTGACGTCGGACGGCGGCCGCGGGTCCTCCTTGACGATCTTTTCCAAGAGGTCCAAGAAGTCCTCGTCGACGAACGGCACCTCACCCGTGAGGGTCTGATACATGGTGATCCCGAGGCTGTAGACGTCTCCCCGGGGATCGGCCGGCGCTTCTTTGCTCTGCCGTTCCTTGGGGGTCATCAGCCTCTCGGGAGGGATGTAGACCGGCGTGCCGATGAAACCGCCGGTCCCCGTCAGGGACGAGCTGATCGACGGATCCTCGATCTCGGTCACGATGCCGAAGTCCGCGACCCAGGCCTTGAGCTCGCCGCCGTCCCTCCTTTCGACGAGGATGTTGGAAGGTTTGACGTCGCGATGCAGGAGACCCGCCAGGTGCGCGGCGTGGAGCGCTTCCGCGACCTGGACGAAGACGTGGACTTTTTGCTCGACGGAGAGGTCGTCGAAAAGCTCTCGCAAGGTCGCCCCTTCGACGTAGTGCATGGCGATGTAGGGCTGGGAATCGATCTCGCCGACGTCGTAGACCTCGAGGATGTGCTCGTGATGGACCCGGGCCTGGGCGCGGGCTTCGCGCTGGAAGCGGCGCAGCATGGCGGGATCGTCGTGCACGAGGATCTTGAGCGCCACCGTGCGCCGTAGCCGGCGGTCGACGGCCTTGTAGACCCTCGCCATGCCGCCGCTTCCGATGCAGGCGCCGAGCTTCCACCTCTCGGAGCCCTCCGGGACTTTCTCCTCGATCTCGCGGGAAGGCTTCGCCTTCGCCTCACCGGAGGCTCTTTCCTCGGGGCCGGCTTTCTCTTCCTCCAGGGTGAAGAGCCGCTCCGCTATCGTGGTCGCGTCGCGGTCGCTCGGGCGGGGTGGGCTTGCCATGGCTCGCCATCCTATCCCGGGTTCGATGCCATCTCGCCTCCGGACGCTGCAGCCACCTTCCGAGCCACAACGACCCGTACCTCGCGCCGCCCCCGTTGCGGAGGTCGGCCGTGCCTCGGCCACCCACTCTCAGGCGGCGGCGGCGCGCCGCGGCGATCGGCGTGCTCGCCGAGGCGCACATGTAGAGCGACACGCTGACGACGAGCAGGAGCAGCATCGGCAAGATCCCTTCACCGAGACCCCAGGCGCCCCGGCCTGGTTCCGCGACGCCGGCCACCTATGAATCCGGCGGCAAGCAATTCGTGGTGATCGCGGCCGGCGGCGGCAAGATGGGGACGCCGTCGGGCGACGTTTACGTCGCCTTTGCCTTGGGCGACGAGTGAGGAGAATGCTCGACGGCAACCGATCTGAGATAGGGTGGCGGGACGATGATCACGTCGATCGAAATCGAGAACCTGCGCGGCATCCGCGCCGGCCGACTCAACGGCCTGGCGCCGCTGACGATCCTCACCGGACCCAACGGCTGTGGCAAGAGCACCGTGCTCGACGCGCTCCTGATCGCGACGAGCCCGTCGCCCGCTGAGGCCGTGGGGCAGGCGATTCAGCGTCACCCTGTGGTACCCAGCGGCGCCTCATGGCTCTTCAGCACTTCGGCCGACAATGCCAGGTTGAAGATCAACCCGGGGCAGCAGCCGGGTTGGAGGGACCGGTGCCTCGAGAAGCACGAACACTGCCCCGATAACCTGCGAGAGCACTACGAGGCTACGAAAGCGGCCCTGCGCGAACGGGACGCGCTACCGCCGTTCTCCTGATCACCCTCGACGACTCGCATCAAGGTGGGAGTGCTACGGTTTTCAGCTCGGACAATCAGTACGAAATCCTCCAGCAAGGAGGAGCGTCCGCTCTTCCCGTTGCGCGCCTCGTCGATCCTGGATTACCCGTCCCTCTTCACCAAGCCTTCTCCCGCCTGGGTCGGACGGGACGTCGGGAGGACGTCTATGACCTCCTTTCTGCGCTCGTACCTCAATTCCAGCAGCTCGAGATCATTGTCGACGACGTGGACAACCCGACACTGTGCGTCACGAGCGCCGGACGGACGATCCCCGTCGGTCTGGCGGGTGACGGAGTCCAGGCGTTTCTGCAACTGGCGCTCGAGACGGCCATCGCTCCGGAAGGGCTAGTTCTGCTGGAGGAACCCGAGGTCTACCAGCATCCGAAGGCCATCTGGCAAACGGCCCGCGCGCTTCTGGCCAACGTCCGCCGTGGTGTGCAAATGGTCGTCACCACCCACAGCCTGGAGTTGATCGACGCCCTGATTGCGGAGGCGTCCGAAGACGACCTGGAAAGAATGGCGGTCTTCAATCTCCTCCTCGAGGACGGCAAGCTGGTCAGCGGTTACCGCCAGGGTGAAGAGATCTCCTTCGCCCGTCAAACCCTGGAGAACGACCTGCGTTGACCGAGAAGACCGGCAAGCAACACGTCGTCCTGTGCGAAGGCTTCGAGGACCGGGACTTTTGGGCGGGATGGCTCGGACACCTCGGCTGTAGCGATCCTACGAACCGTGGCGAGAAGACGGGCAAGGACGCCTGGGGACGGCCGGTGAGGGGTAAGGGCCGCTATCTGTTCCGGACACCTGCCGGCTCGAGTGTCATCATCCATCCGTTCGAGGGTCGGACCAACGTCCGAAAAGCCGTCGGAGACTATCTTCAAGGTGAGGCCAACCGACCGGATAGGTTGGTGATCAACCTCGACTCTGACGCGGAGAACGGCTCCGGAACCCGGGAAAAAGGTGCCTGGGAAGCGATCCGACAAATCGTCAGACACCACGGCGGCGAGCCTCGTCAAGGATTGAGCTGCAAGGCGCTACGGCAAGAGGAATTCAGGCGGCGTCGGCGCGCCGCGGCAAAAGGCTCGTGAAGCTCTCCTTGAGCTCGCGCAGCCCCGTACGTCCCGAGCCGCGCCGGAAGCTCATGGCGACAAGCGTCCCCAGAAGCGCCACCGCCGCCCATTCGAGGACGGTCAACGCCGACTCCCCCGGAGCGCGAAGCGGCATCGCGATCTCCAAGGAGAAGCGCACGATCACCGCGTCGAGCGCGAGACCCGAAACGAGCGCTCCCGTCACCACGCTCGCCAGGTAGACGCCGACGAACCGGCGGCCGAACGTACGGGTCAAGAGCACCAGCGTGGCGGCGTTCGTCGCCGGACCGGCAAGCAAAAAAACGAGCGCCGCCCCGGGACTCACTCCCTTGGCGAGAAGCGCCGCGGCGATCGGCGTGCTCGCCGAGGCGCACATGTAGAGCGGCACGCCGACGACGAGCAGGAGCAGCATCGGCAAGATCCCTTCACCGAGACCCCAGGCGCCGAGGTCGGCGGGCATCAGCGCCCCCAGCAGACCCGCCAGCAGGACGCCCAGGACGAGCCAGAAAGCCAGGTCGTCGATGAGCTCCACGAAGCCGTAGCGCAGCGTCGGCCGGACGAGCGCTTTCCAGACTCCCGGCCTTTCCTCGCCGTCCGCCGGACGCCTTCCAAAGAGTCCCCGTAGGGCCAGAAGAGCCGTCGCCGCCTGAGGATGGCTCAAGGACGGTGAGCAGGCGTCGTCCGTGGCGCAGCTGCCGCCCTCAGCGGAAGAGCAGGCGTCCTCGCCCACTTCGCCGGCCGGCTTCGGCTCGGCCTCGTCCAGCACCAGGATCGCCAGGCCGCCGCCGAGGACGGCGGAGAAAAACGCCGCCACCGGCCGCGCCACCGCGAGGACCGGCCCCATGAGGCCCCAGGTGAAAAGAATCGAATCGATCGACGACTCCGGCGTCGTGGTCAGAAACGAGAGGCTCGACGCCTGGCTTGCCCCCTTGCGGCGCAGCTCGACCGAGATCGGGACGACGCCGCAGCTGCAGACCGGGAGCGGTACCCCGACCAGCGCCGCCCAGGTCACGCCGCGCATGCCCGGGCGCCCCATGAACCGCTGGATCACCGACTCCGGCAAGCAGACGTGGAGCAGACCCGCCATCAAAAGGCCGAAGAGGATGAACGGGGCCGCCAGGTAAAACGTCCGCAGCGTTTCAAAAGCAACTACGCCTAAAAACTCCATGATGATATTGAATTCCCATCACTGTTCTTTGCCGTTTCTTTCGCCACCTCACGCAGCATCTCACCGCAAACCTCTTTTGTAAAGAGGTTCAAGCGAACGATCGGTAAAAATGTTTTAGTTAATGAGAGCTCAATATCAAAGAAACGCCGAAGCGTTCACTTGACGGAGCTTAGGGTGATGCCCCAGGCCTCGGGGATGCCCGGCTCCCGGGAGTTCCAGTCACCGTAGGCGTGCGAGTCGTCAGTGACGAAATGCAGGACGTAGCTGCCGGCCTCGAGGGGGACGAGGCCCTGGTGGATGCGGTTCTTGTGATGGCCGCCGGCATGCTCGGTGCGCTCGAAGGTCATCTTCCAGACTACCTTGCCGGTGCGCTGGTCCTCGATCCAGCCGTAGTCGTACATCTCGCCTCCCATCCCCTCGCCGACGGCACGCACGGCGACGAGGGTCTTCTTGGCAAGGCGGAAGGGGGCGGTCTCGTGGCGGTCGTTGCCGACCCGGGTGAGCTCGGCGAGCGGCGCGGCGTCCCCCAGGCCGACTCGTACCGTCTCGGGGTCGAAGCCCTCGCCGACGGCAAAGAGGCTGATCCCCCAACGCTCGGGCCGGGAAGGCTCTTTCCAGTGCCAGGAGCGGCAGGCGTGGGCGCTGTCGGACTTGAAACCGACGACGTAGGTGCCGGGCTTAAGCTCCAAGACCTCGTCGGCCAGGCGGTTGCGCGCGCTGCCGCCGGCGTGCTCCGTGTTGGAGTAGGTCATCTTCCAGACCTTTTTGTGCCGTGTCACGTCGATGATCCAGCCGAAGTCGACCATGCCGCTCGGCAGCCCCTCGCCCAGCGCGTAGACGCGGATTTTCGACGGCTTCTTGAGGGTGAGGAGCGTCGAGCGGTGCTCGTGGTTGCCGATTCCGGTCAGCTCGACGAGCGCCCGCTCCTCCGGCAGGTCCCGGTAGCCGACGCTCCTCCGGTACGACGTCGCGCCGCGCGAGCCCTTCTCGGTGCGGGCCCAGACGGTGAGGCCCCAGAACGCCGGATCGAGCGGCGGCAGGACGTTCCAGTCCTCGGGGTCGTGGGAACCGTCGGTGACGAAAAAAGCGGCGTACTCGCCCGCCGGCAGGCGGATCCGGTCGCGGACGAGGCGGTTTTTCTCCGCGCCCCCGGCCGGTTGGGAACGCTCGTAGGTCATCTTCCAGACCTTTTCGCGCGTCCGGGTGTCGAGGATCCAGCCGTAGTCGTAGGAGCGTTTCCGGTCGAGCTCGCCGACGGCGTAGACCTCGAGCTCCATCTCGCGCTCCAGGACGAAGCCGATCTCCTCGATCTCGTCCTCCTCCGAGGCGAAAAGAGCCACCACGGCGTCGCGGCGCAGCCGCGAGTGGACCTCCTCCACGTCGTCGTCGTCAAGCTCCTGGCCGTGGCTACGCACGACGAGCTTCAGCTCGTCGACGGCGTCGTCGTACTCTTCGCGGCGTAGGAGCTTGGACTCGGTGAAGCGCCGCAGGATCCGGCGGGTCCCCTCCCACCAGCCCTCGTCGTCGCTGATCTCCCATTTGTCGGGATACGTGGCGTAGTAGACCTCGTAGGTGCCGGCCGGCAGGTCGAGGACCTCGTCGTAGAAGCGGAAGGCGCCTTCCTTTTCCCGCGGCTCGCGCTCTCCCATGCGCCAGACCACGCGCCGCGAAGAGCCATTGAGGATCCAGGCTTCCGTCAGGGCGCCGGAGTGCCAATGGGCTTCGAGGTCGACCGCCGTGATGCGCACCACCTGGGGGCGGTCGAGGCGAAAGCCGGCAAATTCGAGCTCGCCGGTATCCATGTGGTCGATCTCGACGAGGACCCTGGGAGAGAAGGGGTCGCTCGCCAGGGCCGCGGCGGCCAGCAAGGCGCCGAAGGCAACAGCGGCGGGGTGAGCTCGGTGTGCGGTCCTCATCGCCTCAAGGATACGTGCGTACGCGCGATCGGTTTTGCTTTTTTCGGGAACCTGGAGGGTCCTCCGGACGTATACTTCGACGATTGTAACCGGGAAGGCCCGCAACGACGAGGCCTTCAGCCGTCCCTCCCATGATCGACCAGGTACAAAGAAGCTCCCCGGCGACGACGAGGCTCCGGCGCTGGGTGGCCGGTATCGCTCTCGCGTTGCTCGCGGCCGGGGCGGCCGGGGCGGCGGCACCGAGCCGGGAGCTCTATGAGCTGAGCGGCAAGTACCTCGGGGAAAAGCATCGCATCTATCTACCGACGCTCTGGAGGTACCATCCCGGCGACGAGGCGGCTTTTGCCGCACACGGCTTCGACGACAGCTCTTGGGCCGACGCCGACACGCGACTTGCCCAAGGTGAGATGCCGCCCGACTGGGACGGTGTCGGCTGGTTTCGGCTCCACTTCCGGGTCGATCCGGACCTCGAGGGCGAGGCCCTCGCCCTCGGCCTGACCCAGTACGGAGGCGCCGAGGTCTACCTCGACGGCGAGGAAATCCTGGACCTCGGGACGGTCGCCGCGACGCCGGCCGAGACCCGGCCCTACCTGCAACGACGGCCCCATCTCTTCGCTTTTGACGAGCGCGAGGAGCACGTCCTGGCGATCCGCTTCGCCAACCACGACGCCGCGGCCTTTGACGCCCTCGGCCGCCTCGGCGGCTTCAAGGTCTGGATCGCCGACGCCAACGACCGTGTCGCCGAGCTCAGCGCCCACCAGCGGGACCACAGCCTGGCCAAGGCTTTTTTCACCGCCGTCTACGCCTCGTTTGCCCTCATCCACCTGCTTTTCTTCGCCTTCTATCCCAAGGCCTCGGAGAACCTCTACTGCGCGTTGCTCATGGGCACGGCGGCGGGGGTCGTCTTCCTCTTCCTCGACAGCTTCTCGACCACGGACCCGAGGTTTTTCCTCCACTACGAACGGGGCATGAACGTCGGTTGGCTGCTGCTCGCGCTCTTTGCCCTGCGTTTCGTCTACAGCGTCTTTCACGACCGCTTGCCGCGGGCGTTCTACGTGGCCGCGGCCGCCGTCGCCGGTCTCGCCGTCGCCGGCTGGCTCGCGGCGCGAACGGCGGCTCCGTGGATCCTGATCCTGGTGCTTGTGACCAGCGTCGAGATGGCCCGGACGGTGGCCGTGGCGCTCTACCGAAAAAAATCCGGCGCCCGCCTCGTGGGGGCCGGCATCCTGACGTTGGCCTGCGGCATGGCGATCGGGCTCTTGGCCGCGCTCGACGTCCTGCCCTCGACGATCTTGACGATGTTCGTCATCCCCTTCGGCTCGATGCTGTGCCTCGTGCTGACCATGTCGATCCACCTCTCGCGGCGCTTCGCGGAGACCAACCACGAGCTCCTGGAGCAACTGCGCTTCGTCGAGAAGCTCTCGGAGCAGCAGCTCGAGCAGGAGCGCCGCGCCCATGAGGAGGAGGTCGACCGGGCACGCCTCGAGGCGGCCTACGCGCGCAAGGTCGAAGAGCTTGAGGAAGCCCGTCAGCTCCAGCTCTCGCTGCTCCCCACGCGCCTTCCGGAGCTGCCGCAGCTGGAGATCGCCGCCGACATGCGCACCGCCACCGAGGTGGGCGGCGACTACTACGACTTCGACGTCGCCGACGACGGCACCTTGACCGTCGCCATCGGCGACGCCACCGGCCACGGCATGAGAGCCGGGACCATGGTCACCGCCACCAAGAGCCTCTTCACGGCGCTCAGCGAAGACGGCGGCAGCGACCACCTGCCGGCGACGCTCAGCCGTTTCACCCGGACGTTCAAGCGTATGAACCTGCGCCAGCTCTCGATGGCGCTCACCCTGGCACGCTACCGCGACGGCCGCCTGCGCCTCGCCGCCGCCGGCATGCCCCCCGCCTTGCTCTACCGCGCGGCCTCGGAAAGCGTCGAGACCCTGACGCTCGAAGGCGCCCCCCTGGGGAGCCTCGTCGGCTTCCCCTACCGCGAGCGGGAGGTCGTGCTGGAACCGGGCGACACCCTGCTGCTGATGAGCGATGGCTTCCCGGAACGGCTCAACCGCGACGAAGAGATGCTCGGCTACGACAAGGCCCTGGAGTCGTTCTCCCGTGCCGCGCAGGGTCCCACGCCGCAAGCCGTCATCGAGCAGCTGGTCGCCGACGGCGAGGCCTGGGCCGGCGGGGAGCCGGCGCAGGACGACACGACTTTTGTGGTGCTCCGGATGCGTTCTTGAGCGTCCCTTCACGGTACGGCTCTCAAATGTGCGCCGGCGTCACAGTTGGCGTATGATAGTGGTCCAAGAGGACTGACCTCGCTCTCTGGCCAGTCACGATTTCCGCCGACGACCGGAGCCCTGCTGCCATGCCGCGACCTGACGCCACCTGGAACCAGATCCTCAACGTCTTCGACCCCGGCGAGATCCTTGCCGGGGAACGATCCCATCAGCTCTATTGCGAGCGGGAGCACAGCCCCTTCGAACGCATGCGGCTCTACTTCCGGTCGGGACCGCGTCCGAGCCGGCCGCCCATCGCCTTCTTCGCCGGCCACCGAGGGAGCGGCAAAAGCTCCCTGCTGCTACGGCTTCTCGAAGCGGCACGACTACTTCGTCGTCTACTTCGACATCCTCAACAATCTCGACCACAGCACCGCCAACCAGGTGGACCTTCTCTACCTCCTGGGGGCCACTGTCTTCAAGGTCGGCCAGGACGAAGGGCGCAAGCCCGACCCCAAGTACCTCACCGAACTGGCCCGCTCCGTCGAGACACTGAGCACCGTCCGCAAGGAGACGCCGCGCAGCCAGTCCGTAGACGTCGTCGAGCTCGCCTTGCAGCTGATCTGTCTGGGTGGTACCGCCCTCGGCGGCAACGTGGGCGAAACGCTGACGAATGCCGTCCTGAAACCCTTCAAGCTGAGCTCCGGAGTCAGCGAGGAGGTGGTTCGGAAACGCGAGACCAAGGACCGGATCCAGGAAATCGTCAACAGCGTCAACCTGATCGTCGGCGACGTCCAGACGAAGGCCGACAAACCCCTGCTGGTCGTCGCCGACGGCCTGGACAAGTTGCCAAAAACCGAACAGGCGAGGCTCATCTTTCTTGAGAGTCGAGTCCTTCACGGTCCGATGTGCCGACTGATCTACACCGTGCCGATGTCCATCTACACGTCGCTCGAATTCATCCAAGCTGAAGAAGAGTGCAAATCTTTTCTCCTCCCCAACGTAAAGCTCTACGAGCGGCGAAACGGCAGGAAATACAGAAAGGGCTACGAAACACTCCAGGAGGTGGCAGAGCGACGCCTCACGAGCGTCGGCTTGGAGCCGGGCGACCTCTTCACTCCACGGGTGCTCGATTTCCTGATTCAAAAAAGCGGTGGCGTCATGCGTTGGTTCATCGAGCTCGTGCAGGACGCCTGCATCCAGGCCCAACTGGAAGGGCGGGATCGAGTGAACCTTGCCGCGGCACGTCAGGCGGCGGAGGATCGGGCCACCCGCCTGGAGATTCCGTTGACGCTACGACGGATCGAGGAGCTTCGTCGGGTCCGGGAACACAAGCTACCCTCGGATGAAGAAGAGTTCCGTGACCTGTTGCAGAGCCTCCTCATCGTCGCGTACCGCAACAAGGAGACCTGGTACGACGCTCACCCGCTGATCTGGGAAAAAATCGAGTCTTCGGAATAGAGCTCGCACGATGAATTCGTTCTTCGTCGAAGGTCAACCCCTGGCCGCACCGCTGCGCAAGCTTACGACGGTGATGGGCGACAACGGCCGGTCTCATGTCGTCCTTGCCGTTGCGGACGACGACGTCGTGCGCCGCGAGGCCATGGCGGAGCTTGCGGAACGTCTGAGCGGCCTCTACTCGGTCTACCCCTTCGATTTCGCCGAGCCACCCACCCGCAGTCTGCCGCGCTATGGCCGCTCTCTCTCCGGCGATGAGCCGGTCTGCATCTTTGGCTACGGCCTCGAGGATTTGAAAGAACGTAGCGACGCCGAGGAAGGCTATTTCGCCGCCCTCCACTTTCTCAACGCTCATCGGGAGGACATCCGAAACTTCAAGTTCTCCGTCGTGCTTTGGCTGACGACGTCCGATCTCGTCGACGTGCTGGAACGAGCGGGCGACTTCGCCGACTGGAAGACAACTTTGGCGAGGTTTGAGCTCAGGCCGGGATGCCGGATCGAGCGCTCGGCGCTCGGCCGGTTGTCCCTGGAGGAGGCTGAAAGCCTCCGGCGGCAGATTCGAGGCTTCGAAGAGATGCTGGATCGTCCCAATCTCGAGCCGGCTCTGCGCGCCGAGTTCGAGGCGCAAAAGGACGTGGCCGAACGCAAGCTGGGCCGAATCGCTGACGTAGAGCGTGACTACCGGTTCTACCTGAACGACGAGTTGAGAGACGTCCTTTTACCGGTTCCGGTAACCCGGCTCGGGGCGCCGGTCTTGCCGGTGGGTCTCAAAGAGGTTTTCTTCCCGCTCGAAGCTTTCGAGGGCCAGCCGCCCAGAGTGAAGGAGCAGCCGACAACGGACGAACCGTTCGACAGGCGCCGGCGCCACGAAGAGCTCACGCAATGTCTGACCGAGTTGGAAGCCGAGCAGGCATCCCGGGCGACTGTGAGGGTGAATGAGCTGTTGAGCGAAGGCCGCAGCCGTGTCGTTCTCCTTGGCGAGGCCGGAAGCGGTAAGACGACCGTGGCCCGCTATTTCGCCTGGGCTCTCGCTGCTGGCGAGGCAACCGACGAAAATCTCGCCGGACGCGTACCTGTCTTCGTCCGACTCTCGGCCTACGCCCTCCGACTCGACAAAGCCCTGGCCGCCGGTAAAGATCTTTCATTGGTCGACTTCATTCACCGGGAACTTTTTCCGCATCGGCGATTTGGCGGATTCCTGGCTCGGAAGATCCGCCAGGGTCGCTGTCTGGTGGTCCTCGACGGTCTCGATGCGGCGACCGCCTTCGACCTGCGTACCGGGGTTGTTCGGCGGATAGAGGGGATGGTAAAACGGCATGGTGAAAATCGTTTCCTGGTGACCAGCCGTACCGTTGGCTATGATCGGTCGCCACTCGAACAAGGCTTTGAGCACTTCACCCTATCTCCTCTGCGGACCGTGGATCAGGAGCGCTTCGCTGCGCATTGGCTCCAGGCGATGGGCGCGGCATTTCTCGACGCTCCCGAAAGCGGCGGGGAGACAGAGCTCGTCAAGGTTCTGATGAAGAAACCGCACGTGGCTCGACTGGCAAGTCAACCGCTTCTCATGACAATGCTTTTGCTGATGTATCGGCGTGATCTCGTCTTACCAAACCACAGGGCTCAACTTTACCAGGACGCCGTGGGCCTATTTCTCGAGAGTTGGTCAGAACGGCTCGACGGACGCTCTGCGATCGACGCCGAAGAGCTCCAGAGGGTTCTGATCCCGATTGCCCATCAAATGCAGGCAGCGAGGGTTCGAGGGGTTGTCACTCGTGAGAACCTTGACCGTCTATTTCGTGAAGGAGTCGCCCGGGGAAGGGACTACGACGACGAAACGGCGGCGGCCAGTCGTTCTCTCTTGGAGCAAGGAGTAGTTTTCCTCGAACGTCTTGTGGGTTTCGGAGAGCAGACGATCTACGGCTTCCCACATCCCACCTTTGGGGAGTATCTTGCGGCTTTACATCTTGCCGACGACGTTCTGAACGGTTCCTTCGATCTTGATCGACATCTCCGAGGTAGCGGCTGGCAGGAGACGCTGATTCTTCTGGTCGATCACCTCTTGCTGATCAGTCCGAGTTCCGCCAGTCGGTTCACTGAATCTTTTTTGAGCGTTTCCGAGTTTTACGTGAGCCTGATGAAGCGCGGGGTTCCTATACCGGCAGATGCTCGCCTTACCGACGAGGAAGCCTTCCCTCGCGACGACTTCCTTGCCCGCGTCGAACGTGTCTGCCGTCTCCGGACGAAGGCCGACGCCGAGATCCAACCCATCCGACGAGACACCCCGGTACCGCATCTTTCCGTGACGGAGACCGCCGGCGACATCGCTGTCAGCTATCCGGTCGGTGCCTGGACCGGCGACATCGACTCCGAAGCCCTCGACACCTTCCTCGCCGTCCACCGCCGCTACCGGCAGACGGACCCAAGCGTTCGCTCGACCCTGGTCTACGGTGGTGCACCAGCCTCGGAAGAGCTGAAGCGCCGCGCCACCGCGGAGCGTGTCCGGCTGCGAAGCTTCGTCGAGTACCAAGGGCTGATCGACTTCCGCCCCTACGTCGAGCAGCAGACGCGAAAGCTCGAAACCGACCCCATCTACGACCCGGCGCTCTACGTCCCGCAGCAGATCGACTACCGCTTCGGCGACGAGGACCGCGCGGGCGAGGCGATCGAGACCGTCACCGGCTGGCTGGAGGACACGATGGGACGCTTCGTCCTCGTCCTCGGCGACTTCGGGACGGGCAAAACCTTCCTGCTGCGCGAGATCGCCCGGCGTCTGGGCGAGGCGGGTGGCCCGCTCGTCCCGGTGCTGATCGAGATGCGCGACCTCGAGAAGGGACGCCGCCTGAACGAGCTCGTGGCGCAGCACTTCGTACGCGCGGGGATGGAGAAGCTCGACCTGAACGCCTTCCGCTACATGCTCAGAGAACGGCGGATCGCGCTGCTTTTCGACGGCTTCGACGAGCTCGCCCTGCGGGTGACCTACGACCGCGCCACCGCCCACCTCGAAACGCTCCTGGAAGCCGCCGAGGGCGACGCCAAGGTCATCGTCACGAGCCGCACACAGCACTTCGAATCGGATCGGCAGATCGGGGAGCGGCTGCGTCCGCTGGCGGGGCACCGGATCGCCCGACTACGCAAGTTCGACGATGCGCAGATCCGGCGGTATCTCGTGAACCGTCTCGGCGACGAGGCTACCGCCGAGCGCCGCTTCGCCCTCCTCGACGAGGTCAAAGATCTGATGGGCCTGTCGCAGAACCCGCGCATGCTCGGTTTCATCGCCGAGCTTGGGGAGGAAAAAATCTGCGCCGCTCGCAAAATGCGCGGCGAGATCACCGCGGCGGAGCTCTACCGGATGATCCTCGAACAGTGGCTCGAGCACGAGGTCGAGCGCCTGCAACCCGACGGGGCCGCGCCAGGGCTGACTCTGGAGGAGCGGATAGACGCCGTCGTCCAGGTGGCGATATGCCTGTGGCGCAAGACCGAGCGCTCGGTTGGCGTCGCCGAGCTGACGCACGAGGTGGCCCACGCCCTCGACGGTCTGGGGGAGCGCCAGCTCTCCGAAGGCGTCGCGGCGCATCAGGTGGGCTCGGGGACGCTCCTCGTTCGCGACGCCGAGGGGGCGTTTTCCTTCATCCACCAGTCGGTCCTCGAATGGCTCGTGGCGCGCCAGGCGTCAGAAGACCTCAAAACGGAGGGCTCCTCGGACGTCCTCGCAGTGCGCGAGATGTCGCCGCTCATGACCGACTTCTTCTGCGACCTCGCCGGGCGCGACTTCGCTGTGGAGTGGGCCGCCCGCGCCCTTGAGGAGGACGACGAGACGGCGCGCAAGAACGCGCTCCTCGTCCGCAAGCGGCTCGACGTGACGGCTCGGTTGGCGTTGCCTGGGGAAGATCTCCGCGGCCGCGACTTTTCAGGTCTGGTTCTCGACGAGGCGGATTTGCACTCCGTCGATCTACGGTCCGGGACGCTTGTCGGGACGTCCTTGATCCGCGCCCGTCTCGATGCGGCAAACCTGGCCAGGGCGGACTTAACGAGGGCCAACTTACGCGACGCCGACCTCCGAAAAGCGGATCTTTCGGAAACTCGGCTTCTGGGAGCAGATCTGCGTGGAGCGAATCTCCGAGGGGGTCTCCTGCGGCGGGCGAAGCTAGTTGGCGCAAAGCTCGATGCAGGCTCTCTCGACGAGACGGAAAGGGTAGGTGTGGCCTTACCCTATCCGTCGGCTGTCTTGTCCTGGTTATTTTTGGCCTCGTCTGAATGCAATGCGGTGGCCTGGGGTTCGGACCGGACGTTGCTGGCGTCAGGACACGATGACGGAAGCGTGCGGCTGTGGGAGGTCGCGTCCGGTCGGGAAATCTGTCGCTTCCTCGGCCATCAGAGTTATGTCAGGAGCGTGGCTTTCAGTCCAGACGGTTCTTTTCTCGCGTCCGGCTCCGTCGACAAAACGGTACGGCTGTGGGACGTGGATTCGGGTAAGGAGTTGAAGAACCTCGCTGGCCATCAGAACTCTGTATGGAGCGTGGTGTTCAGTCCGGATGGTTCTCTTCTCGCGTCGGGCTCCGTTGATAAAACGGTACGGCTGTGGGACGTGATCTCGGGCCGAGAGTCAAAGAGACTGACCGGCCATCAAAACGAAGTCAGGAGCGTGGTGTTCAGTCCGGATGGTTCTCTTCTCGCGTCGGGCTCTGGAGACAATACGGTACGGCTGTGGGACGTGATCTCGGGCCAGGAGTCGAAAAGGCTCACCGGCCACCAGAGCGAAGTCAGGAGCGTGGTTTTTAGCCCGGACGGTTCTCTTCTCGCGTCGGGTTCCAGAGACAAAACAATCCGTCTATGGGATGTGGATTCGGGCCAGGATTCGAAGGCGCTCACCGGCCATCGAAATTCCGTATGGAGCGTGGTGTTCAGTCCAGATGGTTCTCTTCTCGCGTCGAGTTCCGAAGACAAGACGGTGCGGCTGTGGGACGTGGCCTCGGGCCAGGAGTCAAAGAAGCTCACCGGCCATCAGAACGACGTCAGGAACGTGGCGTTCAGTTCGGACGGTTCCCTTCTTGCATCGGGTTCCATCGACAAATCGTTACGGTTGTGGAGCGTGGATTCGGGCCAGAAGTTGAAGAAGCTCACCGGCCATCAGAACTCTGTATGGAGCGTGGCTTTCAGTCCGGACAGCTCTCTTCTCGCGTTGAGCTCCGACGACAAGACTGTGCGATTGTGGGACGTGGCTTTGGGCCAGGAGTTGAAGGCGCTCACCGGTCATCAGAAATCTGTCAGGAGCGTGGCTTTCAGTCCGGACAGCTCTCTTCTCGCGTCGGGTTCCGAAGACAAGACGGTGCGGCTGTGGGACGTGTTCTCGGGCCAGGAGTCAAAAAATCTTACCGGCCATCAGAAATCTATATGGAAGGTGGTTTTCAGTCCAGACGGCACTCTTCTCGCATCGGCGTCCCGAGACGGTACTGTGCGGCTGTGGGATGTAGTTTCGGGCCAGGAATCGAAGAAGCTCACTGGCCATCAGAGCGATGTGTGGAGCGTGGCTTTCAGTCTGGACGGCTCTCTTCTCGCATCGGGCTCCGTCGACAAAACGGTGCGATTGTGGGACGCGGGTTCCGGCCAGGAATCGAACAAGCTTAGCGGCCATCAGAGCGATGTATGGAGCGTAACTTTTAGTCCGGACGGCTCTCTTCTCGCATCGGGCTCCGACGACAGAACAGTGCGGCTGTGGAACGTGGGTTCGGGCCAGGAGTCGAAGAAGCTCACTGGCCATCAGAGCTATGTCAGGAGCGTAGCTTTCAGTCCGGACGGCTCTCTTCTCGCATCGGGCTCCGACGACAAATCTGTACGGCTGTGGAACGTGGATTCGGGCCGGGAGTCCAGGAAGCTCACCGGCCATCAGAGCTATGTGAGGAGCGTAGCTTTCAGTCCGGACGGCTCTCTTCTCGCATCGGCGTCCTGGGACGGTACTGTGCGGATCTGGGACGCCGAAACCGGTGACTGCTTCGCGGTCTTCGCCGGTTTGCCGGAGGGCTGGGTCGCCTACATACCTGACGACCAAACGCGACCCGGACGCTACAAACTGGGCGGGGAGACCGCCGGGTTGTTCTGGCATTCAATCGGACTGTGCCGTTTCGAGCCGGGAGAGCTCGATCCATATCTCGAAGAGCCGTTGCGTGTCCCGGAGGGAGAGCCGTTGGTGAGGAGGTAGGCGGGTTGGCCGAAGTCGAAGCTGCGGGCTGGCGTCTTCTCCGGATTCGGGGATGGGTGAGGGATCTTGCCCCGCCCCACCGTTATCTATGATATGCACACCACATGCGAGCCAGGGCAATTCGGCCGCAGGGAAAACCGAGCTCTCACCCTTCCCTGGGAAGGCGCGGCAGGAGGCTCGCCTTCTAGCCGGCCGGACACGATGAGTCCAGCGAACGGCATCGGGTCGAAGGTCGGGACGATCTACCTGGAGGAGCTTCTGGGCGAGGGCGGTATGGGCGCCGTCTACGCCGGGTTCGACGAGAAGCTCGAACGCCGCGTCGCCGTCAAAGCGGTCCATGACCGCCACCGCCTCGACGACGAGGCCCGGGCGCGGTTCCTGCGCGAGGCGCGGATCCTCTCGCGCCTCAAGCATCCCAACATCTGCCAGATCTACGACCACATCGAAGGCGAGGACCGCGACTATCTGGTCCTCGAGCTGATCGAGGGCAAAAGCTTCAAGGAAGCGCTCCGCGACGAGGTCCTCCCAGCGTCGAGGATGCGGGTCGCGATCCAGCTCACCGACGCCATCCGGGCAGCTCACGAGGAAGGGATCGTCCACCGGGACCTGAAGCCCGCCAACGTCATGCTGACGCCGGAGGGCGATGCCGGTCCCGGCCGGGTCAAGGTCCTCGACTTCGGCATCGCCAAGTCCCTTCGGCACGGCCCCGTGCGCTTGGAGTGGAGCGAGTCGGGCACGACCGCGCGTCCGGACTTCGACGTCGACTCCCTGGAAACGCTCACCGCGGGCCACGGCTCGCTCGCGGGTACGGCGGCCTACATGAGCCCGGAGCAGGCGCGGGGCGAGCCGGCGACGCCGTTCAGCGACGTCTACTCTCTCGCCCTCCTGCTCCAGGAGCTTTTTACCGGCCGCGAGTCCTATGAGTCCAACGTGCCTCTGCCGATCCAGCTCTTGAAGACCAGCAAGGGGGAAAGCCTGCCGGTGGAAGGCCTCGACCCCGACTTGACGAAGCTCCTGGAGCGCATGAAGTCCTTCGCTCCCGGGGCGCGTCCGTCGGCGGCCGACGTCGCGGCGAAGCTGCGCTGGATCGAGGCCAAGCCTCGGCGGCAGGCGCGCCAGCGCATGAAGGCGGCCGCGGTCGCCGCCTTGATCATTGTCACGGCGGTCGTGAGCTTCCAGGCGGTACGCATCTCCCAGGAGGCGGAGCGCGCCAACCGTGAGGCGGCGGCGGCGCGGAAGGTTTCCGACTTCCTCGTCGAGCTTTTTGAGGTCTCGGATCCCTGGCAGACCGAAGCGGGGGCGATCACCGCCCGCCAGATCCTCGACCGCGGCGCCCAACGCATCCGCTCGCAGCTCGCCGAGCAGCCGCTCACCCAGGCGAGGCTCCTGGACACGATCGGGCTGGTCTACCTCCAGCTCGGCCTCTTCGAGGAAGCACGCCCCCTTCTCGTGGAAGGCCTCGAGCTGCGTAGCGCGACGACCGGCGGCACCGGTGCCGAGGTCGCGACGAGCCTCCTTCACCTGGGGCGCCTCGATTACGAGGCCGGCGAGTTCGACGCGGCGCGGCCGCGCCTCGAGGAGGCGATCGCCCTCCGGCGCGAGATCTTCGGCGAAGACCATCCGGTCGTGGCCGAGAGCTTGAACCTCCTGGCGGTGTTGCGGCGCGAGACGGGCGACCTCGACGCCGCGGAGCCTCTCTTCCGCGACGCCCTTGCCATCCGGGAGCTGACCCTCGGCCCGCTTCACCGCGACGTCGCCGAGACCCTGGGCGACCTGGGACGCCTTTACCAGGAGCAGGGCGACTTCGTCCGCGCCGAGGAGCTCATGGAACGGGCTCTCAAGATCCAGCGAGCCGTCCTGCCGGAAGACCACCCCGACCTGGGTGTCGGCCACACCAACCTGGCGGCCCTCTACTACCTGCAGGGCGACTACGAACGTGCCGCCGAATACTTCCAACGCGACCTCGAGATCTCCGAGCGCGCCCTCGGCGGCGAGCACCCCGGCGTCGCGGTCAGCCTCAACAACCTGGCCTCGGTCTACCGCCAGGGGGGTGATTTCAAGCGCGCCGCCTCGTTTTTAGAGCGTTCCCTGGCGATCCGGGAGAAAGTCCTGGGTCCGGAGCACCCTGCCGTCGCCGTGGCGCTCCACAACCTGGCCAACACCTACCGCCAACAGGGGGAGTACGAGAGTGCCACGCCGCTTTATCAGCGCTCACAGGCCCTCTGGGAGACCGCGCTCGGTCCAGACCATCTGTACGTGGCCTCCAGCCTGACCCACCAGGCGGAGATCCATCGTTGCCGGAAGCAGTACGCGGAGGCAAAAGCCCTCTATGAGCGGGCGCTCAGAATCCGCGAAGCGGGCCAGGCGGCCCACCACCCGGCGTTCGTCAGCCTCCTGATCAACATGGCCCGGGCCGAGAACGGACGTGGCGCCGCCGCCGCCGCCAAGGACCTTACGGAACGCGCCTTGAGCGGGACCCGACACATCCTCGCCGACGACCCGCAAAGCTCGACAGGCCACCTCATGCTGGCTCAAGCCCACGGCGAGCTCGGCAAGATCGCCAAAGCCCAGGGTGAGGACGAAAGAGCACGTGAGGAGTGGCGCCTCGCTCTCGACGCGGTGGAAAAGGCCGGTCAGGGGATGAGCTCGTTGCCCCACCTGGAGGAGCATGCCATGGCTCTTCTACGCCTCAGGCGCGTCGACGAGGCCCGGCCGCTGGCCGAGAAGCTCCGGCGGACGAGCCGCTACAGCCCCGACTTCGAAGAGCTCTGCCGTTCTCACGGGCTTCTCTAGCCTGCCGATTCCGCTAGTAGGCGTTGTGCCAGATGCCGGAGCGCATCGTCATCCAGAGGATCTTGAAGTCGAGCAGGATCGAGTAGTTCTGGATGTAGTAGAGGTCGTACTGGATACGCTTGCGGATCGAGGTGTTGCCGCGCCAGCCGTGGACCTGTGCCCAGCCGGTGATGCCCGACTTCACGCGATGGCGAAGCATGTAGTCGGGCACCTTGTGCTTGAACTCGTGGACGAAGGTGGGACGCTCGGGACGCGGTCCGACGATCGACATCTCGCCGCGCAGGACGTTCCACAGCTGCGGCAGCTCGTCAATCGACCACTGCCGCATGAAGCTGCCGAGCCGCGTGCGCCGCGGGTCGCCGCGGATCGCCCACACCGGGCCCGTCGTCGACTCGGCGTTGACCCGCATGGAGCGGAGCTTGAGCATCATGAAGGACTTGCCGTCGAGGCCCATGCGCTCCTGGCGATAGAAGATCGGGCCGCGGTCCTCGAGCCAGATGAGAAGCGCCAGAAACGGCAGCAGGGGCAGGAGGACGGCCAGGGCGACGATGGCGATCAGGATGTCGATCACCCGCTTGACCAGGCTGTTCCAGCCCTGCAGCGGGACCTGCGTGAGGTTGATGACCGGCAGGCCGTCGAGGTCTTCGAGGCTCGATCGCAGGGTCGCGTACTGGAGGACGTCGGGGACGATCTTCACCTCGACGCACTCGCGGCTCATCGACTCCATGAGCTTCATCGTCGTGCGGTGCGCTTCGGGCGGCAGGGCGACGTAGACCTGGTCGACGTGCCGCTCGGCGATCGTCGCCTCGAGGTCTTTCAGGGTACCGAGGACCGGCACGTCGAGAAACGCGCGCCCGACCTTGTTGCGGTCGTCGTCGAGGAAGCCCACGACCTCGAAGCCGAGCTCGCGGTGGGCGAGGAGCTTGTAGGTGATCTCTTTGCCGAGGGTGCCGGCTCCCACCACCAGGATCCGGCGCAGGTTCATGCCCTTCAAGCGTAGCCGCTGGAGGACCTCACGGATCAGCAGCCGGGCGCTCACCACGAAGACCACGTCGAGCGCCACGAAGTACATCATGAAGGCACGGCTGAAGCTGAAGGTGCCGCCGCTCGCCTCCGGCCGGTACCAGGTCTGGATGCCCGAGACGAGAAGCGTCGCAAAGGCCACCGCGAAGAGCACGAGCAGCGCCAGGTCGACCCGGCTACGGTCGCGCCGCGGCTGGTAGAGGCCGTGGAAGTAGAAGACCACCGGCCACAGGACGAGCACCACGGGCAGCAGACGCACGTAGTAGCTGAAGTCCGGCACCCCCTTGGTGAGCGGTGGGACCTGGAGGACGAAACGGATGTACCAGGCGAGCAGAAAAGCGACGAGGGTGGCCAGGACGTCCCCGGCGAGGTGGAGGGCGGCAGTGCTACGGCGACGCTTTCGAATCATGTGGAGGCTGCCTCCAGCTTGGCGACGCACCGGGAGACGTAGGAACGTACTCGTTCGTTGAAGCGTATCTTGGAGAAGGACTGGGCCCGGTTTGCCAGTTTGGACTCATTGAATCGAATCCCGAGAGATTTGTCAATCGCCGCGGCGAGCGCCTCGACCGACGTGCCTTCGTAGAGCACCCCGTGGACGCCGTCCTCGACGATGTCGAGGATACCACCCCGGCCCGTCGCCACCACCGGCGTGGCGCAGGCGAGCGCCTCGACCGAGGCGATCCCGAAGTCCTCGATCCCCGGCTGGAGGAAGAGCCGCGCCCCGCGGTAAAGACGGCGCAGCTCCTCACCCTCGACGCGACCCAGGAGCTGTGTCCGCGGACCGGCCAACCGCTCCAGACGCCTCCCTTCGGGTCCAACGCCCACCACACGCAGCTCCAGCCCCAACCGCTCGCAGGCCACTATCGCCACCTCCACCCGCTTGTAGGGTGAAAGCGCCGAGACCGCCAAACAGTAATCCCCGGGACCGATATCCCGCGGACCGGAGTCTTGGCTGTGACCGGGCTCATCGTCGTGGATCCCTGGCTCGCCCCGTGGCGGTTCGTCTTCCGAATGCTCCTCAGTCATTGATCTTACACCATCGAAGAACTCGGTGTCCACCGGTGGCGGGACGACTTCGGCCTCGCGGCCGTAGTAGCGGCGGATGCGCTCGGCGACGAAGCTGGAGTTGGCCATGAAGCCGTCGACGCGGTACGTAGAGGCCACGTCCCAGGTGCGCAGGCCGGTCAGCGCCAGGTTGCGCAACCGCGCGGCAAGCCCTCGCCGGCGAGGGAAGTAGCTGTGCTCCTGGTCCCAGGCGTAGCGCATGGGCGTGTGGCAGTAACACAGGTGGACGGCCGTAGGGCCCGGGACGACACCTTTGGCCACGCAGTGGCTTGACGACAGGATGAGGTCGTAGCCGCTCAGGTCGAAGTCCTCGATGGCGGCCGGGAAGAGCGGCAGGAAGCAGCGGTAGCGCCGAAAGACGCCCGGGATGCGCTGCAGGAAGCTGGTGTGGATCGGATGGGCCTCGAGGGCGTCGCTCAGGCTCCCGGGGACGTGGATCAGGGTGTAGATCGGCGCTTCCGGGTAGAGGGCGGCCAACGCCTCGAGGACTTTCTCGCCGCCCCGCATTCCCGTCAGCCAGTCGTGGACGAGCGCGACCCGCGGCGCCGTCGCCGCTGTGTTTTCCCCCTTCGCTCCCCCCCGGGGGAAGAGGTTGCCGCTCACGGCCGCTGCCTCTCCAGCACCTCGCGGTAGATGGCCAGGGTCTTCTCGGCCGCCAGCGTCCAGCGGAAGTCCTGGGAGCGCCGCCGCCCGAGCTTGCACAGCGAATCACGGTGCTCGGTGTCGGTGACGCACTGGACGATGGCCTGGGCTATGCCTTCGACGTCGAGGGGGTTGACGAGGTGGGCGTACCCTGCCGCGATCTCCTTCAAGGCCGAGGTGTTGGAGGTGATCACCGGGACGCAGGAGGCCATGGCCTCGACCACGGGCAGGCCGAAGCCCTCGTAGAGGGTCGGGTAGAGGAAAAGCGACGCTCCCTGGTAGATCGCCGGCAGCGCCTCCTGGGCGACGTGGCCGAGCAGCACGAGGCGCTCCCCGATGCCGTGCTGGAGCGCCCGCTGCCGGACCTTGAACTCGATCGCGTCGCGGTCGCCGACGCAGACCAGCGGATGCGGGAAGTCGTGGAGCTCCAGGGCCCGGGCATAGGCCTTGACAACGTTGTCGAGGTTCTTGTGGGGCTTCGGGTTGCCGACGAAGAGGAAGTAGGGACGCGTCAGCCCGAGGTTGTGCATCCAGCGTGCGAGGTCGTCTTCGCCGAGCTCGTCGCGGAAGGTGTCCTCGATGCCGTTGTAGATCACCTCGATTTTTTCGCCGCCGACCTTGAAGTAGCGCATGAGGTCGCTTCTCGTGTTGCGCGAGACGGCGACGATGCGCTCGCCGCGTATGAGGCTGCGGCGGATCATGCGCTGGGCGTAGAAGAAAGCCAGGCGGTTGGGCAAGAACTCCGGGTAGAGGAGGTGGATGATGTCGTGGATCGTCACCACCGCGCGGCAGGGCACAAAAGCCGGCAGCACGTAGTGGGTGGCGTGGTAGAGGTCGACCTTTTGCCGCAGGAGCGCCCACGACAGCTCCACGAGCTCGCGCATGGAGTAGACGGGCGAGCGCACGACGACCGGCTGGAAGTTCTCCGGCAGCCGCCGCAGGGCCTGCAGGCTCGCCGGCCCGGTGAAGAGGAGGTACCGGTTTTGCGGGTCGAGCTTGCCGAGCTCGTGGATGAGATTACGGATGTAGGTGCCGATACCGAAGTCACGGATCTTGCGGGCATCGATGGCGATGGTGTACGACAAAGCGGCTGGATCCCTGGCCGAGGATGGACCCGCCGCGACCGCCGAACGCAGAGCGGCGGCACGGAGGGCGGGACGGAGGTCTTCGGGCGTCCACGAGGAGTGGACGCAGCGAGTCTACATCGATTCGCCCTTGTGTGCATCCGGCGCGGTGGCTACCATACCGCCCGGTCCGGCGGCTTTTTCCCGGGTGACGAGCATGAAGCGAAAGATCTTGATCGGCCTCTCTACGACCCTGCTGATCGCGGGCCTTCTGGCCGCCCACCTGCTGTACTGGTATGCGCCACGGCTACGTCCGGGTACGCCGCGTCCGGGTTCGCTCCCGGCGCGGCTGCTCGCCAGCGACGAGTTTCCGGTTGCGCTCTGGGTACCCTTTCCGCACCAGAACCTCGGCCACCTGGAGAAGTCGACGGCCGGTGAGGAGGGTGTGCTGGAAGCGGCGGCGCGCCTCGCCGGGCTGCCGGCGCCGCGTTTCCCCGGCTTCGGACCGCTCGCGATGCCGCCGGCCTCGGAGCTCGTCTTCGCGGCCGACGAGAGCGGCGAGCGTTTTGCGCTCGCCGCCGAGGTCTATCCCGGCCTGGCGCTTTTCGCCAAGCTCGCCGGACGCCTGGCGTCGAATCCGTGGCTCCTGGGCGGGGAGCTCTCGGTCGACGGCCGGCGCGTCGAGATCGCCTGGCAGGGAAACGTCTGGAGCGTCGCCTCGCCGGGCCTGCCACGCCTGGACGCGGGCCGCGAAGTCGGCGAGGAGGAGGCAAGCCTCCTGATCGCCGAGGTCCGGCAGGCCTCGCCGCCGCTGCCGGCGGGCCGCTATCGCCTGACGCTCGGCGACGGCCTCCTGGAGGTACGCTCCGAGACGCCGCCGCCGGAGCTGGGTCCCGACGAGGACCGCCTCCGCGAGCTACGGGCGTTTCTCGTCGTCCTCGCCGGAGAGCGGGAGGCGCTCGGCGAGCCGACGCAGGCGATGGCCTTCTTCTCCGCCGACGGCGGCGTCTCGTCGTTCGACCACGAAGGCTCGACCTACGAATTGCCGGGCATGGCGTCGATCTATCCGACCGGCACCGACCGCTGGTCGCTTCCCGGCGAGAAGCTCCTGAAGTGGACCGGCCGCGAGATCCGCCAGGCGGAGCTCGGCGAGTGGAGCGTCGCCGCGCTCGACGCCTCGAGCTTCGAGCGTGCCGGGGAGCTCGTCGCCCACCTGGCCCCCGTCGTCGAAGAGGAGCGTCTCGTCTGGGCCCTGTGGCTCGACCTCGACGGCGGCCTGCGCGAGGTGCGGCGCATCGCCGAGACGGTCGGCGAGCTACCCCTCGTCTCGCCGCGGCGGCGCCAGCGCTGGAGCGACGCCGTCGCTGTCTTGACGCCGATGGCGCGTCACTTCTCCCACCTCCAAGTGACGATCTTCGAGGAGCCGCGGGCGCTCTCGTTGCGTCTGGAGGGTCGAAGCGTCGAGCCTTGAACGGCGTCCAGGTCTCGTGCTGGGAGCGCAGGCGTCTCGCCTGCTCTTCGTCCCGCAAGGACGTCCGTCGTAGGGCAGGCTCTGTCCCGGGCCGCGCAGGCTGCCTCTTCGTCTCGAACGGACTAAGAGTGTCCGGCAAGGCCTACCAGACGGCATGAGGATAGTTCTCGTGGATTTCCTGGTCCTTGGTCACGAGCGGTGCCTCCCGCAGGGCCGCCTGGCTGACGATGAAACGGTCGAAGGGGTCCCGGGTCCATCCCTGGTCGAGGGCACGGTCCGCGACCCGACGGAACGGCAGGTCGCAGACCGCAAGTCCGAGCTCCTGCTCGAGGGCTTCGAGAACCTTCCGCGCCGGCTCGGCAACGCGCCGGATCTCAAAGAGATACTGGAGCTCGACGAGCACCATCGGTGAGATCAAGAGGTCGTTTTCGTTGATCGCCTTCTGCGCCGGCGCAGGGAACCGATCGGCCCGGCCGAGGAAAAGCCACGCGGCGGCGTGAGTGTCGAGGTAGATCAGGGACGCCATTCCTGCGACCAGTCCATGTGGACGATCTCCTCCGGATCGCAGAGCAGATAACCGTCTCTACGCTTCAGGTTGTCAAGCTTCTTGCGCGGTTCTTCGGGGACGATTCGCAGGATCTTCCCCTTGCGCTCGATCTCCAAAGGTATACCGGTTTCGATGACCTGGTCGAGGGCGCGGTAGATGTCCTGGCGGAGCTGTGACGCGGTCATGGGCATGATAGGGGCCTCCAAGCTGGGCTCTTTCGATCGTAGCCCCTGGTCGTACGTCCGTCAAGGGGCTCGTCGTACGGTCGACACGTCGGGCTGCCCTAGCCCGGGCAGGACGCAGCCGACCTATGCCGGCGTTTCCCCGCCGACACCCCGGAGGCCACGGCGGCGGAGCGCGGTCGGTGTCCCAGGTGGGACGCCCCTCGGAGGGCGAATCGCCATGCGGAACCTGCACTACCTCGGAGGTCCCTTCGGGACGAAGAACCGGTGCTCCAGCAAGACCCCAGACGGCTTCTTGGCTATCCTGCCGGGAGGACGACCTTGGTCCTGCCGGGATGACGACCTCGGTCCGCTTCCACTTCGACCTCGACGGCACCCTCGTCGGCTCTTCCGCCGTCCTCGCCGCAGCCCTGAACAAGGTCCTTGCCGTCGACGGCCTGGAGCCGCTCGCCGTGGACCGCGCCACCGCCCCTTCGGCCGACCGCGCCGCGTGGACCGGTTTGGAGGAGGCGGCGCGCAGCGCGGCCTCAATGGGTGGTATTGCTGCGATGGGCTTCTATCGAGGAGTTTTGTTAAAGGCGTCGAAACTCGACAAGGGACGAAATCCCTCCACAGAGGCTGACGTGCGAGCTACTGCAGGACGCTCCAACTACCGGACGTCGTAGCGCAGAAAACCCACGAAGCCAAAGACGAAGCAAAGCAAGCTCTGCGCCGCCAAAAGCCCAAGCTCCATCGGCGAGGACGCCGCCGCCGCCGCCAACCCCGGACGCGGGGCCACGAACCGCGGCATGCCCGAAAGGTCGAGCTCGCTCTGACCCCCAAAGCTCACCTGCGAGCCCCCACCGCCCCGCCGCACGGCAATCGTGTGGCCGTTGCCGCCGGAGCCCTCCTCGACGAACTGCACGAAGTGCTGCTTGTACTCGCGTGCCGCCTCCTCATAACGCGACTTGAGCGCCGTCCCCGTCCCGGCCAGGTTCATCGCCACGAGCCGGTAGGCCGACGCCGGCGAGAAGCGGCTCAAGGTAAAAGCCAAACGCTCCTGCTCCGCCTTACGGTTTCGCAAGTCCTCGTTCAGTCGGTTCGAGTACTCGGCGATCTCCGCCTGGAGGGCCTTGCGTTCTTTTTCGTCCTCCTCCATCCAGCCCCAGAGATGGTTGTCCTCGTAGGCCTCCTCGTCCTCTTCCGAAAGCCCTACCATCTCGGTCCGACGCTCGCGCCAGCGCTGCTCCAGGGAACGCCGGAGCTTCTCCCAGGCGCGGCCTTCAAAGCCCACCTTCTGGCTCTCGATTTCCGCCACCGTCGGCACCGGCACAAGCTCCACCGACGCCATGAGCGCCACCCGCGGGATCACCAGGACGAGCATCACCCAACTGACGAGCAACACCAAAAACGACGTCGCCGGACGCTTCGTCAATGCCGAGACCGCGATGCCGAAGGCCATGAAGAACGTGAGATAAATCGCCGAAGCGGCAAGAAAGAGCGCCAGGCATCCCCAGTCGTCGCCCGTCATCGGGACTCGCATCAAGACCACCGCGAGGATGCCGAGAAGGACCGGCAGGGCGAGCGGCACGGCAAGCCCCAACCAGGTACCGACGAACTTCGCCAGCACGAAACGCGGACGCGCCACGGCGGAAGAGAAAACGAGCTTCAGAGTGCCCGACTCGCGCTCGCCGTTGATCGCGTCGTAGGTAAAAAGGATCGCGAAAAGCGACAGCACCACCTGGACGATGAACGTCAGGTCGAGCGAGCGGAAGATCGCCAGCACCGGGTCGTCGGAGTAGACGCTCTGGTCGAGCCGCGCCTCGACCGAGCCGCGGATCGTGGCGACGCGGCCGACGTCGTTGTGGACGCCCGAGACGAAGATCTGCATCGGATCGGGATCACGGTAGGCACGGCTTGAAACGCCCATCCAGCTGGTCTGCTCCTGGAGCTCTTCGTCGAGGAGCCTTCGTCCCGCCGTCTGCTGCTCGGCAAAGGCCCGGTACTCGCGGATGCCGACGCCGATCGAGAGCAGGATCAGGATCGCCGAGGCCGCAAAAGTCAGCGCGAACTTTGGCGAGAGGAGGACTGACTTCCACTCTTTTTCCATCAAAGTCAGAAACATGATCATCTACCTCTTGCTCCCTCTCCCCCTGGGAGAGGGTTGGGGTGAGGGTCTACCGCACGTCGTAGCGCATGAAGGCGACGAAGGCGCCGGTCGTAAAAAGAACGTTGAAGAGGGCAAGAAGACCGAGGTCGAGCGTCGCTCCCCGAAGGATCTCACCCGCGCGCGGCGGTTGGAAGTTGAAGACCGGAAGCTCCCTGGGGTCGATCGCCTTTTCTTCCTCTTCCTCGTCGTCGCTCGTGCGGATCATGATCCGCATGCCGCCGGCCGACATCCCCGTCTTCTCCTTCTGAAAGCGCGCGAAGGCCTCCTGATAGGCCTTGGCCTGGTCGAGGTAATGACGCGGCAGGTCGATCGCGGTGCCGGCGAGGTTCATCGAGGCGAGCGAGAAAGCCGCCGCGGGCGAGAGCCGCGCGAGGCCGAAGGCCAGGGCCTGCTGCACCGTCTGACGGTTCGTGCGATCCTCCTCCAAACGTGCCGTCAGCGCCTCGATCTTCGCGTTTCGCTTCTCGCCTTGCTCCTGCATGAAGCTGTTGAAACGGTTCATCATGTCCTGTCGCGCCGCGGGCGAGTCGTCGTCCTCGGTGCCAGAGTTGAGCACGGTCTGAAGATACTCCCGCATCGCCACGCGGTCCTCTTGCCAGAGCTGGGTCCGGAGCCGCCGCTGTTGCGAGAGCATCTCGTCGACCGAGGGCACGTCGACCGAGCGGGCCGCCAGGAGCACCGAGCTACGCGGCAGGATCATCACCGCCGCGATCCACAGCACCAGGACGATCAGAAACGACGTCGACGACTGGTGCGTGAGCGCCGAGACGAGGACCGTCATCCCCAGGAAGGCCCCGACGTAAAGCATACCCGCGGCGACCAGCAGAGCCAGGCGCAGCCACTCGTCGCCGCTTAGGGGAACCCCCATCACGACAAAGAGAAGGCATCCCAGGAGGATCGGGATCAGAAGCGGCACGACGAGCGCCAGAAACGCCCCCACGAGCTTGCCAAAAATCCACTTGTCGCGCGGTACGGCGTTCGAGAGCGCGAGGCGCAGCGTGCCGCGTTCCTTTTCGCCTGAGATCAGGTCGAAGGCGAAGAGGATCGCGAAAAGCGACAGGACGACGAGGAAGGTGAACTCCAGGTCGAGGAAACGGAACATGGCGAGGACCGGCTCCTCGTTGAAGCGGCTTCCTTCGGGGCGTAGCGCCCCCATACCGAGGACCCGGATCGTGCGTCCGACGTCGTTCGAGATCCCGTTGACGAGGCTCGCCAACGGTTGCGGCGGCAGAAAGATCGAAGGACGGATGTTCAACCAGTCGGTCTGTCCTTCCATCTGCCGCAGGTCTTCGGCGACCGCCGCCTCGTACTGCTCGCGGCTCAGTTGGTAGTTGGCCGCTCCGAGATAAAACGACAGGAGAATGAGAAGCGACACCACGGCGAAGGTGGCCGCGAACCGTGGCGTCCCGAGGATCTCCCGTAGCTCCTTCTTGACGATCAGGCCGAACATGCCGCAAGCTCCTCCGAGGGCTCGGCGTTCTCGCCCCCGGCCATGTAGCTGACGTAAAGCGTTTCCAGATCCTCGCCCTGAAGCTCCTCGCGCGAACGCTCCATCACGAGCCGTCCACGGTTCATGATGCCGATCACGTCGGCGACCTGCTTGGCGCGGAAGATGTCGTGGGTCGACATCAGGATCGCCTTGCCCTCGTCGCGCAGGTCGCCCAGGAGCCGCGTGAGCTCGATGCCCGCTTTCGGGTCGAGGCCCGAGGTGGGCTCGTCGAGCAGGATCGCGGGAGCGTCTTTTAGGATGGCGATGGCGAGCGCGCTCTTCTGGCGCATGCCCTTCGAGAAACCCTTGAGCCGCTTGTCGTGGGCCTCGCTTTCCAACCCGACGCGCAGGAGCGCGCGTCCCAGGTCCTCGCGGCTCAAACCCGTCCGTCCCGAGAGGCGGACGAAGAAGTCGAGGTTCTGGAGGGCGGTGAAGTGCGGATAGAGGGCGACGTTCTCCGACAGGTAGGCGACTTTTTCCTTGGCGCGAAGCGGATCTTTATGGGTCACGACACCGTCGATTCGCGCTTCGCCCGCCGTCGGCTCGATGAAGTTCAAGAAGAGGTTGATGGCCGTCGACTTGCCGGCGCCGTTGCCGCCGAGCATGGCGTAGATCGTCCCGGGCCGGACCTCGAAGCTGACGTCGTCCAAGGCGAGGACGCCGTCCTCGTAGCGTTTGGAGAGGCCGACCGCTTCGAGCAGCGGGCGTGATTCGTTTTCCGGTTCGCTGTTCACTAGCTCCATGGAACTATCTCCGTGCCAGGCGTACGCCAAAGACGACGACACCCAGGATCACGCCGATCAAACCCAAGATGAGCAGTAGCGAAGGCGCGACGCTGACCTGCGGCTTGATCTCCACCGTCACCGTCTTGTCCGCGGCCTCGATCGGCTGGTTGTCGGAAAAGGAAGTCGTCCGTACGCGGGTCTCGTATTTGCCGACGACGGCGTCGGCGGGCGGGGTGAGCAAGAGGCGGACGGTTCGCTCCTCGGCGATGTCGAGGCTCGCGAGGACCGGCGGGTCGACGCTCTTTTCCCAACCGAAAGGTGCGTCGATCTCGAGCTCGACGTTGTCGAGCCGGCGCGTGCCCTCGTTGATGACGTCGAGCGCCACCTCGACCGGGGTGCCCGGGGCGGCCCGGAAGTAGAGCAAAGGTGCCTTGACGCGCAGCTCTCCGACGCCCCGCGGCAAGAGCTCCAGGCGCACCGCGCCGACGTCGAGGCCCTCGATCTTTTCCTCCGTCCAGTCCTCGTCGCTCCAGGGAACCCTGTCGACCCGGTGGCGCGGCACGACGAGCACCCAGAAGGGGATCGGCTCGTTGATCACCACGGCCTCGGAGTCGCGGTCGGGCAAGAAGACCTCGAGGCCGGCGCTTCGCGTCTGGGTCGACTCGGTGAACTTGAACTGGGAAAGCCGCGCGCCGCTCGCCGGCTCGACGAAGTAGCGGTGGATCTCTTTCGGCAAGCCCACGACCGCGAGCTTGTAGGTGTCGGTCGTGCCGCTGAAAAGCTCCAGCCTGAGGTCGAACGTCGCCGAAGCGCCGAGCTCGACCTCCTGCGAGAACTGCTCCGACTGCACCGCCACACGGTCGACGGTCGAGTCTTTCTGGAGGAAGATCTTGACCGACCGCTGGGCGCTCATGCCGTAGGCCAGCTGTACTGTGACGAAGTCGAGGTCCTGGAGGAGGCCGAAGTCGAGGCCCGCCGGCGCGCCGTAGCGCAGCTCCTCGAGCTTGGCCTCGTAGGGCTGGGAGATGATCACTCCGTCGTCGTTGGTCAAGGAGACGTAGACGTCGTGGACGACGTCGGCCTGAAGCGAGCGAAAGAGCTCGTCGTCGAGCTTGACGAGGCGTTTCAATTCGGCACCGCCGCCCGAGGTATTCTCCAGCGTCAGCCGGACGTGCTTGCGCCCGTCGCCGTTCTGGTATTTGACGGCGCCCATCACCGCCACGTACTGCTGCTCGAAAACGACGGCGAGAAGCGACTGCTGGTAGTTGACCTCGGCCTCCGAAAGGATGCGCCGGGCGTTGTCGAGCGCGTCCTGCGACACGAGGTCCGCGCGAAGAAGCTCCTTCTGGCGGCCGTACTGTACCTGGGCGATCTCGAAAGCCTCCTTGGCGCGCTTCAGTCCCAGGAGCCGATACTGGTCGTCGCGCTCGTTGAAAGGCGTCCCGGACTGGCCGGCGGCGGCACCGGCCAGGACGAGGACCGCCGCGGCGAGCGCGGAGGTGAGACGGTAAGTCACTCTCCCCTCCGCACCATCATGCCGGCAGGCGGCTCGGACTTTTCGATCACCACTGCGACCGACTCGCCGCCGCGGCGGACGAGGAACCGTAGCTCGTCGCCGATGGCCGCGGCTTCATAGAGCGAGCGGTACTCGTCGATCGAGCCGACGGCCTGGCCGTTCACCTGCTCGATCACGTCGCCCTCGCGGAGGTTGCCCATGTCGCGGACCTGGTTGGTGACCTTGACCTCGCCGTCCTCCTCGCCGAGGATGGACCGGGCCTCGTGAAGCAACGCGGTATTTCCGGCCCCGGGGCCGGCGATCATGATGCGGGTCCCGCCGCCACCGCCGCCGCTCGTCATGGTGTTCGTGCCGTCGCCTTTTTCGAAGCTCACCATGAAGCGTTCGTCGCCACGTCCCAGGGCGAGCTTCACCTCACCGCCTTGTTCGACGGCTTCGTAGAGCTCGCGCAGGGCGTCGGCCGAGCGAATCCGCTTGCCGTTCATCATCAGCACCCGGTCGCCCTCCTGGAGGTCGAGACCCCGGTTCTCCTGCGGACGCAGGTCCGTCGGCAGGACGGTCAAGGTGACACCGCCGCCCGCCTCGACAGGGGTGGCGATCGAGGCGATCTCGGACATGATGACGCCGTTCGAGACGTCGATACGCCGCGTCATGGTGTGCTGGGCCAGGATCGGGAGGGAGGAGGCCAGGACGGGGAGGACGAGAATCGACAGGCAACGCTTGTACACGGGTCTTCTCCTGTTGGACGTTTTCGGGACGTTCGGCCATGGCGGCCGTCTGGCTCCCATAGGAGCAAGGCCGGTGCCAAGGGCTTGCAAGAGGCCCTAAACTTATGAAAACAAGAGACTTTGGCGGTCCTTGCGGGATTCGCCGGCGGTTTGCCGGGTTCCCGATATGGGGAGATGCCTGCGCAGATGGGGAAGCCGGCGCTCCCAGTGGAAGACAGGACCCTCCGTGGCCGCGCCTGTGCTAGGTTGTCTGGACCCTGCGTCGCCGGTTCGATCTCCATGTGTAACCCCTTGTGGACCTCCCCCATCCTGCTTCTCTGGTGGCTGGGTCTTGCCGCGGTCTTCACCGGGATCGGCCTCGGATGGCGACGGCTCTTTCGGCTCGCTCCGGTCTCGACGAGCGGCGTCTTCCTCGCCTTCTGGGTCGGTTGGTCGACGGTCCTGGCTTGGCTCGAAACCTGGCACCTGTGGCGTCCGATCAACGCCGGCGCCCTCGCCACCGTCGTCGCCCTGGGCACCGTGGGGTGGCTCGCCAACCGTACTGACGCCAGAGCGATCCTCGCCGTCCTACGAAATGCCCGGCCGGCCTTCGCTGTCCTGTGGCTGTTGGTGGCCCTGTGGGCGGCGAGCCGCGCCCTCGGTCCGTTGCGGCATTTCGACACGAGCTTCTACCACCTGACAACGCTCGAATGGATCCAGGCCTACCCCGTCGTCCCGGGCCTCGGCAACCTCCACGGCCGCCTGGCCTTCAACAGCTCCTTCACTCTCTACGCCGCGATGCTCGACGTCGGCCACTGGAGCGGACGCTCGTTTCACGTCGCCAACGGCCTGCTGCTCTTCGTCGCCCTGAGCCGCGGTGCCTGGGGCGCCTGGCGGCTCTTCGGCGGCCGGCGCACCGGGGGTCGGGTCACCGGAGGACGGCGGACCCTGGCGCTGTTTCAGGTGCTCCTCGCCGTCCCGGTCTTGGCGGCCTTTTCCGGAGAGCTGGTGCCGAGCCTGTCGACCGACTTGCCGGTGCTCGTCCTCGGACTGGTGACCGCCGGGGAGCTCTTGGCCTTCCTCCTCCATCGCCGGCTCAACGAGCGGGAGCGGGGCTACCGTGTCTTCGTCCTCGCCGTCCTGGTGGCGGCGGGCGTCGCCGTCAAGCTGAGCCTCGTGGTGCCCGGTGCCCTGAGCCTCGCCTTGGCTCTGGCGATCCTGGCGCGGCGCGGCGGACGCTCCGAGCTGCGACGCGTGGCGCTCCCGGCAGTGATCGCTACAGCCGCGATCCTCGGACCCTGGATCGGACGCAGCATCTACCTGAGCGGCTACCTGGTCTATCCCGTGGCGGCTACCGCGGTACCGGTCGACTGGCGCGTACCGCGTTCCCTGGTGCTCGACGAGACAGGCTGGATCTACGGTCTGGCACGACACACCACCTCGCACTGGGCCCTCGTCGTCGGCAACTGGAGCTGGCTCGGGACCTGGTGGCGGGAGTTGCCTCCGAGCTTTCTGCGCTCGCTTCTCGCCGCTGCCCTCGCCTTGGCGAGCGTGGCCATGGGTACGCTTCACGCAGGCGTGCGGGCTCGGCTGCGAAGCACCGGCTGGCTCGTGTTGCTACCGTCGATCGTCTCGCTCGGTTTCTGGATTGTGACCGTCCCGAAGCCTCGCTTCGCCGGCGCGGCCCTGACCGTGGTGGCGGCCGGCCTTCTCGCCCTCGCCCTGCCGCGGGACTCGTTTCGGATGCGTGGACGCTGCGTCGGGTACGACCTCGCCGTCGTCCTCGCCTTCCTCGCGCTCCTCGTCCTGCCCTACCTCCGAGGTGCGGATCCACAAGCCGACGACGGTCCGTACCGCGCCGCGCCGCGGCGCGAGCACGTCGAGCGGACGACGGCGAGTGGGCTGCGCGTCCACCTGCCGCGCCAGGGGATCCAATGCTCGACGGTGCCGCTGCCCTGCACGCCCTACTTCCGGCCCAACCTGGGCCTGCGCGTTCCCGGCGAGCTCGGCCAGGGGTTCCTCCTCGACGCCACTCTGACTTACGGCAACCTGGAGAAGACGATTCCCGCCGGTTTCCGCATGCCGCCGGAGGTCGGCGTCGCCCTGGTCTCGGGCTGGCTGCGGCTGGCTTTTACGGAGGGTGTCCGGACGATGGCCCGGCGGGCGCGGATGCTCCTCTACACGGAGCGTCCGGCGAGCCTTCGGCTACGGTTTCGTCCACGCGCGGTCCTCGTGGCACGCGTTGAGGTGGAGCGCGCTGAGCTGGCCGTCTTCCTGGCCGGCAAAGAGGTGTGGCGGGGGGAGCTTCGTCCCGGCACGGTGGTGGAAGTCCCGCTGGAGCTCGCGAGAGACTTCAACGACGTCGTCCTCGAGCTCTCGGTCGAAGAGGGGCTGGGGCCGCCGGGCGATCCGCTGACCGGGCGGCGCCGCCTGGACGTCGCCTTCGAGGAGATCGAGGTCGCCCTCGATTGATCGGGACGGAAGGTGGCAGGGATTTTGCTAATCTTACCTGCTGAAACGTCGAACTGCCACGCCCCGCGCTGCGTAAAGACCATTGAAAGGGGCTTCAGGAGACGGCACGAAAAGCATGAACAGCACGAACGGTAGGATTTCAGGACGCCACGTCGCGAGCTTCGTCACGATCCTTGGATGGGCCGTTTTGGCACTCGGCGGCGCCTTGACGGCGCAGGAAGGGACGGCGGAGCGTCCGCCGCCCAGCGTTGCGACGCCGGTCAGCCTTTGGATCGAAGTCTTGGACGAGCGCGGCCGGGTGGCCGGCGACCTCGACCGCGAGGACCTGCAAATCCGCGAAGGCTCCGCCGCGGCGACCGCGCCGACGGCGCTCGTGGCCGACGCGCTGCGCCGCCGGGCGGTGGGCGTCGAGCCGACGCGAATCGTCCTCTATTTCGACCAGTCCCTGTCAGGTCCGGGAACGGTGCGCCGCGCGGCCGAGTCCTTGCAGGCCCTGGCCCGGCGGTTGACCGACCTGGGCGAGGTCGAGCTGGTGACGGTGGGCGAGGAGCCGGAGATCGTGCTGCAAGGCCGCGACGAGCTGGTGCTCGGCGAGCGGCTCGGCTGGACCGCCGTCAACGATCCCGGCGAGGGCCGGATCCTGGCGCTGCGCGAGCAGGTGCTTCAAGACCTGCGGCAGCTGGCGGTCCTGCCCGATCCGTCGGCCGAGGAGATGGCCCGCCTCGTGGTGACGGGGATCGCCGAGGAGCTCGACCTCGTCCGCCGGCGCCAGGAGCAGCTGGTGGCGTTTCTGAGCTCGCGTCCAGGTTCGGGGCCGCGCCTGGTGGTGCTGGTCAGCGACGGATATGACCTTGACCCGGTGGGTTTCTACAGCCGCCGCCTCGACGAGGCGACGCGCGACGCCGTGGTCTTTGAGACCATGGAGGTGATGGGCTTTGAAACCGAGATGGAGGGCCTGGCGAGGGCCGTGGCCGCGACCGGCTGGACCGTCGTCCCCTTCGTGCCGGAGGGTGCCGGCAAGGACTCTACTTTTGAGCCGACGCTTCTCGAGGGCACCGACGTCCAGGGCCAGACCGCCACCGGCGTCGGGGTGACGATCCGACCGGGCTCGATCTTTCGCCGCCGAAAGCAAGAGCAGGCCGAGGAGATACCGGCGCCACGGCTCCTCGACGCCACGGCGCCTCTGAAGCTCCTGGCCGACGCCTCGGGCGGCGAGCTCCTGACCCGCATCCCGGCCCTTGAAGACTTCCTCAACCGCTTCGCCGGCCGCTTCGAGGTGACCTACTTCTCGGAGCTGTCGCCCGACGCCGACATCGAGCGCCTCACAGTCGTTGCACGCCGTCCGGGCCTCGTCGTCCGGGCGCCGCGCTGGGCAAGCCGGGGCGTGCCGGAAGCGGTGGTCGCGGTACGCCTCAAAGAGCTCCTGCGGGGGACGCCGGCCATCGACGACCTGGACGTCGCGGCGGTCCTGGAGCTCGGCGACGAGACCGGGACGGGCGTCCTCGAGGCGCGGCTGGGACTTGCCGAGCTTTACGGCGACGCGGTGCGTCCCGGCGACGCCTCGTTTCGGGTCACGATCGCCGTCGCCGTCGCCGGCGGCGAGCCGCGGCTGGTGCGCGAGGTCCGCACGGGCCAGGACCTGCGGGGCCTCGACGAATGGCTGTACCGCACCAACGTCGACGTCCCCGAGGAGGCGACGCAGATCGCCATCCTGATCGAGGACCTCGGCCTGCGGCGCTGGGGCGGCAACCGCGCCTCGGTGGTGAGCGGACGCTGGACCGACACACAAGGCAGCGCTCTGCCCGGGCCGCCGATCCTGGAAATCGTGCGTCCGGAGGCCGAGCTCCTGCGCGGCCGCCTGCGCTTCGAGACGCAGGTTTTCGACCGCCGCGTCGATCGTCTCCTCTACCAGCTCGGAGAGCGCGACGCGGCGGAGCTCGACCGTCCGCCCTGGACGGCGCGCATCGACCTCGGGCGCTCGCCGCGCCGCCAAACCCTGACCGTCATCGCCTTCGACGCGGAGGGTGAGGAGCTGGGCCGCGACTCGGTGATCTTGAATGCCGGCTCCGGAGGCCTCTCGGTCGAGATCGTCCGTCCTAAAGAGCTCGTCGGGACCGGCTCGGTCGAGTTCGAAGCGGCCGTCGCCGTGCCGGTGAAGACGACGCTCGACCGTGTCCTCTTCTTCTGGAACAACGACGTCGTGGCGACGCTTTACGGTCCACCCTTCAAGCACCGCATCCACATCCCGGCCGAGGAGAGCATGGGCTACGTGCGGGTGGTGGCGATGCTTTCCGACGGCACGGTGGCCGAGGACGTCGCTTTTATGAACGGTCCCAAGTCGGGAGAGCGGATCGACGTCAACCTCGTCGAGCTTTACGTCGTCGTGACCGACGAGCGCAGCCGTCCGGTCCGGGGCCTCAGGCAAGAGGACTTCCGGATCCGCGAGGAGGGGAGAGAGCAGACCATCTCGACGTTCAGCGACGCTTCGGACCTGCCACTGACCCTGGGTATGGCGATCGACTCCTCCGCGTCGATGTTCGTCAAGCTTCCCGCCGTCCAGCGCTCGGCGATCGATTTCTTGAAGTCGACCTTTTCGGAGGACGACCGGGCCTTCGTCGTCGACTTCGACTCCCAGCCGCGCCTGGTACGCAGCACGACCGGTCAGCTCGACCGGGTGGTGCGCTCCATCGAAAACCTGGAAGCGAACGGCCGCACGGCGCTGTGGGAGTCCGTCGTCTATTCCCTGGTGCAGCTCCAGGGCGTACGCGGCAGAAAGGCCCTGATCGTTTTTTCAGACGGTGCCGACGAGGACGAGAACTTTCCCTTCCGTTCGTGCCTCAACTTCTCGCGCAAGATGGGGGTACCGATCTACCTCATCCTGATGAGGAAAGCCCCGCCGAAGGACCCGGGAGCGCTTTCGCTCCTGACCCGGTCGTTCAAAAGCCGTGTCGACCGGCTCGTCGCATCGACGGGCGGGCGG
Source organism: uncultured bacterium (assembly GCA_965371445.1). Lineage (GTDB taxonomy): Bacteria > Acidobacteriota > Thermoanaerobaculia > Multivoradales > J023 > DASWIG01. The sequence continues at coordinate 12,195 of CBDUYN010000004.1, read as the reverse complement.
GTCTTCTACGCCAAGGAGTACGAGAGCCTCGACGCGGTTTACGACGAGATTGAGACCGAGCTCAGGAGCCAGTACCTGCTGACCTATTACCCGAACACCGACCGCGGCTCGTCGTGGCGCGACGTCGACGTCGCGGTGACGAGGAAGGGGCTTCGTCCGCGGACGCTTTCAGGGTATTGGCCGTAGCTAGTCTTCCCAGCCCGTCCAGCCCGGGCCGCGGACGACCTGGCCCGGCGTCGCGCCGGTGGGCTCGCCGTCGCGCAGAACAAAAACGCCATTGACGAGCACGTGGTGCATACCCGTGGCGTACTGATGGGGTTCCTGAAAGGTCGCGTGGTCCTGGATCGTCGCCGGGTCGAACGTCACGACGTCGGCGTGATAGCCCTCCTGCAGGTCGCCGCGCTCGCGCAGCTTCCAGTTTTTCGCCGGGAGAGAGGTGAGCCGCCGGATCGCCTCCTCCAGGGGAACGAGCCCCTCGTCGCGGACGTAGCGTCCGAGGAGCCGAGCGAAGTTGCCGTAGGCCCTCGGGTGGGGGTTCGACTTCAGAAAAACACCCTCCGGCGCCTCGGCCTCGGCGTCGGAGCCGAAGCTCATCCAGGGAAGCTGGACCTGACGGCGGACGTTGTCCTCGGACATCAGGAAGTAGACCGTGCCGACGCGGCTGTCGTCCTCGACGACGAGGTCCATCATGGTGTCGATCGGCGAGGTACCGCGCTCGGCCGCCACCTCGGCCAGGGTCTTGCCGGTCAGGGGCTTCAGGTCCTCGTTCTTGAAGCCGACAAGGAGGAGCTTCTCGGCCGAGCCGGTGGCGACGTAGAGGTTTTCCCAGGCGTTGCTCGGCGTCGAGATCTCGCGGCGCAGGCGCTCACGGATCGCCGGGTCCTTCAAGCGTTCGACCCAGGCGTCGTGGCCGCCTTCCTGGACCCAGGGCGGCATCGACGCGTCGAGGCCGGTGGCGCCGGCCGTGTAGGTGTACATGTCGGTGGTGACGGCAAGGCCCTCGGCGCGCGCCGCCTCGATTCTGGCGACGACCTCGTCGAGCTTCCCCCAGTTCTCCTCGCCCGAGGCCTTCAGGTGGTAGATCTCCGCCGCGACGCCGGTCTCGCGAGCGATGGTGACGAGCTCGTCGACCGCTTCGAGGAGGCGGTTGCCTTCGCTGCGCAGGTGCGAGATGTAGCCGCCGCCGTACTCGCCGGCCGCCCGGGTGAGAGCGATCAGCTCGTCGGTCGAGGCATAGAACGCCGGCGCGTAGATCAACGACGAGCCGACCCCGAGAGCGCCCTCTTCCATGGCCTGGCGCACCAGGTCCTGCATGCGCGCGAGCTCTTCGGAGTCCGGCGGCCGGTCCTCGTAGCCGAGCTCGTGGATGCGCACCGTCGTCGCTCCGAGGAACGACGCCACGTTCACGGAAATGCCGCGCTCGACCAGGTGGTCCAGGTACTCGCCGAGGGTCGTCCAGGCGATGTCGAAGCGGATGTCGGCCTGGCGCTTGAGCGCTTCCTCTTTCATCGCCTCGTTGAGCGGTCCCATCGACCAGCCCTCGCCGAAGATCTCCAGGGTGACGCCCTGGCGGACGTCGCTTTGACCGCGGCCGTCCTCGATCAGCGACTCGGTGGCCCAGGAGAGGACGTTGACGAAGCCGGGGGCGATCGCAAGCCCTTCCACGTCGAGATCGTCGCGGCCCTTGAAGCCAGCGACGTCGCCCACCGCGACGATGCGGCCGCCGTCGACGGCGACGCCGCCGGGGCGCGGCGGTGCCCCGCTGCCGTCGTAGATCTGACCGTTGCGTAGGACGACGTCGACGTCCTGGACGTCGGTGGGAGCGGTACAGGCGGTACAGGCGAGCAGGAGCAGGCCGGGAAGCAGCGTTGCGGAAATTGAATTTTGTGCCGACATGCCCGGGAGCTTATCAGCCCGCGATCTCGTCGACGTCCTCGCCGGGGCGCAGGAGGATGACCAAAACTCCCGAAGGAGGTAGTCTACGGGCAGTGGGACTGGGGAAAGAAGCGTAGCCTGCGATGAGTCTGAATGGGAAGCGCGGGACGCCCCATCCTTAGGGGTGCTGCGATGATCAAGCCGGACGTACTCGAATCCGAGCTCCCGCACGGGCCATGGTCCTGCCGCGGGTGCGACGTGTGGGACGCGATCCGCGCCGCCGTGACCGGCGACGCGGCCGCGCTTCGTCGCCTGCTCGAGCGCGATCCGAACCTGTACCGAGCGGAGTACTGCTACACTCAGCCCATCCACTTTGCGGTGCGCGAAGGGCACCTCGAGGCGGTGCGTGTCCTGCTCGATGCGGGCGCGGACCCGGCCGCAGTGGGGCTCAGCGGCGAAGACCTGATCACCGTCGCCCGGGATCGTGGTCACGAGACCGTCGCCCGGCTGCTCGAAGATGTCCGTGCTCGTCGCGGCTGTACCACGCCGGCCGACACCCCCGCCGATCCCCCGATCCACGTCGCGGCAGCCGCCGGTGATGCTGTACGCGTGCGCGCGCTCCTCGACGTCGAGCCGGAGCTCGTGCACTGCAGCGACCGCGCGGGGGGCACGCCGCTGCACCGGGCGGTGGCAGTGTCGGCGCGCGAGGTGCTCGCCCTGTTGCTGGATCGGGGCGCTGACGTCCATGCCCTGCATGGCTCCGGCCCTGGCTCCGACAGCGGCTACGGAGCCGCAGACTTCCAGCCGATCGATCTGGCGTTGTGGAACGGCCCGTTCTGGGGCGTCCGGGGGGATATCGAGACCGCCCGGCTGCTAGTCGGACGCGGGGCGGCCTACGATCTGACGATCGCGGCCGCTCTCGGCGATCTCGACAGCGTGCAGGGCTTCCTGGACGAAGACCCCCGGCGAATCGTCGAGGCGCGGCCGAGCGGCAAGCGCGCGCTGTCCTCCGCCGTCGAGCACGAGCACGAGCCCATCGTCCGGTTGCTGCTCGACCGCGGTGCCGATCCGAGCTGGCCGGAAGGGGTCAACGCACCCCGGGGAGTGGCGCTGCACGCCGCCGCGCGCGCCGGCAACCGCCCGGTCGTGGAGCTGCTCCTCGCGCACGGCGCGGATCCCAACGGCGCCATCGATTCCTCAGGCAGCGCCACCTACGTCGCCCGAACGCGTGAGCTCCGCGCCCTGCTGCTCGCGCGTGGTGGCACGCTAGACACCTACGACCTGGTTTGGTTGGGCGAGGACGACGAGGTGGTGCGCCGCGTGTCCGCAGACCCCAGCTCGGCGAATGCCGGCTGCGGGGGAGCCTTCGCGGCCGCGTGCACGCTGGGCAGACGCGACCTGCTGGTCCGGTTGTTGGACGCCGGCGCACGGGTGCCACCGGTGGTGACCGCATGCCGTTCGTACCTGTGGAGCGACCCCGGCATGCTCCGCCTGCTGCTGGAGAGCGGTATGAACCCCGACCTGCCCGACTGGCAGCGGGCCACGCCCCTGCACGACCTGTGCGGGCGTGACGGCCGTGGCCGAGCGCGGCCGCATCGTAGAGAATGCGTCACACTCTTGCTCGACGCTGGGGCCACGATCTCCGCGAAGGACGAGGACTACCGGTCGACCCCGCTCGCATGGGCCGCCCGCAACGACCTGCCCGACATGGTCGAGCTGTTGCTCGCCCGTGGCGCGGCGACCCAACGTCCGGACGACGAACGCTGGGCCACGCCGCTCGCGTGGGCGACCCGGCGGGGACATGGCCGCATCATCGAGATCCTGCGCCGGGCTGGCGCGACGGTGTGAGCGCGGGCTTCTGCTGGGGATTCGACGATGCCCGGAGGAAGCGACTTCCTCAGCCCACGACCTCCAAAAACTCCGCGACGACGACCAACCCTCCGTCCTCGGGATCGAGGACGACAGGTTGGTAGGCGTCGTCCGTCGACGACGGACGCAGCACCACCCGCCGCCGCCACTCGCCGTCGCCTACGCCCTCGGCCTTGGTCTCGTAGATCCTGAGCGCCGCCCGGCCGAGGTGGGGGTCGTCGAGGCTCGGATGAAGGGCGAGCACCACCTGGCCGTCGCGGGGGACGCGCCGCACGAGCCGAAAGAGGCACCAGGCGCCGTCCTCGATCCTCCGGTCCATCGCGGCGCCAAGGTGGCGCGCCACGAAAAGCCCCCGCTCCGGTACGACACGTCCCTTAAGCTCCACCCACTCGTACTCGGACGGATGGCGTAGCTCGTCGTCCTGGGCTGAGCCTTCGGCGAGCTCCTCGGCGAGGCGCGGCAGCGTCGAGGCCAGGTCGTCGTAGAGCGGCACGGAGCTCTCGAACGGACGCACCTCGTCGTCCGCGAGGCGTACGAGGACGTCTGCCGCGTCGTCCTCGGCGTCCTCTTCCTCCTCGGCGAGCAGGAAGAAACGCCGTTCGGCCGGCTCCGCCGCCTCCTCGCGGGCCGTGGCCTCGGCCTCCTCGATCACCGCGGCGAGCGCCTCGTGCCGGCGGACGATCTCCTTGCCCTCCGTCACGAGCGCCTTCGACTTGCGCTGCATCTCCTCGTCGCCGCGGCCGACGAGCTTGCGGAAGTAGGCCTCGTCGGAGCGCACCTCGAGGTCCTCGCCGCGGGCGAGCGCGAGCAGGTCGATGAAGGGCTGCCCACGGTGAGCGAGCGCCGCGACCGCCTCTTCGCCGAAGCCGTAGGGTAAAGCGGCCTCGAAAAGGCTCGGGCTCGCGCCGCGGGCGAGCGTGACGAGCGCCGAGCGGCGCAGGACCTGCCGCGCCGACTCGACGAGCGCCCGCCGTCCGGCCTCCCGGCGTTGCCCCGCCGACGATTCGTACGACGCCGCAAGCTCCCGGCGGAGGTTGGCGAAATAGGACTCGGCCTCGCCCGCCGCCGGGTGCGGCCAGATCCCGCGCCGCGCGGCGAGCGTCCGGCGCAGCTCGGCGAGGTCCGAGACCGGCACGGCACCGGTCGCCGTCGGACGGTAGAGCACGGCGAGCGGCACCGGACGCTCCAGGCGGTAAAGCCCCAGCCCCCGCGGCGAGCCCGCCTCCGGCGCGTCGGCGACCGAAGCCAGCAGCTCGTCGAAGAGCGGATGGCCGTAGGTCAAAAACTCCACCGTGCTCGGATGACGGTCGAAGACCTCGGGGCGAAAGGTCACGCGCCGCTCCTCCTCACCCCAGCTCAGGACGTAGGCCCCGTCGACCTCCTCGGCGCTTGCGAAAAGCGTCCCCAGGGTCTGCGAGCCGACGAGCGTCGCTTCGAGCTCGGCGGGGGCGACCGGTGTCTTGAGCTCCTGCGAGCCGGGGGGCTCGCCCTCCGGCTCGAGCGAAAGGGCGTCGCCGCGCCGCTCGTCCATCTCCATGCCGAGCGCCGTCAAGCGCTCCTCCAGACGGCGCAGGCGACGCTTGCCCTGAAGCATCGCCACCTTCTCGATCGTCTCCCCGACTTGGTGGAGGATCGGCTGGAGCTCGCCCACCACTTCCTCGAACCAGCGGATCCGCTCCCCGAGCCGCTGGTAGACGATCGCCTCCACCGTGTCGTCGTAGAAGTAGCTCTTGATCCAGACCTCGCGGTAGCGTTGGCCGATGCGGTCGATGCGTCCGATGCGTTGCTCGACCCGCATCGGGTTCCAGGGCATGTCGAAGTTGACCAGCGCCCCACAGGTCTGGAGGTTCAAGCCCTCGCTCGCCGCCTCGGTGGCGAGCAGCACCCGGACGTTCGCGCCGTCGCGGAAGGCCTCTTTGATCTCCTCCTTGCGGCAGGTCCGCCAGGCTTCGCCGTCCCAGAGCTCGCCGCCGCGGCCGGAGTAGCACCCCACCTGCCCGCCGTAGACGCGGCGAAGCTCGTCGCGCAGGTAGTCCATGGTGTCGGTGTACTGGGTGAAGACGAGGACCGAGCCGCGCTCGGCGAGGATCGCCTCCAGGTCGGTGAGGAGCCGTTCGAGCTTCGAGTCGGGGCCGAGGGCGTCGAGCTCGGCGAGGAAGTCCTCGAGGTAGGCCTCCTCGCTGCGCCGCAGCTCGTCGCGGACGTCGTCGCCGTCGTCGTCGGCCACGGCTGCGAGGTCAAGGTCGAGCTCGCCCTCGTCGAGGTCTTCGGGGGCGAAGAGATCGGCGTCGGCCGTGTCATCCCCCGCGATCCCCCCCGAGGGGGCCGTGTCATCCCCCCCGATCCCCCCCGAGGGGGCCGTGCCGCGCAGCGTCTCCAGGCGGCGCTCCAGGCTCCGGCGCACGGCGTAAAAAGAGCTCGTCAGCCGCCGCCGGTAGACCGTCATCACGAAACCCAGACCGCGGCGCTCCGCCTCGTAGCGGCGGTAGAATTCGCCCAGGTACTCCTCGATCCGTTCGTAGAGCGTACGTTCGTCGTCGCGCAGGCGAATCCAGACGTTCTCGGGACGCCGCGCCGGCACGTCGGCGTCGATCAGACCCTGCATCCGGTACTTGTGGAGCAGCCGCCGGGTGTGGCGGTGGACGAAGCGGCCGATCGGCGTGTGGCGGCGCACCATCTCGTCGAGGACGGCGCGCTCGTCGCCGTCGAGCGCCAGGACCTCGGCGGCGAGGCCGGGCTCGGCGGCGCGGCCGGGGAGCGCGCGTACCGCCGTCCAGCGCTTCTTGCCCAGGCGCTCGGCGGCCTGGCGGCGGAAGGCCGCGTCGAGCTCGCCGCCGCTCGTGAGGTGGTCGCCGAGGAGGCCCAGCAGGAGCGGCCAGTCGCGTTCCTCGAAGCCGCCGCGCAACTGCTCGAAATAGGCGAGGTAGGGGTCGGGGAGGGCGCCCCAGCGTCCGCCGAGGCCGAGGAGGCGCAGCAGGTCCCAGAGCTCGACGGGATGGACCTGCATGGGGGTCGCGGTGACCAGGTAGAGGCAACGCGTCCGGTCTTTCAGGCCCGGACGCGCACCGCTTCCCGCCAGCAGCTCCAGCAGCCGGTTGGGACGGTAGCGGTCGCCGCGGAAGTCCTTGCGCCGGGCGTGGTGGGCCTCGTCGACGACGACGAGGTCCCAGGGCTCGGCGGCGAGCAGCTCGCGGCGGCGATCGCGCCGTTTGACGAGCTGGCTGGACGCGAGGATGAAGGGGGCCGCGTTCCACACCCGTCCGCGCGGACGGCGTGGGCCGATCGCCACCTCGCGGTCGTGGACGTCGAGGAGCACCTCGCCCGTGTAGCGTGGGACGTTGAGCGCCGCTTTCTCGTAGAGCTCTTCCTGCCATTGCCGGAGGATGCTCCGCGGCACCAGCACGAGGGCGCGGCGGACGCGCCCGGAGATTGTGAGCTGGCGAAGCGCGAGCGCCGCTTCGACGGTCTTGCCGAGCCCGACCTCGTCGGCGAAGAGGAAGCTGCGGGGGTAGCAATCGACCACCCGCCGGACGACGCGGAGCTGGTGGGGCCAGGCTGTGACCGGGCTGGTCGCGACGCCGAGGTCGGTGGCGCCGGGCAGGTACGGCGCCTCGCGCAGGAAGCGGAAGAGGAGCCGCTCGTCGACGTCGCCGGCCGTCTCCGCCTCTTCGCCGAGGTCGGCGAGGCGGGCCCGGCGCTCGTGGGGATCGTGGCGCGGGGCCTCGTCGGGGCAGAGCTCGAGGAGGCGGCTGCGTACGGGCGGCGGCAGCTCGAGGACGCGCCAGCCGGGGGCTTCGCCGTCCCAGAGGCTTGCGAAACGCTCCTCGACGGCACGGACGTGGGCCGGCGAGGCGTCGACCGTCGCGCCACGGAGCTTACGGTCCCAGGAGGCGAAGGTGAGGCCGCCGCTCCAGGCGAGCCGATGTCCTTCGGCGTCGCGGGCGACGCCTTCGTCGCCGCACAGTGGCTCGTCGCGGCACAGCGGCTCGGCGCCGGGACGCTCGGGCAGGGCGAGACGGATCTCGAGGTGCTGGTGGGCGAGCATCCAGGCGAGGGCGGCGAGGCGTTCGCGGCGGGTGGCGTCGCCGGGGTCGTCGAGCGCGGCCAGGGCTTCCTCGCCGGGCTCGGCGTCGAGCGCCGCGCCGCAGACGATACGCAACCGTCCGCCCGCGGCGATGAGGCGAACGATGCCGGCCGCGGCGTCGGCGAGGGCAGTGGCCGAGAAGGGACCGAGGATCCGGTCGCAGGCGACGGCGCGTTCGTAGAGGGGCAGGTAGAAGGCGTGAAGGGCGTCGTCGCCAGCGTCCGTGCGGACGGTGAAGGGATAGGAAGGGAGGGTGCTCATGCCGGTCACAGGCTATACTCCCGGTAGAGCGGACGGTACCCCGTCCGTCCGGTGGATCCGCGGCAAAAGGAGGACGGCATCATGCAGACCATACAACTGAGGACACGAGTCGGGAGTGACGGGGTCTTGAAGCTGGAGATCCCCCTGAAGGCGCGAGAAGCGGATCTCGACGTCGTCGTTGTCGTACAGCCGTCCGCCGAGAGCCTCGGCCGGTCCAGAGCCGCTCAGAACCTCTCTTGGGAAGAGACCTACAGGCAGATGGCCGCCGAGAACGAGGACTGGTCTGACTGGCACAGCGTACGCGACGAGCACGGGCTATGAGCGCGCCTGTACGCTACGAGATCTACCTTGCGAACCTCGATCCTACCGTCGGGTCCGAGATCAAGAAGACCCGGCCTGTCGTCGTGGTCAGCGACAATTTGATGAACAGATTTCTCGGCACGATCGTCGTGTGCCCCTTGACCACAAAGCTTCATCCCTCGTGGAAGAGCCGCCTGCAGACCACCTGCGAGGGGACTTCTTCGGAAGTGGCTGTGGACCAGATCCGGGCGATCTCGAAGCTTCGACTGATCAAGAAGCTGGACGAGTTGAGCGAATCCAACGCCCGAGCGCTCCAGAGCCTGATTTCAGAAATGTACGGTGAGACGGGAATGGGGCCGTAGCCTGGTCAGCGTCGCCGATCCTAGCATGCCAGTGCAAAGATCACGCAGGCAGCGTTCTCTCCTGTCGACGGTTCTGGTGCTCTCGTGGCTCGTCACCGCACCGCTTTTGGCCCTGCCGCGCGAGAAGGACCGCTGGATCGAGGTCAAAACGGCGAATTTCACGCTCTTCAGCAACTCGAGCCGGTCCAACACCAGAGAGATCGCCAACCACCTCGAGCAGCTGCGTGCCGTCCTCGGCCAGCTCACGTCCTGGAATCTCAACGCTCCGATCCCCACTCATGTCTACGTCTTCAGCAACGACGAGAGGTTCGAACCCTACAAGCCCCTGTATGACGGCAAACCGGCCGAGCTCTCCGGCTACTTCCTGGCACGGGTGGACGGCAATTTCATCGCCATCGACGGCTCTTCTTTTCACGATCCCGCGAAACGTATTTACCACGAGTACGTCCACTATCTCGTCAACAACAACATTCCGGGGGTGCCGTTGTGGCTCAACGAAGGGTTGGCCGAGTGCTACAGCTCCTTCGAGATTTCCGGCAAGCAAGCCGAGATCGGCCGCGGCATCGCTCGCCATGTCGACTGGTTACGGCAATCCCCACTGATCCCTCTCCCCGAGCTCTTGGCCATCGACGTCGGCTCGCCCGAGTACAACGAAGAGGCGCGGCGTGGCGTCTTCTACGCGGAGTCCTGGGCGCTCGTCCATTACCTCTTGATCGGCAATCGGGAGCGCGAAGGGCAACTTTCGCGTTACCTGGAGCTGGTGAGGGCGAGCCGCCACGGGAAGCAGGCGTTTCGCGAGGCTTTCGAGGCGGACTACGAAACCCTTGAAAAAGAGCTCCGGGACTACGTGCGCGGCCCGACGATGCCCGTCCTCAGGATCGGAGTCGAGGAGCTCGACGACCCGATGCTTGAAGTCCGGGCGATGGCGTACCCGGAGGCGCTCGTGCACCTCGGAAACCTGCTGGCCGGCCACGAGGACCGCCACGAAGCCGCCGCCGAGCATTTCAGGGCCGCCTTGAAGCGCCAACCTGCGGACCCCCTGGCTCTCGCCGGCCTGGCCGGCCTGGCCCAGTGTCAAGGCCGCCACGACGAGGCCCTCGCCCTCTACCGGCGGGCCTTCAAGGCCGGGGGCGATGATTTCCTGCTTCACTTCCGCTACGCCGAATGCCTCCTCGACGACGACGATCCCGGGGCCCGGGTGGAGGCCGTTTCGGCCCTACGGCGCAGTGTGGCCCTCCAGGCGCGATTCACGCCGGCCTGGTCGCTTCTGAGCGCGGTCCGGGCCGAGCTGTTGGCCTTGGACCTTCGCAAGGTCGAGGAGCTGCTCGATAGAGAGCGCCATGAAGACGCCCTGCGGCTCCTCGAAGAGCTGCGGGACCAGGCCGGCCCGGACGATCTCGCCCGCCTCGAGGAGGAGATCCGCAGACTCCGGCAGGCGATCGGCCACAACCGCTTCGCCGACCGTTACAACGAAGCCGTGAGCCTTGTAAACAGCGGTGACCTCGTCTCGGCGAAGGCCCTCCTCGGGGAGCTCGCCGCGGCCAGCGAGGGTTCCCGGGCCGAGCAAGCCCGGGCGCTCTTGGAGCAAATCCGACGACAGGAGGAGCTCGAAGTCTCCTTGAAGCGCGTGGACCGGCTCCTGGCTCAGCGCCGGATGGAGGAAGCGATCGAGGTCCTGCGGCAGCTCGACGCGGCGCCGGGCTCGCAGGAGGGGCGCTGGATCGTAGGCAGGATCGCCGAGATCGAGCGGGCTGGCGAGCGCGCCCGTTTCGCCGAGCGTTTTAACGTTGCCCTCGGTCACCTCGACGTCGGCGACGCGCGGACGGCGTGCCGGGTCCTAGAGGACCTCCTGGCCACCTTGCCGGAGGACGGTCCCAACGTCCAGAGGGCCCGGCAGCTCCTGGCCAAGGCCCGCGCCGAGCTGAAGCGCCGGGGCGGGTGAGGCGGCGCTTGACGGTCGCACGCGAGATCGTCCTGCCTCGGCGAGGACGCCTCCGGTTCTGTTGTAGAGTCGATCGCGAGAGGAGCCATCGACAATGACGCCGCCTCCCGAAAGCTCGCTCCCTGTCCAGCCGAAACCCGACAGGCAGCCTCGCGTCAACCTCAACTTGAACGTCCGAGGCCTCGGCCAGTCGGCGACGCTCGCGGTCAACGAGCGCTCGGCCCAGCTGCAGCGCGAGGGACGACAGGTCTTCCGCCTGGGCCTCGGCCAGTCGCCCTTTCCGGTGCCGGCGCCGGTCGTCGAGGAGCTCAAGGCGAACGCGCACCAGAAGGACTACCTTCCGGTCTGTGGCCTCAAGAAGCTCCGCGAAGCGGTGGCCGAGCATTTCCGCCTCGCCCAGGGGATCGCCGCCTCGCCCGACGGAGTGGTGATCGGTCCGGGGTCCAAGGAGCTGATGTTTCTGACCCAGCTCGTCTACTACGGCGACCTCGTGATCCCGACGCCGAGCTGGGTCTCCTATGCGCCGCAAGCCCAGATCGTCGGCCGCCACGTCCACTGGCTTCCAACGAGCCAGGACCATTGCTGGCGGCTCACCCCGGAGGCGCTCACGAGCCTCTGCGAGATTGATCCCGATCGTCCGCGGCTCGTGATCCTGAACTACCCCAACAACCCCACGGGCTCGACCTACAGCCCCGAGGAGCTCGAAGCGCTGGCCGAGGTGGCCCGCCGTTACCGGATGTTGGTACTCTCCGACGAGATCTACAGCGAGCTCGACTTCGAGGGCCGTCACGTCTCGATCGCGCGCTTCTACCCGGAAGGGACGATCGTCTCGAGCGGCCTCAGTAAATGGTGTGGCGCCGGCGGCTGGCGGCTGGGGGTCTACGTCGTCCCTCCCGGTCTCTCCTGGCTGCGCGACGCCCTCGCGGCCGTGGCGAGCGAGACCTACACCTCGACCAGCGCACCGATCCAGTTCGCCGCCGCCCGGGCCTTCGCGGGCGGCCTCGAGATCGAAGGATACCTGGTGCAGTCGCGCAGGATCTTGAAGGCCCTCGGCAACTGGGCCGCCAACCGGCTCCTCGACGTGGGGGCTCGCCTCTGCATGCCTCAGGGAGGGTTCTATCTCTTTCCCGAGCTGACCCCTTTCGCCGAACAGCTGGCCGAGCGCGGCGTTCGAGACAGCCCGACGCTTTGCGAGCGGCTCCTGGAGGAGACGGGAGTCGCCGTCCTTCCGGGGACGGTCTTCGGGCGCCCCTCCGAGGAGCTGACCCTGCGGCTCGCCTTCGTCGACTTCGACGGCGCCCGCGCTCTCGCCGCCGCGGAGAAGCTCGGCGACGCAGAGCCCGACGAGGCCTTCCTGCGCCAGTATTGCATCAACGTCGTCACCGCCGTCGAGCGTCTCTGCGACTGGGTGAGATAGCTGAGGTCGAGCAAGACGCCCCACCGTTCCCGTCGTCACGGTAGGACCTCCCGTTACCAAGCGGCCCCCGCACAGATCCCAGCGT
>CBDUYN010000003.1:0-135540 GCA_965371445.1 uncultured bacterium | reverse complement strand
TCGCGGAGCCAGGCCGTCGTCCTCTCGGCGATCTCCGGTCCCATCTGAGCGAGGAACGCGGCGAGCGTCAAGAGGCCCTTCATTCGGTACATAGATGTGTGTGTCATAAAGCAAGTCTCCTATTCTTTGACCTCCCCCAAGGTCCTCTGTCATGACGACTATAGCATATGGTCGGCGCCCAAGTTCCGCCCGGCAACGCTTCGGGGGCGACGCACCTGGTTCTGGCCCTTTTCTGGAACCGGCAAGGGCGGACGCACCTGGTTCTGACCCTGCTCGGGAACCGACAAAGGAGGACGTACCTGGTTCCAGGATTCGGCGAGAACCGGCAACGGTGGGCGCACCTGGTTCCAGGGTTCGGCGAAAACCGGCAACGTGAAGCCTCCGGGAAGCGCTCCGGGCGGAGCCTGCCCTACAAAGGCTTCAGACGCGCTTCGCGCTCTTCCAGTGAGAGCTCGGCAAGCTCCTTCACGGCGGTGTAGAAGGCCTCGAGATCGCCGCCGTGCTCGGCCAGCAGCGCCTCGAAGCCCGGTACGAAGTCGTGGTAGGCGCCCACTGCCGCCAGGTGGGCGTTGTTGAGCGGCCGGTCGAACCAGGCGTCGTAGCCGGGGTGCTCGCCGCCCCAGGAGGAGCGCAGCTCCCGGTAGCCCGCTTTCAGCTCGGCAAAGATCCGCGCCTTGCGGCGGCGTTTCTCGCCGTCGTCGAGGCCGTCGTCGAGGTAGGCCTCTTGCAGGCGGTCGCGGTGCGCGAGGACGAGCTCGGTGAGCTCGGATTCGCGGCGGCGCGCCGCGAGATAGGCGTCGAGGGCCGTGCCGTCGCCGTTCGCCCTCGCCTTCTGATAGCGGCGGACCCCCTCGACCTCGACCGCCGTGGCAAATGATTCGTTGAAGCGCGTGTCGTCGCCCACGTAGACGAGCTGGTGGGCCAGCTCGTGGAAGATCAACCCGGCGAGGTCGAGCTCCGGGTAATCGATGACGGTCGAGAGCACCGGGTCCTTGAAAAAGCCCAGGGTCGAGTAGGCGGCGGCGCCGGTGACGGCGACGTCGTAGCCGTCTTCGTGCATTCGTTCGGCGAAGCGGTAGGCTCGGCGCTCGGAGAAATAACCGCGATAGGAGACGCAGCCGGCGACCGGGAAACACCAGACGGCACCCTCGACGGAAAGCTCGGGCGCGGCGACGACGTTCCAGACCACGAAGCGGCGACGTGCGCCGTCGGTGTCTGGCGGTAGCTCGACGTAGCTGCGGAAGCTGCCGTTGTCTGGGAGGGCGAGCTCGGTGACGGCAAAGTCGCGGATTTCAAGCACCGAGCGAAGCTGCGAGCGTCGCGCGGGCGGCGTCGACGGATCCGCCGCGACTCGTTCGGCGTCGCGCCGGGCGGCCAGGATCTTCGTCTGTCCCCAGATCGCCTGTCCGTAGTAGGCAAGGCCCGAGCAGGAGAGCAGCCACGGGAGGGCGGCGAGCAGCACGGCCGCCGCCGCGTAACGCCGGCGCCTGGCGCGGCGAACCGGCGGCCGGCGAACCGGCGGCCGGCGAACCGGCGGCCGGCGAACCGGCGGCCTTACCACGTTGGACGCTTGAGCCATGGCGGTCATCCTAGCACCGCGTCCCCTGGTCGGTCGGCGTCATCTCTATTGTAACGTTCGAGGATCAGTATATCCTCGGGGAGAGGAATCAACAGGCTGAACGTGATGGATCACCCCGACCCGAGGGAAGCCGAGGCGACACTGCCGGAGAAGCCCCCTCCGCCAGAGCGCCGGTCGCTTCGTTCGCAACTGTTGCGCGCCTTCGTCCTGGTCGCGGCTGTGCCGGTCGTGATCCTGGGCGTCGTCAACGTCTTCGACGACGTCCTCACGGATCGCAGCCAGATCCTCGTCCACCTGGTCTGGGTGGTGGTGGCGGTCAGCTTGTCGTTTCTCCTCGCCAGGATCCTCGCCGATCGTGTCACACGTCCGCTCGAGGGGATGGTGCAGCGGGTCCGGGAGCTCTCCATCAACGGCCAGACGGTCGAGCCGCCGGTCCCGGCGACGGCACCCGCGGAGATCGGCGGCCTCGCCGAAGTCGCCGAGGAGATGGCGCTTGGCTTTCACGAGGCCTACGCCCGACTACAAGAGGCGGTCGCGGAGCGCGAGGACCTCCATGCCCACATGCAGCTGGCATTGACCGACGAGCGCCGGGCTCGCCAGGCCCAGGAGTATCTCGTCGAGCTCTCCGAAGCGAGGGACGTCGCCGAGGCCGCGAGCCGCTTCAAGAGCGCTCTTCTAGCCTCGACCAGCCACGAGATCCGCACCCCGATGAACGGCATCGTCGGCATGGTGGAGCTGCTGCTCAAGTCGCCGCTCAACGAGCGCCAGCGCCAGTACGCCGAGGCCATCAACCACTCGTCGGAGGCGCTCTTGGGAGTGATCGACGACCTTCTCGACCTGGCGAAGATCGAGGCCGGCAAGCTCACCTTGAAGGAGGTCGACTACTCGCCCAGAGAGGTGGCCGAGAGAGTGGTCGCGATCCTGGAGCCGCGTGCCAAGGGCAAAGACCTCGAGTTGGGCGTCGACGTCGACCCGGAGGTGCCGCCGTGGCTGCGCGGCGATGCCGGGAGGCTTCGCCAGGTGCTCTTGAACCTCGTGGGCAACGCGCTGAAGTTCACCGAAGCGGGGAAGGTCGAGGTCGTCCTCGAACGCGAGGCGGGGCGCGACGGCGCCGAGCCGAGCCTGCGATTCGCGGTCCGCGACACCGGCATCGGTATCGCCGAGCGTGACCAGGAGAACCTCTTCCAACCCTTCTCCCAGGCGGCGAATTCGAGCTCGCGGCGCCTCACCGGCACGGGCCTGGGGCTCGCCATCAGCCGCCAGCTCGTCGAGCTCATGGGCGGCGAGATCGGCATGAAGAGCGCCCTCGGCGAGGGCTCGACGTTTTTTTTCCGGATCCCTCTGGAGATCGGCAAGGCCCCGGAAGAAAACGCCGAGCTGGCCTCCGGGGTCGGCGCGGAAGCACCCGGTCCGGCCCGGAATCGGCAGCTCCGCATCCTCGTCGTCGAAGACAACAAGATCAATCAGCTAGTCCTCAGCCAGATGCTCAAATCGCTCGGCTACCCGCACGACATCGCCGAGCACGGCGTCGAGGCCTTGAGCTTCCTCGCCCGGGAGACCTACGAGCTCGTCCTGATGGACTGCCAGATGCCCGAGCTCGACGGCTACGAGACGACCCAACGGATCCGCTCCGCCGAGAACGACGGCGAGCATCTGACCATCGTCGCCTTGACCGCCCACGCCACCCATGGCGAGCGCGAGAAATGCCTCGCCGCCGGCATGGACGACTACCTCGCCAAGCCCTTACGCCAGAAACAGCTCGTCGCGACGCTCGACCGGTGGCTTTCGGAGGCGTAGGTGTCTTCAGGCGGCTATAATCGCCGGATGTCTGACACGACGAGCGTTCACTACCGGGCCTGCAACCTCTGCGAAGCCATGTGCGGCCTCGAGATCCGTCTCGAAGGCGGCCGCGTCACCTCGATCCGAGGCGACGACGACGACCCCTTGAGCCGGGGTCACGTCTGTCCCAAAGCGGTGGCCCTCCAAGACCTGCACGAGGACGGCGACCGCCTGCGCCGCCCCGTACGCCGCCAGGGTAGCGACTGGCAGGAGATCGGCTGGGACGAAGCTCTTGACGAAGCCGCCGAACGCCTCGCCGCCGTCCAGCGCGAGCACGGACGCGACGCCGTGGCCTTCTACTTCGGCAACCCCAACGTCCACAGCCTCGGCGCGATGCTCTACGGACCGCTCGTGATGAGGTCGCTGCGGACCCGTCACCGTTACTCGGCGACTTCGGTCGACCAGTTGCCGCATCACGTCGTCTCGTCGCTCGTCTTTGGCCACCAGCTGCTGCTGCCGATCCCCGACGTCGACCGT
This sequence comes from uncultured bacterium, assembly GCA_965371445.1. Lineage (GTDB taxonomy): Bacteria > Acidobacteriota > Thermoanaerobaculia > Multivoradales > J023 > DASWIG01. Next base: position 131,645 of record CBDUYN010000003.1, on the reverse strand, counting down.
ACCGACTTCCTGCTGATCTTCGGGGCCAACCCGGCGGTCTCGAACGGCAGCCTGATGACGATGCCCGACGCCAGGAAGCGCTTGAAGGCGATCCGCCAGCGCGGCGGCCGCCTGGTGGTCGTCGACCCGCGCCGCACCGAGACGGCGAAGCTCGCCGACCGGCACTTCTTCGTCCGTCCCGGAAGCGACGCCCTTTTTCTGATGGCGCTCGTCCACACCGTCTTCGAAGAGGGCCTCGCCGGGCCGGGGCGCCTCGCGGGCTTCACCGACGGCCTCGAGCGGCTGCGCGAGCTCACCGCGGGCTTCTCGCCGGAAGACGTCGCGCCGGCGATCGGCGTCGCGGCGGACGATCTCCGCTCCCTGGCGCGGGACTTCTGCGCCGCGCCCTCCGCCGTCTGCTACGGCCGGATGGGCGTTTCGGTGCAGGAGCTCGGGACGACTTGCCAGTGGCTCGTCAACGCGTTGAACGTGGTCACGGGCAACCTCGACCGCGAAGGCGGGGCGATGTTCACTCGTCCGGCGGTGGACACGCTGCCGTTGCGCTCCAGGGGACGCTCGGGACGCTGGAAGAGCCGCGTACGCGGCCTCCCGGAGTACGGGGGCGAGCTACCGGTCGTCACCATGGCCGAGGACATGCTCGCGGAGGGCGACGGCCGGGCCCGTTGCCTCATCACCGTGGCCGGCAACCCGGTGCTCTCGACGCCCAACGGCCGCCAGGTCGACCGGGCGCTCGCCGGGCTCGAATTCATGCTGTCGATCGACTTCTACGTCAACGAGACGACCCGTCACGCGGACCTGATTCTGCCGCCCACCGCGGCCCTCGAGCGCGACCACTACGACCTCGCGTTCCACGTCCTGGCGGTCCGCGACACGGCCCGCTACTCTCCGGCGCTTTTCGAGCGGGGGAGCGATCAGCGCCACGATTGGGAGATCCTACTGGAGCTGGAGGCGCGGCTCGGCCGCCGCGGCCCGCGCCAGGCCTTCCGGCGCTGGTGGCTGCGCAAGCTTGGGCCGGCGGGGCTCGTCGACCTGGCGCTGCGCCGCGGTCCCTACGGCTCGGGTTTCCTGCCCTTCGGCAAGGGCCTCAACCTGAGCCGCTTGAAGGAGGCTCCGCACGGCATCGACCTGGGTCCCTTGAAACCCTGCCTCCCGGATCGGCTCTTCACCCCGGGAAAGCGTGTCGACCTGGCTCCCAAGGTGCTCGTGGACGACGTCGAGCGCCTCCGCCGACGCCTCGGCGAGCTGCGCCAGGAGGCGGAAGACGTTTCGCGTCCCCTCGTGCTGATCAGCCGCCGTCAGGTCCTTAGCAACAACTCCTGGATGCACAACTACCCGCGCTTGATGCGTGGCAAGGACCGTTGCACGCTCCTGATGCACCCCGCCGACGCGAAGCGCCGGAGCCTTGAGGACGGCACCCGGGTCCACGTCAGCTCCCGCGTCGGCGGTGTCCAGGTGCCGCTTCAGGTGAGCGAGGAGATGATGCCCGGGGTCGTCTGTTTACCCCACGGCTGGGGTCACGACCGTTCGGGTGTCCGGCTGGCGACCGCGACGGCTCATCCCGGAGCGAGCGTCAACGACCTGACCGATCCCGAGGCGATCGACCCGGTCTGCGGCAACGCGGCGCTTTCCGGGGTTCCGGTGGAGGTGACCGGCGTGGGAGGGGGACCAGATTCCTGATTCTTCTCTCAACCCCCCTTTAGGAAAGGGGGGCAGGGGGGATTTGATCAGAGCACGACGGCGCCCACTCCGTGCTCCAACTCGGCGGCACGGCGCCAGACGGCCTCGCAGGCCGAACGCACCTGGCGCGCCGAACGCGCCAGGTTCAGCTGACAACGCGCCCGCAAGAGGTTGTGCTCGCCGGGTTGGGGATGGAGCTCGCGGTCTTCGCGGAAGTAGCTGTTGCGCACCGCGTCGGCGGCGAAGCGGCCCGCCAGCTCCAGGCAGATCCGCTCAATCCCGGGGACGATCGAGCGCCGTTCCACGTCGCTCAAGGGCGGCGCGTTGGCCAGCCAGGCCGGCGCCGCCGCGGCGAAGATCTCCTCGCTGAAGAGGCAGAGCTCCGGGTCGTCCTCTCCCGCCGGGTTGCACCAGCTGCGCAGCGCGTCGCCGAGGTCGCAGGCCAGCGGCATCGGCTCCAGGGTGTCGAGGTCGATCAGGCACGTGGCGCGGAGGCCGGCTTCGTCAAAGAGGAGGTTTGATATCTTGAGGTCCCCGTGGCAGATGCGGTGCGGCAAGTCGAGCTCTCCGTCCCAGCTCTCCCAGCCGGCGAGGACCTGGGCACCGACGTGGCGCGTCGCTTCGGCCAGGGGGTGGCCGTCGCATTCCTCGAGCGCGGCGACGAGCTCCGCCATCCGCTTCGGCGTGTCGTGCATCGCCCGTGGCGGCGCGTGGAACTCGTGGTGCCAGCCGGCGAGCGCCGTGTGGAAACGGCCGACGACGGCCCCGGCCTCGGCTGCATGGGCCGGGCTTGGCAGGTAATGGAGGGTGCGGCCCCGAAGGAAGGTCAAGAGGCGCCAGTTGCCCACCTCGTCGTCGATCCAGAGCTTCGCTTCAGGGGTCGGGATGAGGCGCAGCGTACAGAGGCCCTGCTCCTCGAGGCGCGCCGTCACCTCCTGGATGTCGAGCTGGATGCGGGCGTCGAACGTCGGGTGGACCCACTGGAGGACCGCCTGCGGCGGATCGCCGACCAGCCAGGTCTGGTTGATCAGACCCGGATCGGGCGCCGGACGGATCAGATCGCCACGCCCCCAGTGGGCGAGCGCTTCCTCGGGGCGCCGGGTGGGCGAAGGCCCTGACGGCGGGGTGGGGCTCTCGGCAGAAGTCATGCTCTCGCGAGTCTACATGCACTTTGCGGTCTTAATGCATTTCGTAATGCTGCGGCGGACACCATGAAGGCTGGGGGGGCCGGATCCCATCGGGTAAGCTTGGGCCGTCCCGCAACCGCACGCACGGACGAGGTTCCTGAGATGGCCAAGATCCTGGTGGTCGACGACAGTCCCGACATTCTGATCGTGTTGAAGGCGACCTTCGAGCACGCGGGCCATCAGGTGCTCGCGACCGACGACCCTCACCAGGTGCTGGAGATGGTCGAGCGCGAAATGCCCGACGCCTGCATCTTCGACGTCATGATGCCCGAGATCACGGGGATCACCCTCCTCGAGGAGATGCGCCGGCGTCGGGATCTCGAGGGCATCCCCGTACTCCTCCTGACTGCCCTCTCGGAACCTCCCGACCGCATCAAGGGCCTGCGTAGCGGCGCCGACGACTACCAGGCCAAGCCCTTCGAGCCCGACGAGATCCTGGCCAGGGTCGAAGGGCTCATCGCCCGCCGCGACCTCCACTCCTCGGGGGTGATCCCCATCCTCCAGGCCGAGGCGCTGTGTGCCATGAAGGAGGAGGATGAGACCCGCCAAAGCCTTGCGCAGGCGTTCGCCAAGCTCGAGCGCCACATCGAGACCGGGGAGGAGATCGGCGACGTCACCCTCGGCCGCTACCTGGTCGTGGACCTGCTCGGCAAAGGAGCCATGGGAACCGTCTTCCGGGGCTTCGACCCGAAGCTCCAGCGGCCGGTGGCCTTGAAGACGATCCGCTTCGACTCCGGCAAGATGGACCGCGAGGTCCAGGTCTCGCGCCTGCTCGAAGAGGCGGTAGTCAACGCCCGGGTCAACCATTCCAACATCGTCACGGTCTACGACTTCGGCGACGAGGGCTCCAACGCCTTCATCGCCATGGAGCTGGTCGAGGGGATCAGCCTGGAAGATCACCTGGAAAGCTCTTACCGGGTGGCGCCGGAGCGCCTCCTGCCGCTCGCCGCGGCCGTGGCCCGGGCCCTGGGTGCCGCCCACTCCTCTGACGTGGTGCACCGCGACATCAAGCCGGGCAACGTGCTCCTCGGCGACGACCTGACGATCAAGGTCACCGACTTCGGCATCTCCGAGCTCATCTCCAGGGCCAACCGCTCCGAGTCGATCTTCGGCACCCCGGGCTATCTCGCCCCGGAATGTATCGTGGGAGGCAGGGCTACCGGTAGAAGCGACCTCTTTTCTCTAGGAGTCGTCCTCTACGAGGCGGCCACCGGCCACCACCCCTTCCTCGAGAAAAGCTGGCGCAGGACGCTTCACAAGACCCTCAGCCACCACCCGGAACCCCTCGAAACACTCGTCCCCGCGATCCCGAAACGCGCTTCTAATCTCATCCATCAGCTCCTCCGGAAGGGAGAAAGGAACCGTCCGGACGACGCCAACCAGGTCGCTGACCTCTTTGAAGAGCTCGCCCTGGAGGCTGGCCAAACCTGGAAGCGCGGCGACGAGAGCCCGGGTCCCCCGGCGCCGTCCTGGCGAGCCGTCTCGACAACTTCGCGCCTCGTACCCTTGATCCAGAACCCCTTTTGGGCCTGACCCGAGGAGGAGCTACTCCTGCGACGCGCCCGCGCCATGCGAATCTTGCTCGCCCTCGTCCTGCTTCTCTCGACCCTGCCGATCGCGGGGCTCGTGGAGCCTGAACGGGCGGAGCTTCTGAGGGCCAAGGAGCTCCGCGATCCCCGGCTGCGGATCGGAAACGTCTACCAGCCGGCGGGCGAGGCGCTGGTGGAGAACGGTACGCTCGCCGCGCGTTCCGCCGTTTTGACGGCGTCGCTCGGCGCCCTCGGGATCGGCCCCGAGCGGGCTTTTCTCGACCGGCGCACCGGACGCTGGGGAACGCTCTTCCTGGCCCATCCGCTCCTCCCCGGCTCCGGCCGCAACGAGCTGCGCCGCCAGGACCCGGCGGCCGGCGACCCGGCGTCCGGCGACCCGGCGTCCGTCGTCCCGATTCGCCGCCGCGCCTGGGACGCTTTTACCGCCTACCTGGAGGCACGCCGCGACGCCCTCGGCATCGACGTCGGTGAGCTGAGCCGTCCGGGCCACGTCACCGTCCACGAGGACGGCGCCCTCGTCCAAATCCACGCCGCGCGGAGGATCGACGGCGTCCCGGTGCTGCGCAGCTACGTCACCGCCGTGATCCGCCATGGGAACCTCGTGTTGCTCGGCACCCGCGACTGGGGCGACCGGCGCACGCCGTCGCAACCTTCCGTCTCCCTCGCTGCCGCCGCCTCGACGCTTCGGGAGCACCTCGCGCCCCTCGTCCTCGACGAGGGCTTTCGCAAGCCTCGCCTCGTCTACGTACCGCTCGCGTTGGGTGCCGACCCGCGGCGCCTCGTGCCGGGAACGGGACTGGAGCTGCGTCTCGTCTGGATGCTGCGCCCCGGCGGCGACGGCGAGCTCAGCTTCTGGGAGGCGCTCGTCGACGCCACGACGGGCGAGCTCCTCGCCTTCGAGGACACGCGCCACTACGCCGCGACGGCACGCCAGGTGACCGGCGGCGTCTACCCCGTCTCGAACGACGGCGCCGGCGACGACGGTACCGAGCAGGCCGGTTGGCCCATGCCCTATGCCGAGCTCGACGTCGGCGGCGAGAAGCTCTACACCGATGGCGGGGGCAACCTCCTCGTCTGCGCCGACGCGACGGTCACGACCGAGCTCAACGGGACTTACCTGCGTATGAACGACCTGTGCGGCGCGCTTTCCGAGAGCACCGCCGGCGCGACCCTCGACCTGGGGACAAGCGGCGGTATCGACTGCGAGGTCCCCGTCGGCGCCTCGGCGGGCAACACCCACGCGTCGCGCAGCGGCTACTTCGAGCTCAACCGCATCCGTGCGCAGGCCGCGAGCCATCTGCCGGCGAACGCCTGGCTTCAGGGCCCGCTGACGGCCAACATGAACATCGAGAGCACGTGCAACGCCAACTGGAGCGGTACCGTGAACTTCTACCGTTCCGGCGGCGGCTGCACGAACACGGGCGAGATCGCTGGCGTCTTCGACCACGAGTGGGGCCACGGCATGGACGCGAACGACGCCGCGCCCGGCGTCTCGAATCCCGGCGAGGGCATCGCCGACGTTTACGCGTCATTACGGCTCAACACGTCTTGCATCGGCCGTAATTTCCGATTGGGATCGAATTGTGGCGGCTATGGCGATCCGTGCACGACCTGCGACGGGGTGCGCGACATCGACTGGGCGAATCGGTCGTCGGGCCTGCCCCACGATCTCGCCTGGATCGACGCCAACTGCGGTGGCGGCTCAGCGCCCTGTGGGGGCAGCGTCCACTGCGAGGGGGCGGTCTACGCCGAAGCGGTCTGGGATCTCTGGCATTGGGACCTCCTGGCGCCGCCGTTCAGCCTGGACCTGGCGACGGCCCGCGAGGTGGCGACTCGACTGACCTACACCGGAGCCGGCCTGGTCGGCGACTGGTACAGCTGCGTCGACGGCGTCGGCGGTGACGGCTGCAACGCCGACGGCGGCTACCTCAACTACCTGGCGGCCGACGACGACGACGGCGACCTCACGAACGGGACGCCGCATATGGCGGCGATCTTCAACACCTTTCACCGCCACGGCATCGCTTGTCCGACGCCCACCGTCCAGAATACGCCTTGCGGTGGTACGTTGACGGCACCTGCGGTGGTGGTCACGTCCCTCGATCGGGGCGCCTTGTTGACCTGGGACCCGGTCGCCGGAGCCGACTGGTACAGCGTCTACAGGACCGACGGCGTCCACGGCTGTGACTTCGGCAAGGAGCTCGTCGCGACGACGAGTGAATTGGAGGTCGTCGACGAGGCTCTCCAGAACGGACGCGAGTACTCCTACGTCGTCATTCCAGGCGAGGGGAGCGCCGCAAACACCTGCCTGGGTCCGGCGTCGAGCTGTCTGAGCATCACTCCGACCGCTGGCGGCCATCCGGAAATCGATGCCTCCTCCGCGGCGCTCAGCTTTGCGAGCGGCGATGGCGACGCCTTTCTCGACAACTGCGAAACGGCCACCCTGACTTTTGACGTCACGAACCTCGGCACCCTGTTGACCAACCCGACGCTCACCAGCGTCGAGTCGACGAGCCATCCGGCAATCAACGCCTCGATTTCCCTTGTGCCGTCGCTTGGGGCAAGCCTCGCTGAGTGCGACAACCGCCAGGGGAGCTTCAGCTTCACGGCGGCAGGTCTCGCGTTCGGTGACACCCTGGAGTTTCGCATCGGCTTGAGTGGCGACGAGCTCGGTGGCCTGAGCCGCTTCACCACCCTGCGGATCGGCGACGTCGAAAGCGATCTCCAGGCCTTCGCGACGAAGACCTTCTACTTCGAGGCCGGCCTCGAAGGCTGGGAGACGCTCCAAGGGACCTTCGACCGCACTCTCGGGACTGGGGCGTCGGGATCCAGCTATTTTCTGGCCTCCTCGGATTCCCTCGACAACCAGTGCGACAAGATCCGCTCGCCGGTGATGGTGCTTCAGGCGTCCTCCACCCTGTCGCTCGCGAGCAACTACGAGATCGAGCCCCTCTCCAGCGGCACCTGGTATGACCGGGCAAACGTCGGTATCGTCGACGGAACTGGCGTTCGTACGGCGATCTTCCCCGACGGCGGACGTCTCTACAACGCCGACAGCAGTGGCCCCGGCAACTATTCGGGCTGCAACGAGCCAGAGGAGGGTTGGGCCGAGACGGAGGCGACCTGGGGCGAGAGCACCTGGAGCGCGGCGGCCCTGGGCTCCCCGAGCCTCGCCGGCCAGGGCGTCCGGCTCGAGGTTGTCTACAGCACCGATCCGGAGCTCGCGGAACGCGGTTTCTACTTCGACGAAGTGACGGTGACCGACTTCTCGTTCCAGGTCCCCGATGTCGGGGCCGGCGACTGCGTTTTCATCTTCCGCGACGGCTTCGAAAGCGGCGACACGACGGCCTGGTCGGTGCCATAGAGACAGACGCATAAGCGCATAAGCGAATTTCTTCGACCGCGGTGACAGATTTCAGGCCGTTTTTTCGCGTAGACATTATAGACACGGCCGAAATGCCGCTTCGAAGCGAGGTCGATCGAGACCCACACGGAAGAGAACCCCTGCTTACGACCCCGGAAGGAGACATCCCATGAACCACGGACGCACCGACGAAAGAGTCCTCCCCTTCGCCGCACCCTCTTCGGCGCCCGCCGAGCCCGAGCCGCCGAAAGAGCCGCCGGGTGGCTGATGTACAGGCACGACCGTGCCTTTCCCGGAGGCGGCACCCGGCCCTCAATGGGTGAGGGAGCCGCCTCGTTAAAGCCTTTTTGCTCCCCCCGCCTCTAGCCGGCCTCCCCGGCGCCCGACCCGAGGCTCGCGGATGCTAGACTGCCGCGACCGAGGTCTTCTCCTCGGTCCTGTCGGAAAGCGTCGCGGTGAAGCCTCCGGACCCCCAACGTTGGAAACGCATCGAAGAGGTCTTTCAGGCCGCGGTGGAGCTGCCGCGGTCGCGGCGGGAAGCCTTTCTCGCCGAGGCCTGCGGCAGCGACGCCGTCCTGCGCCTCGAGGTCGACAACCTCGTCGATGCCGACGCCGAGGCCGACGAGTTCCTCGAGACGCCCGCCGTGGGACCTCCACCTCAGGACGGCTCTGAATCTGACACCGACACCGCGAAGACCCTGTTGCTGGCGACGGAGCTGGCACCGGCACCGGCGCCTCTGCCGTCCGACTTCTCCTTGACCCCGGGAGAGGTTCTGAGCGGACGTTTCCGGGTGGTGCGCTTCCTCGCCGCCGGAGGGATGGGAGAGGTCTACGAGGCCGAGGACCTGGAGCTCGGTGGACGCCTGGCGCTCAAGACCATCCTGCGGCAGCTGGCCGACGACCCGACGGTCATGGAGCGCTTCCGCCGAGAGGTCCATCTCGCCCGACAGGTGACTCATCCGTCGATCTGCCGTTCCTACGACATCTTCCACCACGCCCTCGATCGTTCGGACTTCGAGGCGACGCAGAAGGTCACCTTCCTCACCATGGAGCTGCTCCGGGGCGAGACGCTGCGCCAACGGATTCGGCGCCAGGGCCCGATGACGGCCGCCGAGGCCCTGCCGATCTTGCGCCAGGTCGCCGAGGGCCTCGCCGCGGCGCACCAGGCCGCGGTCGTCCACCGCGACTTGAAGAGCTCCAACGTGTTCTTGGTGAATGCGGAGCGCGGGGTTCGGGCCGTGGTGACCGACTTCGGCCTGGCCCGCCTCCAGACGGCCACCCCGATCGGTCCCGGCACTGGGGGCGGCGACCCAACCGACGCGGCGGCCACCGACATCGGTACCCTCATGGGGACCCCGGCCTACATGGCGCCGGAGCAGCTCCTGGGCGAGGAGATCACCCCGGCGACCGACGTCTACGCGCTTGGCATCGTCATGTACGAGATGGCTACGGGCCAGCTCCCCTTCGCCGAGGACGAGGACCCCTTCCAGCGGCTGGTCCGGCCGGCGCCGGCGCCGGAGAAGCTCGTGGCGCAGCTCGATCCGAAATGGGCGGGGGTGATCCGGCGCTCCCTGCGCCGCCGCCCCGTGCGGCGCTTCGCGACAGGCCTCGAGCTCGTCCTCGCGCTGGAGGATCGGCGAGCGACGCGCCCGTCCCGTCAGCCCTGGGTGGCGGCGCTCCTGGTGCTCTTCCTGGCGGCGGGCGCTTGGAGCCTCTACGAGACGCTTCGCCCCCCGGAAGAGCCCGGCGTCGTCTCCCTCCGGCCGCAGGGCGAAGAGGCGGCGCGGCTCTTCGACGAAGGTCTTCGGCGCCTGCGTCGTCTTGAGGCGCCGGCGGCCCGGCAGCTCCTCGGCGACGCTGCGGCTCTCGAGCCGGACCTGCCCCTCGTCCATCGGGCGCTGGGCGAGGCCTGGCTCGAAGATGGCTACGAGGCCGCGGCACGATCGGAGGCGACGCGAGCTTATGAGCTGCGCGTCGGCCTGCCGCGCCCGGAGCTCCTGCGAGTCGGGGCCTTCTACCACGAAACGATGCCAAGAGGGCAGGCCTCCTTGGAGCCGGCGGTCGAGCTGTATCGGACCCTCTACGACGAGGACCCGGACCTGGAGACGGGCCTGTGCCTCGCGTCGGTCCTACGCCGGACCGGCGAGGTCGAGCAGGCCTTCGCCGTCCTCGACGAGATCCGGCCGCCGCTGCCTGGGGATCCGCGAATCGAGCTGGAGGAGATCCGGATCGCTGGGGCGCTTGGCGATCCCGAACGGCTCCGGTCGGCGGCGGGGCGAGGTCTGGCCGGGAGCTCCGAGCTGCCCTGGCTCACGGTCCGGATCCATCTTGCACTGGCCGAGGCCTGGCGGCTCGTCGGAGACCTCGAAGAGGCCTCCGCTGCGGCCCGGATCGGCGGCGTTCTTGCCGAGGAGCTCGGCGACGAGGTCAGCCTCGCACACTCGCGCCTTCAGCTGGCGATGGCCGCCGGCCGCAGCGGCCGGGAGCAGGAGGCCAAGGAGATCTACGAGGAGGTCCGCCAGAGCTACCTGCGCATCGACCATCCCACGGCCCTCATGAGGCTCTATTCCCGCCTTGGGCTCGTCGCCTTCGGGGACGGCTCTCTCCAGGAGGCCGCGGATCACTTCAGCCAGGCCATCGACGCCGCCCGGGAAATCGACCACTGGCTCCTGGCCTGGTACCTCTACAACCTCGGCTCGACCATGGAGGAGCTCGACCGGCTTGAGGCGGCCCGGGCTCGCTACGAGGAGGCGCAAACCCGGGCGGAAGCGTTCGACGACCGCCAGCTCCTCGTGGACATCCATCACAACCTGGCGGGCGTCCTGCGCGGTCTGGGTCGGCTTGACGAGGCCCTCGTGACGTACGAGGAGTCGCTCCGGCTTGCCCGAGAAGAGGGGGATCTGCCGCGGGTGGCGCGGCAGCTGGCCAATCTCGGCGCTTTGCACCACATGCGGGGTGAGCTTGCCGCGGCCGAGCAACGCTACGAGGAAGCGTCGGCGCTCGAGGTCGACGACACCACGGTACGGGCGGTGGTGATCTCGGGTCTGGGGTACGTCGCCCTGGCTCGCGGCAAGCTCCAGGAGGCCCGCGGACGCTTCACGGCCGCCCTGGCCTTGCGCCGTGAGCTGGGCGAGATGCACAACGTCCCGGAGTCGCGGCTCGCCCTGGCCGAGGTGGCGTTCGCGTCGGACCGCATCGTCGAGGCCGAGTCCCTCGCTCGCCAGGCGGCCGAGGAGCTCGCCGAGCTCAAGTCTCCCGACAAGGAGCTCAAGGCTCTTGTCGTCCTCGGCCAGGCTCTCCTGCGCCGAGGACGCCTCGAGGCGGCCCGGGCCGCCCTGACCCGCGCCGGCGGGCTCGCGGCGGCCAGCAACTACCCGGAGCTCCGCCTGCAGCTGGGAATCGTCGAGGTACGGCTGCGCTCAGCCGTCGGGGAGGCCGACGTCGCGAGGCTCGAAGAGGTCCTGGCGCAAGCGCAGGCGTCGGGCTTCGGAGAGCTCGTCCTCCAAGCCCGCCTCGCCCTGGGCGGGATGGCCCTCGCGGCCGGCGAGGCCGTCGAAGGCCGCACCCGCCTTGAGGCCCTCGCCGCCGACGCCGACAAAAGGGGGTTTTCCCTGATCGCCGCCAGGGCCCGTAAGGTCCTCGATGCCGGCCAGACTCCGTGAGCCGGCGCTTCAGTCACTACGTAGGGCCTGATAGAGCCAGGCCTTCGCCAGGCGCCAGTGACGGTCGACGGTCGAGATCGAAACTTCCATGACCTCGGCGATCTCGCCATGGGAAAGGCCGCCGAAGAAGCGCATCTCGACGAGCCGGCTCTTCTCCGGATCGGTCTCGGCGAGGGCGTGGAGCGCGTCGTCCAAAGCCACCAGGTCCGTCGGGATCTCGTCAACGACGAGGAGCGCCTCTTCGAGCGACACCCGCTCGGCGTCGCCGCCTCGCTTCTGGTGGCTGCGCCGGCGCGCGTGATCCACCAGGATGCGGCGCATGGTCTGCGAGGCCACGGCGTAGAAGTGAGAGCGGTTCGCCCACTCGACCCGATCCTGGTCGACCAGCCGCAGATAGGCCTCGTGGACGAGAGCCTTCGTCTCCAGGAGGTGGCCGCGCCGCTCGCGGTTCAGATAGCGCTTCGCGAGGCGGCGAAGCTCGTCGTAGACGAGGTCGAGCAGTGGCCCCTGAGCTTCGTTTTCGCCGACGCTCCAGCGTTTCAGAAGCTCGGTGACCTCACCCTTTCCGCTTGCCGTCATCGCGCTTGGCTCCTTGGATCTGCGAAGACTCTACCACAGCGGTCCAAGCCGGCCGTGTCACAGGCCTTCGATCTCGAAGGGACGCGGATGACGGTCGTAGATACGGTGCAGGATTTCCTTTTCGCGCCGCACGATCGTGTCTAGAAAACCGCTGGCACCCTCGATGCGCTTGAAAGCCTGAAAGCCCTGCTCCAGGAGGTCCTGGAGCTCGCCGAGCCCCGCCAGGCGGGCCGGCGGCCCGGCAAGCCGCAGCGCGGTGTAGGCGCCCGGCGTGTGGACGACGCCGTCGAGCGTGTTGCCGACCACCCCCAGCAGCTCGACCTGGCGCTCGCGCCGCGGACGGTCGTCCGAGCGCCGGTAGGCCTCGAAGTAAACGTCGTCGGTCAGCTCGGCGGCCTCGGCGCCGAGCCCGGCAAGCTCGTCGAGCAGCGTCCGGTCGACCTCCTCGGTCACCACGTTCATCTCCAGCGACAGGGCCACCGTGCGGATCGAGCGCGGCGGCATGATCTTGACCAGGAGCGGTGCGATCCGCTCCAGGTCCTCGCCGCGCCGGGTGAAGTCCTTGGGCGCGTACAAATGGGTCAAGAAAAAACGTATGGCGCCTCCTGAACGCCGATGGTACAGGAGGTCGGCATGGCTGCGGGCAAGCCGCGCCGACTGCCAGCGGGTCAGCTCGCGGCGGCGACGGTCAAGGTCGGCGTCGGCGAGGCGCTCCGTACGGAAGTCCCGCATCCGCCGCAGGTAGTCGAGCACCCGCTCGGCGTCGTCGTGCGGTTCAGGGGGCCTCTCCTTGTCCATTGTGAGGAGATTAGCACCACCGGGGGCCCTGGGTTAGACTGCCGATCGATTCAACCAACCCATCGAGGAGCTTCAATGGCGACAGACTTCATGATCTACGGCGCGACCGGCTACACGGGCCGGCTCCTCTCCCGGGAAGCCGCGAAGCGAGGCCTCTCGCCGCTCCTTTCGGGCCGTAACGGGGCGTTGCTTCGAGAGCTGGCTGAGCCTCTCGGGTTCGAGCACCTGGCCGTGCCCTTGAGCGACGCCCGGGCGCTGTGCGACGCCTTGGCCGGCGTCCGCGTGGTCCTCCACGCCGCGGGACCGTTTTCCACGACTTCGGAGCCGATGCTCGACGCGTGCCTCGAGGCCGGGGTCCACTACCTCGACATCACCGGCGAGATCGACGTCTTCGAAGCCTGTGCCGGGCGCGACGCCGAGGCGCGCGAGCGGGGAATCCTGGTCATGCCCGGCGTCGGCTTCGACGTCGTGCCGAGCGACTGCCTGGCGGCGCACGTGAAGCGCTGCCTGGAAGACGCGACCTCGCTGGTGCTCGCCATCTCCGGCATGAACGCGATGTCCCGCGGCACGGCGAAGACCGGCGCCGAGGCCATCGGACGCGGCACCCGGGTGCGGCGTGGCGGCAAGATCGTCGAGCTCAGGAAGCCTCTCGCCCTGGAGCTCGACTACGGCGACGGGCCGTGCCGCAGCCTCGCCGTCAGCTGGGGCGACGTATCGACCGCCTATCACTCGACGAAGATCCCCGACGTCACCGTCTACTTCGCGGCCACGCGGCAACTGGAGAGGCTCACCGGGCTTGGTCCGGTGTCGAGGTGGCTCCTGGGAACGGCTCCGGTGCAGGCCCTGCTACGCCGCGGCATCGACCGCCAACCCGAGGGGCCGAGCGAAAGGCAGCGGGCGGCAGGCCGCGCCAACCTCCTCGCGATCGCCGAAAACGAAGCCGGCGAGCGCGTCGTCTCGCAGCTCTACACCCCGGAGGGCTACACCCTGACCTGTCTCACCGGACTGGCGATCGTCGAACGGATGCTCCAGGGCGAGGTCGAGCCCGGCTTCAAGACTCCCTCGATGGCTTTCGGACCCGACTTCATCACCGGGGTCGAGGGCTGCCAGCGTAAAGACCTCTGAGCTCGCCTCGCGGTGGCCGGTGAAACAAGGCTTGCCCATCAGCTCCGGTATCGGGGTGGGCTCAGGCGGCCTTGAAAATCGCGACGGGTTGGTCGTCTTCTGCTCTGCCTGGAGACGTCCGGAGCGGCTCGCGAAACGTCAGGACGCTTTGTGCGACGTCGCTGTAGGTCGAGCCCTGGTACTCGACGACGAGGGTGTACTCCCAGCCGCCGGCAGCCTCGTCTTGAGCCGTGACGAGGAGTTGGCCTTCCGCGAGCTCTACAGAGAACGGGGCCTCTTCCCAGTCGCCACCTAGCGGACGGAAACGCGGTCGGCCGGTCCTCGTCACTTCGGTGTCGCAGGTCGTTGCTTGGGGCCAGAGGTGGAGGCCGACGAAGCGCATCATCGGCGTCGTTCCCCGACGGCGATAGGGAGCGAAGGCGACGCGGTGGCCGTTCGAATTCAGGGTGAGGTTCCCTCTCTCATCACAGTCTTCGCGGCCGGCTTCGCCGGGAAAGAAGCGGAAACGCTCGATGCCGGGCTTCCCTGGGTCGAGGCTCACCGCGAGATCCAACATATCGTTCTTCATATCATCTCCGTTCGTCCACGACCCCTCGTCCCTGTTTTACGGACGACCCTTGGGTTTGTTCTGGGCTTCTCGGGTTTTTCATCATTGAAGTCGACCTTCGGAAGACGAATCCTCGGACGGCAATTCCCGTGGCGGAAGATCACCACCTCTTCTCGCGCCTCGTCCTGCTGCTGCTCGACGGCATCCCGACGGCGGCTGCCGCGGCGATCGTCCGGCTCGTCGAGGACGCGGAGGATGCCCCGCAGGTCGAGGTCTGCCACTGGGACCGCCGCGACGCCGACGGCGCGGGCTTCGAGCCTAGCCCCACATCCTCGAGCACCGCCGCGAGCCGCCTCCCGGCTGGGACGGCGTCATCCAGACGACGAGTAAGTAGACCGGAAGCCTCGACCCATGCGGAGCTTGTACAGAGGTTTGACCTGCCCACCCGTCGCGGCTAGCGTACCCGTATGAGAGTCGACGCCGAGCAAGAGCGGACCCGGAAGCTTCTGCGGACGCTGGTCGAAGGCTCGCTCTTCACGCAAAGCGAGGTGGCGGGGCGCTGTGGCTGGAGCGACAGCCGGCTGAGCCGGCTGGTCCACGGCCCCAACCTGATTCGCGTCACGGACCTCTTGAAGGTACTGGCGGCGATTCACGTCCCTTCAAGGGACTTTTTTTACCGTCTCTACGGCTGAGGAACCTGCTCTGGGTGGCCCTCGATTCGGGGCCGTGTGGCTATTTCTCTTCGGGGACGGTGGTCATGGCGCCCGGCGTCCAGGTCTTGCGGCGCGGCAGCTCCTCGCCTTCGAGGTCGACGGTCTTCTCGTCGAAAGCGAGGCCCCTCGCGGCGAGCTCAGCCAGGATCGGCTCGTAGATCGCCGGGTGGACGGGGATGTGGCAGCCGGTGAGCGGCAGCTCGCCAGTCAGGATGAGCTTGGCGGCGATTCCGGCGGGAAGGCCCACGGTTCGCGACATGGCGGTCGGGCCGCCGGGCTCGCCGTAGTGGACGAGCGCCGAGGTGATGCGTTCCCGGCGTCCGTCCTCTTCGCCGTAGCGCGCGACGAAGTCGTGCAGGATGATGATCACGTCGCGGCCCTCGGGAGGCAGCGCGAGCTTCGTCGTGAGCATCCAGATCAGCGCGTCGGCGGCGGTCCTCCCTTCGATCCCGGCGGGCTCTTTGTCGAAAAGGCCGAGCCAGCGGAAGTTCTCCATGATCCGGCCGGTCATCGAGATCTGGAGGTAGTTGGCCACCCGCCAGGCGAGGCTCGAGCCGGAGATGGTCTGCGGCAGGAACATCTCGACGATCTCCGCGAAGCTGCGCTCGGCGAGGTTTGGAATGGCGATCGACTCGTTGGGCAGGCCGAGGCGCACAATCTGGTGCCAGGTCTCGCTCCAGCCGGGATAGCGCAGCGTGCCGCGGATCATGGTGTGGACGTCGTGGACGCCGAATTTCTCGCGATAGGCGAGTGAATCGCGGTTGGGGTAGGCCTCCATCGTCTCGAGCTCCGGCACCTCCTTGGGCCAGGAGTGGTGAAACAGCTGGTGCCAAGGGACGATCTTGATCTTGCCCTTGTCGAGGTACTGGGCACCCTGCTCGCCGGCCATGGCGACGTTGCGCGGGTTCCAGGTGAGGCAGTAGCGCAGCGGATTGGAGTCGACCTCGGGCGCGGGGACCCCGGAGCCGTAGGACTCGAGGCTCTCGATCGTACCGCCCGCGGCGCGCACCCGGGCGATGATCGCCATCGCCGACATGATGTCGATGCCGGGGTCGAGCCCCATCTCGGTCAGCAGCAGGACGCCTTTGCGTTCCGCCTCGGGGGCCATATCGACCATGCGCCGGTCCATGTAGGAGACGGAAATCATGTGACAGCCGTGGCGCAGACAGTCGTTGGCCACGACGGGCTGGAAGTACTGCGGCAGGAGGTTGACGACCAGAGCGGCACGCGACACCTGGGAGTCGCGCAGCTCGACGTCGTTGACGTCGAAGGGGATGGCGTGGCCGCACGGGTGGCCGTCGACGGCCTCCGCCGCGAGGCCGAGGTCGAGGTCGCCGACCGTCACGAACCAGCCGCGCTCCTGGGCGTTTTCGAGAAGGTATCGGATCAGGAAAGTAGCGCTCTGACCGGCGCCGAGGACGAGGATGTTCTTCATGGCCTCGATTCTAGCCGCAACCGTGTCTCGAAGAGAGGACGTTCGCGCCGCGGGCGATTGTACTCTCAGGATGGATCTCCTATAATCTTCAGATTCGTGGTTTCGACCTCTTACCCTCGTAGGGCAACACGGATCCATGGATCCCGGACGGAAGATGGAATGGCAGATCTCGGTCCCACCAGCACCCGCCTGACCGACCTCCAACATAGTTGGGAAAAGGACCCCGGCTCGCGGGTCTACCTGCAGCTGGCCGACGAGTACCGCAAGCACGCCCGGCATCTCGAGGCCATCGACGTGCTGAAAAAAGCGCTGTCGCTTCGCCCCAACGACCTCTCGGGCCTCGTGTCGCTCGGTCGCTGTCATTTCGAGCTCGGAGAGCTCGACGCGGCGGCCGAGGCCCTGGAGAGCGTCATCGGCCGGGATCCGGCCCACATCGTGGCCAACAAGCTCCTCCTGGAGATCTACCTCCAGGCGGGCGATGCCGCGAAGGCCGGCGAACGCCTCGACCTCTACAAGCTCTTGAACGAGGCCGACCCCGATCTGGCCAGTCTCGAGGAGTGGCTGGTGAGCCTCCGTTCAGGTTCGTCGGCGCCGCCGACCGCGGCACCGCCGGCCGCCGCTCCGGAAGGCGCGGCGCCGGCTCTGGTAGCCGATCCTGTCGCATTCGAGACCCTCCAGGCCGCGGACGCCCCCGAAGAGGTGAAGGCGGCACCGCCGGGGCCGCCGGAGGAGCCCTTGACGATGGCGCCACAGGACGAGCCGCTGCTTTCCCTCTCCCAGGAGCCGGCGGGCGACGGCGTGCTCGACCCGGGGGCTCCCGCGCCGCCGCTGACGATCGAAGAGCCGGTGGCCGCGGAGCCGGTGTTCGACCTGGAAGCTCCGCCGCCGGTGGACGAGCCGGTGTTCGACCTCCAGGCTCCGCCAGCGCCGGTGGCCCTCGACGAGCCGCCTCCGGTGGCCGGCGAGCCGGTGTTCGACCTCGAGGCTCCGCCTGCGCCGGTGGCCCTCGACGAGCCTCCTCCGGTGGCCGGCGAGCCGGTGTTCGACTTCGAGGCGGCGCCGGTGGCCCTCGACGAGCCGCCTCCGCCGGCGGAGGAGCCTGTGTTCGACCTCGAGGCTCCGCCTGCGCTGCCGGCCGCTCCTGCCCCGCCGGCCGAGCCGGAACCTACGTCGCCGGCCGCGTCGGCCTCCGACGACATCTTCGATCTCGGTCCACCTCCGGAACCGGCGGCTTCACCCGGGGACATCTTCGATCTCGATCTCGGTTTGCTGTCGGCGGCAGGTCCCTCGGACGGAATCTTGGACGACCTCTGGGACCTCTCGGGAGGATCGCCGGAGCCCGAAGCCGGCTCTGCGGACGCTTTGCTCTCCGAGGCCGAGGCGGCTTTGCCGGAGCCGGAGGCTTTGCCGGAGCCGGAAGCGGAGGCCCTACCCGCCGCGGACGCGCAGCCCCCGCCGGAGCCGACCCTGGAAGCTCCGGAGATGGCCCCAGAGCTACCGGCGGCCGAGCCCGAGCCGGTCGTCGAAGTGGCGCCGGTCGTCGAAGCAGCACCGGCTCGCCAAGAGCCGGCTGACGACTCCGAAACGGTTACGGAGCCGGCTACGGCGACCCTGGGTGAGCTCTATCTCAAGCAGGGTCACTTTGAGGAGGCTGAAAAGATCTTCCGCCTGGTCCTGCGTCACGAGCCCAACAATTCGATGGCCCTGAGCGGTCTCGAGCAGATTCGGTGGAGGATCCCCGGAGCCGTCACCGCCGAGAAGCTTCTGGAAGGAACTGGTGTCGAAGGTCGGATTCCTGAGGGCCTGACCTCAAAAAAGGTCATGGTGCTCGGGCGTTATCTCCAACATCTCCGCAAATCGACAGGTGAAGCCCATGTTCGTTGATCGCCTGAAAGAGATCTCCAGCCGCATCGAAGGCGCTCTGGCGCTTTCCCTTGTCGCTCGCGACGGCATACAGGTTGAGTCGGTCGCCACGAGCTCCGACGTTGACCTGGAAGTCCTTTCCGCAGAGTTGATGACGCAGGTCCGGGCGATTTCGCAAAATCACCAGGAGCTGTCGGTCGGATCCGTGCGTCACCTTTCGATCATCACCGACCGTCTGATCATGATGGTCAGCGCGGTGACCGCGGACTACTTCCTGCTCCTCGTCCTGGAGTCCGGTTCGAGCACCGGCAAGGCGCGTTTCGAGCTTCGGCGCTCGGCGCTTCTTTTTGAGGACGACCTCTAGAGCCCGGTGGCGGCTCTTCAAAACGCCACTTTCCGATCCGAGGAAGGCAAAGTGTTGACGTTTGAGCAAATCAAGGACCTGATTGACCTTGTGGCGGCCCACCGCCTGAGCGGAATCGAGCTGGAACGCTCGGGATTCCGGCTGCGGGTAGACGGATACCAACCCGGCCAGAACGCGGTGGTGGCGGCGCCGGTCGAGCTTCCCCCTGCCGCGCCAGCGGCCGCCGCGCCGGAACCAGCCGCTATCAAAGCCGTGGCGGCTCCGGCCCCCACCGCCGAGCCGGCCAAGGTGAGCGAGGCGCCGGCGGCCGACGCCGACGCCCATGTCGTGACCTCACCCATCGTCGGCACTTTCTATCGCTCGCCCAAACCCGACGCTTCGCCCTACGTGGCCGTGGGCTCACGGGTCAAGAAAGGCGAGGTGATGTGCATCGTCGAAGCGATGAAGCTGATGAACGAGATCGAGGCCGACATCGACGGCGTCGTCGTCGAGGTCTACCCAAAAAACGCCCAGGCCGTCGAGTACGGCGAGCCTCTCTTCGCCATCAAGACCGACTGAGCTGCCGGCGTCGACTCGATGTACTCGAAAATTCTGATCGCCAACCGCGGTGAGATCGCGCTGCGGATCATCCAGGCCTGCCGCGAGCTGGGTGTCGCGACGGTGGCCGTGCACTCGACCGCCGACAGCGACAGCCTGCACGTGACCTACGCCGACGAGGACGTCTGCATCGGACCGCCGGCGTCGAGCGAGAGCTACCTGAACGTCAACAGCGTGATCGCCGCCGCCGAGATCACCGGCGCCGAGGCCGTTCATCCCGGCTATGGCTTCCTGGCCGAGAACGCCCACTTCGCCGAGATCCTCGCCGAGTGCAACCTGGACTGGATCGGGCCCCCGCCGGAGACGATCCGGGCGATGGGCGACAAGGCGAACGCCCGCCGGGTGGCGGTGGAGGCCGGAGTGCCGGTGCTCCCCGGCTCGACCGAGCCGCTCGAAAGCATCGCCCAGGCCGAGGCCCTGGCCGCGGAAGTGGGCTATCCGGTGATCTTGAAGGCGGCTGCCGGCGGCGGCGGACGCGGCATGCGGATCGTCGAGGACCCCTCGCAGATCGAGACGCGGTTCCAGACCGCGAGCGAGGAGGCTCGCCTCGCTTTTGGCGACGGCTCCATGTACCTCGAGAAGTACCTGGTTTCGCCGCGCCACATCGAGTTCCAGATCTTTGGCGACAAGCACGGCAACGTCGTCCACATCTGCGAGCGCGAATGCTCGATCCAGCGCCGTCACCAGAAGCTCGTCGAGGAGTCGCCCTCGGTGGCCCTCGACCAGGACCTGCGAGCCGAGATGGGCGCCGCGGCGATCCGCCTGGGCGAGGCCGTGGGCTACGAGAACGCCGGCACCGTCGAGTTCCTCCTCGACGCCAGGGGCGGCTTCTACTTCATGGAGATGAACACCCGCATCCAGGTCGAGCATCCGGTCACCGAGATGGTGATGGGGGTCGACCTCGTAAAACAACAGCTCCGGGTCGCGGCGGGCGAGGCGCTCACGATCCGTAGCGGTCTCGTCCCCCGCGGGCATGCCATCGAGTGCCGCATCAACGCCGAGCACCCGGAGAAGCTTACGCCCTCACCGGGGCGTCTGACGACGCTGCACCTGCCGGGAGGCCCCGGCGTACGGGTCGACACACACGCCTACCAGGAGTACGTCGTCCCGCCCTACTACGACTCGATGATCGCCAAGCTCATCGTCCACGGCCGCGACCGCGAGGAGGCGATCGCCCGGGCGCTGCGGGCCCTCGACTTCTTTATCGTCGAGGGAATCCACACCACGATCCCTCTCCACAAGAAGATCTTGCGCGACGAGCTCTTTCGCCGGGGCGAGCTTTCGACCTCCTTCATGGAGGGTTTTTTCGAGCGGCAGGCCGAGCAGGACGAAAGCGAGCCGGCATGAGGTGGCGGCGGTCCGCGTATGGAGATTCCGAGGATCTATGCCGTCGCCGACCGTGACCGTCTCGGTAGCGCCGCGCTCCCGGCCGCCGTCGAAGCCCTCGCCGAGGCCGGCGTCGGCTGGATTCAAGTCCGTGCCAAGGGCGCTTCGGGCGCCGAGGCCTACTCGCTCGTCGAGCAGAGCCTGCGGCGCCTGGAAGGGTCCTCGGCGGCGCTCTGGGTCAACGACCGGGTCGACCTGGCGGCGCTCCTGCCGGTCGCCGGAGTCCACCTGGGGCAGGAAGACCTCGAGCCGTCCGCGGCGCGGCGCTTGTTGGGGAGCGGGACCCTGATCGGCCGCTCGACCCACGGCGGGGCCCAGTTGCGCGAGGCCGCGGCCGACGACGACGTCGACGTCCTCGCCCTGGGACCGATCTTTGCGACGCGCTCGAAGGCGCGGCCCGATCCGGTGGTCGGGCTGGAGCTGCTGGGGCGGGCCCGCGGCTGGGTACGTGGCAAGGCCCTGGTGGCGATCGGAGGGATCGCGGCCGAGGATGTCGCCGAGGTCCTGCGTTCGGGGGCCGACGCCGTGGCGCTGATCGGCGCTCTGGGCGCCCCGGCGGAGATCGCGAGAAACGCCAGACGACTGCTCAAGATCGCGGCGGAGGCAGGATGAGCCAGAAAGTCGAAGAGTTCAGCAGCCGATGGGGGTTGATCCTTGCCACCCTGGGCATGGCGGTGGGTACGGGCAACATCTGGCGTTTTCCCAGGGTCGCGGCCTCGAACGGCGGCGGCAGCTTCCTGGTCGCCTGGGTGGTCTTCCTGTTGCTGTGGTCGGTGCCGCTCATGATCGTAGAGTTCTCCTTCGGCAAGCGGGCGCGGCGCGGCACCCTCGGCGCGTTCGTCAAGCTGGGTGGACGCGGCACGGCGTGGATGGGCGGCTGGGTGGCGCTGTGCGCGACGGCCATCATGTTCTATTACTCGGTGGTGACCGGCTGGTGCTTCCGCTACCTGGCCGCGTCGCTCCAAGGCGGCCTCGCGGACAAGTCGGCGGCCGAGTCGCTGTGGACGTCGTTCGCGGGCACCCCGAAGTCGCTCCTAACCCATTTCCTCGCCCTGGCCCTGGGCGGCGCCGTCGTGTGGTTCGGGGTGCGGGGCATCGAAAGGGTGGCGAAAATCCTGATCCCGACCCTGGCGCTCCTGGTCGTCGTCCTCGCGGTGCGGGCCGTGACCCTGCCGGGGGCCTCGAAGGGGCTCGACTTCCTCTTCACGCCCCATTGGAGCGATCTCAAGAGCCCCCGCATCTGGCTCGAAGCGCTGACCCAGAACGCCTGGGACACGGGCGCCGGCTGGGGGTTGATCCTGACCTACGCCGTCTACATGCGTGTCCGTGAGGACGTGCCCCTAAACGCCTTCCTGATCGGTTTCGGCAACAACTCGATATCGCTTCTGGCGGGGATCATGGTGCTGTGCACGGTCTTCGCGATCAACCCCGGAGCTCAGGCCGAGATCGTCGGTGCCGGCAACGAGGGGCTGACCTTCATCTGGATGCCGCAGCTGTTCTCCGAGATGCCCGGCGGCGGCTTTTTCATGGTGCTTTTCTTCCTCGCCCTCTCGTTTGCCGCCCTGACGAGCCTGATCTCGATGCTGGAGCTGGCGACCCGGGTGCTGATCGACGCCGGCCTCAAGCGCCGGACGGCGATCCTCGGTGTGCTCGGCGCCGCTTTTGTCCTGGGGATGCCGTCGGCGCTCTACATGCCGGTCTTCCAGAACCAGGACTGGGTCTGGGGGGTCGGGCTCATGCTCTCGGGCCTCTTTTTCGCAATCGCCGCCATCAAGTTCGGCGTCGAGCGCCTACGGCGGGAGGTGGTCAACCAGGAGGGCTGCGATCTGCCGATCGGCCGCTGGTGGGTCGTCGTCGTCGGCGTCCTGGTGCCGGTCGAGGCGGTGACGCTGATGATCTGGTGGCTCTGGGAGGCCCGGGGCTGGGATCCCGAGGGCTGGCTCAATCCCTGGAAGCCTTTCAGCGTCGGGACCGTGCTTGTGCAATGGGCGGTGGCTCTGGTAGCGCTCCTCGCCTTGAACCGGTTCCTCGTGCGCTTCTCGGGGACCGCGGAAAAGGGGACTTGACATGATGACGACGACGGCGATCCTGACGATGGTGGTGGTCTGCGGGGCGGTGTGGGGCGGCCTCGCGGTGCTGGTGCTTTACGCGATACGACGCGAGAAGCGGCGTGAGCCGGAGCCGGAGGAGAGCGCGTCCTAGGGCCGCCGGGACCCTCCCGGGGACGAATTGCGGAGATGCGCGTCTATTTGACCGGGTTCATGGGTGCCGGAAAGACGGCAGTTGGTGGTAAGGTCTCTGAGATCTTGGGTTGTCCCCTGCTGGACCTCGACCAGGAGATCGAGAAGCGGACCGGAGAGAGCGTCCGCGAGATCTTCGAGCTCTATGGGGAGAGCCGCTTTCGCGACTTGGAGCATGCCTGTTTGAAGGAGACGGCGCGATTGGACGAGGCGGTCGTGGCGACCGGCGGCGCAACGATGACCTTCGAGCGCAACCGGGAGGTGATCCGGGGGCTCGGTACGAGCGTCTGGCTGCACCCGAGCTTCGCCACGATCCTGGAACGTATCGAAGTAGAGGGCCGCAGGGCGCGCCCTCTCTTTCGTGACCTGGAGGAAGCACGGAGGCTCTACCAGGAGCGGCTTCCAGCCTACCGTCTTGCCGACCTGGAGATTCCCATCGCGCCAGAGGAGCCCATCGCGCAGGTGGCGGAGCGCCTCGCAGCCCGGCTGAGAGAGAGAAGTTGCGGTATCTAGTCTTATCCGACATGCACGGCAACTGGGACGCTTTTGCTGCCGTCCTTCGCCGGGTCAAGAGGAAGAAGTTCGACGCCACCCTTGTCCTTGGCGACCTGGTGGGTTACGGCGCCGGTCCCAACCAGGTGGTGGAGGCGGTGCGGAACATGGAAGGGGTCGTCCACGTCGTCCGCGGCAACCACGACAAGGTGGTGGCGGAGCTCGAGGACGGCTCGAACTTCAACCAGCCGGCGCTCGCCGCGGCCAAGTGGACCACCGAGCGGCTCACGCCGGCCAACCTCCGCTATGTCCGCGAGCTCCCCAAGGGCCCCATGGAGATCACCGACGAGCTCGAGATCTGTCACGGCTCGCCGCTCGACGAGGACACCTACGTCTTCTCGATCTACGACGCCTATGAGATTTTCTCCAACTACGACGCCAAGGTCATCTTTTTTGGCCACACCCACATCCCGTCGCTTTTTGTCCTCCACTCGAAGGGGATCGAGGTGGCGGTCGTCCAGGACGACTCTTTCACCCTCACCCTGGAGGAGGGGAAGCGCTACCTCTTGAACCCCGGCTCGATCGGCCAGCCCCGCGACCGCGACCCGCGGGCGGCGTTTTTCACCTACGACAGCGAGTCCCGGACGCTCCGCTGGCAGCGCGTCGAGTACGCGATCGAGAAAGCTCAGGAGCGCATCATCCGCTCCGGGCTGCCGAAGGTCCTGGCCGACCGCCTGGCGCTCGGGATCTGAGGCGGGGCACGCCGGTCGTCGTCGGGCGCCGGCACGTCCGCCCGGCGCCGGCATGTCCACCCGGGGTTTTAACCCCGGGTGGACGTGCCCGGGCACGCGTCACGGTCCCCCCGCCCTAAGGCGGCACGTCGTCGACGAACTCCTCCGGCTCCCAGGTCAGGTTGAAGCGGCGCTTTTTTTGGGCCTCTTTCTCGCCGCTCCTCTCCTCCGAGAGGCAGACCGGCATTCCGGCGAGCTCTTCGAGCCGCTGGATCTGGTCGTAGATCCGCCTCTCTCTCTTGGCGACGGTGTGGAGGAGGCCGTCGAGCGCTTCGGCCTGGCGCTCGCCGGTGAACCGTGCCACCTCGAGCTTCAGGATCTCGATCTCAGCGTCGGCGCGGATCAGGTCCCGCTCCAGGTCGAACCGGACGTCCTTGGCCTTCGACGCTGCCTCGGCCGGCAGGCGAGAGTCTTCGGCGGCCCCTACGATCTCGGCGTAGAAGGCCTCGAAGAGCTGGAGCGCGGGGCTCGACGCGTCGGCCTCTTGGGCGAGGCCGGCGCGGGGAATCACGGCCAGCGCCGCGAAGACGGCAAGGGCCGTCAAAAGGGGCGCAGGAAAGGCCGCCAGGCGGTTTCTCAGTTGCTGGTGGACGGAGCCGATACCCCGGTTCGATCTCTTGGGCTCTGACATTGCGGCCTTCCCCCTTTGGCGTTGGACGACCAGGCGTCTAGTAAGTGGTGTAGAAGCCGATTACGAAGCTGTCGATCTGGTCCTCGTTGGAGGAGCCGATCAGCGCGTCGGCGCTCATGCTCTCGTAGCCGATCTTGAAGTTGGCGTTGTGGCCGGCCATGAAGTAGCTCAGGCCCACCCGCCAGAGGTCGTAGCTCCCCTTGCCGCTCGCCTCCTCAGCGCTCCAGTCCTCGTAGAGGAACCACGGCTGCATCTTGTTGTTCGACATCAGGTAGCCGAGCTGCGCGTAGAAGCCGTCGCCTTCGGCGGCCGGGTTGGCGCCGTCGAGGTCGAGGTTCATGAAGGCGCCCTCAAACGTGGCCGCTCCCTGCGAGGCAAAGAGATCGACCGAGTAGAAGTTGTAGTCGGTCAGCGGGGTCTTCGACGAGGCGACGTCCGATTGCGTGTCGTAGGAGAAGCCGACGCCGATGGTGTTCTTCTTGCCGAGGTAGTTGGCGACCGAGTAGTAGCTCGGCTCGGCGTCGCCGAAGTTGAGCTGCAGGCGGCCGGTGTAGCGCTCGGAGTCATGGCCGGAGGCCGAGATGCCGTCGTAGGTGCCGAGGTAGTACTTGTAGTGGGCGTTGCCACCCATGTCACCGGTGCCCCAGAAGGTGACGCCGGTGTCGCGGACCTGGGCCGGGCCGCGGAATCCGGCGTCGCTGTCAGAGTAGGTCGAGGTGTCGAAAGTCGTGAGCGCCCGGGTGCCCCAGGTGAGCGACTTGTAGATCAGGCCCGGACGGTCCAGCGCCAGGAGCGTCCCGGAGGAGGTGACGTTCTGGCGGTTCGCCCCCACGTGGTGCTGTCCCAGGAAGACCTGGAATCGAGCATTTTTCTTGAGGTGGATGTAGGCGTCGACCATCCGGATGTCGTTGCCCGAAACGTCGGTCTGGAGAAACATGCTGATGTGCTTGTTGACCGTGCCCTTCAAACGGAAGCGGGCGCGCCGCAACCGGAAGTCGTCGAAGGCCTCGTGCTCACCGTCGCCGTCGATGTCGCGCTCGGTGAAGATCCCGAGGACCTGGAGCCGGAAGCCGAGGTCGATTTCCGCGTTAGCGTTGATCTTGAGCTTGGCGCCAGCCTGGGCGGCGGTGGCGCCTAGAACGAGCAGCAGCAGGGTGACGAGAGTCCATACCACTGGGTTACGCTTCATGACTTGTCCTCCATGCGTGGTTGGTTTGCGGACGTTGTTGACATTCGAGAGGCAGATGGCCGCGATCGGCGACTGCAATGGGCGTGCGCCGGTTGGCGGATCGGCCGCTCTCCACTTCTGGCTCAAGAAGACGGCGGTGACGAGGACGAGGCCAGCGGCGTCGGTCGTGAAGGTCGGCCAGTAGAGGAGCACGGTCGCCACCGCCAGCACCGGCCACTCCAGGATGTTGGTCCTACGCAGTAAGAAACCCATGGTCAGGGCGGAGAAGGCGATGGTGCCGAGAAACGCGGAGAACATTGACGAGAAGATCTTGGAGGGCCTGGCCGCGGTCTCGGCGATCAAGGCGCCCCCCTCGAGGAATCCTCCTCCGGAGATCAGGATCTCCTTGATCACGCCGTCGCGGTCGGCGCCGATCTCGCGGATCTCCTCGCCGTCGAGGACCGTGGCGACGACGTCGCCCTCCTCGACCGCGTCGCCGACGGCGACCTTGATCTCCATGACCATGCCGCCCATCAACTCGTCTTGCATCGGCGGGGCCACCAAGGGCTTGCCCTCAAAAAGG
This sequence comes from uncultured bacterium, assembly GCA_965371445.1. Taxonomy (GTDB): domain Bacteria; phylum Acidobacteriota; class Thermoanaerobaculia; order Multivoradales; family J023; genus DASWIG01. The sequence goes on along the minus strand of CBDUYN010000003.1, from coordinate 104,893 downwards.
ATCGCCGGGGTGAAGGCAAAAAGGACCGGCATGACGTAGAGGAGCTTGGCGAACTTGAACGCCGTCCAGCCGGTCTTCCACGGGTCGGCGCCGGCGATCGCGGCGCCGGCGTAGGCGGCGACGCAGACCGGCGGCGTGATGTTCGAGTCCTGGCTGAACCAGTAGACGATCATGTGGGCGGCGATTAAGACGACACCCATCTCGGCGAGCGGCGGCACGGCCAGCACCGCGGTGATGAGGTAAGCCGCCGTCACCGGTACGCCCATGCCGAGGACAAGCGACGCCAGCCCGACGAGGAGGATCGCCGGCAGCAGGTGCCCGCCGGCGAGTGAGATGATGATGTCGGAGAACTTGAGCCCGATGCCGGTCAGGGAGATCGTGCCGACGATGACGCCGATCACGCCCAGGGTGGCGCCGATGATGAGCGTGTTGCGGGCGCCGGTCTGGATCGCCTCCCAGATCTCTTTCGGGCCCATCCGCGTCTCCTTGCGGAACCAGCTGATCGCGATGCAGGAGAGCGTGGCCCAGAACGCCGAAAAGCCGGGCGAGCGGCCCAGGATCATCAGGACGGTGATGATGACAAGCGGCATCGAGAAATACCATTCGCGGCGCAGCACGACCGTCCAGTGGGGGAGGTCCTCGCCGACGACGCCCTCGATCTTATGCTTCTTGGCCTCGAAGTGGATCATGCAGAAAACCGAGAAGAAGTAGAGCAGCGCCGGGAAGATGGCGATCAGCATGATGTGGACGTAGGGCGTTTCCGTGAGCTCCGCCATCAGGAAGCCGCCGGCGCCCATGATCGGCGGCATGAACATGCCGCCGATCGACGCCGAGGGCTCGATCGCTCCCGCGACGTGGGGCCGGAAGCCGGCTCGCTTCATCAGCGGAATGGTGAAAGCGCCCGTCGACACCGTGTTGGCGATGGCGCTCCCCGAGACCGAGCCGAAAAGCGCCGACGCCATCACCGCCACCTTGGCCGGACCGCCGGTCGACTTGCCGGCGATCGCCATCGGCAGGTCGATGAAGAACTTCCCGGCACCCGACTTGTGCAGAAAAGCGCCGAAGAAGATGAAGAGGATGACGTAGGTCGCCAGCACGTTCGCCATGACGCCGAAGACACCGTTGGTGGTGATGAAAAGCGCCGTCGCCAGCCGCTCGACGCCGAAGCCGCGGTGGGCGACGATGTCGGGCAGATAGGCGCCGAAGTAGGCGTAGGCGAGCATCACCAAACCGACCGACGTCATCGCCCAGCCCAGCACGCGCCGGCAGACCTCCAGCGAAAGGACGATGCCGACGATCGACACCAGGGCGTCGAGCTCGGTCTCGGCGCCGGCGCGGTAGTTCAGGTCTTCGAACTCGTGGATCCAGTAATAGACCACCGAAGCCGAGATGACGGCCATCAGGACGTCGATGGAGGTGGGGTTCACCGGCCACCTGGACGCCATCTTGCGGTCGGCGACGAAAAGCCCGGCCCCGAGCGCCAGGGCGGCGAGGAAAAGGGGCCAGAGGCCGGCGGCCTGGCCGAGGGCGGCGCCGAGGCCGCTGTCGCTCCAGGCGACGCCGATCGACGTCAGGCGGTCGTGGAACGACGCGACGTCGTCGAAAAAGGCGAACGCCGCAACCGCGCTCGCCACGACGAAGCCGCCGAAGACAGAGAGCAAGGCGCGCATCGTCTCCCGAGGTGCCGGATAGAGCAGGAAGACGAGGACGTAGGTGATGAAGACGTAGACGCCGCGATGATACTGCGTCGAGACGGAGGAGACGCCCGCGGTGTAGAAGTAGAACACCACCATGAAAGCGCCGAGACCGGCGACCAGCCACTGCCAGGGGCCGGTGACCGCGCGCGCCGTCTTGGCGTCTTTTTCCAGCAGCTCCTTGACCTTGTCGTCGCCGACGCCGGCCTCCTCGGACGTTTCGAGGACGACGCCGCTCTCTTGCGCCGCGGCGTCTTTCGTCAGGGCTTCTTCTCCCGCGCGTGTCTTCTCCGTCATGCCGTCCCCTAGCGGACCGAGTGCTCGGCCTTGACCTCGAGGCCCTTCGCCTTCCAGAAGCTCTCGGCTCCCTGGTGGATCGGCGTGACGATGCCGTTTAGGGCACCCTCGACGGACATCGCCTTGGCGGTGCTCTTGACCTTGAGCATGTAGGCCAGGCCGGCCTCGGAGAAGATCTCACCGAGCGCGGCTTCGACGACTTTCGCGTCGACGTGCTTGCCCGCCACCCAGAGAGCAGAGTCCTGGAACGAGTGGACGTCGTAGTCCACACCGCTGTAGGTGCCCTTCGGGATCGTCAGCAGGTTGTAGAACGGGTACTGCTCGAAAAAGCCCCCCTTCTCGCCGGCCTCGGCGACGCTCAGCATCTTGACCGGGTTCGAGGCGGCGGCCTGGATCACCGAGGCGTTGGGGAAACCGGCGAACACCCAGAAAGCGTCGATCAGCTTGTCGCCCAAAGCGGCGGCGGCCTTGGAGTAGCCGAGGAACTCGACGTCCATTTTTTCCCACAGGCCGAGCGCCGTGAAGTAGCGCTGGGCGGCGCCCGCCGCGCCCGAGCCGGGGCCGCCGACCGCGACGCGCTTGCCCACGAGGTCCGAGACGCTGTTGATGCCGCTGTTGGCCAGGGTCACGAGATGGGCGGGAGCGCCGTAGAGGAAGGCGATGGCATGCACGTTCTCGTATTTGTTGGTGTCCTTGGTCAGCCCGCCGTTGCGGCCCAGGTAGGTGTCGCCGGAGTAGACGATGCCGAAATCGGCTTCGCCGGAGTTGACCCGGCGCAGGTTCTCTAATGAGCCCGCCGAGGCGGTGTTCGAGACCTCGAGGTTGGGGATCGCCTTCGAGAGCCGAATCGAGATGCCGTTCGAGAAGTACTGGAAGGTCCCCCCCTCTGGGCCGCCGGAGAAGGCCAAGCGGCTTTTTTGCGCGGCCGCGACCGCGGGGGTCAAGGCGACGAGCGCCAACAGGAGCAAGAAAACGAGACTACGTTTTGTCATTGTAGTATCTCCTTGAGTCGAAGGTCTTTTCGGACCAGCGCATCCTGTCACGTCTTGGCGGCGACAGTATGACTCTGGTCGAGCCTCGTGAGGCGAAACGAGCGGCCTGCCCTTCCCGGCACGCTTCCGGAGCATGCCGGTGTGAGGAAGCGGATCGACTTCGCCTGCCCCTTGGAAGAGGTGGGCTTCGTCGTTTGCGACACCGAATTGACGGCCTGATCTTCGTCGAGGGCGTACGGATCCTGGCTCTTGTCCACGGCATCCGGGAGACCGCGACGCTCAAGCGGATCACCAAGCTCGTCGACGGCGGACATCTAAACAGCGACGACGGTGAGTACTACGAGGCCGCCTACCGGTTCCTCCTCCACTCACCCTCGACGCCCAGGTCAAGGAGGCTTTGGACGAGGAGGAGATCGACACCTACTTCAACCCGCATCTCCTCTCGCCCTGGAGCCGGCAGATGCTGCGCCACGCTCGACATGAACGAGTGCGGAGAGCAGGAGAGAAAGCACATTGACGGCTGAGATGGTCCAGAACCGATCGGAGCGGTTGCCTGAGCCGTGATGTCCGAGGATCGTGGCGAGCTGCCGCAGCTCCTGTGGAGTGCGCCAGTAGGCCAGCGGATTGAACCGCAGGCTGCGATCGAGATCGGATGGATTCAGTATCTGTACCCGGAATCCCCGGTCAGGGAGGTGGGCTCTGGTAGAGTCAGCACGTTGAGGCCCTCTCTCGGGAATTCTCTTCTGCTGCGAGGAACTCGCAGAAATCGAAGGCTACGCAGAAACCGCTTCGGTCATCTCGAAGGAGGCTGACCGCGCCATGAGATAGCCCAGCAAATGTACCGAGAGCTTCAAGAGCGAATGACTTCGCTCCGCATCTTGAGCGGCGACCTCAAGCGGATTACCGAAGCGATGGAGGTTCTTTGCAGAGAGCAAGGGGACCTCTGAATGGAGAGCGGTCTTTAATCAGTCACATCTCACATCACAAACGCAGAGTCATCTTCCTCCCCCTCCTCACTCTCCAAGCCATGCTCACCTACAAGTCTTCGCATCACCTCATTCATCTTGGGAAAGTACTTTGACTGCTTTAAGACAGGCTCCCCCTTTAGAAACGGAAGAAACTGGAGACCGAATTCAATGATGGCCGAGATCGTATTCTTCCCTTCAATCTTTCCGATTGCCATGAGCGCGAGCGTGATCAGTTCAATCACGTCATTTTCCAGCGATGCTGAACGCTCCGCGCAAGCTGCCTGCACTTGTGCAAACGCTTCCCGAACACACTCGTCGTCCCCACCGTACGCTGCTGCATCTTCAGCGAGCGCTTCGGAAACCAGAAGCCATTCTTCCTTTCGATTTGCAGGAAGTGCCCGCAGCTTGTCTATCTGCACCTCCTCCAGACACTTCCTGAGCATGAGTACCTGTTCGTCAGACGAGATGTCCCAGATGTAGACAGTTGAGCACATGATTCCAGCAGATATACGGCTTCGAATGCCAGATGAACCGGCAGAGCACGTTCTCTGATGATCCATATTCTCTTCAAAAACCTGCCGCACTTCCTCCGGAAAATTCACAAAGCCATTCGACACATAGCCCATGTATTCCAGAGACAGGGCGATGTCTTCGATAATCGCAGCGCCGTGTGCTACCAGATATAGCAGCGTACCCGCGAAACGGGGATGGTCGTGTTTGAATCGTGAAACGATGGTCAACAGAACATTGAGTGATTTCCTGCTCTCTCTCTGACCCGTTGTGTCGTCACTGTCGCCAAGGGCTTCATCCAGCATTGTGTGAGCATGCGGTGTCTTGGAAGTATCGTCATGCTGCGCCATGGGTTCGTTCTGCTCCTGATCAGAAGGTGTTTAGTTCAGGTTCTGCTTGGAGTACTCTTCAGCCTTCTTGAGCATGCCAAGCGGTGTTATGGCCAATGCCAGCCGAGGCGGACCCAAAGGAGCAAGCCACTGCTCGTACAGCTCGGCGAAGACGCATACCTCAGCCGCTGCTTTCAGGAGAGTTCGCTTTTCTTTGTACTCCTGCCGTGCGAAATTCCGTGCCACGGCAATCAGCGAAAGGGTAGCACCGAGAGGACGCGCTACCTTATACATGCACACATCACAGATCGGCGTCTCGTTCCAGTACCCGGTCGGTCCCGAAGCCACGAGCTCAGCAGAGCAGACCGGACAGACGACTGTCGTCGCATGTTCCGGAATGCGGATGGAGAAGCTGTCGGCTTCGTTTCGCTTACCATCGTCTTCCATGGTCACGCATCCACCTCAAGTTCTGGCTGAACGAACTCTCCACCGAAGAACAAGTACAGATGGCCGATACTTGCCAGGAAATCGATCATCTCCTGATCCACTTCGTTACGCTCTATGAGGATACGGATCGTAGCGGCACACTTGTCCATGAGATCCTCGTGTTCCTCGACACACAGATCCCACAACATCATGTAGTCAGATAGAAGTACCGGCTGATCCATCATGACCTCGACTTCTGTTGGCGACCAGTCTGTCTTCTCTGCTACCACTTCAGGAGTGAGGCCGGCGTGCTCCATGAGCACCCGCAAGCAGCGCACGGCCGCTTTGTAAAGTGGATTCTCGCTGGGCGGCGCACCAAGATGAGCCTCCAATGCGTCAGCCATTGAGGTATATCCTGATACGTCACCGGAAGGATCGACAGGTGTTTCAGAGGCCGGTCTCTTCACTGCCGGCTTCTTCGATGTCCTCCTTTTCGACGTCTTCCTCTTCCTCACCACTCCATCTCCCCTGTCTCGTCATTTGCCGGAAACTCAAAATCCTCAACATACTGGTCGGCAGCGATTTTAAGCTGTTTCCGCGTTACGAATCCCAAACGCACCAGGACTGCGGTCAGACTCTGCACCTGTATCGTGAGGCTCTGGACTTGTAGCTTTAGCTCAGCGTTCGAAGAATTGTACAGTCCACCGAAGAATTTTTCCGGTGAGACGCCGATCACATCGAGGATGACGAGAAGCCGGTCAAGATGACAGCCTGCTCCGCCCTCCCGAAGAACACCGGAGAGAATTGACTGCGTCAGGTCGGCACGCTGGACGATATCTCGTTGCGTAATCGGCGAGTCTCTGACCACTTTGCGCAGGTGTGCTCGAATGCGTTCAAATTCCTGCCGAACAGGGTCTGGGGCATTTCTCAGAGTCATGGACTCACTCCTTATGTGTCGGTTGTCGGTTGTTTCAAGGATTGAAGCGTCTGGGCTAACTGCCCTAGAACTTCTTGAAGGCGTGGCTCCACTCCCTGAAGACGCTGGCGGACGCCGGAAGGCGAAGACCGCAGCCCGGCGGCAAGGAGGTCACGGCCCTCTTCACTCGCGGTGAGCAGAGCATTGACGATGCCGTCGAGGCCGGCGACGTCCGCATACTCGTGGGCAGCCGGCTCACTCTCGCGACAGACCTCGACCATCTCAGGCGACCGGCAGAGCGCCCAGAGCACCGTCTCGATCGCCCCGGGACGCTCACGAGCCACGAAGCGCACAGCGGCGGCCAGTTCCCCCAGGGTCAGGGAGATCGGCTCTCCCGCCGGCAAGGGACGGGGGGAGTCCTCCGGGAGTGGTGACGAAGGTTCCCCTGATGGGGAGACGGGGAATGCTGATGGGGTGGTCGCCATTGGTTTCTCTCTCTCTTGAGGTGTCCGTCCCTACGGCAATGCAGGTGCGACGTCATGTCTCTCCCTGATCCGTTCGACTGCCGAGGGCGGGTTTCCCGAGTTTACTGTTTACTGCGGGGGTTTCCCTGATGCCCGTGCTCGGAGAACGCTCGATCGGATCGGAGAGCGCTTCCTCGTTCCCATGATCAGGGAGACGAGAGGCTTGCAGGCTACGGGCAGGCGTTGGTATAGTCGCCACAGACATCGACGATTCTGCCGCTCACGCTGGTGGTTCTGCCTTGACCGATTCGGTCGACTTCCAGCAGACAGCGAAATCCGCCGAAGGGGGTGTATGGAACCTAAGGATGAGACGAAACGAGTCCTCAAAGCACTTGACGAGGTTCGAAGGGGGCATGGCTGGGGAAGGGTAGGATGGCTCGACCGCAGGCTCGGCAATAGCCCGGGATACGTGGCCCGCCTCCTGGCCGGTAAGCCTGCTATGCGCTTGGAGCAGCTCTTCGAGATACTGAACCTGCTGGAGTTCGAGCCAGGAGAATTCTTCGCGTGGGTGTTCGGAACGCGCTACCGCTTCCAGCCTGAAAGATATCTTAAGGTACTTGCGAGAAAGAAAGAGAGGACGGAACTCCTGAAGCAAATTGACAGGATTATTGATGCTTCAGTCCTTCTGCAGGCGACCGAGAGCGAATCGAGCAACTCTGAAGCCGAGCTGCGTGAACTGACGACAGACTTATCCCGCCTTGAGGAGTTCAGATTTACTGATCCGACAGTTGCGAGAGCTGAGTCTATCGATATCCTAAAAGCGGTTCTGAATCTTACCGAGAATTCTGAAAACTCACTACAAATCATCTGTGATGCACTCCTATTATTAGGAGCAATTGAGATTGCCCTACGAAATTACTCGCCCGCCGCCGCTTACCTGGCAAGAGCTCTCAGGCTGGCAAAAAAAGAGAATTACCTCCAAAGAGAGGCGAGAGCACTTCAGCGTTGTTGCTACCTACTCGGCACCCAAGGGGAATACGATATCGCGCTAAATTTTGTAGAGCAAGCTATGCATAAATACATCTTTTTGGGTGATCTTCCCGGAATCGGAAAGTGCCTTGTCGACCAAGGCATGATGCTCCGCAGAGCTAACCGCCCACAGCAAACAATACCGTGCTACGAAGCCGCGCTGAAGTATTTACCAAAAGAGGCATGGCAATACCGGGTCGCGCTTCACCAGAGTCTCGGGCTTGCCTATATCGATCTCGGAGAGGTTGATAAGGCTGAACAATGCGCTGAAGTCGCGGCAAGAGAGCACCAGACAAAACATGGGCTCAACTGGTGGAAGATCTTCTGGTTGCGTGGGGAGGTGGCCTTGAGGCGGGATGACTTACTCTATGCGGAAACTGCGTTCCGAAAAGTACTCGCGGCATCCGCAGCTCAGGAAAATTGTATCGATGTTGCTCTCATTACCCTGAGACTATCGCTCGTTTTGTTGATGGCTGGCAGAATCGATGAAATGTTGGAACTAGCTTCCGATATGGTTCAACAGCTAGAGACCTTAAAAAAGGAGAGCAAGATCGCTGCACAGGCGGTAAATGACTTCATTAAATTGGCACTGGTCGGGAAAGTCACGGAGGACTTTCTCGACCGTGCCTATAAACAAATGATAAAGGCCGTTTACGAATAATACGACCCGGAAAAACACCTAATCGGTCCTATCCGATTGGCTCAATATCTGCTCCGTGGTTGAGTTCTTCCTCTGGCGATGTCATGCCAGTACTCAGTTGAACCAGAAGCGTAAGAAATGAAAAGAACATGATTCCTCCTTTGAGGGCGGATCACCTGCGAACTGCACTGTCCGCGAGGCGTCCGCTCCTGCTTGGTTCCGTCCACTCTCCCGCGTACCACCGAATCCGTCAAGAGACGAACTCTTGACCGAATCGGTCAAATCTCCTCCTCATTTCTCCTGGAATCTGCGCAGAGTGGGCTCAGGTCTCGCGCCCTGGAGGCCGAGGGAAGCCCCTTCGTCAGCCCTGCTCAGGCAGCTCGGGCTGCTTCTGGCTCTGCCGAGCTCACCTTCATCGAAGGTACCGGTCTTATCGGGATCACCTCGACATCGTTCCGCGCAAGCACAACCGGCCATTGTGCAAAGTTTTGCAGACACCGCGCCTTCGCTTCGATTCTATGCGGCTCCTTTGTCACACGCGAATCTAAGCGAAGACGCTTTTGCACAATGCAGTGTTGTGCTCAGCGCTTCCCGCTATTAAGCGTTGTTCTTCCCTCCCTTTAGAAAAGTCGCTGGGATTGCTCACACCTTCTCAGTGTAGCAGACATCTCCACGCCTCAAGGAGCTTCTCAGTCGGCACAGCAGATCCCTGGATGAGTCCTTCAAATCCGTCCGCCGTTTCTTGAGTTTATGGAGCGGACGAATTCAAAGGGCTCATTGACCGAGGCTATTTCGGTGCCTTTCCCTGCGGCTCCTCCTTGACCCGCGAAGGACCTCTGTCTGCTGGTCGTTCTCTGGGAACTCTGAACGAACAGAGGCCGATCTTCGGGTCGACCTCCTTTTTTTATTCGCTTCCTATGACTACACCACGTACAAGAATCATCAACGGCGGAAACTCTTCAGATCTGTGCATGCAGCATGATATCTTCGGGAACAGAGTCAGGGTGAAGAGAGAAGGAGTGCAACAGGCTCTCGGTCTCGTACCTGACCGAGAAAGCCTGAGCCGACCACTTGCAGGAGATCATCTGTCTGTGGATGAATTGCAGGCAGAGTATGCGTTTCAGGCCGAGCAAAAGGCAAGGGGACAACAGGAGCTCTTCTCCTCGATCTAGTGTGTTCTCCCCAGGAGCCGCTCGTCCGTCTTGCCCGCCATCTGCTGCGGCGTACCCGAGTCTCCTCCTTTCCACCGACCTTCCCACCACCAGCCAGCTCCCAATTCCACGGGAGCCACGGTGGCCGAATGTCCTGCTCAACGATGTGCTCCCGTGGAGCTATTCTGGGAACAAGCTCCATCCGACCCAGAAACCCATTGCCGCCATCGATCCTCTCATCGCGGCATTCTCGAAGCCCGGAGACATCGTGCTCGACCCGTTCCTTGGCTCCGGAACCACCGGCAGGTCGGCGCAGCGACTCGGGAAAAGCTTCCTCGGCATTGAGCTGGATCCGAAGTACTACCGGATCGCCGCCGAGCGGCTCAAGGAGTCCAGCCGCCAGTGAGGTGCCAGCCGAGTCGCAAGTCCCTTGTTTTCAACGACTTGGCTACCGAAGAGCTAACCTGTCCACCTTCTTGCAGACCAAGAAAGATGCCCTCGCGGGGCGATCCGGTGTCAGAGCGGCGGCCTGTTTTCCGTCTTCTATAGGGGTCAAGCTGCGCGCGCCGCCGGGATCGGCCCCGGGGGTGTGCAGCGGCTCCACCTCGGGCGTGCCCACAGGTCGGCGTCGAAAGAGATCGGGACCGCCGCCGACGCCGCGGTCGAATCCGACCGCGCCCACTCGCGGGCTGTCAAGGCCCACCAGGAATGGGCCGGTCGGCGCGACGACCTGGCTGTCGACCTCCACCGTGAGATCGCGGACTTCCGGAGAGCCTGGCGCGACCTCCACGCCGTGAAGAGAGTGGAACTGAGCTTGGGGCTCTCGGGCAAGACACCCCGCCGGACGTCCGATCTGATCGCCTGGACCCATGCCGTGCTCGTCTTCTGGGGGGACGGCGAGGGATTCTTCACGCACGACTTCGACAAGAAGGGCTTTGCGGCCCGGATCGCCAGAGCTCGAAAGCTCGTCGCCGAGCTCGAAGCCGCGTATGATGCTGCCGGTAAGGCGAATCTGACGCGGGCCTCGGCGTGGGACAACCGGCGGAAGGCGATCGAGAAGTCCGAGTCGGTGCTGCAGGAGAACGCCAGGATCGTCGAGAGCTTCCTGAGCCGCACGGGACGCCGGGACCTGGTGGTCAAGGTCCGGGGAAAGCATCCCCGCGGACGGCCCCGCAAGGACGATCCGCCACGGTCCAAGCCGAAGCCGAAGCCGGCCGCCGTCGCGGTGGTGCCGCAAGGGCGTGTCTTGCTTTCCTGGTTCGAGCGAGCCGCGCGAAAGACCGGCCGCCTCTTCCATCGCGACCCTGAAGAGCGCCAGGACCTTCACCGAGCCGCCTGAGGCTCCCCCGCCCCCTCTCGAACGAACAGCTCAAAGCGCCAGAAAACCCGCTTTTCCCAGACGTCTAGCGGGTTCTGGGGTGCGATGGGCTCGCCATCTTTTTCCCTCGCGTACCGGAAGGGTGCGACGAGGTCGCCGTCTTTTTCCCTCGCGCTCCGGGGAGGTGCGACGAGGTCGAGATCTTTTTCCCTCGCGTCGCGGGAAGGTGCGACGAGGTCGAGATCTTTTTCCCTCGCGTCCCAGGAAGGTGCGACGAGGTCAAAATCTTTTTCCCTCGCGTCGCGGGAAGGTGCGACGAGGTCAAAATCTTTTTCCCAAGCGCGCCGATCCGTCCTGGACGGACGCCGTGCGGCCCTCAGAGAGCTCGGGTCCGTCCTGGGCGGATGCTGTGCGGCCCTTGGAGCCTTCGGGTCCGTCCTGGACGGCTGCCGTGCGGCCCTTAGAGCCTCCGGATCCGTCCTGAAGGGGAGCGTCCCTGTCGTAGGCCGTGTCAAGGGGCGGGAGGCGGAAATTCTAGGCTTCTCCAGGCACACGAATCCCTGAATTTGGACCAACCGCGTGGGACTCGCTGTGCCTCGCTTGACTCCTCCTACAGCTCACTCGTCCCGTCCGGATGCAGACGCCCCACCAGGATCGCCGACTTCGGATCGTGTTGACTCGGCACGCCGTCGAGGACCTCGGAGAGGTCCTTGCAACGCTTCGGGCTCACCCGGTACACCGGGATCTCCGCGCGCCACAGATGATGACGAAGGGGATCCCCATAGCTCCCGCTAGGCTCCATCGCCACAGCCAGGGAAGCCCAACGACTTCCCGGGTCTCCGTGAGCTGGTCCCACTTCCACTGCTGCACGGGATGCCGAACGTCCAGGTTTCGGCGTCGGTCGGGTTGCCGAAAATCGTCTTCCCGATGACCGTGGTTATGATACGGTCCCGACAATCCCCCCGGCCTGTCCGGATCCGGCTCCTCAAGGTCTGAAACGAGGCCGGAAGCGGGCATGGACGAGGCGGGAAACCAAGACCACCGGCGTAGCAGGAGGAGATCCGCATGTATCCAGCCAAGACGCACATCGCCGAGAACGCCGCTTTTGGCAGCATGGAGGAGTACGAGTCGCTCTACCGCAGGTCTCTGGACGATCCGGAGGGCTTCTGGCGCGAGCAGGCGGAGAGGTTCATCACCTGGTACCATCCGCCGCACTCGATCTTGGACGTCGACATGGAAGAGGTCGACTTCGCCTGGTTCTCCGGCGGCCGCCTGAACGCCTGCTACAACTGCGTCGACCGTCACCTGGAGACACAGCCCGATAAAACCGCCATCATCTGGGTGGGCGACGAGCCGGGCGAGTACACGCACATCACCTACCGGCAATTGAAGCACCAGGTGGCGCGCGTCGCGAACGTGCTCCTGGCCCATGGCGTACGGCGCGGCGACCGGGTCTGCATCTACCTGCCGATGATCCCGGAGCTTGCCTACACGATGCTCGCCTGTGCGCGGATCGGCGCGGTCCACTCGGTGGTCTTTGCCGGCTTCTCGGCCGATTCGCTGCGCGAGCGCATCTTGGACGCCGGCTGCAAGATCCTCATCACCGCCAACGAGGGCTTGAGGGGCGGCAAGAAGATCCCCTTGAAGGCGACCTCCGACAGGGCCGTCGAAGGCCTCTCCATGGTCGAGACGATGCTCGTCGTGCGGCGCACCGACGCCGAGGCCGAGATGCACCCCGGCCGTGACTACTGGATGGACGAGGAGGCCAAGAAACAGCGCTCCACCTGCCCCGCCGAGTGGATGTCTTCGGAGTCGCCGCTCTTCATCCTCTACACCTCGGGCTCGACCGGCAAGCCCAAGGGCGTGCTCCACACCACCGGCGGCTACATGGTCTACACCGCCATGAGCCACAAGTACATCTTCGACCTGCACGACGACGACGTCTTCATGTGCGCCGCCGACGTCGGCTGGATCACCGGCCACAGTTACATCCTCTACGGTCCCCTCGCCAACGGCGCGACCACGGTGATGTTCGAGTCGACTCCGCTCTATCCCGATGCAGGCCGTTACTGGCAGGTGGTCGACGACCTCGGGGTGTCGATTTTTTACACCGCTCCCACGGCCATCCGCGCCATTGCCCGCGAGGGTACCGAGTGGGTCACCAAGTACAAGCGCACGTCGCTTCGGATCCTCGGCACGGTGGGCGAGCCCATCAACCCCGAGGTCTGGAAGTGGTACCACGACGTGGTGGGCGACGGACGCTGCGCCGTCGTCGACACCTGGTGGCAGACCGAGACCGGCGGCATCCTGATCACGCCGCTCCCGGGGTGCACCCCCACCAAGCCGGGGTCGGCGACGCTGCCCTTCTTCGGCGTCGAGCCGCTCCTCGTGGACGACGAAGGCACGAAGCTCGAGGGAAACGACGTGCGCGGCAACCTCTGCATCGCCCGCACCTGGCCGGGCCAGGCCCGCACCATCTACGGCGACCACTCGCGCTTCCAGGAGACCTACTTCTCGCAGTTCCCCGGCCTCTACTTCACGGGCGACGGCTGCCGCCGCGACGAGGACGGCTACTACTGGATCATCGGCCGCGTCGACGACGTCTTGAACGTCTCCGGGCACCGTCTGGGGACGGCCGAGGTCGAAAGCGCCCTCGTCAGCCACGACGCGGTGGCCGAGGCGGCGGTCGTGGGCTTCCCGCACGAGATCAAGGGCATCGGCATCTATGCCTACGCCATCGTCACCGAAGAGGCGGCCCAGCAGGACAACGACGAGCTCGTCGGCGCCTTGAAAGAGCAGGTGCGCCACGTCATCGGTCCGATCGCCACTCCCGACCGCATCCAGATCACCCCGGGCCTGCCGAAGACCCGCTCGGGCAAGATCATGCGCCGCATCCTGCGCCAGATCGCCGCCGGCGAGTACGACGAGCTGGGCGACATCACGACGCTCGCCGATCCGTCGGTCGTCGAGCTCCTCGTCAAGGAGCACAAGCGTCACGAGGCGGGTAGTTAGGCGATGAGAAACCTCGTGGCACTCTCCTTGACCCCCTGGATCCTCGTCGTCGGCTGCGCGGCCCCCCCGCCGGCCGATGACGCGACGCCGAAAGTCGACCTCGCCGCGGAGCGCGAGGCCATCGCGGCGGCCGACCGCGAGTTCGACGCGGCGACGGCCGAGCGGGGCGCTGAAGGCTGGACCTCCTACTTCGCCGAGGACGGCTTGATGCTCTCCGACGGCGGCGGCGCGACGCGCGGCCCCGCGGCGATTCGCGAGGTCATGGAGCCCTTCTTCGGCAACCCCGACACCTCCCTGCGATGGGCTCCCCTGGTCCAGGAAGTCTCCAACGACGCGACGCTGGGATACACCGTGGGCCGCTATCTCCTGTCGGCCAAGACGCCGGACGGCGAGGCCGTCTCCCGGGAGGGCAAGTACCTCTCGGTATGGCGCAAGCAGGCCGACGGCGCCTGGTTGGTCGTGGCCGACATCGGCAACCCGGGGCTTCCCTACCCGGAAGGGACACAACCGCCGGCGGCCAAAAGGGAAGCCGCGAACGCCCCGGTGTCGCGCGGTCCGGAAGCCGAGGAAGAGGCGCTTCGCCTGACGATTGAAGACTTCAAGAAGGCCGTCGCCGAGCGGGGCGCCGAAGGCTGGGCCGACTTTTTCGCATCCGACGGCATCGTGTACTCCTACGGCAAGCCGGTCGTCACCGGTCGGGAGGCCGTCCGGGCCGCCATGAGCGAAAGGTTCGACGACGGCGCCGTCGTGTCCCTGGTCTGGGACCCGGTCGGTGTCGAGCTTTCGGACGACGCGACTCTTGCCATGACCTACGGCTGGTACGAGAGGACGGGAAGAGGCGAGGACGGCCAAGAGAAGGTGACCCAGGGCAAGTACGTCACGATGTGGCGCAAACAGGGCGACGGTAGCTGGAAGGTCGCGGTCGACGCCGGCAACAACGGTTTCCCGGGTCTCTCGGCCAACGAGGGGACGGGGGACTGAAGTCGATCCGAAAGGATTTGACAAAGGATTGAAAATCTACGACAATGCTGGAGACGATTCCGCGCCCCCCTCCGAAGAGGTGGAGCGCGCGGCGGTTCCGAGACGGTTTGAGCGGCCTGAGGAACCGGGCGGGTTGGGTCCGCCATTCTGTGGGTACGCTCAGAAAGGAGGTGGATCTGTGGAAATTGTTCAACTTGGTTTGGTGGAGGTGACGGCCTCGTAACGGGGAACCTCTTGAGCGTTTCGTGACGCTTGGATGCTGGTCCCCCTGAACCGGGGTACCCAACGTCATCGACACGAACCCGAGGCCTCGGCCGCGACGCGGCCGGGGCCTTCGTTGCTCGAGCCGGTGAAGGCGACTCGCGGCACCGAGGAGCCCCTGCACTCTCGACTTGTCGCTGGGGGTTCACGAGGAGATCTTGCTGCGGGGATATGCGCCCTGGCGTCACCGCGTCAACGTCGAGACCGGCCGCAGAATCGACGTGGTGCTGGATCCGACGGCGAGGGGGCCGGGCTGAGGACCGCGGCGTCGGCTCAGGCAACGTCCGCGGGCGCCCAGGCCTCGTAGGGGGCTGGATTTGCTAGACTCCGGGAGAAGGCTCCAGGAGGCTCCATGATCCAGTTCCCCCACGGCATCGCCGACTTCCGCCGCATCCGCCAGGAAGGCATGGTCCAGTCGACCGCACGGCGGCGATCCGTGACCTCGAGCGGCTGGGGAGCATTCTCGTCTTCTTGCGTCCGCGTCGCTTCGGCAAGTCGCTGTGGCTCCAGACGCTCGCGAGCTACTACGACCTGCGCCGCAAGGACGAATTCGACGAGCTTTTCGGCGGCCTCGCCGTCGGCGGCGACCCTACGTCGCTCGCCCACCGCTACTTCGTCCTCCAGTGGAACTTCTCCAACGTCGACGCGAGCGGCGGCGTCCGAGAGATCGCCGAGAGCCTCCGACGGCATGTCTGCTCCCGAGCCGAGGTCTTCGCGAAGCAGTACCAGGCCATCCTCCCCGATCCGATCTGGGTCGAGGGGACCCCGCAAGAGGTCCTAACGAGTCTCCTCAGCGTCGTCAGCGAGAGCCCCGATCTCCTGCGGCAGGTCGTGGCCGACCGGGAGTTGCCGGCCGAAGCGGTTGGGGAAGCCTTCGACACGATGTGCACCTGGTACAACGGCTACCGGTTCAACGAGGACGTGGACGAGCTCGTCTACAATCCGACCAAGCCGAGGCGCGGGACCAGGCCCGACGCGATCGGGAGGCGCTCGCGAAGCGGGAGAAAGGGCTCAAGCTGCGCAGCTACGCCGTCGTCGCGGTGGGGCTGGAGCGGATGCTGGGCGAGGAAGTTCTCGTCGAGGCGTGACTTGCGCTATTCTAGTCTTCGTTCCCGTGACGCCCGGCGGCAGATCCGCCGCAGCGCCCTACGGGAGGAGGACCCGGCGATGCACGACGCAAGAAACGTCCTCGGAGGACGCCTGGAGATCTGCTGCATGGAGCCCATGACGGGCTTTTACCGCACCGGCCGCTGTGAGGTCGGCCCGGACGACCACGGCGTCCACGCGGTCTGTGCCGAGATGACGGAGGGGTTCCTCGCCTTCTCCCGCCTGCGTGGCAACGATCTGAGCAGCCCCTCGGCCTTTGGCGACTTTCCGGGCCTGAAGCCCGGCGACCGGTGGTGCCTCTGCGCGGCCCGCTGGAAGGAGGCCTACGACGCGGGCGCCGCACCACCCATCGTCCTCGCCTCGACCCATGAGGCGACCCTCGGGCTCGTCACCCTCGAGGAGCTGACCGAGCACGCCGCCGACCTCTGCTAGAGGCCCGAGCGCAGGTCGGGGACACCTTCCATGTGGCTAGAGAAGAACAAGGTCATCGCCCGTCGCTTCCGCAGGGACCTGTGGATTTCAGGCGACGTCTCTCTTGCGGATCAGCTCATCGACCCCGACTGCGTCATCCACGGACGGATCCCCTTCACGACCGACTTCACCAGCGGACCCGAGGCGTTGAAGCAGCTAGTGAGCTTTTACCACATGGCTTTCAGCGACATCGAGATGAAGGTGAAGGAAGTCGTCGCCGAGGGCGACCTGGTGACCGTCCTCTGGAGCGCCCGCGCGCGCTACACCGGGGGGCTCCTGGGCGTCGAGCCGAACGGCCGTGAGATCCGGACTCACGGCATCGACATGTTGCGCATCGTCGAAGGCCGCATCGTCGAGGGCTGGATCAGCTGGGACGTCTTGAGTCTGCTGGAGCAGATCGCGGCTCCCCCCGAGGGCGGCGAGCCAAATCCCATGACCGAGTTCCTGAGTCTCATCGGACGCCTTCAGCAGCCTCGGCCCTAGGGCCCCTGGCTGGATCCTGTGGTGGATCCTGCCGTTGACTTTTCGCGCCTGAACGAGTAGGGTCGCGGCCTTTGTCGAGGCGCGACCTCCAGCAGGAGTGCGTCGGTCCACCGCGCCACCAGCCACACAAAGAGCCCTTGTCAGCCGTCCGCGAGCGCGGTCCGGGGGGACTTCTGTAACGAGAACGACCATGAGAGAAGACATCCAACGGATCCGCAACATCGGCATCTCCGCCCATATCGACTCCGGCAAGACCACCCTGACGGAGCGGATCTTGTTCTACGCCCAGAAGATCCATGCCATCCACGACGTCAAAGGCAAGGACGGCGTGGGCGCGACCATGGACTACATGGAGCTCGAGCGGGAGCGGGGCATCACCATCACCTCCGCCTCCACCTACCTAAAGTGGGGCGACCATCACCTGAACGTCATCGACACCCCGGGACACGTCGACTTCACGATCGAGGTGGAGCGGGCGCTGCGGGTGCTCGACGGGGCGGTCCTGGTGCTCTGCGCCGTCGCCGGCGTGCAATCGCAGTCGATCACCGTCGACCGCCAGATGCGCCGCTACGAGGTGCCCCGCATCGCCTTCGTCAACAAGTGCGACCGCACCGGCGCTAACCCAGAGCGCGTGGCCCAGGCGCTGTGCGACAAGCTCGGCCACCAGGCGGTGCTGATGCAGCTTCCGATCGGCCTCGAGGTCGACTTCGAAGGGGTCGTCGACCTGATCGAGATGAAGGCCCTCTACTTCCGCGGCGAGAACGGCGAGGAAGTCGAAGAGGGACCGATCCCGGCCGAGCTCCGGGAACGGACCGAGGCGGCCCGCGTCGACCTGCTCGACGCGGCGAGCCTGTACTCCGACGAGCTCCTCGAGGCGGCCCTCGAGGACGCCGCGACGCCGAAGCTCATCCGCGACGCCGTTCGCAAGGGCGTGTTGTCGCTCGAGCTGACCCCGGTGCTCATGGGCTCGGCCTACAAGAACAAGGGCGTCCAGCCCCTGCTCGACGCGGTCAACGCCTACCTCCCGAGCCCGCTCGACGTGCCGATCGAGGCGGTCGATCTCGAGGAGGACAACGCTCCGGTGGAGCTCCAGTCCGACCCCTCGGGCCAGACCGTGGCCTACGCCTTCAAGCTCGACGACGGACGCTACGGACAGCTGACCTTCGTCCGCGTCTACCAGGGCCGGCTGGCCAAGGGCGACATGGTGTACCGGGCCAGCACGGGCAAGAAGATCAAGATCGGGCGTCTGGTGCGCATCCACGCCGACAAGATGGAAGACGTGGCGGCCGCCGAAGCCGGCGACATCGCGGGGCTTTTCGGCATCGACTGCCACTCCGGGGAGACCTTCCTCGGCAACGGGCCGCGGCTCGCCATGACCTCCATGTACGTGCCGGACCCGGTGATCTCGCTGTCGGTCAACCCGGTCGACTCGAAAGCCCAGTCGAACATGTCAAAAGCGCTCCAGCGGTTCACCAAGGAGGACCCCACCTTCCGCGTCCACCTCGACCCCGAGAGCAGCGAGACGGTGATCTCGGGCATGGGTGAGCTTCACCTCGACGTCTACATCGAGCGCATGCGCCGCGAGTACAGCGCCGAGGTCGAGACCGGCGCGCCCCAGGTGGCCTACCGCGAGGCGATCTCCCGGCGCGGCGAGTTTGACTACGTGCACAAGAAACAGACCGGCGGCTCCGGCCAGTACGCCAAGGTCGTGGGCTACCTCGAGCCCCTCGAAGAGGGCGAGTACGAGTTCGTCGACAAGCTCCGCGGCGGCCACATCCCGACGGAGTTCGTCCCGGCCTGCGACAAGGGCTTCCGCAGCGCCATGGAGAAGGGCCGCCTGATCGGCTTCCCCGTCGTCGGTGTCCGTGCGGTGCTCCTCGACGGGAGCTCCCACGCCGTCGACTCCTCCGACATGGCGTTCATGATCGCCTCCCGGGCGGCCTTTCGGGAGGCCTACAAGAGGGCCAAGCCGCAAATCTTGGAGCCCGTGATGAAGGTCGTGGTGGAAGGCCCGGGCGAGTTCCAGGGGGCCATCTACCGTTCGCTCATGCAGCGTCGCGGCCACATCCTCGGCTCGACCGAGGACGCCGGGTTCGCCCGGGTCGAGGCCGAGGTGCCGCTCGCCGAGATGTTCGGCTATTCGACCGACCTCCGTTCGGAGACCCAGGGCAAGGCCGAGTTCACGATGGAGTTCGCACGGTACGGTCCCGCGCCGAAAGAGGTGACCGAGGAGCTGTTGAAAAAGTACAATGGCCACCTGGCCGAGGAGGACGACTGATGACCGACGTGATGTTGAACCTGCGCCGCTCGCCCCGCAAGCTCCTGGAGCGCGACGGCCATCCCGGGCCCGGTCCGGGCCACCTCGCCCTCGTCCTGGCCCGTGCCGGGGTGGGCAAAACCGCGTTCTTGGTCGACATCGGCATGGACGCGCTCCTGGCGGGCCAGAAGGTGCTCCACGTCTCTGTCGACAGCACCGTCGAGAAGGTTCGGACCTGGTACGACGACATCCTGATGGAGATGCTGCGCCGCGACAAGAAGCTCGAGCACTGGGCGGCGATCCAGCTCGACGTCGAGCGCCGGCGTCACATCCACACCTACGTCGGGCATTCGTTCACGATCGAGCGCCTGCGCCACAGCGTCGAGCTCCTGAGAGACGTCATGCACTTCAAGCCGCAGGTGCTCTTGGTCGACGACATGGCGGAAGACGAGCTCAGCGCGGAGACCGTGTCGGCCTTCAAGGACCTGGCCGACGAGATCGGCGCGGAGCTGTGGATGACGTGTCAAATCTTCCGGGAAGGGCCCCAGGGCGAGCCTGGCCATCTGCCGCCGCCGGCCGACCAACTGGAGGACCTCGTGGACCTGGCGTTGCGCCTCGACCCCCACGAGGCGAAGATTCGGCTCCACGTTTTGAAAGACCGCAACCAGATGCTCGACGAGGATCTCCATGTCGTCCTCGATCCTCAAACGATGCTTGTCAACGTCGGCTTCGGGACCTGAGCAACTCGTCCTTTCGGGCTACGTTGGAGGGTGCGCGCCGCGCACCCTTCTTCTGTTTTGGCGGCCTCTGCCGAGACTGACCTCGGAGGCCTCATGATCGAGCTCCCCTACTCCTCGGGGGTCAAGCGGAGCTGAGGTTGTATTGCCATGTCTCAGGAGCTCGGTGGCGCGGGCGTTTCGACGACCCACGGGTTGGCGATCCCCGCCCGGCGGCGCAGCAGGCCGTTCAGACGCCCCAGGTGGTGGACGTGACGGCCGTTTAACGGCGTCCGACGACGACGAACTGGTGGGGGAGCGTCTCCTCGGCGAGCTCGACGGTGAAGCCACCCGCGGCGAGCTCCTTCAAGATCTGCTCGGGCGCCAGCCGTTCCTCGGGCGGTGGCCCGACGGGGCTCTCGCGGGTCAGGTCGACGACGAAGACGCTGCCGCCGGGCTTCAAGGCCTTCAGGAGCTTCGCGGCATAGGCCGGACGCTCCCCGATGTGGTGCCAGGTGTTGACGACGAGGATCCGGTCGACGGAGGCGTCTGGAAGCTCCGGATCGTCGTAGGGGATCTGACGCGGCTCGACGTTCGTCCAACCCTCGCGCTTCGCCCGCTCACCTATGAAGTCGATCAGGTTGGGCTCTACGTCGAGCGCCAGGACCTTGCCGTAGCCTCCCACCGCCGCCGCGAGGGGACCCAGGAAGTAGCCGGTGCCGGCCCCGAGGTCGGCCACCGTCATGCCCTCCCCGATCTCCATCAGGGCGAGGACTTCGCCGGGTTTCTGCCAGGCTTCGCGGTCCTCGGCGTCGAAGACCTTGGACCAGCGCTCGGCGTCGGCGAAGCTGTGATCCGTGGTGTGAAGTCGCATCGCGTGCTCGCCTTCCTCGTGTTGGGCGTGCTCTCCGTTCTGGCCGTGCGAGGAAGGGTCCTGTGCCGCGGCACCGGTTGCGAGGAGGACGGTCGTGGCGAGGGCCAGGGCTTTCCACTTCGTCGAGGGTTCTTGCATGGTTGGTGTCTCCGAGCCCGTTCGCCGCGAACCTAGCACAGGAATCCGGTCGTCGAGCCCGGAATCCGGAGAAAGTGGCCCTGGTGTGGGTCCACGGCGGTCCGGGCGGCCAGTCGCGCGTCGGATACAGCTCCCTTCTCCAGTACCTCGTCAACCACGGCTACGTGGTCTACGCCGTCAACAACCGGGGCAGCTCGGGCTACGGCAAGACCTTCCACCACCTCGACGACCGCAAGCACGGCAAGGGCGCGGCTTCCGCAAAAAAAGAGAACCGCGAGCGCGGTTACAAGGCCGTCCGCGAGTTGCTCGACAAGCACTTGAAGAACCTGGAGATGGTGCCCCGGGCGAAGACGGTAGGATAAGCCGAAGACTCGAAGGGTGCCAACCTGCTGAAGAAATGACGGGGCGGCGTCAGGAGGAAAAAAGCCTCAGCCCAGGAATTCGTTCACCGAAGCGACGAAGCCCTTCAGGTTCTCGTGGTCGTCATTCACCGAGCAGGTGACTTTTTCGTGACCGCAGTGGAGCACGAGCGTCGAGTTGAAAGTTCCGGCGAAGCCAAAGAGCACCAGCATCGCGCCCAGAACGATCAGAACCCACTTCAACACCTCGCCTTCGATCTGGATGTAGGGGAAGTACACGAGAGATGCGCCGATCGCCACGACGAGGACCGAAAACAAGTCGAATTTCTGCCGGGCCTCGACGCGCGAGAGGTCGGCGACCGAATGGCGGGCGATGGCGTCGCCGTCCGGGGATTGCTTGATCACGTAGGTGCGGGTCACGACGATGTGGGATTGCGGCAGCGTGAGGACAGCCGGTTCCGTTTCCATCTCTTCGGTCATGTATTTCTCTCGTTTTCGCTCGAGTTCGTGCTACCTGCCACCCGCCGCTTCGCGGCCTCCCCCGCCGTCCTCGGCCAGGGAGTAGAGGTGTGAGCGGCCGCGCAGGTAGAGCTCGCGGCCGGCGATGGCCGGGGAGGCGTCGAAGCCGTCGTCGAGGGTGTTCGAAGCCAGGATCTCGAGCTCCTTACCGTGTTTCAAGACGAGCGTAGTGCCGTTGCGCCCGGCGACGTAGACGCGTCCGGAGGCGCCGACGATCGACGCGTAGACGTTCGTGAGGCCGTCGAGGCGCTGCTCCGTGTAGAGCACCTCCCCGGTGCGGGCGTCCATGCAGGTGAGGATCGCCGAGTTGGTCTTCAGGAAGTAGAGCTTGCCGTCGTAGAGGAGCGGCGAGGGGACGTAGGGCGTGTGCCGGTCATGGGTCCAGGCCACGGCCTCAGTCCCCGCCAGGTCGCCCTTCGCCCCGGGGAGGCGGATCGCCTGGACGGCGTTGCCGCGGAAGCCGCTCATCAGGATGACGAGGCCGTCGTCGTAGACCGGTGAGGGGATCACGTTGAGCGTCATGCCGGCGAGCTGCCAGACGACGTCGCCGGTCGCGAGGTCGTACCCTCGGCTCGTCCCGGTGGCGGGAATCACCACCTGCGGCCTGCCGCCCACCTCGACGACGAGCGGTGTCGCCCAGGAGGTGGCCTCGTCGCGGTCTTTTTTCCACAGCTCCTTGCCGGTGCGCTTGTCGAGCGCCACGATGTAGGAATCGCCCTCGTGGTCCCAGTTGACGACGAGGGTCTGGCCCCAGAGCGCGGGCGAGCTGCCCTCGCCGAAGGCGTGCCGGGTCTGCATCTCGCCGAGATCCTTTTTCCAGAGGAGCTTGCCCCCGAGGTCGTAGGCGTAAAGGCCCTGGGAGCCGAAGTGGGCGTAGAGCGCTTCGCCGTCGGTGACCGGCGAGGCGGAGGCCCAGGTGCCGTCGCGGTGATGACCTTCGACCGGGGTCGTCTCGGCCGCCGTCTGCTGCCAGACGACGCTGCCGTCCTCACGCGAGAGGGCGAGCACGACGAAGCGATGCTTCGCCGCCTGGACGCCGCGCGGCGGCCCGCCGCGTCCGCGTCCGGCGGGCGGACCGGCGCGTCCTCCTCCCGGCGGACCGGCTCCGGGAGGCGATCCTCCGGGCGGCGGTCTTGGAGGCGGCGTCCTTTCGGCCTGCGGCGCCTCCGGCTCGGCGGGCGCCTCCAGTGGAATAGCGCTCAGCAGGTAGATGCGGTCCTTCCAGACGATTGGCGTGGCGTGACCCTGGCCGGGGACCTCCACTTTCCAGCGGACGTTCTCCTCCTCGCTCCAGACGAGCGGGGGGTCGCCGTCGGGGCTCGTGCCGTCGGCTTTCGGACCCCGCCACTGCGGCCAGCCGGTCTCGTCGGCAGCGAGCGGCCAGGTGCCGGCCAGGGCGCAGAGAGCGACGGTCAGCAGGGCTTTTCTCATGACGTGGCCTCCAATGGTTCCTGGGAAGTCATCTCCGAGGACGCCGATCCTATCGGGAAACTCCGGCCGATCCTACGTGCCGGCGCGTTTAGGCTTGCCGTTCCGCCCGCCTGGGGCCGGCCTGGAGGTCACAAAGCGCCTGCGCGCCGCCGGCAACGCGGTGCCGATCCTCATGCTGACGGCCCGCGGCCAGGAAATCGACAGAGTCGTCGGCTTGAAGCTCGACTTCAAGCGTCACGAAGCGTCGAAGGGCGGCCGCGAGCTGGAGCTTTCGGCGCGCCAGTTCCACGTTCTCCACTACTTCCTGGAGCACCGTGGCGAGGTCGTGACCCGCTCCGGCCGATCCGCGCTTCATCGTCACGGTCCATCGGGTGGGCTACAAGTTCGCCGGCTAGCTGGACGTCGGCCTGGGGCTTTTCTCCGTGACGAAGATTCCCCATGCGTGCAACAGGTTCAGGGAAATAAAGATGGGAATGACGATACTGGGGGCGAGGATCATCGGGAACTCGAAGATGAAGCTGAACCCCGGCTCGTTCATCCAGAAGCTCATGGGAACGAACGTGGGCAGGATGATCAGCGCGAAGCCCACAAGGTTCCAGGCGATCAGGGATCGAGGGTCGACAGCCTTTCGCAACAGCAACCACCCAACGACGAGGGCGGAGACGCCAAAGAGGAAGTCCGGTATGCCGATCCAGAAAACGAACTTGGAGGTGACTTCGCCTTGGATTCCTTTCATGATTCCACCCAGGGCACCGATACGGAGAGCCTGGAGGAAGGCGAACCAATGCCCTGGCGTGCTCGTGGCGATGCCGCGCAGGCCGCCGCGGAGCGTACCGGAAAAGGCGAAAGCGGTACTCCACAGTACGACGAGGACGAAGGCCTGCCACAAGAGCGGCACGTCGGGCATGAGCTCGAGGTGCGTCCCGCGGACTCCCATTACGAAAGCGATCAACGTCCACGCGAAGAAGCTCAGGAGCAGCGCGTAGACGCTGCGCGCCTCCGTGGCGGTGATCGCTCC
Source organism: uncultured bacterium (assembly GCA_965371445.1). GTDB lineage: Bacteria > Acidobacteriota > Thermoanaerobaculia > Multivoradales > J023 > DASWIG01. Next base: position 80,532 of record CBDUYN010000003.1, on the reverse strand, counting down.
ATTCGACCTTGCCTGGCGAGTGATCACAATGCAGAAGATGAGAACGAGAGCGACGAAGACGGGAACGATTGAGAGTTGCATGGTTGTCTCCATTCGCAGGTGTACCGACTCGCGCCGGTGAAAGGGCTTGGGGCGTTACCACCCCAAGCCGTCGAAGAAAGGGTGACGATTACCTCGATGCCTTTTCGGCGACTGCTTTTCCCGCCATCCGAGCAACGGCTTCCTCGGTGACCACGACCTCGTTGGCTATGAAGGCGTAATTGACCAGCGCCGCCGTGTACCCGTCGCCCAGTTGCGGCGTTACGGCCGCGGCGGTTGCGTCCTTTACCACAATCACTTCGAAGCCTTGCTCCATGAGCTCGCGCATATGGCTTTCGGTGCAGAGGTTGGCGGACATCCCACCCAGTACCACGGTGTCGATGCCACGTTTGCGCAGCTGCAGTACCAGGTCGTTGGTCTCCGGTCCGTAAACCTTATGGGGGCTTGCGACGATCGTCTGACCGTCGTCGATGTACTTCTTGTAGGTTTCCAGCCAATCAGCGCCGGAGCCTTCGAAGCTGTCCAGATTCAATGCTCCCTTTCGGTCGAACATGTGAATGTCGTGCATGACCTTCTCCAGCGTGCCTTCGAACTTCCAGCCATGATCTGTGGGGTAGTAGTAGTGCGGTGAGACGAACACTTGGAACCCGTTGGCCTTTGCCGTCTTGAACAGTGCCTCGATGTGTTCCACCGTCTTGTTTTTGATCACGCTTTGCCCGACCATCGCCCAGGTAGCACCTTTGGGGCTCAGGAAGTCGTTCTGTGGGTCGGTGATGACCAGGGCCGTGGTCGCGGGATCGAGATCGGCCAGCTGGCCCTGGACCGCGGTCACCGGCACGAGCAAGGCGGCGAGGGCGAGGATGAGCTGGGCGGCGTTTCTTTTCGGGGTGTGCATGTCGTTCTCCTGTCTCAGGTTCGGTCCACGCTTCATGCTGCGGATGCTCTTGGAAGAAGCAACAACCGTGCCAACGCCGACACCCACCGCGAAACGCCACATAAGGCCTTTGTTTTCCAGCGTTTGGTGCTATCCGGACGATCCGCCGGAGACGGCTCGCGGGCCGCGACATTTCGCGGCCTGTGAGATTTCGCGGCCGGGGGGCTACCCCATGATAGCCTTTCACAAGCCGCAAGCATAGCGGCTGGCTGCCTGGCTGGCACACAAGCCGCTTGGGATCGTCGATCAGACTTTGGGGCCGGTAACAGCAGGGAGACACAAATGGCCACCACCATGGGTACGAGCATGCAGGCTGTCGTCGTCGAACGACCAGGACCGCCGGAGGTTCTGAGCCTCCAGGAACGGCCCGTGCCGAAGCCGAAGCCGGGCTGGGTGCTGATCCGAGCTCGCGCCTTCGGGCTCAACCGCTCCGAGCTGTTCACGCGGCAAGGCCAGTCGCCTTCGGTCACCTTCCCGCGTATTCTCGGGATCGAGGCGGTGGGAGAAGTCGTGTCCGCTCCGGGTACCGAGCTCTCGCCGGGCCAGACCGTCGCCACGGCGATGGGAGGTATGGGCCGACAGTTCGACGGTTCCTACGCCGAATACACCTGCGTTCCGGCCAGGCAGGTGCAAACGCTCGACACGACGCTTGACTGGCCGACGCTCGGTGCGCTTCCCGAGATGATCCAGACCGCGTGGGGCTCCCTCCACACCGCCCTCCAGGTGCGATCCGGCCAGACCCTCCTCATTCGCGGTGGCACGACCTCCGTGGGGCTCGCGGCGGCGGTCCTGGCGCGGAAACATGGAGTCACTGTCGCGGCGACCAGTCGTCGCCCGGAACGTGAACAGCTCCTCCGCGACAACGGCGCGGATGCCGTCTTCATCGACACCGGCAGCATCGCCGAGGAGGTCCGCCGCGCGTTTCCCGGTGGGGTCGACCACGTTCTGGAGCTCGTCGGGACGACAACGCTGCTCGACTCGCTTCAGGCCGTCAAGCGTCACGGCGTCGTCTGCATGACGGGGATCGTCGGCAACAAGTGGGACTTCGAGCGCTTCGCGCCGATGGAAGCCATTCCGAGCTCCGTATACCTGACAGCCTACGCAGGGGAAGCCGAGGATTTCGAGAGGACTCCGCTTCAGGAGCTCGTCCGCGAGGTCGAAGCCGGGCACAGCCGCGTGAAGCTTGGGCGAGTGTTCAGGCTTGACGAGATCGTGGAGGCACATCGCGTCATGGAAGAGAACCGCGCCGAGGGAAAGCTCGTCGTCCTTACGGCCCGGTTTTGATGGCCTCGAGGCGAAAACCAGCGCTTCGCCACGCCTCGAGCCCACCGGTCAACGGCCTGACCCGTTTCAAGCCCCGACTCCGCAGCAGTAGCGCCACCCGGGCGCTGGAGGCCTCGTTCGGTCAGGTGCACAGGAGGACGATCTCTCGGTCGCGGGGGATCTCCTCGTGCCGTTTCTCAATCTCCTCGACGGGAAGGTGGATGGCTCCAGGGATGGAGCGCGGGTCGTGCTCGAAGTCGATGGAGTGCCGCAAGTCGACCACCACCATCTCCTCGCCGGTCTCGAGCCGGCGGTCGAGCTCCTCGGGATGGATGCGGGCAACGCGAAGCTCGCTCAAGAACCGCTGGCGCTGGATGTACTTGGCGAGGACGTAGGCGACCAGCGCGACGAGCAGAATCGCCAGCAGCCCGCCGCCCATTCGCGAGGCCTCGGTGGCGAGCAGCTCGAGCTGGTTGCCGAAGGCGTAGCCCAGAGCCATGAAGGAGCCGATCCACAGCACGGCTCCCATGCTGTCGAAGAGTAAGAAGCGGGTCCGCCGCATGCCTAAGGCGCCGGCTATGGGCGGCGCCGCGGTGTTGAACCCAGGGACGAATTTCGCCACGACCAGGGATCGGGCTCCGTACCTGGCAAAGAAACCCTCGGTGCGCCGCACGCACGAGTCGGGCTCGAGGGAGATTCGGCAGAGCAACTTCATGACCCGGCCTCCCTTTCGGCGGCCGACCTCGTACCACCCGACATCGCTCAGCAGCGACGCCGCCAGACAGAGACCGAAGGCGAGACCGAGGTCCATGTGCCCATGGCGGGAGAGCGCGCCGCCGGCCAGCAAGAATGGGACGGCGGGAATCGGCAGGCCGATCTGCTCGGCGAGCACGAAGATGAAGAGGACGGCGTACCCGTACTGAGCCAAGAATGCCAGGGTCTGATCCACTGCGGGATTCTCACTTCTGCAGCTGGAGGGAAGGGGCGCGTTCGCCTCTCACGTAGCGGAAAACGTCCGCGGCGTCGATGATCAGGGAAATCGCGTTCAAAATCATGGTGGCCAACAGCCAGTACCGGAAAAAGCTCCCTGCCTCAGCCAGATCGAGACGCCCCCACAGCCAGACGATCATAGGAACCCACAGGATGTGGCCGATTCCGAGAAGTCGGACGAAACCCTTGGCCGAGAAGATCACGGTTTGCGCGATTGCCCCGAACATCATCGCTCCGAGCACGACCCTGCCCTCAGGTGTGTAGAGGTAGAACATGGGGATGACCATATTCACGGTCATCAGCAACATCACCCATGCGACCCAAGACCTGGGAAGAGTCAGCATCGTCCGGAGGAAATCAATCATGGTGTTCATCGTGCCTTGTCCTTTCGGTGCGTCTGTTTGGGGCTTAGCTGACGCCAGATTCCGACTTCGCTGGCTCGCGGGGCAGGATGGCCATTTGCCGGGACACCGCGACCACGTCACCCGTCTGGTCCCAGATCACACCGTCTTCCTCCAGATACCCGCCGGCGATGTGATCGGTGGTGAACCACTCGCCCAGCCAGCCGGGGGCCGGGCGCTTGTGCACGTGCACAGTCAGCTCGATCGTGGGCACCCAGGCCAGGCGGATTCCGCAGTTGAAGACCGGCGGCGGGAAGGAGTCCGCCAGCAGCGGGAGAGCGTGGGTGTCCACTGGGCGGGCGTCCGCGAACCTGGCCCAGCCGCCCATTTCGGCTCGTCCGTGGGGCCGGCCCACGGCGAAGCCCGCATGGACCGGGTGGAGCCGGATCTCCACCCGCTCGGTGATGGGGGGCGGGACGAATCCGCCCGGGCTGGGTGCCGGGGTTACACAGCTTTCCGGTGGTGGCAGGTCGGGCAGCCCCGCTTGGTGACAGAGGCCGGAGGGGGACTCCGAGAGATGGCCGAAGGTTCCGAGCACCTGGGCGACCACCCGGCCGCCCTGGCGAAGCGCGGCTCGCGCGGTGGCGTGTCGCCGCCCCACCTTCACCAACTCCCCGTCCAACTCTGCGGATCCCGGATGGGCCGCCGCCAGGTAGTGGGCGGTGATCGTAATGGGGTCGGGCCGGCCGGTCAGCTCGATGAGCGCTCCCGAGGCGATCGAGAGCAAGTAGCCGCCATTGGGCGTACCGGCGAAGTCCCAACCGTCTTGGATCTCGGCCTGCCATCGGCCGTCGTCGACCCGGTTGAGAGCCACGGCCCGGTCGAATTCAGTGCTAGTGGCCTCGGTGCTCACCGCGGTGCCAAGGTCGTTCATCCGTCATCGTGCCCCCATGATAGCCTCTTACAAGCCACAAGCATAGCGGCTGGAGTTGCCCCAACGGGCTGGTCGCCGAGCGGCTGCGCACGTCGGCGGCTTCCGACGCCCGGCGGGTCAACGGTCAGGAGATCGACCTCGCGAACCAGGTCCGGGGGAACCCCGAGACGATTCGTCGGCACCGTTCCAAGGCTGGCTCCAGCCTACCACGAGATTTCGCGCCTGGCGACGCGAAAGTCCGCGGAGCCGCGAGATCCTGCGGCCGGAGTCTGGTCTTCAGACCAAGGGCCAAGTCCTTTCCCATCAGTCAATTAGCTCCACTCTCGGGGGTGGCACGGAAGTTGCTCCAAGGGTACCTCCGAACGGCTGACATTCTCGGCGAGCGATCCGAGGGCGGCCATGAACAACCTCGAGAAGGAGAAAACCATGACGACCACGACTCGATTTGTGACCCCGTCCGGCGACGACCGGTACCGGAGCTTCAACAGGCGCCTCCTGGTGAGCCTGGTGTTGACTCTTTGTGTGACGGCGACCGGGGGTGCTGCGCAGGGTGGCGATCGGCTCCTGAAGGCCTCGACGCCCTGCGTGGCCAGGGCATTCTCGTGGCGGTCGGATTCGTGGCCGGCCTCGAAGTGACCTTCGACATCCGCAATTTCTTCTTTGGCCAGAAGCAGATCCGTGGCGCTCTGGCCGCCGACATCGACGAGCTCCGCACCGGGCTCGACTTCGTGCGGGAGGGCAAGATCAAGCCCGTGCTCGATCGCGTGCTGCCTCTCGCCGAGGCCGCGGAGGCCCATCGCCTGATCTCGACCAACCAGATCGCCGGCAACCTCGTGCTACTGCCGTGGGCAGCGTGAGGGATCCGGAGATCCCCCGGCTCGGGCGGCCAGCCACGGGCGGCCAGCCTCCGAGCCGGGGCTTTTGCTTCAAGAGGATTTCGACATGTTCATCCAAGACAAACTGGAAGGCCTATTCAACACACTGTCATCGGGCGCGTTGCATTTAATCCCGCGGGTCTTCCAGCAAGAGGTACAGAACGTTGTCGAAAAAGCTCGGATCTTTCGTCATCCCGAGATGATCGCTGAACAGGAACGAGACATGGGTCCAAGCGATCGGCTATTGGAGGTTCGGCGTCCAGGGGCGGCCAACCCGCTCGTCCATGAGAGCGCTCGTGCGCAGTACCGAACCGTCCCCGGCGGCGTGGCTCACGCAGCTCCCTGAGCGCCGCGCCCTCGCGCATGGGCAGCGACACCAGGAGAGCCCCGTCCGGCTTGTGCGGGTGGGCGGCGCCACCCCCGAAGGTGCCCCATACGGTGCGCCCGGAGGTGGAGTCCGTCAACCGGGAGCCGAGGATGCCGGGGATGACGATAGCCGGGTTGCGGAGCTCCTTGTGGTGTTGAGCAGCCTGGTCGTACAGGCGACCCAGATCCGGAAGCTGAACCGAGGTCGTGCAGGCGGCTGCCCCCATGAGGACGATCACACCGACCGCGAGGGCTCTCTTCATGGCTACGCTCCTATCAACGCGGCTCCGTAGTGGCCTACGAACATTCTCCAGCTCCTTGGATACCGAGGCTACCACGGATCCACCGCGGTTCGCTTTCGCGGACATCTCCGGCACTCCCAACAATCCGAGGACCGTTCATTCTCTCGCCCGGCCCCCGGGCGGCGGTCGACGACGGCCCGGGGCTCGACCCGGCCGGCCGCCTCTTCTCAGGGCTTGCTCAAGCCGCCGCCTTGGACGTCTCTACCGCTTCCCGGCGCCGAGGGCCGCCGTTGAAGGCCTCGGCGACAGGAAGTTGCGGATATACTCGGCGATGAGATCGCCGTCTTCCTCGAGGGCGAAATGGCCGGTCTCGAGCAGGTGAAATTCGAGATTCCTCAGATCTCGCTTGTACGGATGGGCGCCCGCCGCCGGGAAGATTTCGTCCTTCTCTCCCCAGACGATCAGCGTCCGCGGCTGGTACTGGCGAAAATATGCCTGCCAGCTGGGATAGAGCGGCGGATTGCTGCCGTAGTCGTAGAACAACTGAAGTTGAATGGCCACGTTGCCTGGCCGATCCAGCAGTCTCTGCGTGACGTGCCAGTTGTCGGGACTAATCGTCTCCTTGTCGCGAACACCGTTGGTGTACTGCCATTGCGTCGCTCCCAGGGTCACGAGGAAGCGGAGCGCTTCCTCGTTCGACATGTTCGGCTTCTGGTAAGCGGTCTTGACGTTCTTCCACCACGCGTTGTCGAGACCTTTGTTGACGGCCGTACGATCCTTCCAGTATTCCTTGATCGGCTCCCAGAAGTCGTTGTCGATCCCCTCGACGTAGGCGTTGCCGTTCTGAATAATGAGCGACTCGACTCGCTCGGGATGTTTCGCGGCCAGCCGGAAACCGATCGGAGCACCGTAGTCCATCAGGTACAAGCTGTAACGCTTGAGACCGAGCTTCACGGTGAGCTTCTCGACGATCCGGCTGAGGTTGTCAAAGGTGTAGTCGAACTCGTCCACCGCGGGCATCGAGCTGTTCCCGTAGCCGGGGTAGTCCGGCGCCACCAGGTGAAACTGGTCCACCAGGGCAGGAATCAGGTTGCGAAACATGTGCGAGGAGGTCGGGAAACCGTGCAGCAACAGCAGAGTGGGTGCGTCCGGCGAACCGGCCTCGCGATAGAAGATCGATTGCCCGTCGATCTCGACCGTACGATACCGGACCTGCGGCGTGTCGACAGCCGTGGCCTGAATCTTGTCGGCGGCCTGAGCCGCGGCGCCCAGGGCGAGGAAGGCGGCGAAGGCGAGGATGAGGTAGGAAGCTTTATCCTTCAGTGTGAGCATGTTGTTCTTTCCTTTCCGATTTCGTCCGAGCTTCATGCCGCGGACACCCTGGGAGAAAGCAATCGCCGTGCCAGCGCTCCGACACAACGAGGAACGGGAAGGAGAGCCTTTGTTTTCAGCCATTTGGCGAGATCCGGACGGACCGGTGACGGCGACTCGCGGCCGCGATATCTCGAGAGCCCGTGATATTTCGCGACCCGCGGGGCCTATCAGGCGGCCCTTCTGAATCTCGCCAAATGACTGAGAACAAAGGCGTTACGTCACCTTCCGCAGTGCGTTCCGGCGCTGGCACGGTTGTTGCTTCTACATGGCGTCCGCAGCAGGGAGCTCGGACAGAACCGGAGACAGACCATGCCTTCCATCGTCAGCGACATCGCATTCACGCCCGCGGTCAAGGCCCACCAGGAAAGGCTGGGTTCGCGCCGAGGATATTCGCGGATGGAGGAGAAAGGCGGATGGAGCGATCGGATCAGCCCTGACCTGAGGGAATTCATCGCCGCGCGTGACTCCTTCTACTTCGGAACCGCCAGCGCCGCGGGACGGCCCTACATCCAGCACCGGGGTGGGTACCGTGGCTTTCTCAAGGTCGTGGACGAGCACACGCTCGCCTTCGCGGACTACTCGGGCAATCGACAGTACATCTCGGTGGGCAATCTCTCCGAGAACGACCAGGCCTTCCTCTTCCTCATGGACTACCCGAACCGCCGGCGTGTCAAGATCTGGGGCCGGGCGGAAGTGGTTGAGGACGATCCTGATTTGCTTGCCCACTTGGTCGATCCCGACTACAGAGGCCGTCCCGAGCGCGCCATCGTCTTCCACGTCGAGGCCTGGGACGTGAACTGCCCCCAGCACATCCGACCGCGCTTCACGGAGGATGAGCTCGCTCCCGTGATCGAGAAACTCGAGAAACGGATCGAGGAGCTCGAAGCCGAGCTCGCGGCTCGCTCTCCTCTTACCACTACTACGAAAGAAGGAGGACGACATGAGTAAGACGTTGATCGTACGACCGGACGAACACGCAGGGTTGGCCGAGCTTGGTCTCTGATCAATTCGGCGAACACGGAGCTACGGACGCTCGATCCCGAGCTTGCGTAGCCGGGAACGCAGGGTGCTGGGATTCAAGTCCAGGACCTCGGCGGCGCCGCTGGGGCCGTCGATCCGGCCGCCGGTCTGCTCGAGGACGCGGCGGATATGGTCGCGCTCGACGTCCTCCAGGCGCGGTGACTTGGCGTCCGAAACCGGCGTCCGTGTCGCCGCCGGACCGAGGAGGTCGTCGATCTCGAGGGGCTCGCTGGCGAGCGGGCCGCTGGCGAGGATCACCGCCCGTTCCACCACATTCTGGAGCTCGCGGACGTTTCCTGGCCAGTCGTAGCGCACCAGGGCCTCCTCGACGCCGGACGGCAGAACCGGCGAGCGGCCGAGCTTCTTCGCGGCCCTGGTGGCGAAGTGTCGCACCAGGAGCGCTACGTCGCCGCGCCGCGCCCTGAGCGGCGGCAGCTCGACAGGGAAGACGTTCAGGCGGTAGTAGAGGTCCTCGCGGAAACGGCCTTCACGGATCTCCTCCAGGAGGTCACGGTGGGTCGCGGCGATCACCCGCACGTCGACCTGGACCACGCGCTCGGCACCGATGCGCTCCACCTCGCCTTCCTGGAGGACGCGCAGAAGCTTGGCCTGGAGCTCGAGCGGCATCTCGCCGACTTCGTCGAGGAAGATCGTCCCCTGGTGGGCGAGCTCGAAACGTCCTTTCCGACGCCCAGTGGCTCCGGTGAAGCTCCCCTTTTCGTGACCGAAGAGCTCGCTCTCGATCAACGTCGGCGGCAGAGCCGCGCAATTGACCTTGACCAGGGCCCGGTCGCGGCGTGGGCTGAGGTCGTGGATCGCCCGCGCCACCAGCTCTTTGCCGGTGCCGGTCTCACCGAGGATCAGGACGGTCGCTTCCAGCTCCGCCACTTGCTCGACCTTTCGCAGGGCCTTTTTCAACGCGGCGCTTTCGCCGACGATCTCGGCGAAGTTGTGCTCGATCCGGATTTCTTCGCGCAGATAGCGGTTCTCGGCCTCGAGCTGGCTGCGTAGCCTCTCGACCTCGGCCAGAGCCGACTCCAGCTCCGCGGTGCGCTCGGCCACTCGGTCGGCGAGGCCGCGGCGCAGGCCGACGAGCTCGAGGTGGGTCGCCACCCGGGCCAGCACCTCCTGCTGCTGGAACGGCTTGGTCACGTAGTCGACCGCCCCCGCCTTGAAACCTCGCACTTTGTCGCCGGTCTCCGCCAGGGCGGTCATGAAGATTACCGGAATGTCGCGGGTGCTCTCCTCGGCCTGGAGCCGGGCACAGGTTTCGAAGCCGTTCATCCCGGGCATCATGACGTCGAGCAGGATGAGATCGGGCCGGGCGTAGCTCGCCTGCTCCAGGGCGCTCTCTCCGTCGCGCGCCACCAGGACCTTCATGCCTTCCCGCTCCAGGCTGTCGAGGAGGACGCTGATGTTCGCCGGTGTGTCGTCGACGATCAGGACGGTCGCGCCGGAGGCGCGCCCATCAACTGTCGCGCCGGAGGCGCGCCCAGCCACTTTTACCTTCTTCATGGTCATGCCTCCTGTCCCAGCCAGCTCTCCAGGACGTCGCGAATCGCTTTCATGTCGTAGTCCTCGGCGTGACGTCGCAAGCACGCGGCCGAAGCCGCGACGCGGGCCCTCGCTGTCGACAATGTTCTCCAGCAGGAGAGGCAGACGAAAGGGCCGTCTCATGAGCTCGAGCTTGCCGGCTTCGATCTTCGAGAGGTCGAGGATGTCGTTGATCAGGCCCAAGAGGTGCTCGCCGCTTCGTTCGATGACGTCGAGGCCCTTGTGTTGGCGCTCGTCGAGGGTGTCGTCGCGACGAAAGATCTGGGTATAGCCGAGGATGCTGTTCAAGGGCGTGCGGAGCTCGTGGCTCATGCGGGCGAGGAAGTCGCTCTTGGCACGGCTCGCGGCCTGGGCAGCGGCTTCGGCGTGGTGCAGCTCCTTGGTCCTGGCCCGCACCAGGGCCTCGAGCTCCTCGTTCGAGCGCCGTGCCAGGTGATAGGTGCGGACGTAGTCGAGCACCAACCCGACAAACGGGATCGTGTAGGCGACGACTTTGAGGCTGTGAGCGACGTTGAAGTTATTGTCGTAGAGGGTGTCGGAGCCAAAAGCCATGGCGGTTTGAGCGGCGACTTGCGGTATGCACGACAGGACGAGCGACGCCGTGAAGACGCTCGGCTGACGACGGTGAAAGCCGTAGAGGACGACCCCCGCGACGACGAAGAGGACCAGGGGGACGACGTCCCACGGACGGCTGACGACCGCGTCGGGATAGAGCGTCTGCGGTAGCCGGGTGCTGTGTGCGCAGGCGTAGACAAGAGCATAGGCGAAAACGACGAAGACGCCGCAGGTGACGAGAACGAAAAGCGTCCGTCTGGGGCCGTGGTCATGCTCAAGCGCGCCTTCGGCGCGACGGGACTGCTCCTTCGGCGCGGTGTCCGGCGGGTGCAAGAGAAGCACCAGAGGACCGACGATCAGGATCAGGGCGTTCCAGAGACGGGCCAGCGCCCAGGTGAAGGGGATGAGCTGGCGGTTGTCGGCGACGGCGTCGATCAAGCGGTCGGCGGCGAGGATGTGGAAGACGTCGAGAGCGCCGGCACAGAAGAGGGCCATGCCGATGACCGGGGTCGCCGGGTCGCGCTCCAGCCGGTAGTGGGTGAAGGCCAGGACCGCCGTGAAGACCGCGGCCAGCAAGGAGCTCCATTCGAGGACGGTGTGGACGAAGCTGCCGGCGAGAGCGCGGTGCAGCGCGTCGGCATCGTCGACGGTGAGCGCCGGCGAGCTCCAATCGACGCCGAGGGCGTTGAGCACGAAGGGCAGGACACACAGCGCCACCGTCCCCACGAAGGCGTGGGGAAGGCGGGTCTCCACGGTCCTCTCGGCCAACTCCGGATCCATCATGGGGCTACTCTAGCTCAGGGCGCCACCACAAGCTTCCAGGAACGCGGCGATCGACTCGGGCGCGCGGCCACAGAGCTGTCTTTGAAAATCCTTGACGAGGGGATAAAGACGGCCAGCTTGCCTTCATGCCTGGTATCGAGCTTGCCTCGACCCTGACGTATGCTTCTTCTTGAAGTACAGACTCGGACGTCGAGCCGCTCATAGGCTTTCCAGAAACGCCGGGTCGTGAACGACTTCACAGGCTCTTCGGGTCCAGGGGCCTGGTGCGGCCCGCGCGATTCTCGTCGAGGGCTTCCTCGGCGAGCGTTGCCAGTGCGTCCTGAGAGCGGCCAAAGGACTCGTCCCACCGCTGCTCCGACGCAAGACGAGTTGGCGGACAAGAGTGGCGATGACTTTCAACGGATGATCAACCGGGCCGATCGTGCCGGCGCGGATCGAGCCTTTGGCAATCTCGTGGGAAAGGGACGCTCTGAGGAACGGTTACTCCTCTTCGATCTCCGCCGTCCAGCTCACCTCAACGGCCCCCTTCAACGTCGCGGCCGTCGGACATTTCTCCTGGTGCCGCGAGAGGGCACGCTCTACAGTCTCCCGCGTCCCCGCGGGGATGCGGAGCTTGTAGGCCACCTCGATCCGCGTCAAGACGGGCAGCCGGTCGCGGATCTCGTTGATCCCCCGGGCTTCGGCCCGGATGGCGTCGCTCGGAAGCTTGACGTCGCGCACCTCCAGTGCGCCGTTCAAGGTGCCGAGCATTCACCCGGCGGCCGAGGCGACGATGTAGTCGACGGGCAGCGGCAGGTCGGGGGTGCCCTCAAGCTTGAAATGCTCTTTGATCGACCCGTGGACACCAAAGTCGACCGGCCCGCCGACCTCCAGACGGGCCCGGCGGTGGACTCCTTCGACTTTCTCGACCGTGGAACGGCTGACGTAGAACGGCTCGCTCATGGCTCGGCTCTCCCTAGTCGTTGACGTTTCGGCATTCTATGCCATCCGGCGTTCCCCTAGAACTTCAGCCACGGCGTCGAGCGCCAGGTCGACCTCCTCCGGCGTGGTGTAGAAGTGGGGGGTCAAACGGATGGCCGGGCCGCGGGACGACGCCAGGATCCCCTTCTCCCGCAGCCGCTCTTCCACGATGTCCGAAGGACGCCTGCGGCGTGCCGACCAGGACGAGTCCCCCGGATCCTCAGGGCCTGTGTCTTCGTCACCGCAGAAGATCGCGGTGAGCGCCGTTTTTTGCCGCACGTCGCGCGTCCCGTGGACGGCGAGGCCGCGCTCGGCGGCGCCGGCGAGGAGGCGGGCCGAGAGGTGGTCGGTCCAGGCCTGGATCTTTCGCGTGCCGATCTCGCGGATCATGGCGAGGCCGGCGCGGGCGACGTAAGCGGCGAGGATCGGCGGCGTGCCGGTGTCGAAGCGGCTCGCCGTTGCTGCGTAGCCCAGCTCGCGGACGCGAAATTCGAACGGCCGCGGGCGTCCGAGCCATCCGGTGAGCGACGGCTTGAGGCCCTCGAGAAGCTCCCGGCGGACGTAGAGGAAGGCGATTCCCGGCGTCCCCATCAGGAACTTGAGCGTTCCGGTGGCCAGGAGGTCGACGCCGAGCTCACCCACGTCGAGGTGATGGATCCCCGCCGTCTGGTAGGCGTCGACGAAGACGAAAGCGCCCGCCGCGTGCGCTTTCTCGGCGATCGCGGCGACGTCTTGCTTGAAGCCGTTCTGATAGAAGGCGTGGGTGGCCGAGACGACGAGGGTGCGCTCGTCGATCAGGGCCTCGTAGCCAACGGGATCGACGACACCGCCTTGTACGGCGATCCAGTCGACCTTGGCGCCATGGCGGCGTTGGGCGAGCCAGACATGTCCGACGGTGGGGAACTCGGCCTCGCTGGCCACGACCCGGCAGCGCTCGCCCGAGAAGTCGAGGGCGCTCGCCACCGCTGAAGCCGCGGCCGAGAGCGACGTGGTGACGGCGACCTCATCAGGGGAGGCGTGGATGAGCCGGGCGAATTCCGTGCGGGCGCTTTCGACCTCGTCCATCCAGCGGTCCCAGTCGACGCCGTCGCGTCGCCAGGATTCGAGGTAGTCCTCAGCCGCGGCCCGCGTCGCTTCAGTCTGCGGCGCCTGGGTGCAGTGGTTCATGGGGACGAAAGAGGAGAGGATCGGAATCCGGCGGCGCCAGGTGTCCAGGTCGTAGGGCGGTTGCATGTTGAAGGATCAACCGGCGACTCGGCTCAGGATCTTGTCGCGGCGCTCCAGGAGGGCCTGGATCTGGCGGTCGCTCAACAGGTCCCCGAGCTCTTTCGAAAGGGATTTCCGCTCCAACGACCGAAGAGCCCGCACCATTGCCGGCGCGATCGAGAAGGCAGCGTCCTCGTCGTGGACCAGCTCGGAGGACACCGAAAAAGCGCGAGAGTGGTCGATCAGAAACACCTGCTCGCCGTTGACCAGGCAGAGGATGTCCGACAGCTTGCGTTCATGGTTGCCGATCAAGGCGTCGAAGACTTTGCCGAGGGCGAGCTGAGCGGCCGCCGTCTCGGAGTGCTGAAAGGTCAGGCCGTAAGCTTCTGCCGCCTCGAGGTCGACGGCTCCCTCGACCCACCACTGCAGCGATCCTCGCTGGCCGTCGATCTCACGGATCACGCTGGTCGGCACGAGCTGCAAACCCAGCCTGGACCCCAGCCGATAGGCGGCCACCTCGTGTTGGTAGCGATCGGCGCCGTTGCCGGCCTTCGACTTGCCGGCTTGCTCCACCGTCTTGAAGATGGCACGCCATTCTTTCCCACGAGCCTCCAGGACGACGAGCTGGGGCCGGGTGCTTCCGCGGCCGAGCTCGCGCGAATCGACGACTGTCGCGTTCGCCAGGAACTCCTCCAGCTTCCCGTTCGAGATCTCGCTCATCTTCGGAGGTTTCTTGAGCCCGGTAGGGAGCTCGCGGATCGGCCTCGACGTCCGCCTCGTGGTGGAGTCGAGGACCAGGACCTCGCTGCGGTCGACGATGAGCGCCAGGGGCTTCTCGCTCTGCAGGATCCCGTGGTCGAGCTTGTAGAGCTGGCCGTGGAAGCGGGAGGTGATCCGGTTGCCGCCGGTGAAGCTGTGAGCGACGACCATCGCGGAGGCGCCGACGAGCTCCAGGCTGCGCTCGATCCTGTCGCGTTCGATCCGTTCGTCCTCAAAAGAATTGCCCCGGTACCAGAGAGGACCTTCGCTGCGCAGGATGGGGTCTTGGGCCGACTCCAGCACCGCCTGCCCGGCGCGGCGCAGCTCGGGCGAGAGTCCGGTCTTTTTCTCTTCCAGCTTTCGCCTGATCGTGGCCAGGAGCTCGAAGAAATCCATTCCGGGCCGGACGACGCCGGCCGTTTCCAGGAGGTGGCGCTCTACGAGATGGCGGCTCAGGGTCTCCAGGACCCGGTGGTTGATGCCGTCGACGCCGAGGCCCGCGAACTCGTCCGTCAAGCCGCCGTGGAGGTAGACGATGCCGTTGACCTCGACGATGACCGGCTGGCGCAGAAGCCAGCTGCCGTACTCGCCGTCGGCGTCGAAAGCGCGCAGGCGGCCGAAGTAGCCCTTGGGGTGGCGCTTCCTGAAGGCGCTGAGGTGCTGGCTGAGCTTTGCCTGCTGCGCGCCCGGGGCGGCGAGCGAGTCGGTCCAGGCCGCTTTCCGGTCGTCCGCGTCCTCCAGGTCGGCAAAGGCGCGATGCGAGACCGGATTGACGTAGCGGAAATCGCGCAGCAGGTTCATCACCTCGTGATTGCCGAGCAGCACGTGGACACGTCCGCCAGCCGCCTCGCTCTCGTCCTGGAGGGAGCGGAGCAGGTCCATGATCGGCCGCTCGCCGGCACCGCGGTCCAGGAAGTCCCCGGCCACGACCAGGTGGGCTTCGCCGCCGCGCCAGCGGTGTGCGGCGTCGATCAGGTCGGCGCTGCGCAGAAGCTGGAGGAGCTTGTCGTAACCGCCGTGGAGGTCGCCGATCGCCACGACCTTGGGCACGTCCTCCCACTCCCAGATCGCCGTGCGCTCGGCGGGATTCGCCGTGGCGGCGCGAGCCTGGAGGAGGAGAAATGCGGCGGCTAGAACAGGACGGACGTGGCGTCTCATATCTCTCGGAGCCTGTAGGGTTTGGACGCGGCGGGGTGTGCCAGGTGGTGTCGTGCGATGCCGGCCAACTGGGATGGTAGCTCCGAAACGAGCTTTCTGCAAGGGACGCCTCGTCCTAGCCGCCGCAGACGGAGGCGGCCGTGAAGCGGGCCGGGCCGAATTCGGCGGGTGTGGCGCGCCCCAGACATCCCTCGGCCGCGAGCCGTCCGATCTCCCAGCTGCACCCCATGCCGTGACCGCCCAGGCCGGCGACCCAGAAAAAGCCCTCCTGCTCCGGATCCCAGCCGACGACGAAGCTGGCGTCCTCAGCGTGGGTGCGAAAGCACGACCAGACGCGGCGGATCTCCGCCTCGGCGAGCCGTGGCAGGTGCGCCGAGACTTTCTCCGCCAGGTCTTCCGAGATGCCCGGGCTCACCGTCTCCTCCAGGTGTGCCGAGCGCTCCTCGTCGCAGATCGAGAAGAGGAGCCCTCCCGATTCAGGACGGAAGTAGAAACCGTGCTCCAGGTTCCAGACGAAGGGCCAGCCGGCGTCGACGCCGTCGATCCCTTCGAGGACGAAGAGATGGCGCTTGACGGGCACGAGCGACGGCGGCTCGATCCCGGCCAGGCGGGCGACGTCCTCGGCCCAGGCGCCGGCGCCGTTGACGAGGACACTCGCCTCGAAGCTTCCCCGGGAGGTCTCGACGCGAAACGGCGGTCCGGGCTCGATCCCGGTGACCGTGCACTCGTAGAGGATCTCGACGCCGCGCCCGCGGGCGCCGTCGAGGTAGAAGTTGAGAAGCGCCCAGGTGTCGACGACGCCGTCGCCCGGCGTCTTGAGGGCGGCGGGAAAGCGGTGGCCCTCGACGAGCGGCACTTCCCGCGCCAGCTCTTGCGCCGTCGTCCGCCGGCTGGGGATGAGCTCGGGCTCGCGCACCGCCTCGATCTGCTCCTCGGTCCCCAGGAGGACGGAGCCCACCTCTGCGAAACCTACCTCCCGCCGATGGCGGCAGAAGCCCTCCCGGCTCGCCGCAGCGACGCGGCGAACGGAGGGCGAGGCGACGGATTGGAGAAGCAGCGAAGCGTTGCGTCCGGAGGCGTGAGCGCCGGGGGTCTTTTCGCGCTCGACGATCAGGATATTGCCGTTGTGCTCGCGGCTCAGATGGAACGCCATGGCGGCTCCGGCGAAGCCGCTGCCGACGATCAGGACGTCGATCGGACGCATCATGCCCTGATCCTACCGCGGCGGCGCCTCAGAACTCGCGGTCGAGCTCGACAGAGGCCAGCTCTTTCTTGAGCGACTGGCGAAAGAGTACCGGACCGATCCAGGTGTAGGCGACGATACAGAGCCAAATCACCTGGATGTACTCGGCGAGCCCGGCGTGCTCGTAGGCGTCGGCCGTGATGACGCCGAGCCGGTAGAGGACGTAGGCGCCGAGCAGCACCAGGATCGCGCGGCCGTCGCCGAGCTCGCCCATCCATGCCGAGTAACGCCACCAGAGCCCCAGGACGAGAGACTCGCGTGCCTTGACCGACGCCAGGAGCCGTAGCGTCGAGCGGTCGCCCGGGTCGTTGCGTAACGCCCAGATCGCGTGGTCGCGCGCCTCCTTGATCCGCCCGCGGCGCACCAGGACGTGGCCCATCAAGACCAGCCCGTCCTGATGCTCGGGTTGGATCGCCAGGGCTTTGCGGGCTTTTTGCTCGGCCGCGTCGACGTCGCCGCGATCCAGATACCACCGCCCCAGGTCGACCCAGGTCTGGGGCTCGTCGGGATCGAGCTCCAGGGCCTTTTCGAGCACCGCCAAGTGGTCTTGGCGGCGCCCCGTCAGGTCGTAGAAATGGCCCAAGGAGCGGTAGACCGCCGGCTCCTGGGGAGAGAGGGCGCGCCAGCGCTCGAAGCGCTCCTCCGCCGCCTTGAAATGCCGCCGCGCCAGCTGGACGGCCCCCGAAGCATGGAGGGCGACCGGCGAGTCGGGGCTTAGGGCCAGGGCGAGGTCCGATTCGTGCTCCGCGGCATGAACCCGGCGCAGGTCGAGGAGGCAGAGCGCGAGAAGCGCGTGCGCCTCGGCGAGGTCCGGATCGCGGGCGAGCACCTGGCGGATCGACTCCACCGCGCCTTCGAGCTGTCCCTGGCTCATCTGGTGCTCGGCGATGGCGAGCCAGCGTTCGTTTTCTTGGTCGCTCATGTTCCCTTCACCGCAAGACGAGGGTCCAGAAGACGGGCAGCGCCGAAAAGAGCCGCTGGCCGACGAAGAAGGCAAGGAAGACGACCAGGAAGCCGCTCCGGGCCCGTCCGCCAAAATGCTCGTAGAGGTGGAAGCTCCGGCCCTGAAGGACGAAAAGCGAGTAGCTGACGAGAAGCTTCCACACCGTCACGGCGACGAACGCGTAGCGCACTCCGAGGTCACCGAGGAGATCGGCGCTCGCCACCACCGAGATGCCGACGATCAGGACGACGTTGCCCACAAAGCCCGCGGCGGCCCAGAGGGCCTCCCGGACGCGGCTGGGGCTACCGACCGCGAGGCCGTTCAGGACGAACCACGGCCAGCTGAAGACGGAACCGCCGAACATGATGGCAAAGAGCGGCCATACGGGATTGACGACCAGATAGGCCAAGGCCCCGGGACGCGGCTCGTCCTCAATGCGGTAGCTCACGTCGGTCAGCGGCCTTTCTTGCCGTACTTGTCGAGGAACTGGAGCACGTCGTCGTACTGTCCGGCTTCGTTGGCGTAGCGTGCGTAGTTGCGTGCCGTGGTCAGCCATTCGAGCGTCGTCGCCTTGACCTCGCCGAGCGCGGCACGGAGCTCGGCGTCGCCGATCGGTACCTCCTCGCCGCGTTCTAGCGACGCCTCGATGGCCTCGTCGGCCGCGGTCTCGACCAGGTTCTCGAGGTCCGCGCCCGAGAAGCCCGACGTGCGCTTCACCAGAGAGCTGGTGTCGGGCTTCCCCGCCACGGGACGCTCGGCGAGAAGGATCTCGAGGATCGCCCGCCGGGCCTCGGCGTCGGGAGGCGGGACGAAGAGCAGCCGGTCGAAGCGTCCCGGACGGCGAAAGGCGGGATCGACCGCCCAGGGGACGTTGGTGGCCCCGAGGATCAGCACTCCGGAGTTCGACTGGGTGAAGCCGTCCATCTCCGAGAGGAACTGGCTGACGAGCTTTGACGCCGTCACCTCGCGGGTGTACTGGCGCTTGCCTCCGAGCGCCTCGATCTCGTCGAAGAAGAGGATCGCCGGAGCCGACGAACGCGCTTTCTCGAAAAGGGCGTGGAGCTTACGTTCCGACTCGCCGATGTACATGTCGAGGACGTCGGAGATCGCGACGTTGTAGAAGTCGGCGTCGCACTCGCCGGCCGTGGCGCGGGCGAGAAGCGTCTTGCCGCAGCCCGGCGGGCCGTAGAGCAAGAGCCCGCCGCCGACGCGCTTCTTGAAGCGTTCGAAAAGCGACGGCTTCTGGAACGGCAGGATGATGCGTTTGCGGATCTGTTTCTTGATTGCGTCGAGGCCGCCGACGTCGCGGAAGGTGACTTTCTGAGCGGGGGGCATGAGAAGGCGGTTGAGCTCGCTTTGATCGGTGTCGTCGTTCGAGATCACCCGCAGCTGAGGACGGCCGCCGCCGCCGGTGCGCTGCGGGAAGGTACGGACCTTGGAGGTCAAACGGTCGCGCAGCGCCAGATTCTCCAAGGCGGGGTTCGCCTCGACGGCGGCCCGGTAGAAGCGGAGGCCCTCGTCGCGCTTGTCCAAGGCAAGGTGAGCCCGGGCCTTCAAGAGGAGGGTCTCGGGCTTGTCGTCGTCGCCGGCCCAGGCGAGAGCTCCCGCGGCGTCGTCCGCGGCCAGGCAGACGCGGGCGGCGAGGCGCCGGCTCTCCGGGGCGAGCTCGTCGGCCGGGTCGAGCTCGTGGACGAGCTCACGGGCCTCCTCGGTCTCGTCGCGTTCGAGGTGGGCGCCGGCGAGGACCATCCGCAGCTCCCGGTTCTCGGGGCTGGCGTCGAAGGCGGCACGTAGCGTTGCCAGGATCATCTCGTCCATCGCGGCGGGATCTTCTCCGATCCGGGGCGGTGCCGCAAGCCGGCGGTGATCGGATAAGCTCGGCCGTCTCGACGAGTCCCGCCCCCCCAACCACCCCCCAAGGAGAAGACCTTGCGACTCATCTGGACGATCTTCCTGACCCTCGCCCTCGTGGAACCGTCGCTTGTCCTCGCGAAACGCGGCAAGGACGAGAAGAACGCTGAAGCCGAAGCGTCTGAGCAAAAAAAGGACGAAGGCCCGCTCAAGGCCTCGACGTTTGCGGGCCTGAAGCTCCGCGAGATCGGCCCGGCCCTCACCTCGGGCCGAGTCGTCGACATCGTCGTCGATCCGGAAGAGCCCCAAGTCTGGTACGTGGCCGCCGCCTCCGGCGGCGTGTGGAAGACCACCAACGCCGGCACGACCTGGAAGCCGATCTTCGAGGGCGAAGGGTCCTACTCGATCGGCTGCATCACGATCGATCCCACGAACCCGCACGTCGTGTGGGTCGGGACCGGGGAGAACAACAGCCAGCGGAGCGTCGGCTACGGCGACGGCGTCTACAAGTCGCTCGACGGCGGCAAGAGCTGGGAGAACATGGGGCTCGGCGACTCCGAGCACATCGGAAGGATCGCGGTCGACCCGCGCGACGGCGACACCGTCTACGTCGCGGCCCAGGGTCCCCTGTGGTCGGTCGGCGGCGACCGCGGCCTCTACAAGACGACGGACGGCGGCGCCACTTGGGAGAGAGTCCTGGAGATCAGCGAGCACACCGGGGTGAGCGAGGTGCTGCTCGATCCGCGCGACCCGGACACCGTCTACGCCGCCGCCTATCAGCGCCGCCGCCGGGTCTGGTCGCTGATCAACGGCGGCCCCGAGTCGGCGGTCTACAAGTCCACCGACGGCTTCAAGACCTGGCGCAAGCTCTCGAGCGGGCTCCCCGAAGGCGACGTCGGACGGATCGGCCTCGCCCTCTCCCCCGCCGATCCCGACGTCCTCTACGCCGTCGTCGAGACGGCGGAGCCCAAGTCGGCGGGCTTTTACCGCAGCGTCGACCGCGGCGAGAGCTGGGAGCGGCGTTCGGGCTACGTCAGCGCCAGCCCACAGTACTACCAGGAAATCGTCGCCGACCCCGAGGACGTCGACCGCGTCTACTCGAACGACATCTGGATGCGCCGCACCGAGGACGGCGGCAAGAGCTTCCAGCGGGTCCCCGAGAAGTGGAAGCACGTCGACAACCATGCTCTTTGGATCGACCCCGCGGACACCCGCCACATCCTCGCTGGCTGCGACGGCGGCGTCTACGAGACCTTTGACCGCGGCGAGACCTGGCGCTACATCGCGAACCTGCCGATCACGCAGTTCTACAAGGTGGGGATCGACGACGAGCTCCCCTTCTACAACGTCTACGGCGGGACTCAGGACAACTTCACGATCGGCGGACCGTCGCGCACCACCTCGAACCACGGCATCGTCAACTCCGACTGGTACATCACCCGCGGCGGCGACGGCTTCCAGGCCCGGGTCGAGCCCGGGAACCCCGACGTGGTGTACTCGGAGGCACAGTACGGCGAGCTCGTGCGCTACGACCGGCGAAGCGGCGAGACGGTCGACGTCAAGCCTCAGCCCGGCCCCGACGACGAGCCCTTGCGCTGGAACTGGGACGCGCCGCTTCTGATCAGCCCCCACTCGGCGACGCGCCTCTACTTCGCCGCCAACGTGCTTTTCCGCTCCGACGACCGCGGCTCGACCTGGCGGGCGATTTCGGGCGATCTGTCGCGTCAGCTCGACCGTCACCAGTTGGAGATGATGGGCCGCACCTGGTCGATCGACTCGGTCTCGCGCCACCGGTCGACCTCGCAGTACGGCAACGTCGTAAGCCTCGACGAATCCCCTCTCGCCGAGGGGTTGATCTATGCCGGCACCGACGACGGCCTCGTCCAGGTGACGCCAGACAGTGGCGAGACCTGGCGCAAGGTCGAGTCGTTCCCGGGCGTCCCGGAGCTGACCTACGTCAACGACCTCCTGGCCTCGCGGCACGAAGAAGGCACGGTCTACGCGGCTTTCAACAACCACAAGAGCGGCGACTTCAAGCCCTATCTCTTGAAAAGCGCCGACCGGGGTGTGACCTGGGCCTCGATCGTGGGCGATGCGGAAGACGGGGGGCTGCCCGAGCGCGGCTCGGTCTACGTGGTGGTCGAGGATCGCGTCCAGCCCGAGCTGCTTTTCGCCGGCACCGAGCTCGGCCTTTACTTCACGCTCGACGGTGGCGGCAAATGGATCGAGCTGACCGGCGGCATTCCGACGATCGCCGTTCGCGACCTGGAGATCCAGGAGCGTGAGGTCGACCTCGTGGTGGCGAGCTTCGGAAGAGGTTTTTTCATCCTCGACGATTACTCGCCTTTGCGGGGCCTTGGCGCCGAGGCCCTGGAGGCGGAGGCCATCCTCTTTCCAGCCAAGGACGTCTGGATGTTCAATGAGAGCTTTCCCCTCGGCGAGCCCGGGAAGTCGTTCCAGGGCGACGCTTTTTTCACGGCGCCCAATCCGCCCAACGGCGCGGTTTTTACCTATTACCTGAAAGAGGAGGTCAAGACCCGTAAGAAAAAGCGCCAGGAGAGCGAAAAAGAGCTCGTCAAGGCCGAGGAGAAAATCCCGATGCCGACCTGGGAGGAGCTCCGAGCCGAGGACCGCGAGGAAGAGCCGGCGATGCTCCTGACGGTGACCGATGCCGAGGGCCACGTGATCCGTCACCTGACAGGACCGGCGAAGGCGGGGATCCACCGGATCAGCTGGGACTTGCGGTTCCCGTCGCCCGAGCCGGCGAGCCTCGAGCCGCCACGCTCGGGTCCGTTCACGACGCCGCCGCGGGGTCCGCGGGTGGTGCCGGACACCTACACGGTGCAGCTTTCAAAGCGCGTCGACGGAGCAGTGACGCCGCTCGGCGAGCCGCGGAGCTTCGCGGTGAAGCCGCTGGAGAACGTGACGCTTCCGGCTGAGGACCGCGAAGCGCTCCTCGCCTTCCAGCGGAAAACGGCGCGGCTCCAGCGGGCGGTCCTCGGAGCGGCGGAGGTCGCCTCGTCGACGGAGGACCGGCTGGCGTTGATCAAAAAGGCACTAGACGGGACGGCAGGTGCCGACCCCGAGCTCGCGACGCGGGCCCGCGACCTCGAATCGCGGCTGTGGTCGATCCGGGATCGCCTGATGGGCGACCACGTCAAGCGCCGGCGCTCCGAGCCGACCTTGCCGTCGATCCTGAACCGGGTCGGACGCGCCACCCGCGGCTGGGGCTCGTCCTCGGCGGCGACGACCACCAGCCAGCAATCCTACGAAGCCGCGGCGGCGGCGTTCGAGGAGGTGCTCGAAGAGCTGCGCGTCCTGGTGGAAGAGGATCTCGCGGCGCTTGAAGCGGACATGGAAGCGGCCGGTGCGCCGTGGACGCCGGGGCGTCTGCCGCGGTGGGAACGTGAGTAGGAGGCGGGCGATGAGAAAACACTGCGACCCCAAGTCGAAGTACGTTCCGTCGACGGAAGCGCGTCGATTTTCGGCCAAACCGTCTATGGCGCAAGAACTCGCGCCGAAAGCGATCTCGCACTCTCGCGACAAGCAAGCCTCTCCGGCCCAAGACCTCCAGAGAAGATCTTCCCGTCTAGGCCACAGCATCGCGAACCAAATCAGCTCGGTGACATCGACGGAATCAGTGTCCACGACTTATCCGCACCTGGGACCGAATCAGACAAGTTACGTTCCAACTGGCCAGTCGGATCACGCCTTGGTTGTCCAGGCTTCCTCATACAGCCACCGCAACTACGGGCATAGCCGCATTGTGATTGAAAGTACCGCCGGCAAAATTACCGTAGATGGGCAAATTCTCCGCGGCCATAGGCCCGAAGTAGTCTCAGGGTCCGTTGAGTTCAAGCAGACTCGAGTTCCGAAGGGTGCTGTATCCAATTCGTTATGGTCTTTTGGTTCCGTCGATGCGATCGAGATCACCAATCTGACTGCTGATCCCCGCGGTGCGCGGATCGGCGACATTTTATTGTATCACTTGAGTAGATACGCGGCAACGGCCGGCGTTAGCTATATTACTGCTGGCAACGTGACCGGCGCCCGCGCGCCTTACTACACTCCGCTGGGCTTTGTGGACTTCTTGAATCAGGACTCATGGGCGACCCTGACAACAAGAAAAGCTCATCTGGAAACGCAGATGGAGACGACGTCGGATGTGCCGTCTGATGATTTAGTTGAGCAATACCAGGACACAGTTCAAAAAATGAAAGATAATATGATATTCATTACGAGAGGTACTCTTCAGACGAACACCGCTGCCAAATGGGCAACTCACTGGCAAACGGAAGGGTAGGCCTTGACTTGCGATTCGGGTGGCACCTCGCCCCCTGGGGCGAGCACCGGCGCGGTGCACTCGGCTCCCGAGCCGCCGATCAGCAGCGAGGGATGGTCGGGATGGAGCGCGCCATGGCTGCCCCGGGGCTCCGGGGTCATCAAGGCAACGGCGAGGAGGGCCCCGAGCGCCAGGGCCAAGGCGAAAAGAACATGCTCCAGCTTCACGGTCAGGCGCTTCACAGTCGGCGCGCTTCTCACCTATTACCTGAGAGAGGAGGTCAAGACCCGCAAGAAAAAGCGCCAGGAGAGCGAGAAAGAGCTCGTCAATGCCGAGGAAACAATCCCGATGCTGACCTGGGAGGAGCTCCGCGCCGAGGACCGCGAGGAAAAGCCGGCGATCCTCCTTACCGTGACCGACGCCGAAGGCCACGTGATCCGTCACCTGACAGGACCGGCGAAGGCGGGGATCCACCGGATCAGCTGGGACTTGCGGTTCCCGTCGCCCGAGCCGGCGAGCCTTGAGCCGCCGCGCTCGGGTCCGTTCACGACGCCGCCGCGGGGTCCGCGGGTGGTGCCGGACACCCTACACGGTGCAGCTTTCGAAGCGCGTCGACGGAGCGGTGACGCCCCGCTCCGGCAGGCGAAATCGTCAGAGTATTCCCGCCGTAAAACGACCGGCCCGCAACGGGCTGCTGGCCGGGATCGAGGCAGCCCAGGCGCGCCGCTGGGTAACCAAGAACCAAGCTCCGGAACGATGAAAGGCGCGGTGCTACCATGGGCCGCGTCGTCGTCGTTGATGAGGCTCTCTACGCAACGACGCGTCGGCCGAGGAGTGGCAAGCGACCGCCCAGCTCGCCGAGGAGCTGGGTTACCTGGCTCAGACGCTGGAGCAAGCGGCCTAGTCGCGTCGCGCGAGATGCGCTTCGCGGCTTTACCTGGAGTGTTACCGCAGCCGGCAACTGAAGCCGCTTACTTTAGGGTCGCTTACTTTGGGGTCGCACCCAAGTTGGCAAGCCCAGTGGGCTCGTGATACGTTCCAGCTCGACGAGAATCCCCGGATGATCGGAGATCGTCACCGCTTCTCCGATCAGGGATTCGAGGTCCTTGCTGCGAAGGGTCCAGCCGGCGCGGACGAGGCGCCAAGCGGGCGTCTGGCGCATCAGGACATGATCGATACCACCTGGTACGACATCGTCGTAGCCACGCTCAGTAAAGGCGCTCACGGTGGCTGAGCCGCTCGGTGCGTTCAGGTCACCGACGACGAGCAGGGAGTGGGCGCCGAGCTGCCGCAGGAGGTCTTGGGCCTGGGCTGCGGCGACCTCCTCGTTGCCAGCGGCGAGGTGGGTCGCAACGAGGCGCAACGTCTCATCCGGACCGACTGCGAGCTCGACATCGAGAGCGATGCGAGCCTCCCACGGCGGCCAACGCGGTCGCAAGACGAGCCGGCTGGCCCTCATGATCGGCAGGCGTGAGAGCACTGCGCTCCCTTCCTCAAAGCCGAGCAGGTTACGCGAACCGTTGGCGCGGGCGTAGGCGGCGTCAAGACCGAGCTCCGACGCTAGGCGCTCCACTAGCTGACCGTATCCTGCCACCCACCACGCCTCCTGGAGCACGATCACCGTCGCGTCAAGCGTCTGGAGCGCCGCGCGGAGTCGCCCGTAGCGCTCCTTTTGGCCGCGGAACGACGGATAACCGTGGAGGACGTTGAAGTCGACGAGTCGTAGCCTCGTGATTCTCACTGCGGGCTCGGCGACTCGCCGCGTCCTCTCGACGTCGTCGACGCCCACGAAGAAGAGCCTTCCCAGGAAGGCCGCCGCCGCCCCTAGGGCGAGGAAACCGGAAAGCCGCCCGAGACACCGCCGACGCGGCGCCGCCGTCCGGGCCGTGACGAGCGCCAGAACCCCTTGGAGTACCGTTGCGGAGAGCAATACCGCCATCGCCGCGGGCGGCAGGACGAAGAAGCGGCCGACGCTCCAGAGCGCCGCCGCAAGGAGGACCCCTGATGCTGCGGTGAACACCATGTAGTCAGTGTAGCGTCTTGTTGGGGTCTTCGGGAACGGGAAGCAGGCCGAGCGTCCGGCTGCCGACGCAGGCCATGAGTCCCTAGAAACCACAGGCGCAGAAGCGTAGTTTGGCGTCAAAATGGCTTCTCGCGACATTTGTGGGGATCGGATTCCTCGCCTCGACCAAGGACATGGCAGTGAACGTCTCCAACGAGGTATTAATTGCTTTAATAAGTTTCTGAGGCGGCTCGCGCCGCTCGGCCACCACCCGCGTCGGCAACGCCTCGGCGACCGTCCCTACACCGTCACGGTCGTTGACGCCACCCGGTCGAGCATCGTCCGGGCCGCCTCGATCTCCTCGCCGTTGATCGTGTGCGCCATCCCCGGATACCGGCGCAGCGTCACCGTGGCGTCCATCCCCTCCAGGACACGCGCCGTTTCCTCGACCCGAGCCCAGGGGACGTGCGGGTCGGGGTCGGAAGAGCCGAGGAAGACCGGCGTGCCGTCCAAAGAGCCGGGATAGTCGCGGCTCGTCCCCGGAGGGCCGACGAGGCCGCCGGTGAAGCCGACGACACCGCCGTAGCGGCACGGACGCCGCGCCGCGAGCTCCAAGATCAGGCAGGCTCCCTGCGAGAAGCCGAGCAACAGCTGGCGCTCGCTGGAAATGCCGGCACGCTCGGCGTCCGTCAGGACCGTGCCGAGGGTCTTGAGCGCGGAGGAAAGCCCGGGCTCGTTCTGCTCGACCGGAGCGAGGAAGCTCAGGGGGTACCAGGTGAAGCCCGCGGCCTGCGGCGCGAGGTACGCGATGTCGTCGCGGCCGAGGTCGCGGGCGAGCTCCAGGATGTTCTCGGCGGTTCCGCCGCGTCCGTGGGCGAGCAGGACGAGAGCCCGCGCCTCGTCGAGCGGCGCTCCGGCGGTCCGCACCGGTTGGCCCTGGTGCACCGCGTTCATGGGCTCGTCTCCGCCGTAAGCGCCGGCAGCGCGACGTCCGGCAGGGCGCGCTCGATCCGGTCGCGTTGCGGCTCCAGCCACGGCGGCAGCCGAAGACCGGTCCCGAGCTCGGACGGTTTCTCGTCCCAGGTGAAGCCCGGCGGATCGGTGGCGAGCTCGAACAGGACACCCCCCGGTTCCCGGAAGTAGATCGACTTGAAGTACTGCCGGTCCCGGACCTCCGTGACCTCAAGGCCCACGCCGGCCAGCTTCTCGCTCCAGGCCGTCTGCGAGAGGTCGTCGGGCACCCGCCAGGCGAAGTGGTGCACGGTGCCGGCCGCGATCGCCCCGTTGCCCGTGTCCGGGGTATGGAGGACGTCGATCCGGCGGCCGACGGCTTCCTCCGCCGCCTCGAAACGGAATCGGTTGTCGCGGTCCCCCGCGGCGCGCAGCCCCATGGTCGCGGTCAGAAGCCCCGCGGTCGGTTCCAGGTCCCGCACGGCGAGGGTCACGCTGTGGAAACCCCGGATCGCGTGCTCGGCCGGTACCGAACCGTCGCTCCAGGGCTCGCCCTGGGCACCCTCGGCGTAGGCCACCAGCTCCAGCTTGAGGCCGTCGGGATCGTAGAAGGCCAGCGCCTCCTCGTCAAATCGCCTCTTCGGCTCCTCGGAGATCACTCGGGCCTCCGCCAGGTGCTCGGCCCAGAACCCCAGCGAGCTCTCGGGGACCGAGAACGAGGTCACGACGGCCTGCCCCGAGCCGCGGCTTCCACGCCGGGCCATCGGCCACGGGAAGAACGTCAGGATGGTCCCGGGATGCCCCAGCTCGTCGGCGTAGTAGAAGTGGTAGGTGCTCGGATCGTCGAAGTTGACGGTCAGCTTGACCAGGCGTAGCCCCAGCACCCCGGTATAGAAGTCGACGTTCTCCTGAGGGTCGGTGGCGATCGCGGTCACGTGGTGGATTCCTGCAATCGGTTCGCTCATGTCTCCGCTCCTGTGTAGATGGCTTGTTATCACCTTTGGCCGCCGTAGTGCCGCCACGGGCGACCCGTCACCCCAACCCTCTCCCCGGCCTACCCTCTCTGCCACATTCCATCCTCGTGGCCGGGGAGAGGGGGCCAGACGCCTTCGGGCGGGAAAGCCTTCGGGCTTCTTTCGCTACGGGACGATCACCAAACCCTCAACCGCCTCGACGGCCGGAGGCCAGGCGATGACCATCCCCTTCCCGATCCCTCGCGCCGCCTCCTCGCCGTAGAGGAGGTCCGCGAGGTACATCGAGACCTCGAAGCTCCGCGCCCCGCCCGCCGAGGTCAACGCCTTGCCGTCGTGGACGAAGCTCACCCCGCGCTCGACCTCAAGCTGCGGAAACGTCTCCGCGAAGCGCTCCTGATCGCTTGGGAAGGTCGTGCAGGCGTGATCGTCCAAAAGCCCCGCCTCGGCCAGAAGGAAAGCCCCCCAGCAAAGCGACACGACGTAGGAAGCTCCCTCGCCCCTCTCCCGCACCCAGGCGACGAGCTCTTCATTCTCGCGGTCGGCGTCGCGGCTCGCGTCGGCGCTCGGGACGACCAAGACGTCGATCGGCGGCGCGTCGGCGAAGCTGTGGTGGGCGTCGATGCGAAGCCCCTCGAACGTCGTCACCACGCCACCGTCGGCCGAAACCGTGAAGACCCTCATGCCCGGTGAGGCGTGGAAGATCGTGTGGTGGAAGATGTCGTAGGGTGCCGTCAGCTCCGTATTGTAGACCCCGTCGACGAGGAGAAAGCCGACCTGGACTGCCCGGTCGGTAAGCCCCAGGGGCGGCTCGCGCCTCTCGGCCACCACCCGCGTCGGGAGCTCTTCGGCGATAGGCGGCCAAGGCAGGACGAGCCCCCCGGCGATCTTCGACGCCACCTCCTCGCCGTAGAGGACATCGACGAGATAGAGGGCGACGTCGAAGCTCTTGGCCCCGCCCTGCGACGTCAGGGCCTTGCCGTCGTGGACGAAGCTCGGGCCGCGGCGAAGGTCGAGGTCCGGAAACATCTCGGCATAGCTGTCCTGGTCCCCGGGGAAGGTCGTCGAGGCGACGCCGTCGAGGAGCCCCGCCTTGGCGAGGAGGAAAGCTCCGTCGCAAAGCGAGACGACGTAGGTAGCCTTCTCGCCCGTTTTCCGGACCCAGGCGATCAGCTCCTCGTCCTCCAGATCCTTGTCCATGTTGCCCTCGGCGCTCGGCACGACCAGGACGTCGATCGGCGGCGCGTCGGCGAAGCCGTAGTGCGCCTCGACGACGAGGCCCTCGAAGGTACGGACCCTGCCGCCGTCGGGCGAGACCGTGAAGACCTCCATCCCCGGCGAGACCTGGAAGCGCGTGTGGTGAAAAATGTCGTAGGGCGCCGTCAGCTCCGTGTTGTAGACGCCGTCGAGGATCAGGAAGCCGACGTTCAAAGCGCGGTCCTGGGGGAGGCCGGCGGCAGGCTCGACGCGGGGCCAGGCTCTCTGCGCGGCGGCGGGAGCGGAGGCGTCGTCGGCTGGCGCTTCCGGTGGAGCCGCACAGCCGAAAGCGCTGAGGGTCATGGCGAGCAGGGTAAGCAGGAAGCGGGGGTCTCTTGTCGTCATTGGGTCACCTCGTAGATCTCGGCGGATTCTACAGCTCTTGAGCCTGTAGACTCGCCTCACCCCAACCCTCGTCCCGGCCGGCTCCCAGAGGGGGAGGGGGTAAGAGAAGACCAGACTCCGGAGGACGACGGTTTTGAGCCGCATCGTGAACGCTCTGATCCTTGTAGGCATCCGCGACAGGCAACGATGTACGAGGTGAGATTACGCCATGGACAAGCTCTTGCGCTTCCTGATCTCCGAGCGGACGGTGATGGTGGTCGTCCTCCTAAACGCCACCGTCCTGACGCTGGCTGGCTTCTACGAGGAAGGCGCACCGGAAAAGATCCTCTTCGAGTGGGTCGACTACGGCTGCGTCGTCTACTTCGTCTTCGAGGTGATCTTGAAGATCCGTCACTTCGGCTGGCGTGGCTACATCGCCTCGGGCTGGAACAAATTCGACTTCCTGGTGACGCTGTTTTGCGTACCGATCCTCTGGAGCCCGTTCATCGCCAATCCGTACCGTCTCGGCCTGGCGCCGATCTTCCGTACCGGCAGGCTCTTTCGCCTCTTCCGGCTGCTGCGCTTCATCCCCAACGCCGACCATATGGTCGTCGGTATCCGCCGCGCCCTTCGCGCCTCGGTCGGTGTGTTTCTCGCCTTGCTGCTCGCCAACGTCATCCTCGCCTTGACGGCGACCTACGTCTTCCACGACGAGGCACCGGAGAAGTTCGGCAACCCGGCGCTTTCCTTCTACTCGATGTTTCGCATCTTCACCGTCGAGGGCTGGTACGAGTATCCCGAGGCTCTGGAAGGTAGCGGCGACCATCCCGCGTGGCTGGTCGGGACCCGGGTCTTTTTCATGTTCAGCGTGCTCGTTTGCGGCATGCTCGGATTCTCGCTCGCCAACGCGGTTTTTCTCGACGAGATGACGATGGACAACACCCGCTTCCTGGAGTCGAAAGTCGACGACCTGAACGCGAGGATCGCCTCGCTCGAGGAGAAGATCGACCGGCTGGCCGAGACGGCGGGACAGGGTCCCCGTTGAAGTCCAGACGACGCCCAGAGGCAGGCCGAGCCTGCCCTACTCGTGGGTGCAGCGGCGCAGCAGGACGACGGTCTGGTCGTCACCCTGGGCCTGGCCCTGGGCGAACTCCGTCGTCGCGCGGTCGATCGTGGCGATGACGTCGTCGAGGGGACGGTCGCGGTTCTCCTGCAGGATGGCGATCAGGCGCTGGATGCCGAACTCCTCCTCCTCGCGCGACTCGCACTCAGTGATCCCGTCGCTGTAGATGCAGACGAGGTCCCCTTTCTCGAGCTGGAGGTCAGCGGCACCGTACTTGCCATCCGGCATGAGGCCCAGAGGGAGGCCCGCCGACGAGAGCTCGACGGTTTCGCCGGTCTTGCGCAGCAGGAGGCCCGGATTGTGGCCGGCGTTCAAGTAGACCAGCCGGTTGTTGCGGGCGTCGAGGGTGGCGAGCAGCATGGTGATGAACTTGTTCATCGACGAGGACTCGTAGATGTGCCGATTCAACCGCTCGATGAGCTCCGGACCCACCTCCATGCGGTCGAGCAGCACCCTGAGCGCCGAGTGGAGCGTCGAGACGAGAAGCGCCGCCGGCATGCCCTTGCCGGTCACGTCGCCCACCACCAGCCCCAGCTGACCGTTCTCCAGGTTGTGCAGGTCGAAATAGTCGCCTCCGACCTGGCGGGCCGGACGGTTCCAGCCCGCGCATTCGAAGCCCGGGACCTTTGGCATCACCTTGGGCAGGATCTGCTGCTGGATCTCCGCGGCAAGCTCCATCTCGCGCTCCAGGCGCTCCTTGTCGAGGGCGAGCTTGTGGAGCTTGGCATTCTCCAATGCGATGGCGGCCTGGTTGGCAAAGAGCGACAGGGTCCGCCGGTCGGTGGCCGGGAACGGGCCGACGCCGTGCCGGCTCTCCTTGTCGGCGACGACCAGGAGACCCCTCGGCGCCTCGTCGATCTCGATCGGCACCGCGAGGAGGAAGCGCGAGCCGGGTAGCCAGTCCTTGGGACCACGGACCTCGCCGGACTCGATGCCTTCGAGGTCAACCGCGTCGACCTGGAGCTCCGGGCTCGCCTCGTCGCCGATCGAGCGCTTCAAGGCGTAGACGCCGTTCTCAAGAAAGTAGAGGGCCCCGCGGCGCGCGTCGAGAAGCGAGATGGCGCGCAGGAGGACCTCTTCGGAAAGCTCTTCCAGGTCGAGGGTCGAGGCGATAGCCAGCCCCACGTCGTAGAGCGCCTCGAGCTCGACGCCTCGGAACTTGGCCTGGAAGCTCTGCTCCTGGATCTGACGCTTCAGGAGGCTGATCCGCGCCCCGGCCACCAGCAGCAGGAGATGGGGGTCCTGCGGATCCGGCGGCTTGCTTGCCGGCGTGTGGAGCAGCACGGCCTCGGGAAGGTCGAGACGGTGAAAGCTCCCGTCCTCCTGGGACAGCTCCTCGGGAAACGCGGCGTCGCCGACGCGAAACCGCAGCGCGAGGCTGCCGTTCTCGCCGCAGTAGAGAGCCGCGCCTGCCACGCCGTGGGCGGCGCGCCACTCGTCGAGCTGGCGGCGTAAGAACTCGTGGTCGTCGGCCTCCCTGCGGCTCAGAGAGAAGAGGCTTTGCCAGGCTTGGGGGTCGGCCGTGTTGAGGCTCTCGGCAGGCATGGCGGAAAGGCTCCCCCCGGCCGCGAGGTGGCACACCGCTTACGCAGCGAGCCCCTTGACGGCGGCCTCCTGGTCGGGGTAGATGCTGGCGTACTGCGCCAGGCCCATGATGTGGAAGGTCTTCTCGATGGTCGGCGTCAGGCTGCAGAACGCGAGCTTGCCCTCAATCTCCAGCATCTTCTCGATGATCTCGATCAGGATCGAGATCCCGATCGAGTTGACGATCTTGGTCCCCGCGAGGTCGAGCAGGAGGTTCTTGTGCCCCTTGTCGATAAGCTCGTAGGCCACCCGCGCGATCTCCTCGCCGCCCTGGTTGTTGATGTAACCGTCGGTACGGATCACCGCGAGATCCGCGCGTTCTTCGTCGATGGTCAGCTTAAGGCTTTCAGTCATCGAAGGGCTCCTGAAGCTCCTGAAGCTCCTGATGTCACCGCATCTTCCTCATGATGACGGTCGTTCCGTGGGCGTCAGAGTGAATGTCAACCTTGTCCATGAGGCCGTTGATGATCCGCAGACCGTGTCCCCTCTTCTGCGGCAGCGGTCCCCGCTTGCCTTCGTCCCCCGGTATCGGGATCTTCCCGTCGGGAATTCCGATCCCGGTGTCAGTGACCGTGATCTGCAGCCCCAAGGCGTCGCCGTCCTCACCAAAGACTTGGAAGTGGATGCTGACCTTGCGGTCCGGCGCGCCGCTGTGCTCGAAGGCGTTGATCGTCGCCTCGACCACGGCCATCTGGACTTCGTCGATCTTATCCTGGCTCATCTGAATATGCTCCCCCATGGCGCACGCCGTCTTGCTGGCGGTCAGCTCCATGTCGGGAAGCATCGGTAGAGTCAGGGTGACGTCCTGCATGGCTTCAGAGTCCAGTCGCCGGTTCTCTCGCGCCGCCCTAGAACGTCAGGTAGATCTGCAGAAGGTAGATCACCATCGGATGGATCTTGTCCTGGAGCAGCAGCCACCCAAAACTAGCCAAGATTCCGGCCGACAGCAAGATCTGGGTGGGGATCCGGGGAAGTGCGACGACACGGTTGCGGGCCGATTGTAGCATGAGAGCCTCCTCACAGTTTCAACTCTTTTCTCAGCAAAGTTGCTGCCAACTTCCGGTCGGAAGCCCCCAGATTCTCTCCAAACCTAACAAAACAAAGGACTTATCTACTCCGTCCTCCTTCTGGGACGAGCTGCCCGCCCTGGAGGACAACCCGCCACCTGCGGCATTTTGCCGCAACTCTCTCTCTTCCTCGCTCGATCAAGCGCTGGGAAGCCCTTTGCCCCGGACGTTTGGCGTCGCTAGCGACGGAATGTCGCAGTCTGTGGCGATTTGCCACAGGCTCAGAATCCTTTGCGCTGGAGGGTGCGGCGGTCGATGCCGAGCATGCGGGCGGCGGCGCTCTTGTTGCCGCTGGCGAGGTGGAGGACGCGCCGGATGTGGTGTTGCTCGACGGTCGCGAGGTCGAGGGCGCTGTCCGCGTCGGAGGCCGCGGGTTGTTGCCCCAGGAGGCTACGTAGGAGCTCGGCGTCGAGGGTGGTGTCGGCGAGCGCGACGGCGGCCTCGATCAAGTTCTGGAGCTCGCGGACGTTGCCGGGATAGTCGTAGCCGAGGAGAAGCGTCTGGGCCTCGGAGTCGACCTGTGGAACGGCGATGCCTTCGCGGCGGCAGAACTCCTCGAGGAAGAGCCGGACGAAAGCCGGGATGTCCTGGCGCCGTTCGCGTAGCGGCGGAAGCTCCAGCTCGACGCCCTTCAACCGGTAGTAGAGGTCCTCGCGAAAGAGGCCTTCGCCGATCATGGTCCCGAGGTGGCGGTGGGTGGCGGCGACGACGCGAACGTCGACCGGGACGCTGGTGGCCGAGCCGACGCGGGTGACCTCGCGTTCCTGGAGGGCCCGCAGGAGCTTGACCTGGAGGGCGGGTTGGAGGTCGCCGATCTCGTCGAGGAAGAGGGTGCCGCCGCTCGCCAGCTCGAACTTGCCGCGCCGCGCGTCGACGCCGGTGGCGACGCCGCGCTCGATCCCAAAAAGCTCGCTTTCGAGAAGCGACTCGGGGAGCGCGGCACAGTTGAGCGCGATGAGCGCTCCTTGGCGGTTGGAGAGCGAGTGGACGAGCTTCGCGACGAGCTCCTTGCCAGTGCCGCTTTCACCGCGCAAGAGGATGTTGACGCCGCGCGGGGCGACGCGCTCCACCATGTCGAGGACGCGGCGCATCGGCGGCGACGAGGCCACGACGCGGTGGCCGGCGAGCTCCTCGGAGAGGCGTCCCTTGAGGAGCTTGTTCTCCTCCTCGAGGCGTTCGCGCTGGGTTTCGAGGGCCTCGAGCTGGCGCAGGCTGTCGAGAGTGACGCCGACGAGCGCCGCGATGGAGTCGAGGAAGCGGCGGTCCTCGCCGGTGAAGGCCGATCCGCCGGTGCCGCGGACCTCCTTGTCGAGGACGACGAGGTAGCCGAGGTAGACCTCCCGGTAGGCCAGAGGGGTCGCCAGGAGCTCCCGGTAGGGACGTCCCAGAAGCTCGCCGGCGCGCAGCTTGAGCGTCTGTCCCTGGGCCAGGAGCTCGCGCCACAGGCGGTTGGAGAGGAGCTCCTGGCCCTCGGGCGGCCGCTCCTGCCAGCCGACGCTGGCGAGCGCCCGCGCACCGCCTTGCGAATCGCGGGTCACCGCGATTGCCGCCGCCGGGTCGAGCACCGTGCAGACGCGCAGCAGGAGCTCTTCCATGAGCTCCTGCTCGGGACGGTCGACGTGCAGCGCCAACGCCAGATCGTAGAGGGTCTCGAGCTGGAGGATGCGCCGCTTCTCGGCGAAGTCGGCCGGAGCAGAGGTACGGGGGGTTGCCGTCGGGAACGCCATGACTTTCCGATACTACATCGGTGTAGAGTACTCCGACCCACCGAGATAAGGAGAGACGATGCGTGCCGTTGCAAGCGCCGTAGACGAGGAAGGAAGACCGTTCCCCCGGCTGGTGGAGGTGGAGGACCCGCGTCACGCGGCGGGCGAGGTGCTGGTACGAATCCGCGCCACGGCCCTGAACCGCGCCGACCTCCTCCAGCTCCGCGGCCTCTATCCGCCGCCGCCCGGCGAAAGCGAGGTGCCGGGGCTCGAATGTGCCGGCGAGATCGAAGCCCTGGGCGAGGACGCCGGCGACTGTCCCCCTCGGGGGATCAAGGGGGGAAGACGTTGGGCGGTTGGGGACCGCGTCATGGCGCTTCTCGCCGGCGGCGGCCAGGCCGAGCGGGTCGCCGTACCCGTCGGACAGCTGATGCCGATCCCCGAGGGGCTCGGCTTCCACGAAGCGGCGGCCCTGCCGGAGGTGGCGCTCACCTCGTGGACGAACCTCGTCCACGAGGGTGGCCTCACGGCGGGGGAGAGCGTGCTGGTGACGGCGGCGGCGTCGGGCGTGGGGACTTTTGCCGTCCAGCTGGCGCGTTCACTCGGCGCCCAGGTCCTCGTCGCCGGACGCAGCCTCGAACGGCTCGAGCGACTGCGCGCGCTGGGCGCTGAGACCTTGATCGAGCTCAGCGATACCCTCCCGGCGAAGGTCTGCGAGGCGACGGGAGGCCGGGGCGTCGACCTAGTGATGGAGCTTGCCGGCGGCGAAGGCGTCGCCCGGAGCTTGCAGGCGCTCGGCACCCGCGGGCGGCTCGTCCTGGTCGGGGTGCTCGCCGGGCCGCGGAGCGAGATCGACCTGGGCGATGTCCTGCGGCGGCGGCTGCGTCTGATCGGCTCGGTCCTGCGGGCGCGCTCGCGTGAGGAGAAGGCGCGGCTCGTCGCCGACTTCTTCGCCTTCGCCCGCAAACGGCTCGACGACGGGAGCCTGCGTCCGATCGTCGACCGCGTCCTGCCCTTCGACGAGGTGGCGGAGGCCTACGCCCAGCTGGAGCAGGGCGGCGTTTGGGGCAAGATCGTCCTCGCCGTCGACTGACCGCCGGCGATCCGTCACTTCGGATGCCCTTTCCCGGATATCTTATCGCGATCCGTAGCAGGGGCTTAGAATGACAAACCATGACGACGACACCCTCCTCCCCCCGGCGACGCCGGCTCACCCTCGACGAGTACGAGCAGGGTGTCCTCGCAGGCGACCGGACGGTCCTGGCACGGGCCATCACGCTGGTGGAAAGCTCGCGCCGCGAGGATCGCGAGAAAGCCCAGGAGCTTCTCCTGCGTCTCCTGCCCAAGACCGGCGACGCGTACCGCGTCGGCATCACCGGCGTGCCGGGGGTGGGCAAGTCGACGTTCATCGAGACTCTCGGGAGGCGCCTCGCCGACGCCGGCCATCGCCTCGCGGTGCTGGCGGTCGACCCGTCGAGCACGGTCTCGGGCGGCAGCATCCTGGGCGACAAGACCCGGATGCCGGGCCTCGCCACGCACGCCGCCGCGTTCGTACGCCCTTCGCCCTCGGGGACGACGTTGGGCGGAGTGGCCAGAAAGACCCGCGAGACGATGCTCGTCTGCGAGGCGGCGGGCTACGACATCGTCCTTGTCGAGACGGTGGGCGTCGGACAGGCGGAGGTGACGGTCGCCGAGATGGTCGACTTCGTCGTCCTGCTGCTTCTACCCGGCGCCGGCGACGAGCTCCAGGCTATCAAGCGGGGCATCCTGGAGTGGATCGACCTCGTCGCGGTCCACAAGGCCGATGGCGACGGCAAGGTCGCCGCGCGGCGGGCGCGCGCCCACTACGAGGCGGCGCTCAGGTTCGCCCGGCCCCGGAGCCCGGCGTGGACGCCGCCGGTCCTCACCGCAAGCGCTCTCGAAGGCGAGGGGATCGACGAGCTCTGGGAACGCGTCGAGGAGCACCGCCGCCGGCTCGGCGAGTCAGGTGAGCTCGTCGAGAAGCGTCGCGAGCAGCAGCGGCGCTGGATGTGGTCCTTGATCGAGGAGGACCTGCTCGGCACCTTCCGGGCCGACCCCAAAGTCGCCCGGAGCCTGCTGCACCTCGAGGCCGACGTCGCCGCCGGCCGGCTGACGGCGACCCTCGCCGCCGAACGATTGCTCCGAACCTACCGCGGCGAGATGCCGGAGCCCGGTTGACCCTCTCCCAGCGATGACATACCCTGGGCTCTTTGGCGAGCCCGAAAGATGATCGATCAGGAGCAAGAAATACTTCTCGGACGCCTGGTCGTCCACTACAAGATCCTCAGCAAGGAGCAGGCCAGCGAGGCCATCAAGCTCTGGCGCTCCACGAGCGCCGCGACGGGAACAGATTTCGGCAGCTTCCTCGTCTCCGAGAGCTACATCCCGCCGGAGACCCTTCCCAAGCTCCTGAAGGCGCGAGAGAAATACCTCCGGAAGCAAAAGGCGAAGGCAGAACCGGCTCCGTCACCGGCCGCCGCACCGGTTCCCACCGCGGCCGCCCCTGCGCCGTCGATTCCACTTGGCCCGGCGGAGCCTGTCGGCGCTTCGACGATCAGTATGCCGGCCGTCAGCCCGGCCACGGTCGAGGCGGCCAACCCGCAAGCACCAGCGGTCGAGGTCCAGCCGGTGGTCGAAGCCCAGCCTCTCTTCGAGGAGGCGCCCGCGGTCGAGGTCCAGCCGGTGGTCGAAGCCCAGCCTCTCTTCGAGGAGGAGGCACCCGCGGTCGAAGTCCAGCCGGTGGTCGAAGCGCCGCCGGCGGTCGAATCCCTGCCGGCGGTGGAAGCGCAGCCGGTCGCGCCGCAGGCGGCGGGCGACGGGCTCCTGGGTTACGCTCCGGGCGTCGACCTGGTAGAGCTTTTGAAGCGCGCCACAGCGTTAGGAGCGAGCGACCTCCACGTCCACAGCGGCGCGCCGCTAAAGGTGCGCCTGGGCGGCGAGCTCACCAACGCTTCGGAGATCATCGACCATGACAGGGCTCAGGAGCTGGTCTTCGGGATCCTCACCGCTGAGCAACGCGCCCACGTCGAGGAGCATATGCAACTCGACTTCTCCTATGCCTTGCCCGGGGTCGGCCGCTTCCGGGCCAACTCCTACCACCAGCACCGCGGCCTCGACGGCGTCTTCCGAATCATCCCGCCCACTCCGCCGACCCTGGAGGACCTGGGGCTGCCCGAGTCTCTCGGCCGTTTCTCCGAGTTCCATCAGGGCTTGGTGCTTTTTACCGGGCCGGCAGGCTGCGGCAAGTCCTCGACCATGGCGGCGTTCGTCCGCAAGATCAACGCCGCCCGCCAGGACCACATCCTGACGATTGAGGACCCGGTCGAATACGTCTTCATGCCGGATCAGTGTGTGGTCAACCAGCGTGAAGTGGGGCCGCACACCGGGTCTTTTGCGCGGGCGCTCCGGGCGGCGCTGCGCGAGGATCCCGACGTCATCGTCATCGGCGAGATGCGGGACCTGGAGACGATCGAGCTGGCGATGACCGCCGCCGAGACCGGTCACCTGGTCCTGGGGACGCTTCACACCGCCTCGACCATCCCGACGATCAACCGCCTGGTCGGGGTCTTCCCACCGGACGCTCAGCCACAGATCCGCACCATGCTGAGCGAGTCGCTACGGGCTATCATCTCGCAGCGTCTGGTGCCGCGGGCCGACGGCCAGGGCCGGGTGCCGGCGCTGGAGGTGCTGGTCAGCAACAAGGCGGTCGGCAACCTGATCCGCGAGAACCGCACCTTCCAGATCAACTCCATCCTCCAGACCGGCGCCAAGGAGGGCATGTGCCGTCTCGACGCCTCCCTCGAGCAACTGGTCAAGGACGGCACCATCACCCAGGAGTCGGCCCGGCGCCAGGCCCTCGATCCCAAGAAGTTCGTCTGAGCCCGGCGGCGCGGGCGCCGAGGACGACGCAGGAGAAGACACCGTGGCGAGAATCGACGACCTCTTCCGGGTTCTCAAAGAGAAGAAGGGCTCGGATCTGCACCTGCGGGCCGAGCTGCCGCCGCGCATTCGCATCCACGGCTCCCTCGTCGACGTCGAGGGCCGGCCACCGCTGGCCCACCAGGAGCTCCAGCAGATGCTGCGCGAGATCGCCGACGACGAGCAGTGGGCGAGCTACGACGGCAGCGGCGACCTCGACTTCGCCTACTCGCTCCCCGGCATCGGCCGCTTCCGGGCCAACTTCCTGCGCCAGGAGACCGGTGCCGGCGCGGTCTTTCGGATCATCCCGGAGGAGATCCTGACCTGCGAGCAACTCGGGATGCCGGAGGCGATCTCCGACCTTGCGCATCGCCAGCGAGGCCTCGTCCTGATCACCGGACCCACCGGCTCGGGCAAGTCGACGACCATGGCGGCGGTGATCAACAAGATCAACGAGACCTACGCCAAGCACATTGTCACGATCGAAGATCCCGTCGAGTTCGTGCATCAGAACAAAAAGAGTGTCTTTTCCCACCGCGAGGTCGGTCACCACACCCACAGTTTTGGCGACGCCTTGAAAGTCGCCGTGCGCCAGGACGCCGACGTCATCCTGGTCGGCGAGATGCGGGACCTGGAAACCATCTCGCTCGCGGTCACGGCGGCCGAGATGGGCGCCCTCGTTTTTGGGACGCTCCACACCAACAGCGCCGCCAAGACGATTGACCGCCTGGTCGACGCCTTTCCGGCCAAGCAGCAGGACCAGATCCGCGTCAGCCTTGCCGAGTCGATCGCCGCCATCGTGGCGCAGCTTCTCCTGCCCACCGCCGACGGCCAAGGACGGGTGGCGGCCCACGAGATCCTGCTCAAGACCTCCGGCCTTCCCAACATCATCCGCGAGGGCAACACCCCGATGCTCGTCTCCGTCATCCAGAGCGGCAAGAAAGACGGCATGTGCGCCATGGACGACACCTTGGAAGAGCTCGTCAAGAAAGGCAGGGTCACCGCCCAGGACGCCTACATGAAGGCCAACGACAAGAACCGTTTCCAGAGCCTGATCAAACCCGAGGGAGGAGCCGGCGCGGATGTCGAAGCCGGCTAGCCCCGCTGACCCAAAGGTAGGAATGCCATGAAAACCATGACTCGCGGTTTGGCCGCTTTTTCCTTTCTCCTCCTGGCGCTCGCCCTTGCCGGCTGCCAGCCCCAGACGTCCGAAACCGCCGACACCGCGACGGCCGCGCCACCGGCCCCCGGTTCGCCGGCCGCCGGATCGCCGGCCGACGAGGATCCGCTCGTGAAGTACACCAGCTTTCGCCTCACCACCGACCTCTCGGTCTTGACCGAGAAGGAGCGGCAGATGATCCCGATCCTCATTGAGGCGGCCGAGGCCATGGACGGCGTCTTCTGGCGCCAAGCCTACGGCGACGACTGGGAAGCCTTTCTCGACGGCATCGGGGACACGAACCTTCGGCGCTTCGCCGAGATCAACTACGGCCCCTGGGACCGGCTGGCCGGCGACGAGCCGTTTCTCGACGGCGTTGGAGAAAAGCCCGCGGGCGCCAACTTCTACCCCACCGACATGACAAAAGACGAGCTCACGGCGGCGGCTGAGGCCGACCCCGAGCTCCGCAGCCTCTATACGCTCGTCCGCCGCGACGATGGCGGCAAGCTCGTCGCGGTACCCTACAGCGAGGCCTACGCCGAGGAGCACCAATTCGCGGCCGAAAAACTCCGCGCCGCCGCCGAGCTCGCCGAGGACGAGGGATTGAAGCGCTACCTCGAGCTGCGCGCCGAGGCTCTCCTCTCCGACGAGTACCAGCCGAGCGACCTCGCCTGGCTCGACATGAAGTCCAACACGATCGATGTCGTGATCGGTCCGATCGAGACCTACGAGGACCAGCTTTTCGGCGCCAAGGCCGCCCACGAGACCTACGTCCTCGTCAAAGACAAGGAGTGGAGTGAGCGGCTCTCGCGTTTCGCCGACTTCCTCCCTGAGCTTCAAAAAGACCTTCCCGTCCCCGATGAGTACAAGGCGGAGACACCGGGAACCGATGCCGAATTGAACGCCTACGACGTCGTCTACTACGCCGGCGACACGAACGCCGGCTCGAAAACGATCGCCATCAACCTGCCGAACGACGAAGAAGTCCAGCTTCAGAAGGGAACTCGCCGCCTACAGCTTAAAAACGCCATGCGCGCCAAGTTCGACAAGATTCTGGTGCCGCTCGCCGGCGTCCTGATCGCCGAGGACCAGCGTTCGCACGTCAGCTTCGACGCTTTTTTTTCGAACACCATGTTCCACGAGGTGGCGCACGGCCTGGGGATCAAGAACACGATCACCGGCAAGGGGACGGTCCGTTCGGCGCTCCAGGAGCACGCCTCGGCCCTGGAGGAAGGCAAGGCCGACGTCCTTGGGCTTTACATGGTTTCGGCGCTTCATGAAAAGGGCGAGATGGGCGAGATCGACCTCCATGACTATTACGTCACGTTCATGGGTTCGATCTTTCGTTCGATCCGATTCGGCTCGTCCTCGGCCCACGGGGTGGCGAACCTGATCCGCTTCAACTTCTTCGCCGAGCAGGGAGCGTTCTCGCGCGACGGGGAGACCGGCAGCTACCGGGTGGAACCGGAGAAGTTCACCGCCGCCATGGACGCCCTCTCGGAGAAGATCCTGACGCTTCAGGGCGACGGCGACTACGACGCGGTCGCGGCTTTTGTCGAGCAGTACGGCAAGGAGGGCGAGGAGCTTCGAGCCGACCTCGACCGGCTCGCCGACGCCGGCATTCCGATCGACGTCGTTTTCGAGCAGGGCGTCGAGGTGCTGGGTCTCGTGCCGTCCCCGTAAGCCGTTCGTCTTCGCTGGAAGCGCCGGCGTCCCGCCGACCGTAGGGGAGGAAGTCCCCTCACCGATCGTGGCGGCCGTAGGCCTGATAGCCGTGGACGCGCCGGAACTCCGGCGAGCGGACGATGTCCATCACCACTCCGGTCACGTCGCCCTGGTTCATCATCTCCATGTGGTCGCGCCACTGGTAACGGTCGATCTCGGACGGCTTCAGGTCGAGCAGATGTTTGTAGATCGCCTCCAGGCGTTCGGTGCTGGTGTTGCCGCGGGAGTGCATCAGCCTCTGGCTCTCGCGGCTTTCGGCGACGTCGTAGGCCATGTCGACGAGACCCTCGTAGCCCTCGCGACGGAGCTTGCGCTCATAGTCGTCGCCGGCATTGCCGGGCTCGCGGAGCAGGATGCCCTGGAAGAGGCGGTCGACCATGTCTCGCTCCGCGGTTTGCCGACCCCCGCCGCTCGAACCGGGACGACCGCCGCTCGGAGGACGCGTCGTCGACGTGGCACGCTCGACCTTGAAGAAAAAGGTGCCGTGCGCGAGCTGTGGACGACTCACCTGGATGCGCTTGGCCAGCTGGTAGCGGATCTCGGTCGCCCTCCCGCCGCCCTGGCCCGTCGCGCGGAGCGTGCAAGAGCCTTTGTCGGAATTCACGTCGCTCAAACGGACCTGGTTACCGACCGAAGCGACGTAGAAGGTCACCGGCAGGTACCAGCGCTGGTTTCCAGGCCCGTCACCACGAGGCGCATAGGCGCGCAGCAGGACTTCCTCGCCGGCGTCGAGCACCAGTGTGTCGCCGAGGGAGAGCCGCGCCAGCTCCGCCTTGTCGCCGGTACGCCAGACGGCGATCTCGACGTCGCTGATCCG
This sequence comes from uncultured bacterium, assembly GCA_965371445.1. GTDB lineage: Bacteria > Acidobacteriota > Thermoanaerobaculia > Multivoradales > J023 > DASWIG01. The sequence goes on along the minus strand of CBDUYN010000003.1, from coordinate 38,235 downwards.
GCCTCCCTGCAAGACCCCGGAACCCGCCTGAGCACCGGCGGCACCCGCCAGGACGAGGCCCACCGCGAGGAAAGTCAAAGCCCACATCGAGATACGTTTCCAGCTGCTCATGGTCACTCCTTTTCATCGTTCGTCTCCTCACCGGCAATGCTCTTTTGCAATTTCAATGCCGGCGCCCGAATTCAGCCCGCGCGGGATCCCATAAACGGCCTATCGCTCCCCGCCGGGAGCGGCCATGGGCGAAGCTTTCTCGGGGTTTCCCGCCATTCCCGGCTGGACGAGCCCGCCGGTCTCGGATCCGCGAGCCTCTTCCACGATCCGGCGGACGTCTTCCAGCAGGTTTCCTGCCTTGAAGACGATACCGTCCTTGATCGTGTACCTCACCCCGCCGGCGCGCACCACCTCGTTCGTCTCGGTCACACGGACGGCGCCGGTGCCGTAGAGGACCTTGAAGTTGGCGAGGGGGTTCTCGTCGACCACCACGAGGTCGGCGAGCTTGCCGGGTTCGACCGAGCCGATCTCGCCGTCGAGTCCCAGGGCCTCGGCACCGGAGAGGGTGGCGGCGCGGATCACCTCCAGGGGATGGAAGCCCGCCTCCTGCAGGAGCTCCAGCTCGCGGACGTAGCCGAAGCCGTAGAGCTTGAAGATGTAGCCGCTGTCGGAGCCGGTGGCGACGCGTCCGCCGCGGTTCTTGTACTCGTTCAGGAAGCGCATCCAGAGGCGGAAGTTCTCGCGCCAGGCGATCTCGTCGTGGGTGGTCCAGTCGAACCAGTAGGAGCCGTGGGCGTTGCGGTTGGGCTGAAAGAACTCCCAGAGCGCGGGGAGGGTGTAGATCTCGTGCCACTCGGCGCGGCGGGTGCGCATCAGGTCGCGGCTCGCCTCGTAGATCGTCATCGTCGGGACGAGCGTGAAATCGAGCGCCAGGAGCTCCTCGACCACCTCTTCCCAGCGCTCGCTCCCCGGCTTGGCCGCCTGGCGCCAGAGCCGTCCGGCCTGGCCGAAGCGGTGCTGCTCGTCGTTGTAGTTGTAGTCCATGGGGTAGTCCTGGACCCGGCGGTCGTCAAAGAGCGCCTCGGGCAGGCCGTACCAATGCTCCATGGTCGTCAGGCCCCAGCGGGCCGTGGTCAGGACGTTGACCCGGGCTACGTCGAGCTGCGCGTGGTGGCAAGCGGTGCCGAGGCCGCGCTCGTTGGCGGTCTCGATCGCGGCGCGCATCACGTCGGGGCGGTAGCCGAAGAACTTGAAGCCGTCGGCTCCCTGGTCGGCCATCTCGTGGATCCACTCCCGGGCCTCGTCCGGCGAGGTGAAGGGCTCGTCGCGGCCGGAGCCGAAGACCAGGTAGGCCTGGATCCGGGGCGCCGTGATCTCGTTCGAGGCGCTGCGCCGCTTGTGCTCGAGGCAGAAGTCAAGGCCCTGGCCACAGCCCGGGTCGCGGACCGTGGTGATGCCGTGGGCCATCCACAGCTTGAAGACGTACTCCGCCGTCGTCCCCTGCTCGACGCCGCCCATGTGGCCGTGCATGTCGACGAAGCCGGGCAGGACGTACATCCCCTCGGCGTCGATCTCGTGGCCACTCTCGGCGAGGGCGGGCCGTTTCTCCGGGTCGATCGGCACGCCGGGGTTGCCGACGCTCTTGACGTTTGTGATCCGGTTCCCCTCGATGACGACATCGACGGGGCCGCGCGGCGGCGCGCCGGTGCCGTCGATCACGGTGGCGCCCCGCAGGATCAGCTGCTCGAAGGGTCCCTCGCCCCGGAAGCGGTCGGGGGCGGGCTCGGTGGTCTTCTTCTCCTCCTGGGCGTTCTCGGTCTCGGTGTCGTCCTGCTGGGTCTCGTCGGCGACGCAAACGCCCGGTACGAGGAGCCAGGCGCAAAGCAAAAGGAGCCTCGCGGCAAATCGGGTCATGGGCTCGGATCTCCGGTGGGGTCTCCTCGGCAGGGAGACGGGTTCTTGGGTCCCCGATGTTTATCAGGGACGGCCCAGGGTGGCAAGATAACGGATCCGGCGCCGGTGTGGCCCGGCGGATAGACGCGGCGGCGGGTCTCGCCGTAAATCAAAGATGAACGTGGTCGGTCTTCTCCAAGGCTCCATTCTCCGGCCGCCCGGGAGGAAATCTCCCTCCCGGGCGGTTGCGGCGTGGCGGACGGCGCTTCTCGCCGTCGCGTGCCTCGTCTGCGCCGCCGCGTCCGCGGCGGGCGCCGAGATCGCCGTCGTGGTGCGTACCGGGGGCGGACCCCTGGAAGCGGCTCTCGTCGACGGTTCGGCCCTCTTTCCGTCGCTTGTGCCGCGGGCCTCGGCTTGTGCCGCCCCGACGCCTCCGATAGGCTGGCCCTGACGGACTCAACCGACGACACCGCGCTCCGGCGTCCGGCGAGAGCGCAACCAACGAGAAAGGAACGTGAGAACGTGGCTGAGAAGAAAGTCTTTGAAGTCCCCGATCTCAGCGAGATCAAACCGCCTCCGCACTTGGGCCGCCTCCTCCTTGCGGCCCTGATCGCCCTCGGGCTCGTAGTTGGCGTCTTTTCGAGCTTTTACCAGATCGAGCCCGAGGAAGTCGGCGTGGTGCTGCGCCTTGGCAAGTACGTAGGCGAGGACCAGCTGCCCGGGCTGCATTTCAAGCTCCCCTTCGGCGTCGACAAGCTCTACAAGGTGCCGATCCAGCGTCAGCTCACCGAGGAGTTCGGTTTCCGAACACCCGGACTCTCGATCCGGGCCGAGGTGGCGCGGGCCAATCCGAAGATGGAGTCGAGCATGCTCACCGGCGACTTGAACGCCGCCACCGTCGAGTGGGTGGTGCAGTACCGTATCGTCGACCCCTTCAAGTTCATCTTCCGGGTGCGCAACGTCGAGCTCACCTTCCGTGACATGACCGAGGCGGTCATGCGCGAGGTGGTGGGCGACCGCACGGTCGACGAGGTGATCACCATCGGACGCCAGGAGATCACGATCGTCGTGGCCCGGCGGCTCCAGGAGCTGTGCGATCTCTACGAAACCGGTATCCAGGTCGACCAGGTGGTGCTCCAGGACGTCACCCCGCCCGACGCCGTCAAGCCCGCCTTCAACGCCGTCAACCAGGCCGAGCAAGAGAAAGAGACGCTCATCAACGAGGCACAGTCGGAGTACAACAAGACCGTGCCCCGTGCCCGCGGTGAAGCCCAGCAGACGGTTCTCGCCGCCGAGGGCTACGCGCTCGACCGGGTCAACCGCGCCCGCGGTGAGGCGGCCCGCTTCGAGGCCGTCTACGAGCAGTACCGCCGAGCCCCCGAAGTCACCCGCCAGCGCATCTACCTCGAGACCTTGAACGCCATTCTGCCCAAGGTGGGACGCAAGGTCATCATCGACGAAGAGGTCAAAGGTGTCTTGCCGCTGCTCAACCTCGTCAACAAAGGGGACGAATGATGCGAAACTTGCCGACTGCCCTGATCATGCTCCTGATCCTCGTGGCGCTCGTCGCGGCCCGCGGCTCGCTTTTCGTCGTCGACGAGGGCCACCAGGCCATCAAGACCCGCTTCGGTAAGCCGCTCGGCGATCCGATCAAAGAGCCGGGCCTGAAGTGGAAGTTGCCGTTGATCGACGAGGTCCACGTCTTCGACAGGCGGTTCCTGGAGTGGGACGGCCGGGTCACCGAGGTCCAGACCCGGGAAAAGCAGCCCATCCAGGTCGACACCTACGCCCGTTGGCAGATCGTCGATCCGTTGCTCTTTTTTCAGCGTCTGCAAAGCGAGGTCAAGGCCCAGGCGCGGCTCGACGGCATCCTGAACGGCGAGGTCCGTGACGCGGTCGCCCGCTACAACCTGGCCGAGCTCATCCGGACCACCGACCGCGAGCCGGTCCTCGCCGACGACCAGAGAGAGGACGAGGCCGACCAGCTCGAGCAAATCGAGTACGGACGCGAGGTGATCCGGCTGGAGATCCTGAAAAACGCCACCGCACGCGTCGAGCAGGCCGACCTCGGGATCGAGCTCCTCGACTTGCAGTTCAAGCGCATCAACTACGTCGAGGCCGTACGGCGCAGCGTCTACGAGCGCATGATCGCCGAGCGCCAGCGCATCGCCGACCGTTTCCGCTCCGAAGGCGAGGCCGAGGCGGCCCGCATCCGCGGCGACAAGGAGCGCGAGCTCAGTTTGATCACCTCGGAGGCTTATCGAAAGGCCCAGGAGGTCGTCGGTGCGGCCGACGCCGAGGCGACCGAGATCTATGCCCAGGCCTACAACCAGTCCTCCGACGCGCGCTCGTTCTACACCTTCTTGAAGAGCATGGAGACCTATCCCGAGACCTTCGACGGCGACACCTGGCTCGTGCTCTCCACCAAGGGAGACTTCTACAAGTACCTGACCGGCGCCCGGTAGAACAAAGCGTCAGGCCCCTCCCTTCTGGCCCCCTCCCTTCCGGCCCCCTCTCCCCGCCTCGGCCTTTCATCTGTGTCGAGGAGGTGGGTCGGGGAGAGGGTTGGGGTGAGGGGTCGTTTCGTCCATGCCGTCGAGCTGCTATGCTGCCGCGCCGCGGCACCTGCCGCGCCCCGTAGAGCCAAGCCTTGAAGGTAGAACCCCCGGCCTCGCCGGGAGTCAGGTGGAAGACCGCTATGAAGAAGACCGCCTCTTTCCTCGCCCTCCTCGTCCTCGCCGCCGCCCTCCCCGTCCACGCCCAGGACGAGGAGCCGGCCGAAGAGCCCCGGTGGATCCTGGAGCTTGAGAGCTCCTCCCACGTCGTCCGCGACGAGGACGAGCGGTTGAACCTCCGCTACCAGACCGACAAGTGGCGCTACGAGGGCGCGCTCGCGAGCCTCACGCCGCCGTTTCGGGACTCCCGGGAGCAGGCGGGCTTTCTCCTCGGACGCAGCTTCGGCTCCTCCGAGCTCACTGCCGTGGTGCGCTTTACCGACACGCCCGGCGACTCGACCTCCGTCCTGAGCGTCGGTTACGTGCGCGAGCGCGGCGGCGGCGGCAAGATGGGCGGCGAGCTGACTTTCGCCAGCGCCGACCTGCCGGCGGAAGGCTTTTTTTTCCAGGAAGACGACGACCCGCTCGCCGGACGCTTCTTCTTCCACCGCGACGAGGGCCTCGAAGTCGACGTCTTTTTCAGCGCGAACGCCACGTTCGACCTCCGGCGACCGACCGAGGAGCTCCTCGACCGCCTGCCCCGCTCCACCCTGGCCGGCGCCGAGACCCTCGCCGACCTCTACATCGACGAGGGACGCCTCGAGGACGCGTTGGGGGCAAGCGTCGGCTTCGGCTTCGGGATCACCCGTGCCACGGTGTACCTGAAGTCGGGCGAGCAGGTCCTCCCGGGCCTGCCGGGAGGCGAAGACTTTTTCGGCTTCGGTGCCGAGGTCGACATCGAGGGCGAGTCCTTTTCGATCCACACGGAGATCGACATGCGCCAGATCGACTCGTTCGACGGCGTCACCTCCTTCAACCGCGGACGGCTCATCGTCGACTACCACCAGCACGCCGAACGCTTCGAGTGGGGCGCCGGGACCTACCTCCAGGGCGAGACCGAGTCCTTCAGCGAGATCCCGGACTTCTACGACACGGCGGGCGCCGGCGCCACGTTTGGCCTGAAGCTCCGGAGCGGCAAGCGGATGGGCGTCTGGGCAATGGCCGAGGACGACGCTCCCGCGTTCCGGAAGATCACTCGCCTCGCCTTCTACCTGCGCGGCGACGAGCGCGAGTGGGGCCTCGGAGTGCGCCGCGACGAGCTCGGCCGCGACCGCTTCGCCAAGGAGGAGGTCGGTCCCTTCGTCTTTGGGCGGCTCCCCGTCGGCGGCTACGAGCTCCAGGGGGACCTGGGCGTCCAGTCGAGCGACGTCTACGGCCGGATCTCCCTCGTCCTCCGGCCGTAGGCAGCGCCGGGCTGGCCCCGCCCCCCATTTCTCTGTAGAATCGTCTTCCAACGCACATCCATTGCGCCCGCCCGGGCTGCTCGATGAGCTGAACATCCTCCGGGACATGTCCTGCGGACGCTGTGGAACGAGACCGAAGACTCATCTACGAACCCCCCCAAAGACAGGAAGGACATGCAAATGACACGACGGATCACGACAGCCACGCCAAGCTATCTCGTCGCCTTCGCGACGCTTCTTGCGCTGCTCCTGGCACCGGTCACCCTGGCCCAGGGCGGCGGCACGATCTCCGGCACCGTCAAGGACTTGAGCGGCGAGCCGATCTCGGGCGCCACGGTCCTCGTCATCGAGACCCAGCGCTCGACGGCGACCGCCCGAGACGGCAGCTTCACCCTGAAGGTGGCCGCCGGCACCTACATGGTCCTCGCCACCGCCACCGGCCGCCAGATCGACCAGCAACAGGCCACCGTCACCGACGGCGGCACGACGAACCTCGAATTCTCCCTCGGCGAGGCGCTCTCGCAGTTCGGCGAGGAGCTGGTGGTGATCGGCTCGCGCGCCCAGCGCACCGCCATCGAGACGCCGGTGCCGGTCGACGTCATCTCGGGCGAAGAGATCCACGACGGCGGCATGACCGAGACCAGCCGCATCCTCCAGGCCCTCGCCCCGTCGTTCAACCACTCGACGTCGACGATCTCCGACGGCACCGACATCGTCCGCCCCTCGACGCTGCGCGGCCTCGGACCCGACCAGACGCTGGTGCTCGTCAACGGCAAGCGGCGCCACAACAGCGCTCTCGTCCACGTCAACGGCTCGATCGGCCGCGGCACGGCGGGCGTGGACCTAAACGCCATCCCCTCCTCGGCGATCGAGCGCATCGAGGTCCTGCGCGACGGCGCCGCAGCCCAGTACGGCTCCGACGCCATCGCCGGCGTGATCAACATCGTGCTGCGCACCGATACCGACAAGACCCGCGTTTCGGTGACCGCCGGGGAGCACTTCGAGGGCGACGGCGAGAACGTCCAGGTCAGCCTCTCCCGGGGCTTTCGCATCGGCGACCGCGGCTACTTCAACGTCGCCGCCGAGTACCGCGACCGCGGCTGGACGAACCGCGCCGGCGAGGACCCGCGGCGGATCTACGACTTCGTCGAGCAGGTGTTCGGGGAGCCCGCTCTCTCCTCCGGCACTCTCGATCCGCGCGAGGCGACCTACGAACGGCTGAACCACCGCTACGGCGACGCGGAGTCGAAGAACCTCTACCTCTTTTTCAACTCGTCGATCCCCATCAACGACTCGAGCGAGCTCTACTTCTTCGGCGGCATCTCGGAGCGCGACGGCGAGTCGGCGGGCTTCAACCGCCTGCCGGGCCAGAGCCGCACCTCGATCCTGATCCACCCCGACGGCCACCTGCCGCTGATCAACACCACGGTCGACGACATGTCGCTCTCCGCCGGGCTGCGCAAGACCTTTGGCTCCGGCTGGTCGCTCGACGCCAGCGTGACGACCGGCGGCAACGAGTTCAATTTCTTCATCTCCAACTCGGCCAACACCTCGTTGGGCCTCGACAGCCCGACCGAGGCCGACGCCGGGACGCTGGAGTTCAGCCAGACGACGTTCAACGTCGACTTTTTCGGCAGGTTGGGCAAGGCCAACCTGGCCTTCGGCTTCGAGTGGCGCGAGGATAGCTACGAGATCGCGGCGGGCGTCCCGGCCTCGTGGATCGACGGCGGCGTACCCGACCAGTTCGGCGGCGTCTCGCCGGCCGGCATCCAGGTCTTTCCGGGCTTCCGGCCCGCCAACGAGCTCAACGAGTCGCGCGACAACGTCGCCGCCTACGGCGACGTCGAATTCAACGTCTCCGAGCGGTTCCTCGTCGGTCTCGCCGGCCGCTTCGAGGACTACAGCGACTTCGGCAACACCTTCGACGGCAAGCTCACCTTCCGCTTCGAGGTCAAGGACGGCTTCGCGATCCGCGGCGCGGCCTCGACGGGCTTCAGGGCGCCGTCGCTTCACCAGTCGAACTTCAACAACATCTCGACCCAGTTCGTCGACGTCGACGGTGTGATCACGCCGCTTGAGGTCGGGACGTTCCGCGTCGAGTCCGACGTGGCAAAAGCCCTCGGTGCCCGGCCGCTCCAGGAGGAGACCTCGACGGGCTACAGCTTGGGCTTCACCGCCAGGCCGGCGGACAACTTCTCGATCACCTTCGACGTCTTTAAAATCGACATCGACGATCGGGTCGTCGTCTCCGGACGCTTCAACGCCTCGAACCCGCAGATCGCGCCGCTTTTGGCGCCTTTCGGAGTCTCCGCCGCGCAGTTTTTCACCAACGCGATCGACACGGAGACCGAAGGCGCGGACCTCGTGGTCGCCTACTCGCGGGAAGTCGGCTCGGGGGTCTTGAACCTGACCGGCGCCGCCAACTGGAACAAGACCGAGGTCGTCGGCGACGTCAGGACGCCGCCGGAGCTCGAAGGCCTGGGCGAGACGCTCTTTCCGCTGATCGACCGCACCTACATGGAGCTCTCGCAGCCGCGCGAGCTCTACAACCTGGGTGTGAAGTACAGCCAGGGAGGCTTCGCGGTGCTCCTGCGCTACAACAAGTACGGCGCGGTCAGCTCGACGGAATCCAACTCCGACCCGACGGCGTTCCAGACGTTCTCCGGCAAGTGGATCACCGACGTCGACCTCTCCTACCGGCTGCAGAGCGGCGTCAGGTTCTCGATCGGCGGCAACAACGTCCTCGACGTCTTTCCCGACAAGAACATCGCGCGCAACTCGTTCAACGGCATCTTCGTCTACCCGCGGCGCACGGCCCCCTTCGGCTTCAACGGCGGCTACTACTACGCCCGGGTGACGTTCGACTTCTAGGCTCCCGGAGCCAGAGTCGGGCAGCAGGGCGGGCCTCGGGTCCGCCCTCGAAGTGGAGGATCCTCCCCATGAGACTGTCGTTCGCATGTCTCCTTGCCCTTCTCCTCGTCCCGAGCCTCGCCGCGGTGGAGCTCGGCCAGATCGACGACTTCCAGAACGGCCTCCAGGGCTGGCGTACGGGGGGCAGCAACCCCAACGGCCCCGAAGCCGTCATGAACCTCGGACCCGACGGCATCGGTGACCGGGCGATGCAGCTCACCTCCGGCGGCGGCGGGGGTGCCGGCAGCCGGCTCGTGGTCTTCAACCAGTCGCAGTGGACCGGCAACTACGTGACCGCCGGCGTCACCGGAGTGCGCTTCGATCTCAAGAACCTGAGCGAGGTCGACCTCATGATCCGCCTCGCCGTGCGCGGCGTGGGCGGCAGCTTTGCCACCGAGGCCACCTCGCTGCCGGCCGGTGCCGTATACCGCACCGTCACCCTCTCGCTCCTGCCCGAGGACTTGACGGCGGTCGGCGGCTTCGACGTCGACGCCACTCTCCAGGGCGTCTTCGAGCTGCGGATCCTCCACTCGCAGGCTCCTGCCGTGAGCGGCGACGCCATCTCGGCGTCGATCGCGGTCGACAACGTCACCGCCGTGCGCGTCTTCGAGTGTGCCGACGCCCTCAAGGCCGACTCGCCCAGCGACGTCCTCTTCCTGCCGGCTTTCGAGGTCGACACGGCGTCGAACGCCGGTTTGACCACCTTCTTCTCGGTCCACAACCGGCTCGACGAGACCGTCGTCGCCCGGGTCAGCTACTTCGACCGCGCCTCGAACCTGGTCCGCGAGGACGACATCACCTTCGCCTCCCGCCGGACACTGACCCTAAACGTCCGCGACGTCCTCCCCGACCTCGTGGTCGACGACGACGGCTTCGCCCGCGGTTGGGTACAGGTCAGGGCCTGCGTCCCGGAGACGCCCTTGAGCTCGGCGAAAGCGCTCGCCAACAACAACCAGCTGTGGGGCGATTGGTTCTACCTCGACAACGCGGGGAACTTCGCCAGCGGCGACCAGTTGCTGCGCCGCGCGGACCTCTGCGAGACGCTCGAGGTCCGCCTCCTCGATTTCGGCAGCGGTGTCCGGCTGCGGCTTTTCGTGACGAATCCACAGGGCGCGGAGTCGCAGACGCCGACCGCGACGCTCACCGTCTACAACGAAGCGGGCCAGATGCTCGAGACGCAGCAGATTTTCACCGACGACTCGGTCCTGACGCTGACGCTCGGCGACCTGGTGATGACGCGCTTCGGTATGATGACGATCGATTTTACCGCGGGCACCGGCGCGGCCTCCGTCGAGTACAGCGCCTTCGGGCGCTTCTCGGTCGCCATGAACGCCACCTGCATCGAGGCGCTGGCGTCGAGCTCCGAGCGCATGACGCTCGAGACGACGGGACGTACCCACGAGGCGCTCGGACCTCCGGGACGGCGATGAGCGGCTCGTTCTCCGGAATCTTCACCGACGAGGCCGAAGCCCCCCGCTTCGCGCTGCTCGGCGCGCCGCACGACGCCGGCAGCACGTTTCGTCCCGGAGCGCGGCTCGCACCCCAGGCGATCCGCAACATGGCGTCGTCGCTTTCCGCGGCCAACGAGCACGGCGTGGACCTGGCCGGCCTCGGCGTCGACCTGGGCGACCTCGAGCTGGCGGTCACGCCGGAAATCGCCTGGGCGAGCATCGAGGAAGCCGTCGGCGGCGTCCTCGACCGTGGGGCGGTGCCGATCGTTTTGGGCGGGGACCATGCGGTCACGGTCCCGGCTTTCACCGCCGTCAGGAAGCGCCGCGGCGACGTCCACTTCCTCTGTTTCGACGCCCACCCGGACCTCTACCCGGAGTACGACGGCGACCGCTACTCCCACGCTTGCGTGACGCGGCGGATCCTCGAGCTCGACGGCATGGAGGGCCGGCACGTCACGCAGGTCGGGATCCGGGCTTCGAACCCGATGCAACGTGCCGTGGCCGAGGAGGCGGGGATACGTAGCGTCCCCGCCTGGGATTCCGACCTGTTCTACTTCGAGGGCGAGGGGCCGGTCTACGTCTCGGTCGACGTCGACGTCCTCGATCCGGCCTATGCGCCGGGCTGCGGCAACCCGGTGCCGGGCGGGCTCATGACGCGGGAGCTCCTGGCGGACCTGCAGGCCCTGGACGTCGAGATCGCGGGCTTCGACGTCGTCGAGGTAAACCCGCTTCTCGATCCGGCGGGGATCACCGCGGTCGCCGCGGTGCGGGTGGTGACGGAGCTTCTAGGAGCGATCGTCCACAGGAGCTGACGCCTCAGTCGGTGAGGGTGGCCGCCACCTCGGACCCGCTCCGGCGCGCCTCGCCGTCGTCCGCCGCCGCGAATTCGGCGTCGTCGGCCACGGTGCGGTTCCTTCCCGCTCCCTTGGCCCGGTACATGCGCCGGTCGGCGCGGCGCAGGAGCTCGTTTTTCACCGTCTGGACGTTGACGTCCCGCGACGGGAAGGCCAGCAGGGTGTCGTCGACGAGCATCGCGAGGCCGACGCTCGCGGTCACGCTGCTGATCTTGAGGCCGGGATAGTTGACCGGGTCTTGGGAGTCGGGCCGATCCAGGAACACGTTCCCTTCGACGGTCTTGCGGATCGTCTCGGCCACCCAATAGGCCTCCTGGCGGGTGGTGCCGGGCAGGATGACGACGAACTCGTCGCCGCCGTAGCGGGCCGGGATGGCCGGCCCGGGCAGCACCGCGCGGAGGAGGTCCCCCATCTCGTGCAGCACCCGGCTCCCCGAGAGGTGGCCGTGAGCGTCGTTGATCGTCTTGAAGTGGTCGAGGTCGAAAAAGATCAGGCCGCAGTCGTGACCGTTGCCCAGCGCCTCCTCCAGCACCACGCTCAGGCTATGGTGGAGGAAGCGGTCGTTGTAGAGCCGGGTCAGGTCGTCGCGCCGCGCGACTTCTTTTGAACGTTGCGCCTCGAAAGCGTAGGCGATGGAGGTGGAGAGCGTCTGGGCAAAGACCCGGAGCAACGACAGGTCGTGGTCGCTTTGCGGAAGCTCCGTGCGCTGATTGACGAGCTCCAGGACGCCGACGACCTCGTCGCGCAGGTGCAACGGCACCGAGATCACCGAGCGCACCGGGAGCTTGATCCCGAGCCGCGAAAGCTCTTCGAGGGCCTCCTCGCCGCCCTTGGCGGCAGACACGTAAGCCTCGCCCGAATAGTAAACCTGTCCCACGATCCCCAGACCGACCGGAACCCTCATTCCCACCAGGTGCTCGCAGTCGGGGCCAAAAGCGGAGACGACGACGAACTCGACCGGTCGTTCCCCGATCATCGAGTAGTCTTCGTCGATCGCCGAGTCCTGGAGCTCGCTCGAGGAGTCTTTCAAGAAGACCACGCCCGCCTCCGAGGGGACGAACTCATTGGCCCGTTCGACGACGTCGCGAAACGTCGCCGAGAGGTCGACTTCGTAGGTCGGCGTCTCCGTGGGCTCGACCGGCTTCAGGAAGTGAGTGAGCTCCGGATTGGGGATCGCGCGGGTCTTCATCGGCAGCCTGGCCCTGCCTCCCACCGCCGGGAGGATCCCGGCGCAAGGGCGGAACCGCCCTCAATATACAACACTCTGTGCAAAGTCTGTCGTCGACGACGAGGATATGAGCCTTCCCCATGCCGCCCACCCCACTACGAAGGCGTCTCCGAGCTGAGCACCTCCTGGAGCTTCTCGATCAGCACCATGGGCCGGTACGGTTTGCGCAGGAAATCGGCCCGGCCGGCTTGGCCCATCAACTCGTCGACTTTCGTCTGCTGAGAGTTGAAGCCGCTCGAGAGGAGGATCGCAAGATCCGGCTCCCGGCGGCGGAGCTCACGAAAGGTCTCGGCTCCGTCAAGGCGCGGCATGGTCATGTCGAGCAGCACTCCGCAGATCTTGCCGTCATGGGTGTCGAACCTCTCCAGGGCCTCGACGCCGTCGATCGCCTCCAGAACGTCCTCGTCGAGATAGGCGGCGGCGAGATAGGCACGATCCGCCTCGACGGCCTCGGTCGAGACGGTGATCGAGCCGGGCTCGCCGCCGAGGGCGTCGGAGGCGTTGAGGACCAGGTTCATGACCGTCTGGCGGAGCTGGCCTGAATTTCCACGGACGGCCGGGAGGTCCTCGGCAAGGTCGAGGCGCAACTCGGCCTTTTTTGAGATCGAGCTCTTGATCAGTGGCTCCATCTGGACCAGGAGGTCCCGCAGGACGACGCTTTCGACTTCCACCTCCACCTTGCCGGCGTAGGTCAGCATCTGGTCGACCACCCCGGAAGCGTGCTCCGCCGCCTGCTCGATCTCTTCCACCAGAGGCACGAGGGGGGAGTCGTCCCGGAGCCTCATCCGCACGAGCCCCGCGTTGCCGAGCACCCCGGTGAGGAAGTTGTTGAAGTCATGCGCCACACCGCTCGCGAAGATCCCCAGGCTCTCCAGCTTCTGGGCATGGAGCACTTGCGCCTCCAGACGGCGCAGGCTCGCTTCGGTCTCCTTGAGCTCGGTGATGTCGACGATGTAGCCGAGGTAATGGGTGACCGCGCCCGTCCCGTCGCGCAGGATGGTGGTGAAGTCGCCGACCCAGAGGCTACGGCCGTCCTGGTGGACGATGCGGTAGGGCTTGTGGGAGAACCGTTCGGATCCGCCCTCGGAGGCCGCCGCGACCTCGCCGGCGACCCGTTCGAGGTCCTCCGCGAAGACGATCTCGGCGTAGGGGACGCGCCCGGTCTCCAGGTCCTCGACGCTGTATCCCAGGACCTCGGCGACGTTGGGCGACACGTACTCGACGGGCCAACCCTCGGCATTGACCCATTTGAAGACCACGACGGGTCCGGTCAAAAACATCCGTCGGTCCTGCTCGAGCTCGGCAACGCGCCGCCGTAGCGCTTCCAGCTCAGAGAGCTGCTCTTGCGTCATAACTTCCCCGTCTCCGCGCCGTGGGTCCCCAGGATACCAGACTCAGTAGTCAAAGTAGCCCTCGCGGCAACGAATCCCGAGCCGGGGACGGCGCAGGCGTACGCGGACCTGCCGCCAGCTCTTGTCGTGGCGGGCGACGGAGGGGTAGTAACCGAGCACGTACTGGTCGCGCAGCTCCTCCAGGATGCCCGTAAAGGCCGGTGAGATCTCCTCGATCGAGGACAGGATCCGGATCCGGCCGCCGCTTTCAGCGACCGTACGTTCCAAGATCTCGCGCTCCCGCCGGTAGCCGCGCACGTCGCGCCAGGGTGTCGAGAGGTCCGGCGCCAGCTCGCCCCGGCCGTAGGGGAGGCGCAGCCAGTAGACGAGGGCCTGGGAACGCCGCGCCACACGCAGGACGTCGGCCGTCTCGAGGACGCTGTGCGAGTCGACGCCGTCGGAGAGCAACAGGACGACCCGGCGCCCCTGCCGCTCTTCGAGCTCTTTCAGGGCGAGATAGAGGTGGTCGTTCAAGGCCGTCCCGCCCCGTGTCCGGACGTTGCCTAGGCCGGCGCTTAGGACCTCGGGAAACGTGGTGAAGGGCGTCGTGTGGAGGATGCGGTCGGAGAAGACCAGGAGGCGTCCCTCGTCGAGCGCGCGCATGCCTGCGAAGAAGGCCTTCGCTCCCAGGAGCGCCGAGCGGAGCTTCTCGCCTGCCATCGAGATCGACGCGTCAACGAGCACCATGGCGGTGAAGGGGATGTCGCCGCGGGCGAAGGTGACGACCTCCTGACGGTTCCTCCCGTCGAGGACGTCGAAGTCCTCGACCCCGAGGTCGAGGACCCGGGCTCCGGAACGGTCGGTGACTGTGACGTAGAGCTGCTGGAGGCTGACCCGTAGCTCCTCGTCGACTCTTAGCGGGGGCGTGGTGAGCGCGGCGCTGCCGGTGGCCCCGGAGGCGCCGTAGGCGACGACCTCGAAGCGGTGGGCGCCGACGTCGTCGCCGATCGCCACCCGCAGCCTGTAGGGAGGTGCCTCAAGCTCCCCCACCACGATGCCGTCGACGTAGAAAGCGACGCGCACGATCTCCTCGGGCGAACGGACGACCGCCTCCACCACGACCTCGCCCCAGATCGCACGGAAAGGGTCGGGGCTGTCGAGGGTTACGCTGATCTGCTCCTGGGCGAGAAGTGCCGGAGCGAGGAGCAGGGAGAGGAGGAGGGTGGCCTTCATAGTCCTCTCTCCAGGAGCTTGTCGAGCGCGACGGCCAGCGCGGCCCGCCGCTGCACGGCCGCCGCGGCGAGGACGCGGCGCGTCTCCTGCGTCGGTCCTGTCGGCCAGCGGCTGTAGCGCAACCGCGGCGTCGGCGCCTCGCGCCCGCGGCCGGGATCGAGCTCCGCCAGGACCCTGGCGGCGACCGCGGGCCGGCCGCTGCGGTCGAGCGCCGCCGCCAGCTGGAGATGGAGCCGCTGAGACTCCGGCCATCTTTCACGGGCCTCTTCAAGAAGCGCCACCGCCTGCGTCGCGCGACCCTGGGCCATATGCATCCGGGCGAGCTCCTGGTGGGCGAGTATCGCCACCCAGGGCTCTTCGGCGCCGAGGCTCTCAGCGAGGAGCGCTCCGGCCTCGCTCTCGCCCAGTCGCACCAGGTTGATCGCCAGTCGCAGCCTGGCCTCACCGTCGCCGGGGTCGATCTCCACGAGCCGTCGCAGGAGGTCGGCCGCCTCCTTGTAGCTGCCGCGGTACTCGTAGAGATAAGCCAGGAGGCCGAGCGCCGCCACCTGGTCGGCGTCGTACTTGAGGGCTTCCTCGACGGGGGCTTGGGCCACGGCGGTCGAGCCGACGTCGAGGAGATAGCCGCCGAGGCTCACCATGGCGCAGGCCGCGAGGCGCCCGGCCTCTCCCGAGGCGTCGCCTACGGCGTAGATCTTGACGGTTTCGACCAGCATCTCGCGGGCGTGGGTCGCGAGCAGGAAGTCGGAGCGTTCGTGGTGCTCGCGGTAAAGCCCCTCGTAAAGCGCGACCAGGGGGACGAGGCTCTCGCGGTCGAGGCTCGCCAGGTCCTCGATCAGCTCGCGGAGCGTGCGGCGTACGGCCATCTGACGGCGGGAGACCCCTTCGTCCAGAGCGGCGCGCTCGACAGCTACGAGCTCGCTCCGGCCCATGTCGTCACCGCCGGCCAGCCGCCGCAGCGCCGCGGTATAAGACTGCCGCAGCCGGCGGCCGGGACCAGGCACCACGGCCGGCATCGCGACCTCGGGCGATTCGGCTTCGGCCGGACGCGGCACTTCAGGAGCCGCCGGCTGTCCGTCGACGAGAAACGGGAGCTCGCCGCCGCCGGCCGTCTCGGCTCGGACCACGACCCATTCCTCGGCCGAAAGGACCTCCAGGGGCGGCCGCGGCGGCGCTTCCGGAGAGGCGAAGGGGTGGACCGTGAGCGGCATCGTGCGCAGGGCGAAGCGCTCGTCGCCGCGCCGCCGCACGAAAAGCCGCAGCGAGTACTCGCCCGCCGCGAGCTCCAGCTCGCCGAAGAACTTGACGCGCCGTCCGCCTTGCTCGGCCGCGCTCAGCAGGAACCCCTGGGTCAGGAAGGCGCTCACCCGGTCGCCGGCTTCGAGGACGTACACGTAGACCTCGTAGAGCCGCGGCTCCTCGTCCTCGTCGCCGTCCTTGTCGATACCACCGACGTCGAGGACGAGAGCCAGGCGTACCCCTTCCGCGGCCTCGCCGACGGGCACCGCGAGGACGTCGAGTGGCAGGTCGCCGCCGTTTTGCCCGCTCAACATCAGGGCCGCCGCGCGCGTCTCCAGGCCACCGAGCTGCCGGGCCTCGACGACGCCGTCGCCGAGAGGCGCGGCGAGCGGCAGGAGGGCGAGGAGTAGGGCCGCCGTGCTCAACGCCGAGACCCGCTCCCCGGCTCCGGATCCGCCTCCCTTTTCGGGGCAGCCGCCGGCGGCTCCTGGACGTCGACCTTGAGGCTTGTGGTGGCGACGATGTCCGCGAGCTCGTCGTGGACCGCCACCGCCACCGTCTGGCGTCCGGTCCTGAGCGTCAACCGGACACCGCAGACCATCGACCGTCCGAGCGCCACGAGCATCTCGGAGTTGGGGATCTTGATCGGGCAAAGATGTCGAGCGACCTCGGACATGCGGCCTCTCTCGTCGCGCGCCGCCACGTAGAGCGACACCCGGGCGTGGTGCTCACTTTTCTCCGGCAGGAGCACCAGGCGCCCCAGGGGCACCTCGACGAGAAACGGCACGACGACGGTTCCCTTGTCGCCGGGCGGCGAACCGCCGGCCGCCGGCTCGCCGGCCGCCAAAGCGACGTCAAGGGGGTTCTTGTGCTCTTCGTTCAAGAGCGCCGCCAGGGTGTGCTCGGCCATCCGTTGCTCGTGCGTGCGGGGCATCCACGCGCGCCGATGGCGTACCGTGAGGCCCTCTCCACGGACTCGCACCTTCAGGCTCTTCGGGGGCCGGCCATCCGGCGGCCGGCGATCCGGCGGCCGGCGATCCGGCGGCCGGCGGTCCGGCCGTTCGACGGCCTCGGCGGCGGCGGTGAATCCCAGCGAGTAGTGGTTGTCGAAGTCGTCGAAGATGCCTTCAAGCGCGGCTTCGAGGGCGGCGTTGCCGAGCGCCGCGCGGCCGCCGGTCTGCTCGGCCATGAAGGCGAGCGAGCTCTCCCGGTTGCCCTCGTCGACGGCTTCGAAGCCGGAGAGGTGAAAGGCCGTCCCGGCCTCGGCCGAGCCCCGCTGGACGGCGGCCGACGGCGCCGCGTCGAGGGTGTAGAAGCTGACCCGGGCGGCGTTGGAACGCCCCATCAGGGAGGAGAAGTGCTGGCTCGCGTCGTAGCGGGCGACCTCGCTCTCCGACGAGACGGTCGCGAAACCGGAGGTGACGCTCCGGATGGCCTGGACGCGGTGGGCGTAGCTCTCGAAAAGCGCCTCGCCGGAGCGCATCGGCAGGCCGTCGCTGACATAGACGAGGGCCTTTCTCCCCGGCAGCCCGGCGAGCAGGTCGACCATACGTTCCAGGCTCGCGAGGCTGCGGCGTACCATCTCGAAACGCTGCTGGCTGTAGGAGCGGATCTGCGGCAGGAGGGTCTCGGCGGCGAAGGCGTAAAGCCGTTGCGCGGTGTCCATGGCCTCGTCGGAGTCGTCTTCCTCGACGGGATCGAGGCCCGAGCCCTTGATCCCGCCGTAGCTGAATCCCCCTTCGATCGGGATCGCCTCGAGAGCACGGACGATCTGGCGCCGCTCGAGCTCCAGGCGGTTCACGGCCACCGACTGCTCCTCGAGCTCGTCGAGGGCGGCGAAGATCTCGTGCGGCACGTCGCTCGAGGCGACGATCTCGAGGCCCGCCGCCGTCACCGCCGGCGCGGCGAGCGTCACGTGGACGTCGTCGCGGCGGTTGGCGAGCAGAAATTTTCGCAGCCGCGAGAAGATCCGGGCGCGGTGATTGGCGGTGATGTTCGGATTGTCGACGAAGATCGCCAGGTGGAGCCGGCGTTGCCCGGCCTGCGGCGGCACCTTCTCCGCCTCCCCGGGAGCCCCCTCGGCGACGGCGGTGCTCGGCAGCACCCGTCCCCCCTCGACGGCGTAGAAGTTGCTGATCTCTATGGGGACTCCGTCGGAGAGGAGCTCGAAGTCCTCCTTGCCAAGCCCCGTGACCGGACGGCCGCTGCGGTCGGTCACGATGACGTCAACGTTCGTGACGCTGACCTCGGTGGCGTCGCGAAAGACCGCCGGCAACGCCGTCTCCTGGGTCTCTTCCTGGGCGGCGAGCGAACCGGCGGCTAGCGCCGCGGCCGCGAGCGCGGCGAGCGAGGCCTGGATCCTCTGGCGGGTCATGGTGTCCTCCTCCGTTTCCGGGGAACGAGTTGGCGGATCTCTCTCCAAGACTATACGTCCTGCACCGCCCGCGGTTCTCTGATATTCTGGCCTCAATCTCGGCGAGAGGAGCGAATGGCTCCGCGGGATGATCCGTAGCAGTCGACACAAGGCCCCCCCCGCAGAGCCCGGCTCGCCGCCGGGGCCTGCATGAAAAAGGAGATTCGAATGGTCCTACCCTTCTGGTTTACCGTAGAGCAGCAGACGGCCGCCATCGTCCAGAGACTGGGAAAGTTCTCCCGCGTCGCCGAGGCGGGGTTCCACGTCAAGTTGCCGGTCGTCGAGAACGTGGCCGGCTTCGTCAACCTCCGCGTGCAGCAGCTCGACACCAGGGTGGAGACGAAGACCAAGGACAACGTCTTCGTCCACGTGATGGTCTCGGTGCAGTACTTCGTGCTGCGCGACAAGGTCTTCGAGGCCTTCTACAAGCTCGACGACCCGACCAAGCAGATCCGGTCCTTCATCTTCGACGTGGTGCGGGCGCGGGTGCCGAAGATCGTCCTCGACGACGTCTTTGAAAAGAAAGACGAGATCGCCGACGCGGTCAAGGAGGAGCTTGAGGGGATGATGAGCGACTTCGGCTACGGCATCGTCAAGGCGCTGGTGACCGACATCGACCCCGACGCCAAGGTCAAGGAGGCGATGAACGAGATCAACGCCGCCCAGCGCATGCGGGTCGCGGCGACGGAGAAAGGCGAGGCGGAGAAGATCCTGAAGGTCAAGGCCGCGCAGGCCGAGGCCGAGGCGAAGGCGCTGTCGGGCAAGGGCATCGCCGACCAGCGCCGCGCGATCATCGAAGGTTTGCGCGAGTCGGTCGACGAGTTCCAGAAGTCGATCCCCGGCGCCTCGCCCCAGGACGTGATGAACGTCGTCTTGATGACCCAGTACTTCGACACGTTGAAAGAGCTCGGGGCGACGTCGCGGACCAACACGATCCTCCTGCCCCACTCCCCGTCGACGGTCAGCGATCTGGCGTCGCAGATCCGTGACGGGATGATGGTGGGGCGCGCCGCCACGCCGGGGAAGGACTGAGCACCTCGGGCGAAGGATACGAGGCCCCGGAGCACGTCGGCGAGCTCCTGCGCCGGCTCCTGGACGAAGGGCTGGAGGTCGAGCTGCGGCTCTCGGGCTCCAGCATGTCGCCGTTCCTGCGCAGCGGCGACGTCGTCGTCCTCGCGCCTCTCGGCGGACGCCCGGTCGGCCTGGGCGACGTCGTCGCGCTCCGGCGCGGCGAGCGGTGGCTCCTCGTGCATCGAGTCGTCGGCCGCCGCGGACCGCGTCTGCTGACCCGCGGCGACGCCGTCGGTCGCCTGGACGAGCCGGCCGCTCTCGAGGACGTCGTGGGACGGGCCGTCGCCGTCCAACGCCGGGGGCGGCGACGGCGCCTCGGCCTGGGACCGGAACGGTTCCTGATCGCCTGGCTTTCGCGCCGGGGCGCCCTGGTGCCTCTCTTCGCGCCGGGGCGTTGCTTGACGCGCCTTCTTTTCGGGTGACTTCTCGAGCTTGCCCGTGTACTCTTTTCCAGGGCTTATTCTAGGAGACGACAGGACCGTGGGTGGCAGGAACCGGCACTGCAGAAGCGGCGAGCTCATTTCGTTCGCAGCGGTCGCGTTCTTGGTCGCCGCCCCTGCCCAAGCCCTCGATCCGTCGAAGGCTCTCCACCAATACCGGCTCGACGCCTGGGGCCTGGAGGAAGGTCTTCCCCAGAGCACCGTCGGGGGCATCCTCCAGACCTCCGACGGCTACCTGTGGCTCGGCACCTACGAGGGCGTCTCCCGCTTCGACGGGGTGCGTTTCACGACCTTCAGCGCCGAGAACAGCCCTTTGCCGGAGAAAGCCGCCTTCGCCTTCGCCGAGGGGATGGAGAAAGGCCTCTGGATCGGCACCGACGGAGGTGGCCTCGCCCACCTCTCGGACGGCGAATGGAAGCTCTACTCGGAGCGCGACGGCCTCGGCAACGACCGCATCGTCACGATGGCCCCGGGCCACGACGGCACCCTCTGGGTGGCCACCTACGGCGGGCTCTCGGGGCTTCGCGACGGCCGCTTCACCAGCTACACGGTCGACGACGGCCTCGGCCCGGGCGCCGTCCAGGACCTGCTGGTGGCGAGCGACGGCACGCTGTGGATCGCCACCGACGGCGGCGTCAACCGCCTGCGCGACGGTGTGCTCGACCTCTTCACGCGCCGCCACGGCCTCTCGGACGACAGCGCCGTGGCGCTCGCCGAGACCGAAGACGGCACGATCTGGGTCGCCACCTACGACTGGAACCTGGCGCGCTTTATGGACGGTGGCTTTCGCGTCGAGCGCCGCTTGCCCTTCGACGTCAACAAGCTCTTCGCCGACCGCGACGGCAACCTCTGGATCGGCACCTACGGCGGCGGCGTCGGCCGGCTGAGCGGCGACGGCGAGCCCGTCTTCTACGGCCGCCGGCAGGGTTTCCCCTCGGACATCGTCTGGGATTTCTGGGAGGACCGCGACGGCAACCTCTGGATCGGCACCGACGACGCCGGTTTGGTCCGCCTCCAGGACGCTGCGCTCACCTCGATCACCATGCGCGACGGCCTGCCCAACGACCGGGTGAGCGTCGTCCTCGAGGACCGCGAAGGGGCGATGTGGCTGGGCACCGACGGCGGCGGGGTGGTGCGCCTCGCCGGCGGCGAGCTCACCACCTTCACCACCGCCGACGGGCTCGCCGACGATTTCGTCACCAGCCTCTACGAGGACGGCCAAGGTGTCCTCTGGGTGGGCACGGACTCCGGCTGGAGCCGCCGGCAGGACGCGCGGTTCGCGAGCGGCGAGTACGATTCGCTCGGCCTGCCCTGGGCCCCCACTCCCAGCGTCTTTCTCGACGACGGCCGCGGGTCCATGTGGATCGGCACCCTCGATCTGGGCCTGTTGCGGCTCGTTGACGGCGGCGGGTTGACTCGCTTCACGGCCGACGACGGCCTGCCCGACGAGACGATCCGCGCCCTCCTCTACCGGCGCGAAAGCGAAGAGCTCTGGATCGCCACCGACGCCGGCCTCGCGATTCACACGGGCGTTGGTTTCCGCACCGACGGCCTCCCGGGCGGGTTCATCCGCGCTTTTCAAGAAGACGAGGACGGCACCGTGTGGATCGCCACCCGCGACCAGGGCCTCCTGCGGCACCGCAACGGAGAGGTTTTCGCCTTCACCACCGCCGACGCCTTGTGGAGCAACGCCATCTACCAGCTCCTCGACGACGGTGCCGGGAGCTTCTGGATGACCGCCAACGTCGGCGTCTCCAGGGTTTCGAAGAGCTCGCTGGAGGCCTACGCCGCGGGCACGGCGAGCACGCTCGACGTCCAGGTCTTCGACCGCAGCGACGGCATGAGGAGCGCCGAGTGCATGGGCGGCTCCCAGCCCGCCGGCTGGCGCAGCCGCGACGGCCGACTGTGGTTCCCCACCACCCGGGGCGTCGCCGTCCTCGACCCCTCGGAGGTCGTTGCCAATCCGCGGCCGCCCGACGTCTATGTCGAGCAGGTCGTCTACGACGACGAAACCCTCGCCGCTACCCCGCTCGACGCCCGGCCGGTGCGACTTCCCCCAGGCCGTGGCGAGCTCGCCTTCCGCTTCACCGGCTTGAGCCTCCTGAAGCCCGAGAAGCTACACTTCCGCTTCCGCCTCGAGGGCTACGACAAGGACTGGATCGACGCCGGGACCCGGCGCGACGCCACCTACACGAACCTCGGACCCGGCCGCTACAGCTTCCGGGTGACGGCGGCCAACGAGGACGGAGTCTGGAACGAGGACGGCGCGTCGTTTGACGTCTACATCGAGCCGCGCTTCTACCAGACCCGCCTCTTCCTCGCCGCCGCCGCTCTCCTGGCCGTGGCCGTGGCCTGGGGCCTGAACGCCCTGCGCCTGCGTCACTGGAAGAAGCGTAACGAGGGCCTCGAGGCGGCGATCTCGGAACGTACGGCGGAGATCGTCGCACAACGCGACGAGCTCGAACGCTCGAACGCCGAGCTGCGCGGGGCCAAGGAGGCCGCCGAAACCGCGAGCCGCGCCAAGTCCGACTTCCTGGCCAACATGAGCCACGAGATCCGTACCCCGATGAACGGCGTGATCGGGATGACCGGGCTCTTGCTCAACAGCCGGCTCGACGACGAGCAGCGGGAGTTCGTCGACACGATCCGCACCTCGGGCGACCAGCTGCTCCTGATCATCAACGACGTGCTTGACTTCTCCAAGATCGAGGCCGGACATCTGGAGCTCGAGCGTCAGCCCTTCGACCTGCGAGGCGCCGTCGAGGACGCGATCGACGTCGTCGCCTCAATGGCGCGGCACAAGAAACTGGAGCTCGCCTACCGGATCGCCAGTGAGACGCCCCAAACCTTGATGGGCGACGTCACCCGCGTGCGCCAAGTCCTCGTCAACCTGCTTTCGAACGCCATCAAGTTCACCGAGGAGGGAGAGGTCGTCGTCCACGTCGACGGTCAGCTCCTCGACGGCGACTGGACCGCGACGTCCAGGCGCTCCCCCCTCTTCTACCGTATCCACGTCGCCGTCGAGGACACCGGCATCGGCATCGAGGAGGAGCACCACGAGCGGCTCTTCGAATCCTTCAGCCAGGTCGACAGCTCGACCACCCGGCGCTTCGGCGGCACGGGTCTGGGCCTCGCCATCTCCCGCCGGTTGGTCGAGAAGATGGGCGGCCGGATCTGGGTCGAGAGCAATCCGGGCGACGGCTCGACGTTTCATTTCACGGTCCTTGCCGAGGTTGCCCCCGACGACGGCGAAGACGACCTCTCGGGCACGATCCCGGTGCTCTTCGGCCGCCGGCTCCTGGTCGTCGACGACAACGCCACCAACCGGCGCATCCTCGTCGAGCAGGCCGAGACCTGGGGCATGGCGGCCCGCGCCGCCGCCTCGGGCCCGGAAGCGCGGAAATGGATCCAAGCCGGCGATCCTTTCGACCTGGCTGTCCTCGACATGGCCATGCCCGGGATGGACGGAGAGATGCTCGCGAGAGAGATTCGCCGCCACCGCGACCGCTGGCAGTTACCGCTCGTCCTCCTGACCTCGCTCGGTGCGGCGGAAGTCGATCCGGAGATCCACTTCGCGGCGCTCCTGACCAAGCCCGTCAAGCTGTCGCAGCTCTATCGGATCCTCGTCGACGCCTTTTCGGCGGCGCAGCGCCGGATCTCCCTGCCTACCGAAGACGCCGCCGCCGAGCCGCCGCCGCTCGGCGAGCGCCGTCCCCTGTCGATCCTTCTGACCGAGGACAACGCCGTCAACCAGATGGTCGCCCGGCGCCTCTTGGAGCGCCTCGGCTACCGCGCCGACCTCGCCGCCAACGGTCTCGAGGCCGTGGAAGCAGCCCGACGCCAGCGCTACGACGTCATCCTGATGGACGTCCAGATGCCGGAGATGGACGGCCTGGAGGCGACCCGGCGCATCCGCGCCGAGCTCGGCAAGAAGCGCCCCTGGATCATCGCCATGACCGCGGCGGTCCTCGGCAAGGACCGGGAACGCTGCAGCGAAGCCGGTATGGACGACTTCATCGCCAAGCCGGTCTCGATCGAGGATTTGGCGGCGGCGCTCGAGCGTACGCGGCCACATCACGCGCAAATGACCTGAGCTTGCCGTGGGTGGCGAAACACAGCCCACTGGCTATGAATGGGGAGTGTGATACCCTAGGAGACGAAGATGCCGGGGTGAGGGCCGAGCGGCATCCGAGGCGGCGCGTCCCGCCGGTTTCGCCGGGCAGGAGGCCGCTCAAGGACACTACCGAGGAAGAGGTGCCCATGAAGACCCAAAGCACACGCGCTCGATCGTTGGGCCGGCCGCGAGCCGGCGCCGGCTTCAATTTCCTGGAATTGCTCGTCGTGATGGCGATCATCATGATCCTGGCGGTCCTCGTGATCCCGGAGTTTCGCAACCTCCTCATCCGATTCAAGCTGGAGGGGGCGGTGCAGGGTGTGGCCCATGTCATGGGCCAGGCGCGCGCCGAGGCCATCCGGCGCGGCGTGCCGGTGGTGGTCAGCGCCGACGTCGTCAGGAACGAGCTCCTGGCTTACGCCGACGTCAATGCCACGATTCCTCTGAAGGACTCCGACCCTCCCGACTACGTCCATGCGCTGAAATTCGACCCCAACGACGAGATCATCGACATGGTGCCCGCTCCGGGGGTAGTCGAGCTTCCGCAGGGCGCGACCGACTACGAAGTCGCCCGCTATCCCCTGCCGGGCGGCAACCTGAACGAGACCTCGGTCAAATTCTGGGGCGCTGAAGACGACGACCCGGGTCTCGCGAACGTGACCGCCGACCTGACGACGACTCCGGACGGAGAGGTGGCGATCTTCCTGCCCAACGGCTCGATTCGCGACGTCGGTGGCTTCCGTATCGCCATGGGTCCAAAGCGCACCTCGACCAACGCCGCCAACGACGAGTTCCGCAACTTTTTCGAGATCTACATCGAGCCTCTGGCCACGGCCAAGATCACGGTCCGGAAATGGATCCCCGATCCTCGCCTCAATGAAATCGGGCTGGGCACGACGAGCGCGGCCTATCTGGAGAAGTTCCGAGTCAATGGGCAATGGACTTGGAAGTGGTATTGAGCTTCGCGTGCAGGAGACGCCGTACCCAGATCAACCGAGACCATGAGGACGAATGCCGTGCGAGGAAAAAAGGGTTTTTGGACAGCCGCGGCAGCGCTGTCGTGGATCGTGGCCGCTTCGGCGGCGGCGGATTACCTGGTGATGAGCAACGGTGCCTACGTCGAGACCAAAGGGGCCTGGAAGGTCGAGGGCCCGGTCGTGGTTTTCACCCTCCCCAACGGAACGTTCTCGTCGGTGCGTGCCGGTGAGGTCGACCTCGACCGTAGCGCCGAGGCCACGGCAGCCGCCCGCCTGGAGGCGAAGCGGGCCGCCGAGGGAGGTGAGCCGGCACCGCGCCAGGTGGTGCGCGAGATCACTGCCGAGACCATCCCGCTTGCCAGCCTCGAAGTGCTGGCTGCCGAGGTGGCGGCCGCCGCCGGCGAAGGCGAGGACGGCGAAGGCGCGGCGGCCGGCGCCAGCGGCCACCGCCTCCTCGAGGTCACCGAGTGGCAGCAGGCCGACCGCCCGGACGGCGGTACCGAGATCGTCGGCCAGCTGCGCAACAAGACCGACAGCGCCGTCGGCCAGGTCGCCGTCCGGGTCATCGTCTACGGCGATGGCGAGGTCCTCTCCTCGGGCTACGCCTTCCTCGCCTCCCCGGCTCTCGGTCCCCGGCGGACGACCAGCTTCCGGATGCCGCTTGAAGACATCTACATTTTTGACGACGTCCGCTTCGAGCTCGAGGGATTGGAGATCCTGCTGCGGGCCATGGGAGCGGGCGACGGCGGCGGCGACGAAGAGGGACAACCCCAACCCTGACGAAACTCGTGGAGCCGGAAAGGCATTCAAGGAGCCAGACATGCGAGCCATCCGCCCCCTCCTCCTTCCTCTGATGGTCCTTTTCCTGGTCCCGGCTGCGTCGGCGGACTGGCTGGTGACCAAGGAAGGAGCCCGGATCGAGACCAAAGGCCCCTGGAAGGTCAAGGGCGCGGTCGTCGTCTTCACCTTGCCCAACGGGACGCTTTCGTCGATGCGCGTCCGCGAGCTCGACCTCGACGAGAGCGCGCTCGTGACCGCCGAGGCCAACAAGCCCCCCGAGGAGGAGGTTGGCGAAGAGCCGGAGGCTCCACAGAGACCCGTGGTGGCTGAAATCACCAACGAGAACATCCGCCGTGCCGCCCCGCCGAGCGACTCGGGAGAGGAGGGCGAGGACGGCCGGGGCGGCGCCGGCACGCCCCCGAGGGCCGTCGTCACACCGCCCTACGAGGTCCTCGCCTGGAACGTCGTCGATCGCACCGACATCAGCGGCATCGAAGTCCGCGGGACGCTGCGCAACGGCGGCGAGGAGACCGTCGCCAACCTCTCCGTCGTGATCCGCCTCCTGACCCCCGACGACGCTTTCGTCGAGGAGCGGCGCGGCAATCTACAGAGCTCGCTGCTGCGCGCCCAGGCGGCGACGAACTTCAGCGCCGCCTTTCCCAACCTCGCCAACGAGCCCTACAGGCTCGAAGTCGACGTCGCCGCACGGTGAGGCGCTGCTCGGCCGCCAGGCGATGTGCGGCAAGCCAGGCGTCCGGTCTCCGGGACGCAGGCATTCTCCTGTGCTAGGATAACCGCCAGCAGAGCCATATCCACAGGAGCCCGGATCTTCACGAAGCGAGGAGGCGTCCATGAGATTGTTGAGGATCATCCTGATCGTGGCCGTGGGCCTTGGCCTTGTGCCGTCCACGGCCTTCCCCGACGAAACGCCGCTTCTCGACACCCTGGGTGCAGAGATCGAGCGGACGATGAAAGCCCTCACCAACGAGGAGGTGCCTGCCTACTTTCTAGGCTACGAGATCACCGAGAGCCACCGCATCCGCCTCTCGACGTCGTTCGGCGCGCTGATCAGCAAGAGCGAGACCCGGGGACGTCAGCTCGACGTCGACCTGCGAGTGGGCGGCTACCAGCTCGACAACACCCACAAGATACGCTCGGAGAGCTTCGACCGGTTCGACTTCGAGCGCTACGTCCGCATCCCGATGCCGCTCGTGGACGATCCCGAGGCGATTCGCGACCTCCTCTGGCACTACACCGACGAGCGCTACCGCCGCGCCAAGGAGAAGCTGACGAGGGTCAAGACCAACGTCCAGGTCAAGGTCGCGGCGGAGGACCTCTCCGCCGACTTCTCGCGCGAAGAGAAAGCCGAGCGCTTCGTGGGCGAGGAGGTGGAGCTCGACCTGGACGTCGAGGCGTGGGAGAAGCGGCTGCGTAGCTACACCGCACCGTTCGCGCCCTACGGCGAGATCTACCGGGCCCGCTCCTTCCTGACGGCGGAGACGAATACGCGCTGGTTCGCCTCCAGCGAGGGCGCTCGCATCCTCGTCTCCCAGCCCCGCTACCGGCTCGTCGTCTCGGCCCTGACCAAGGCCGAAGACGGCATGGAGCTGCCGCGCTACGAGTCTTTCTTCGCCACCAGCGCCGACAAGCTCCCCGACGACGACACGGTGCTCGCCGCCGTCGACGGCATGATCTCCGACCTCCTTGAGCTTCGCGAGGCGCCGGTCGTCGATCCCTACACCGGCCCCGCGATCCTCTCGGGCCGGGCAAGCGGCGTTTTTTTTCACGAGATCTTCGGCCACCGCGTTGAGGGCCACCGGCAAAAGGACGAGTACGAGGGCCAGACCTTCAAGAAAAAGATCGGCGAAAAAGTCTTGCCGGAGACGTTTTCCGTCCACTTCGACCCGACGCTCAAAAGCCACGACGGCCACGAGCTTGCGGGCCACTACCTCTACGACAACCAGGGGATTCGCGCCCGCCGCGTGACGGTCTTGAAAGACGGCGTCTTCGAGCGCTTCCTGATGTCGCGCTCGCCGATCGAGGGTTTTGACCGCTCAAACGGCCACGGCCGCCGCCAGCCCGGCTTCAAGCCGGTGGCCCGGCAGTCAAGCCTCATCGTCGAGGTGAGGAGCCCGATGACGAGCGAGGAGCTCAAAGAGCGTTTGCTCGAGCTCGTCCGTGCCGAAGAGAAGCCCTACGGCCTTCTCTTCGAGGACATCCAGGGCGGCTTCACCATCACCGGCCGGACGATTCCCAACGCCTTCAACGTGTTGCCGATCAAGGTCTTCCGCGTCTATCCCGACGGCCGGGAAGAGCTGGTACGGGGGGTGGACTTGATCGGTACGCCGCTCGTCGCCTTCAGCAAGATCGTGGCCGCCGACACCTCGATCGACGTGTTCAACGGCACCTGCGGCGCCGAGTCGGGCGGCGTACCCGTCAGCGCCGCGTCGCCGGGGATCCTGGTTTCGCAGATCGAGGTGCAAAAGAAGCAGAAATCGCAGGAACGTCCACCGATCTTGCCCGCGCCGCCGGTCGTCGAGGTCGAAAAGCCAAGAGGGTAGAGAGATGCGTTGCGCAACCCTTTCGATCGTTACGTGCCTGGCCCTCGTGGCGTCGGCCGCCGCGGCCGACTCCGTGGACCCAGGCCTCCTGGAACAGGCGCTTCGCGACGAGCTCGAGCGCTCGATGGCCGAGCTCAAGCTCGAAGAGCTGGAGCGTCCCTACTACATCGCCTACCAGGTCCAGGACGTCCACACCGCGTCGGCCGAGGCCAGCCTCGGGAGCCTGGTGGCGTCGAATTCGGGCCACCGGCGTAGCCTGATCGTGGAAGTGAGGGTCGGCAGCTACGAATTCGACAACACGAACTTCGTTGCCGGGCCTCAGTTCGGCGGCTCGCAGCTTTCGTTCCGGGGTCCCGCGCCGCTGCCGCTCGGCGACGACTACCGCGAGATCCGCCGCCAGGTCTGGCTGGCCACCGACGCGGCCTACAAGAGCGCCCTGGAGGACCTCGCCCGCAAGAAGTCGGCCCTCGAGAACAAGACCCGGACCGAGGAGCTCCCGGACTTCACCCCGGCCGAGCCCCACGACTTCCGGGATCCCACGCCGCTCGAAGCTCCCGATCCGGAGGCGGACCTCGTCGCCGAGCTCTCGGCACGTCTCAAGGCACCGGAGGTCTTCACCTCGCGGGTCCGCTACCGGGCCTCCGCCGTCCGGACGCTTTATCTCGACAGCGAAGGGACTTCCTACACGCGCGTCGTCGCCGACGTGGAGCTGAGCGCGGTCGCCGCCACCCAGGCGGAGGACGGCATGTGGCTCGACGACTCGATGGCGTTCTACGGCCGCAGGCTCGAAGACCTCCCCGAGGCGTCGGCGATGGGAGAGCGTCTGGAGGCGATGGCCGAGCGCCTGAGCGACCTGCGCAGCGCGCAGCTGATCGACCTCTACAACGGGCCGGTCCTTTTCGAGCCCGCGGCGGCGGCGGAGCTCTTTGCCCAGGCCTTCGTGCCGAAGCTCCTGGCGCGGCGCCGTCCGGTGGCGGGCGACGAGCGCCTGGCCATGATGCTCGAGCGCAACGACGATGAGGACTTCAAGGACCGGCTCGGTGCCCGCGTCCTGCCGCGTTTCTTGAGCGCCGTCGACGATCCGACGGCGAGCGAGCTCGACGGCCAGCCGCTCTTTGGCGGCTTTCCAGTCGACGACGAGGGAACGCTCACCGCGGCGACGAGCCTCATCGAGCGCGGTTATCTGAAAACGCTCCTCACCGACCGGACACCGGTCAAGGGCGCCGAAGGCTCGACCGGCAACCGGCGGGCGGGGGGCGTGGCGCCGTCGAACCTGATCTTCCGCGTCGAGCGCGGTGGTTTTTCCGACGAGGAGCTGCGCGAGGAGCTGATGACCCTCGTCGCGGACCGGGGCGCTGAGTTCGCCATCCTGGTGCGGCGCCTCACGAACCCCGAATTCACGGCGCTCCATCGATCGTCCCGAGGTCGCGGCAGGGCGTCGGGGACCTCGGTGGTCGCCGCGTTTCAGGTCTATCCCGACGGCCGCGAGGTGTTGCTGCGCAACGTCGAGATCTCGGGTCTTGACGCGCGGAGCTTCCGCGACATCGTGGCGGCTTCGGCGGCGAGCCACGTCATCCACCGCCCGTTCCGGCCGGTCAACCCGGACCCCTTCGCGGGCCGGTACTACCGGGAGATACCGCTCATCTCGCTCGCCACACCGGCGGTCCTCTTCGAGGAGCTGACCTTGAAAAAGCCGAGCCGGGAAGTGCCGCAGCTACCGGCGGTGCCCAAGCCCGGGCTGGAATCGCTCGATCCGTGACCGGTTTGAGATCAGGGCTTGACCGTGCGGTCGAAGATTCCCGAGACCTCCTGCGGGCCTTTCGCCGGCAGGACGAAGCAAAACGTCGAGCCGTGGCCGCGTCCCTCCGATTCGACCCAGATCCTGCCATGGTGGACCTCGACGATCTGTTGGACCAGGGCAAGGCCGATCCCGGTCCCTTCGGCCTCGCTGTCGAGTCTCCTGAAGAGGCCAAAAATCCTCTCCTGTTCTTTGGAATCGATCCCGACGCCGTTGTCACGGACGAAGCAGACGATGTCGCCGTCCTCTTCTCTCGGCCCGATCTCGATCCGCGGCGAGGGCTCCTCGCCCATGAATTTGACGGCGTTTTCAATCAGGTTTTGAAACACCGTCCGAAGCCTTGTTGAATCTCCCCAGGTCGACGGCAGCTGGGGAGAGATGAGGACCCGAGCTCCCCGCTCTGCGAGCTTGCCCGACACGAGCTCCGCGGCCTCGCTGGCCATCTCGTAGAGCGAGACCTCAACCGGTTGGCCGATCACGCGGCCGGCCTGTGAAAGCTCCAGCAGGTCTTCGAGGAGCCGGTACATTTTCTTCGTCGCCGAGGCGATCCTCTCCATGTCCTCTTCCGCCTGGGCGACGTCTCCTTCCCGGAGATCTCCCTTGAGCAAGGAGAGAAAACCCTGAATGGTGATCAAGGGGCTCTTGAGGTCATGGGAAACGGTGTAGGTGAAGCGTTCCATCTGGGCGTTTTTCGCTTCCAGGTCCGTGATCAGCCGCTCGCGCTCCTCCTCGGCGGTGTTTAGCGCGGCCACGTCGGCGATCAGCCGGATGCGCATCTCTTCCATGGCGTCGACCACGAGGTCGAGCTCGTCGCGCCGGCGCGGGTAACGGCGCTTCAATGTCCACCGCTTCAACGCCAAAGGGGTGTCGAGGTCGGTGAGGCTCAGGTGCCGCGCATGCTCTCCCAGGACATGGAGGTGGCGAGTGAAGAGGAATTGAACGATGAACAGGATGAAGAGCGAGGTGGCAAACGTCTTGACGGCTTGGGTCCCCAGGATCACCAGGAACTTGTCGCGCAGATGGAGATAGACCCCGTCGAGCGTGGCGATGACGACAAGCGATCCCACCCGGACGTCCTCGCCGCGATGCTCGTGGATCATGGGATAGGTTCGCGTCACGTTGCGGGCCGGGATCTCCCCGCCGGCCGAGACCACTCGCTGATCATCGGCCGGCAGGACCTCCGCATGGCGGACGTCCGGTAGGCTCAGGATCCCTTCCACCTGTTGCCGGATTCGGTCCTCGTCGAGCATCCACAGGCTCGTCGTCAGGCTGGCGAGATGGCTGTCCTCGATCTGCTGCAAGACGGCGTCGATGCCACCGACGTCGGTGCGGTACTCCCAGTAAAGCTGAGCGAAGGTCCCCAGAAGGGTGAAGACGGAGCTGAAGGCCAGGATGTAGGCCAGGAGCCGGTAGCTGAGCGGATGCTGCTCGGTATGCTTGCGGATTCTGCCGATAAGACTCAAGGCACCAGGACCTCCTGAATCGCCGGAGAGCTTTACAGCCCTCCGGAGGCCCCATCCTACCACCTTGCCGCTTGGCCGGCGCCGCCCTTGACACGCGTCGAGCCCACCTGTTAGAAGGGAGGCCTCTACACGAGATCGTGTCGGGTCCCCTGGCCGCTCGCCAGGGAGTGCCTAACCTGGACTCAGAACGAACGCCCGAGGTCTCCCACGGGGGGAAGGCCATGGCGATAGCGGGCCCGAAACCCACGCGGGGCGGCGGCTCGTGTCCCAACCGACGTGTCCAACCAAAGGAGGCACCTATGTGTCGTAGAAGCAGGCCGAGCCCTTGGCTCCTCACCATCCTGACTTTGATCCTCGTCTGCGCCGGTTCGCTGCAAGCGCAGGTCGCGCCCGTGCGGCCCGCGGCGCTTGCCGCGAAGAGCTTCCAACATCCCGACATGAAGGGCCAGGACCTCTTCCAGGAGGTCAGCGAATTGCCGGCCAAGGCCGCGACGGAGACCCAGCAACGCCTCGTCGCCCTGGGGGTCGGGGAAGCGACGGCGCGCCTCGACGCGCGCAGCGGCCGATTCGTGACCCTCTTCCCCACGGCGCCGATGATCCCGGGTAAAGGGGTGGGCAACCACCTGCGGTGGAGCGACCTCAACAAGGCCGCCGCGCCCAGGGGACGTGCCCACGAGCAGGCCGCCTGGCAGGCGGTCCGTGCCTTTCTCGTTGCCAACCAGGAGGCGCTTGGCGTCGATCTCAGCGAGCTGGCGGACTCGGCGACCCTGACCTCGCACGACGGCGGCGACATGGTCCAAATCCACGCGCTGCGCCTCTTCGACGGCATCCAGGTCCGCGGCAGCTACGTCAACGCGGTGGTCAAGAAGGGCAACCTGATCCTCCTGGGTGTCCACAAGTGGAGCGATCGTGGCACGTCCTCGAACCGTCCCCAACTGACCCGCGAAGAGGCGACGGCTCTCGCCGAGAGCTTTCTCTCCCCGCTTGAAGTCAGCGGCGAATGGGGCAAGGCCGACCGGGTCTACCTGGCGCTCTACAACGGCAACGGCCCGGGAAACAGCCAGGGCTACCGCTACGAGCTCGTCTGGTCCGTCAAGAAGAACGTCAAGGGCGACGCCGCGAACCTGGAGATCCTCGTCGACGCTTTCACCGGCGAGATCCTGAGCAGCCTCGACACCAACCAGTACGCCGAGATCAAGGGCGGCGTCTTGCCGGTCACCAACGACGGCATCCCGCCCGACGGTGTCGAGCAGGCCGGCTGGCCCATGCCGTTCCAGGAAACCACCCTCGGGGTCACCGACACCGGCGGCAACGTGGCGGGATCGGGCAGCATCACCACGACGTTTTTCGGTCCCTTCGTCAACATCAACGACCAGTGCGGGGCCGACAGCCTGACCCAGATCGACAACGTCGACTGGGGCACCTCGGGCGGTACCGACTGTACGACGCCGGGCTTCGGCGGCGCCGGCAACACCCACGCCTCGCGCACCGGCTTCTACGAGCTCAACAAGATCATCGAGATGGGCCGCGGCCAGCTGCCGTCGAACTCGTGGCTGCAAGCGCGCCTGACCTCGAACATGAACATCAACAACACCTGCAACGCTTTTTGGAACGGCACGGTCAATTTCTACCGCTCCGGCGGCGGCTGTTTCAACACCGGTGAGATCGCGGGTGTGTTCGACCACGAGTGGGGTCACGGCTTGGACCAAAACGACGCCACCCCAGGCATCGCCAGCCCCTCGGGCGAAGGCGTCGCCGACATCTACACGGCGCTGCGGCTCAACACCTCCTGCATCGGCCGGAATTTCCGTGCGACGGTATGCACCGGCTTCGGGGATCCGTGTCTCACCTGCACGGGCGTGCGCGACATCGACTACCTGAAGCGGGCCTCGGGCCAGCCCCACGGCTACAGCTGGTCCAACGCCAACTGCGGCGGCAGCGTGCACTGCGTCGGCGCCGTCTACGCCGAAGCCATGTGGTCGCTGTGGAAGCGCGAGCTCCAGTCGGCGCCCTACAACTACGACAACAACACCGCCCACGAGATCACCACCCGCCTGAGCTACATCGGCGCCGGCGCCACCGGCACCTGGTTCTCGGGCGGTCCGCCTAACGGCGGTTGCGGCGGCTCCAGCGGCTACATGAACTACCTGGCCGCGGACGACGACGACGGCAACCTGAACAACGGTACGCCGCACATGACGGCGATCTTCAACGCCTTCAACGACCAGGAGATCGCCTGCCAGACGCCGACGGTCCAGGACTCGGGCTGTGCCGGAGTGCCGACCACCGCGCCGAGCGTCACGGCGAACGCCTCCGACAAGTCGGTGGACCTCTCCTGGGGCGCGGTGGCCGGCGCCACCTCCTACCAGGTCTTCCGTACCGAGGGTGTCTTCGCCTGCGACTTCGGCAAGGTGAAGCTCGGCGAGACCGCCGGCACGACGTGGAACGACACCAACCTCCAGAACGGCCGGCAGTACTCCTACGTCGTGATTCCGATCGGCGGCAACGCGGCCTGCATGGGCCCGGCCTCCTCCTGCGCCAACGCGACGCCAGCGTCGGGTCCGAACCTCGCGATCGACACCGGCTCCGCGGCGCTCTCGCTCTCCGGCGGCGACGCCGACGCCTTCCTCGACAACTGCGAGAACGGCACGATGACGTTTGACGTCTCGAACACCGGCCTCGGCACCTTGACCAACGTGCGCATCGTCGGCGTGACGCCGTCGAATGCGGGGGTCACCGTCTCGACCAGCTTCCCGTCGGCGATTTCGCCGTCGACGCTGGGCGAGGGCGCGACGGGCAGCGGCAGCTTCTCGTTCACGGCCGGCGGCCTGTCGTTTGGCGAGACCCTGACCCTCCAGGTCGAGGTCACCGCCGACGAACTGGCGGCCTCGAAGCTTGCCGACCTCGTCGTCACCTCGACGGAGACCGACCTGTCGCCCGTCGCTTCGCAGACGTACTCTTTCGAGAGCGGTACCGAGGGCTGGACGACGCTCCAGGGCACCTTCGTCCGCGAGAACGGCGGCGGCGCCCTGGGTACCACCTGGTTTGAGCAGTCCTCGGCCAACCTCGACAACCAGTGCGACCAGATCCAGTCGCCGGTCATGGTGCTGTCGGCGACCTCGACGCTGACGCTCCACAACAACTTCGACATCGAGCCGTTCTACGTCCCGGGCGGGGTCTGGTACGACCGGGCCAACGTCGGCGTCCACGAGGTCGCGACGGGGAGCCGGACGGCGGTCAGCCCCGACGGCGGCCGTCTCTACAACGCCTCGGGCGCCAACGGCGGCTGCGGCACCACCGGCCAGGGCGGATGGGCCGATGCCAACCTCACCTGGGCCGCCAGCACCTGGAGCGCCGCCGCCCTCGGCTCCGCCGACTTCGCCGGTCAGGAGGTCCAGCTCGACGTCCGCTACGGCACCGACGCCAGCTTGAACGGCTTGGGCTTCCGCTTCGACGAAGTGACCGTCACCGACGTTTCCTTCCTGGTTCCGGACGCCCAGTCCGACAGCTGCGGTTGCACGGTCAACGCCGAATGCGACGACGGCCTCTTCTGCAACGGCGCCGAGACCTGTGTCGCCGGCAGTTGCCAGGCGGGCACGCCGCCCAACTGCGACGACGGAGTGAGCTGCACGGTCGACTCCTGCGACGAGGTGGGCGACACCTGCGTCAACACGGCCGACGACAACCTGTGCGACAACGGCCTCTTCTGCGACGGCACCGAGACCTGTGACCCGGTCCTCGACTGCCAGGCGGGGACGGCCCCCAACTGCGACGACGGCGTCGGCTGCACGGTCGACTCCTGCAACGAGGGGACCAACTCCTGCGACAACACGCCGAGCAACGCGCTGTGCGACGACGGCCTCTTCTGCAACGGCGCCGAGACCTGCGACCCGGCCCTCGATTGCCAGCCGGGTGTGGATCCCTGTCCCGGCGGCACCTGCAACGAGGCCGGCAACTTCTGCGAAAGCGGTACCGTCGCACAGCTCGAGGCGGACTGCCTGTCGGTCGGTGGCGCGGTGACGACGGTCAACCTCGTCAACACCTACGTCTCGCCGGTCGTCGTCACGACGATGCAGTACTCGAACAGCACCACGCCGACGCTCACCCGGGTGTCGAGCGTCACCGCGACGAGCTTCGGCCTCCGGCTCCAGAGCCCCTCGGGCAGCGACCTGGGGGCGGAGAACGTCTGCTACCTGGTCGTCGAAGAGGGCACCTGGACGATCGACGGCTTCGCCGTCGAGGCCCAGAAGTACACCTCGACGGTGACCGACGACGCGCCCTCGAACTGGGTCGGCGAGGCTCAGAGCTACAACCAGAGCTACACCAACCCGGTGGTGCTCGGCCAGGTGATGAGCGAGAACGACCCCAACTTCTCGGTCTTCTGGAACCAGGGCGCGACCCGGACGGCTCCGCCGTCGTCGTCGACTCTCGTGACCGGGAAGACGGTGTGTGAGGACACGAACATCACGCGCGCCGACGAGACGGTGGGCTTCGTCGTCTTCGAGGCCGGCCACGGCACGATCGGCGGCGTCGAGCTCGAGTCCGCGCTCGGGGCTGACACGGTGCTGGGCGTCGGCAACGCTCCGCCCTACGCCTACACCTTCAACACCGCTTTCGCGACGGCCCCGACGGTCGCTGTCGCTTCGATGGCGGCCATGGACGGCAATAACGGTGGCTGGGCGCAGTTCCACGGCGCCACGATGGCGACCGCGACGACCCTCAACCTGTCGATCGACGAGGACGTGATCGGCGACACCGAGCGCAGCCACACCTCCGAGCAGGTCGGCTACGTCGCCTTCGCCGAACCGGTGGTCTACCCGCAGGTCGGCTGTGTCGTCAACGCCGACTGCGACGACGGCCTCTTCTGCAACGGTGCGGAGACCTGCGTCGCCGGCACCTGCCAGGCCGGGACGCCGCCCAACTGCGACGACGGCGTCAGCTGCACGGTCGACTCCTGCGACGAGGTCGGCGACACCTGCGTCAACACGCCCGACGACAACCTGTGCGACGACGGTCTCTTCTGCAACGGCGCGGAGACCTGCGACCCGGTCAACGACTGCCAGGCCGGGACGCCGCCCAACTGTGACGACGGCGTCGGCTGCACGATCGATTCCTGCAACGAGGGGACCGACTCGTGCGACAACCTGCCGAGCGACCCCCTGTGCGACGACGGTCTCTTCTGCAACGGCGCGGAGACCTGCGATCCGGTGCTCGACTGCCAGGCCGGAACCGATCCGTGTCCGGGGGACACGTGCGACGAGGTCGGTGACGTCTGTATCCCAACAGGTCCGCAGGCGCAGCTCGAATGGGGCAGCGTCACGGCGGGCTCGACCGCGGCCACGGTGAGCCTGACCAACACCTACACGAGCCCCGTCGTCGTCACGGCGGTCCAGTACGCCAACAACACCACCCCGGTGGTGACCCGGATCTCGAACGTCACGGCGACGAGCTTCGACGTTCGGCTCCAGGCCGCCGGCGGCGGCGTGGTGGCGGACAACGTCAGCTACCTGGTCGTCGAAGAGGGCACCTGGACGGTGAACGGCGTCAACATCGAGGCTCAGACCTACACCTCGACGGTGACCGACGAGAACAACAGCTGGGTCGGTGAAGCTCAGAGCTACGGCCAGAGCTACACCACCCCGGCGGTCGTCGGCCAGGTGATGAGCGAGAACGATCCCGACTGGTCGGTTTTCTGGGCCTATGGCAGCGCCCGGTCGAACCCGCCGTCGGCGTCGGCTCTCGTGAGCGGCAAGACGGTGTGCGAAGACACCGTCGTGACGCGGGCCAACGAGACGGTGGGCATCGTCGTGTTCGAGACCGCCCACGGTACGCTCGGCGGCGTCGAGTTCGAATCGGCGCTCGGGGCCGACACAGTGCTGGGCGTCGGCAACGCGCCGCCCTACGGCTACACGTTCGCGACCGCTTTCGGCTCGGCGCCGACGGTCGCCGTCGTCTCGCTTTCGGGCATGGACGGCGGCAACGGCGGTTGGGGTCAGGTCCATGGTGCCACCATGGCGACGACTACGACGCTCAACCTCTCCGTCGACGAGGACACGATCGGCGACACGGAGCGTAGCCACATCACGGAGCAGATCAGCTACGTGGTGTTCGCGTCTGCGGGGTCGGTTTCCCCGTAGACGGCTCTGGTAGCCGTCGACGTTGAGGCCGGGTCCCCTCGGGGGGCCCGGCCTTTCTCGTTTCCTCGCCTATATTTTTCACCGCCCCGGCGCACCCTACTTAGATGTACCCCCTATGTCGGCGCGGGGGGCGCCTCGTCGGCCCTCGCCCGAAGGTCGGGACGCCCCGCGCAGGCGCGTGCCTGTCCGGGGATCAACTGCGGGACCGGCAAAGACGTTCCCGCCCAACGATCGGAGACGGAGAGAGATCAATGAAAGACGTCTGTAGAAGCTTGTGTATCCTGGTCGCCCTGCTGGCGATCACCGGAACCCTTCAGGCCCAGGTCGAACCCGACCGGGGCGCGACACTGGCCGCAAAGAGCTTCCAACATGCCGACATGCAGGGCCAGGACT
>CBDUYN010000002.1:0-147673 GCA_965371445.1 uncultured bacterium | reverse complement strand
AGATGGCGGCACGTTTGCGACCAATTACCAGGAGTTATTCTTTCGCCAGCCCTAAGCACCGAAATGGAATATGTGACGAAAGTTCACACCATGAGAGAGTTGGGCTTTACTAGGGATCAGGTTCATGATGCCTACTGCAGAGTTAAGCCTGCAAGTTACCTGGGCCGGGACAAGGAACTCTGCTCCGTAATGCAAGTACTGGCGCGCAACTATCTGCTAGGTATTATCTCTAACTTTCGACTCCGGCACGTTGAGAAGATTCTGGAGGTGATCGGCTTGGCAAGGGGCCTCTTTTCCTTTTTAATAACGGAAGATCTTGTTGACGAAATCAAGCCGGCCCCAGAAGCTTTTCTTAGGGCAATCGAGCATTCGCGCGTATCAGCTCAAGAATGCCTATATGTAGGTGACAGCCTTTCAAAGGATGTGCAACCCGCAGAAAGGGTCGGTATGCGAACGATTTTGGTCGGCGGGGTGTGGTGCGAGGCTGAGAAGGCCTGCGCTGATGCGTGGATCGCGAATACTAAGGATATTGTTACGCTCTGTCCAGTGAGGACAATACCGAGAGTTATCTGACTGCGTATGAAGAGCACAGTAATCTACCCCGAAGCGTCGGTTCACGGCCGTTTTCAACCCCCGCACAAGGGTCACCTTGAGTATTTGATTGCCGCCAAGAGAATCTGTAGATTTCTCTGGGTTGGTATCAGTCAGTTCAATATCCGGCAACTACACCCTTGCGGGCCGGGAGGGGTGCGCCATCGAGGGGAGCAATCCGCAAATGTACTCACCTATTCAGAGCGAGTTCGAATAATCACTGAGATGCTGTCAGAAGAGGGGATTCCGCGGGATCAGTTTAGTTGCACACCCTTCCCGATAGACGAAATTGATCTATTACCAGACTTCTTGGAGCCGACGGTTCCGTGTCTCACAACGGTTTACGACCAATGGAATCTAAAGAAGATTGAGATTCTTGAGCGTGCTGGTTACAAGGTGATCATCTTGTATGAGCGAACAAAGAAGGAGATTCAAGGAAGTGTAGTCCGCAATAGCATCTTGGCCGGCGATTGTCGATGGAGGGACATGGTCCCTTCCGCTACCGTGAGGGCGGTCGAACGTTTAGGTCTACAGGGAAGGCTGTCGAGACTTTATAGTTCGAAACTTCAGAGCGGATAGAGAGTCTTCTTTTTAGAGGAGAGTCCCCCTCCTTAGGTTCCGCCCACTTCGGCGCAGGCCTGCATGTCGTAGTGCAGGCCGATGTCGTGTCCGAGGTCGAGGATCTGCTGGACGATCGCGGCGCCTACCGGCTCGAAGAGGTTGTAGTCGGAGTTCAGGAGGAGGAAAAACGTCGAATGGATGTCCGCCTCGTAGTCGAGGCGGGCCATGTGCAGAGCACTCGTGAGGCTGAGCTCGACGTTGTGGCGCATGAGCACGAACCGGTCCAGGTCGAACGGCGGCTTCTCGCTCGCCAGCGAAGCGCTGCACCTGGGCAAGAAAGTCCTCCTGCAACTCGTCGATCCACTCCGGCTCCGGGACGGTCCATCCGCCCCTACTCTGACGTCGCGCAGCGCGAGGCCGCATCTTGTCATCGATCTTCACGGACGCTTGGACGTCGTCCTCGCGTCCCCTTCTCTGGAGGGTAACCGGGGCTTAGACGGAAGCTGCGGCGGTGGCGTCGTCGCCGTGCCTGGGGGGATGTCGTCCGCGGCGAGCGAGCGCCGCAGTCCTCCGCTCTGACGCCGTTAGCAAGAAGTGACACCGGCGCCGGTGGTCATGGATTCGGCTTCGAGCTTTTCGCTCGAAGGCCAACACAGAGCCCAAAGGAGGCACTCCATGTTCCATCTTGCGATCCAGATCCTCGCCGCCCTGCTCACCCTCACCCCCGTCGCGGACGTCCCCGCCGACGGCTGTCCCGACACGTCCGTCCCTGTTGACGGTCCCGCGCTGATCGCCGGTGTGGCGTCGGACCCCACGGCGCTGTGCAGTGCCGAGGTCGCCGACAGCGACGAGGATGAGACCGAGGTCGACAACGACATCTGATCTCGTCCCGCTCCGGATGCAACGTCGCGTCCGGAGCGTTCGTTCGTCCTCCAGCCTCTCTACGACTCTTCCCAATCCTCAAGGCGCAGGCCCCCGACGCGGCCGAACTCTCTGGTGTTGTGCGTGACCAGAGTGGCTCCATGGCG
The DNA here is from genome assembly GCA_965371445.1 of uncultured bacterium. Lineage (GTDB taxonomy): Bacteria > Acidobacteriota > Thermoanaerobaculia > Multivoradales > J023 > DASWIG01. The sequence goes on along the minus strand of CBDUYN010000002.1, from coordinate 145,493 downwards.
TACGGCGATCGCTGCGATGATCAGGTCGCTCGCGTGAGGGGCTCGCCCTGCCATCCTCCGGCGTCTCGAAGAAGCCGGCCGGCCAGCCGAGCTTGTCCAGGTCCGGCGTCGGCTTCTGAGCCAGAGGCTGGAAGACCACGAGCACGTCGAGGTCCGTCTCCGTGACTTCTACGGGGACCTCCAGCTTGAGGACTCCGTCGGTCCCGACCCTTGTTTTCAGCTGAATACTGTTCATGGTGCACCTCGGCAAGTCGTTCTTCGCGAGTATACCGCAGGCCGGCGGTGGTGGGACGGACTGCTTCCGTCCATTCAGGATGCGCCGTCGGCCGTCGCGTTGACGTAGTCCCGGAGGATCGCCTTCGCGGTCTCCAACTCCCCGGCCAGGAGGCACTCCATCGCCTCCCGGAAGAGCTCTTCACCAAACTTCGGATCCCGCTGGACCCGTTCACGGACGGTCGTCTTGAAATCTCGGCTGAGAGGCGTCACACAGCCGATGGGAACACAGAAGTACCACCGAGGCAAACTGAGGGAGGCGGTCGCCGACCACACGGCGCGGCCCCACGTCCCCTTGGGAACGCGGGCTCACGCCTGTGGGTCGCCGGGACGCCAGAGGTCCCAGCAAAAGACACGGGCTTCGCCCGCGGGCCGGCGAGACGCCGGCGGTCCCAGCGCAAATACGCGGGCTTCGCCCGCGGGCCGGCAAGATGCCGGCGGTCCCAGTAACGACGCTAGACTGGACGTCATGCCCGATCCCGACGACGTCTCTGTCCTCCTCAACGTCTGGAGTCGGCGAGGACAGCGCCTTCGACCGTCTCATGGACGTCGTCCAGCGGGAGCTGCGCGGTGGTGGAACGACCAGGGACGGCGCCTTGCGGACGTGGAAGAAGGACAGGTCAGGAACGCCGATTTGTGCTAGACTGACGTCGGCTTCTCAGCCTGGCCGGACGGAGACCCGATGTCGAGCTCAAAACCAACGCTCTACCTGGAGACCAGCATCCCCAGCTACCAGGTGGCCAGACCCTCGCGAGACATCATCACACTGGCTCACCAGGAATTGACTCACGAATGGTGGAAGGACAGTCTCCCAGCGTTCGAGGTGTACATCTCGGTGGTTGTCCTCGAAGAGGCTGCACGTGGCGATCCGGACCAGGCTCGACAGAGACTCGAAGCCCTGGCTGACTTCACCGTCCTGGAGATGACCGAGGAGGTGGAACGGGCCACGGCGGTGTATGTCGACAAGCTTCCTTTGCCCGAGAGGGCTTTCCGTGATGGCGCACACCTCGCGTTTGCTTGCGTCTGCGACATCGACTACCTCGTAACCTGGAATTGTGCGCACATGGCCAATGCGATGATGAGACGAAGACTGGAGAAGATCAACTCTCAGGAGAATCTCGCGACGTCCGTCATCTGTACACCTGAAGAACTCTCAACGATCGTGGGTGATTGAAATGTACAAGGATCCGATAGTTGACGAAGTCCGGCGAGCAGGTCTGGAAATCCAAAAAGAGTGCAATGACGACCTGCACACTTTCTTTGAGTATCTCAAACGCGCGGAAGGTAAGTACGCGAACAAGTCTGTCAGGAAAAGCTCGAAAGAGCGACGGATTCGCGCGGCAGGATGACGAGCACTCTTGGGCTCGGGTGGTGAGAGGCCCCGTCCCTTCCAGATCTCGCTACACTGAGCCCATGCCCGATCCGACGACGTCTCCGTCCTCCTCGACGCCTGGAGCCAGGGCGAGGCCGGCGCCCTCGACCGTCTCATGGACGTCGTCCAGCAGGAGCTGCGCGCCATCGCCGGACGCTATTTCAAGAAGGAACGGCGCGACCACACCCTCCAACCCACCGCCGTCGTCAACGAGCTCTACCTCAAGCTCGCCGGACAGCGGAAGGTCCAGTGGCATTCGCGCGCCGAGTTCTTCGCCGTGGCGGCGCGCCTCATCCGGCGCATCCTCGTCGACTACGCGCGCCAGCACCACGCTGAGAAACGTCGTGGACTCGTCCGCGTCTCCCTCGAAGCCGCCATGGACGTGCCGGCGCCCGAGGTCGTCGCCCTCGACGACGCCCTCCGCGACCTCGAACGCCGTAGCCCGCGTCAGAGCCGTGTCGTCGAGCTGCGCCTCCTCGTCGGCCTCACTCTCGAGGAGATCGCCGCCGTCGAGAAGGTGTCGCCGTCGACGGTGTCGCGCGACTGGACGGCCGCCCGCCTCTTTCTCGTGCGCCAGCTGCGGAGCCCGTGATGGACGCCGAACGATGGGAACGCGTCTCCGATCTCGTCCACGAGGCGCTGAAGCGTCCGGACCCGCGCGAACGCGCCCGCTTCCTGCGTCGCGCTTGCGACGGCGACCGCGAGCGGCGGCGCGAGGTCGAGGAGCTGTTGGCGGGGGAGGACGAGGAAGGGGACGGCGTCGATGGAGTGCTGGCGAAACGTTTGCGGGAGTCCCCTCACCCCCCGTCCGCTCCCGGCCGGCCCTCTCCCCCCGTCCACCTCCTCGGCGAAGCGAAACCGGCCGAGGTGCCTTCCTTGGCCGAGGTGCCTGTCCTCTCGATCGCGCACGTGCTAGGCTCGGCTTGAAGGGAGACCACGATGACCGTTGTCCAGGTGGCATTCGAAACAGACGTCTTCTCGGCGGTCCAAAAATCTCCGGCGGAGGTGGCCCGGGAGATACGCGTCGCCACCGCCATCTACTGGACATCGTGAAAATCGGGCTGTAATCTTGACGACCATCCGGCGTGGTATGATCCTTCTCGGATGCTACAACATAGGACGACACGACATGACGCAGATGCTCCGAGAAGCCGTCACCAAAGCCGAAAAGCTTCCTGAGCCCTACCAGGACGCCATCGCTGCCCTCATCCTCGAAGAGATGGAGGACGAAGCCCGTTGGGATGCGGCGTTCGCGCGCTCTCACGACCTGCTCTCCAAGTTGGCCGCGGAAGCCATGGCCGAAGATCGGGCCGGGAAGACACAAGAGCTCGATCCCGAGACCCTGTGAAATTCCGTACGACAGCGCGGTTCCGCAACATGCTCCAGCGTTTGCCGGTGGAGGTCCGGCGGCAGGCCAAGGAAGCGTACCGGCAGTTCAAGCAAGATCCGTGGCACACGAGCCAACGCTCCCAGCAAAGACGCTAGACGAGCCTGTAGGGCATAGATCCGGCAGGCTGCGCCTGCCAAGAAAATCCCCCCTGGCCCATCTACGTAGCCGACCCCACCGGCGGACGCTGCAAATGAAACGACGTCGCCTGCTGGTAAGCGTGCGCCACGGCCAGAAGAGCGCTCTCGCCGTGGAGCCGTCCCATGAACGTGATCGACGTCGGAGTGCCGTCGCCGGCCCTGAAGCCGTTGGGCAAGACCACCGCGGGATGTCCCGTCAGGTTGGTCAGCAAGAGGTTCGAGCCGCCGAAGGACGGGGCGACGTAGACGTCGATCCCGGCGAGCTTTTCCTCCATCTCCTCCATGACGAGGCTGCGGATCCGGTTGGCCCGAATATATTCGACGGCCGGGATGGTCTGTCCCTGGCGGAAGACGTTGGGCCAGGCGCGCCGGATCTGACGCACCAGCAAATCGTCGCGGCCGCTTCGGGTCAGCTCGTCGAAGGCGCAGGCCGCCTCGGCCGTCAGGATGAAACGGAGCGAGCTGACCGGGTAGCGCTCGGGAAGCGAGATGGGGACGAGCTCGATCCCGAGACGCCGCAGCTCTTCCAAGGTCCGGCGATCGAATTCCTGCCCCTCGCGGACGCGTGCCCGCCGCTCTTCGTCCTCGATCTCCGCCGCGCGGTCCTCTTCAAAAAGCTCGGCGACGTAACCGACCCGGATCGTCCGGACGTCGCGGCCGTAGGGCCAGTGGAAGGGTGCGTCGACGGCGGTCGGATCGAGGCCGTCCCGGCCTTCGACGGCGTGGAAGACGAGGGCACAGTCCTCGACCGAGCGGGCGATGGGACCGATCTTGTCCATCGACCAGGAAAGCGCCATGGCGCCGTAACGGCTGACGCGCCCGAAGCTCGGCCTTAGCCCCGTCACACCGCAACGCGTGCACGGCGAGACGATCGAGCCCAGGGTCTCGGTGCCGATCGCAAAGCCCACAAGGCCGGCGGCGGCGGCCGCCGCCGGTCCGGCCGAGGAGCCGCTCGAGCCCTGCTCGAGGTTCCAGGGGTTTTTCGTCTCGCCGCCGTACCAGACGTTGCCCCAGGCGAGGGCGCCCAGGCTGAGCTTGGCGACGAGGACCGCGCCGGCCTCCTCGAGACGCTTCACGACGGTCGCCTTCTCGTCGAGGACCTGTTCCTCGTAGGGCTTGGCGCCCCAGGTGGTGCGGTAGCCGGGGACGGCGAGGAGGTCCTTGGCCCCCCAGGGGACGCCATGCAAGGGGCCGCGGTAGCGTCCGGCGGCGATCTCGCGGTCGGCTTTCTCGGCCTGGGCCAGGGCAAGCTCCTCGGTCAAGCTGATGACGCACTCGAGCCGCGGATCGAAACGCTTCAGGCGCTCGAGAGATAGACGGGTGAGCTCGACCGAGGAGACCTGGCGGGTCTTCAACAGGCCCGCGAGCTCGGTGACCGGGGCGAACGCGAGGTCTTCTTCGGAGTCGCCGCGGCGCGGCGCGCCCCGGCGGGTGAGGCCGATCGGCGTGCGCCCGGCCGGCGCGGCGGCGGGGACGGCCGGCTGGAACTGAAGGGCGGGTGCGACGGAGTTCGCAAGCTCCACCTGGCGGATCAACTCGTAGTCCTCGACGAGGTCGTTGACGCCGTCGAGCAGGAGCTCGCGCTCCTCGTCGGTGAGCTCGGCGCCGGAGATCCACTCGGCGTCGCGAACCATCTCGGCGGTGATCTTCCGTTCGTCCTCGGCGAGCGCCGCGAGGGCGCGGCCAAAAACCGTGTTGCCGACTCCGGCCGTGGCCAGGGCCTTCAAGAACAGACGGCGGGACGAGTCGCCGTACGTCGATAACGCTCTTGGTTCCACGAAAACCTCCTCGTCGTCTTGGACGGTTCCAGTCAGCGCCGGATTCGCTTTCCCGTCGCCTCCTCGATCGCGGCGATGAAGCGCGGATCGACACTGTAGCCCAGAGCGAGGGCCTTCTCCAGGTACGGCAGGGACCGTCGCGGCTCGCCGAGGCCGTAGTAGACCGCCGCCAGGTTGTTCAAGACCAGCGCATCGTCGCCGCCCTCCAGGACCTTCAGGTAGCTCGCCTCCGCGGCCCGCAGCTCCCCCAACTGGAAACGCGCGTGGCCCAGATAGACGAGGGCCTCGCGGTACCCGGGATCGATCGCGAGCGCCCGCTCGTAGTTGCGGATCGCCGCCGCCGGTTTCCCCATCCGGACCGCGAGAGCTCCGACGATCGTCCAGGTTTGGGCTTCCTTGACGTCGGCGCGGGCGAGCCGCCAGAGGGTCCGCAGGTCTTCACCGGAGAGCGGCGCCTTTCCCCGGCCGAAGCCTCGATCGCGGTGGAGCCGGAGGAGCTCCTCGTTCAGTGGATCGACGTCGAGGCCGAAGCTCCCGCCAGGATCCATGAGGAGACGGCGGCCCTGGCGGTGGACGGCGCCGAAAATGTGCGCGATCTCGTGCGCCAGGAGGCGAGAGATGTCACACAGGTCCTCGGCCAGGACCTCGAGGCCGAGATAGCCCTCCGTATAGTTGGCCAGGCCTTCGTCGCGCGTGAAGTCGAGGCTCGGCTCCGTCAGGACGCCTTCCGGACGCGGCCCCGGAGGCGGACGCCGCGCCCGTGCCCCGAGGCCCAGGACGAGGTCGGCTCCCTCACGCTCCACTTCCTCAAGGAGCGCCTCGCGGAGCTCGCGCGCCGAGCGGCCCACCGAGCCGCCGAACCACGGCACTTTGCTGTCGATCGTGAGGTCGCGTCCCAGGGCTTCTTCCAGGATCAAGCCGGCGCGGGAGACGGCACAGTCGAGCTCGGCCGACCACGACGGCACGCCACGCAGATTCGGCGAGTAGGCGACACGGAGCTTGTACGGCTCCGGCGACGGCTCCTCCCCTGGAAGCGGTGCCGTGGCCAGGATAGCCAGCATCGGAACGAACGCCAGGGAGAAAGACCGTGCGACATGCATCGTCGGACAGTATCACTCGACAGCACAGGCCCTGATTCTCTTCCTGGAGGTACATGGAGCAGAGCTTTTCGTTCCCTGAAAATGTCCCCGCCGTCCGGATCTCGGGGTAGACTCCGGAGCGCCGAGGCGACCCGAGACACCGCAAGGAGGGATCGAGATGGACCTGCTGGCCCGATTCAACGACTACGCCCACGACTTCGAGAAGACCTACGTGGACGACGACTGGGAGCGGCTCGAGCCGTACTTCACCGAGGACGCCGTCTACGAGGTCGTGGGGCTCGCCACCTTTGGCGACAAGGCCGAGGGGCGCGACGCGGTCTTTGACCAGCTCAAGCGCTCGCTCCAAACCTTTGACCGCCGCTGCGCCAGCCGACGGCTCCGCCTGCTGCGTCCGCCCGAGGTCGACGCCAACACCGTCACCGTCCACTGGGCGGTCACCTACACCGTCCCCGGCGCGCCGGACCTGCGCCTCGAAGGGACCGAAACCGCTTCCTACGCGGGCGACCGCATCCGCCACCTGATCGACACCTACCCGTCCGACGTGGCGGCCGCGTTCAAGAGCTGGCTCAAAGAGCACGGGGCCAGGCTGCGAAGCTGACGCTGCCAAGGGAATCGACCCGGGAGGCTCTTGGCCGAGGCGAAAGCCGGACCCGGAAACCTCTTGCGAGACCTAGCCTGGCACGATACTCTGTCCCATCCAAAAGCGTGAAGGGCTGGGGCCGGGCCGTGCCCGGAACCGGGCGTGGTTTTTGCCGCGCCTTTCTCGCATAGACCAGGAGGATACCCAATTGGACGTCGCAGAGATTCGCGAAAAGGTCAAACAGATCATCGCCAACGTCACCAACATCCCGCCTGAGGAGATCGCCGCCGACGCGTCGTTCGTCGACGACCTCGACCTCGACTCGCTGTCGCTCTTGGAGATCGGCGTCGACGTCGACTACGAGTTCAAGCTCGGGGTACCGGAAGAAGAGCTGGCGCAACTGCGTACGGTCGAGGAGGCCGTACAGATGGCGATCAAGACCCTCGCGGCCAAGGACTCGCAAGCGGAGGTGGCGTGAGCGCCGACGTTCGGGTCGTCGTCACCGGGATCGGCATGGCGACGCCGGTCGGCGTCGGCACCGAGAAGGCGTGGAGGAACCTCCTCGCCGGCCGCTGCGGCACGACGCCGGTCGAGTCGTTCGACACGGCGGCCTACAACGTCCACCGCGGCGGCGAGATCAAGGACTTCGAGCCCGGTCCCTACTTCCGGACCCTCGACTCGGAATCGGTGGGCCGGGCGTCGCAGCTGGCGATCGCCGCGGCGCGCATGTCGCTTGAGGACGCCGGCCTGGGCGACGCCGCGCCGATCGATCCGGTGCGCTGCGGCGTCGCCATGGGGACGACCTCCGGGGAGCCGCGGGAGGTGGAGCGCTTCGACGACCGCTTCCTCGCCGGCGAGCTCGACGCGGTCGGAGGCGAGTTCATGGGGCTTTACCCCTGCCACGTGATCGCCGTCCACGTGGCGGCGGAGCTCGGCTTCGCGGGCCCCAACACGATGCTCCCGGCCGCCTGTGCGGCGGGCAACTACGCGTTTGCCCACGCGGTCGAGGAGCTCCGCGCCGACCGGGTCGACCTCATGGTCGCCGGGGGCGCGGACTCGTTTTCGCGCATCACCTACACGGGCTTTTACCGTCTCGGGGCGATCGCTCCGGAGCGCTGCCAGCCGTTCGACCGCAACCGCAAGGGGATGATGCCCGGCGAGGGAGCCGCGGTCCTGGTGCTGGAGCGTGCCGCGGACGCCGAGGCGCGGGGAGCAAAAATCTACGCCGAGGTGGCGGGCTACGGCCTGACCTGTGATGCCCACCACATGACGGCGGCCCACCCCGAAGGCGCCGGCGCGGCGCGGGCGATGTCGGCGGCGCTTCGCTCGAGCGGCGAGGCTCCGGAAGCGATCAGCTACATCTCGGCCCACGGCACCGGGACGGCCACCAACGACAAGCTGGAGACCTCGGCGGTGATCAAGGTCTTCGGCGAAGCCGGCCGCCGGGTGCCGGCGAGCTCGGTCAAGTCGATGATCGGCCACACCATGGGGGCGGCCTCGGCCATCGAGGGCGCCGTCTGTGCCCTCGCGGTCGCCGAGGACCGGGTGCCGCCGACCATCCACTTCGAGGAAAAGGACCCCGAGTGCGACCTCGACTGCGTCCCCAACGAGGCCCGGGAGATGCGAGTCGACGTGGCGATGAACAACGCCTACGCCTTCGGCGGCAACAACGCCTCGGTCATCTTCAGGAAGCACGCTCCATGAGCCACACCGCAAACCGCCGGGTCGTCGTCACCGGTATCGGCCTGCTCTCGCCGCTGGGCAAGAGTCCCGGGGAGCTTTACGAGGCGCTCCTTGCCGGATCGAGCGCCTTGAAGGAGATCAGCCTCTTCAAGACCGACGGCCTGCGTGTCGCGAAAGGCGGCGAGATTGACTTCGATCCCCGCGAGCTCCTCGGCCGGGCCAACTTCCGTCCTGTCGACCGTACGGGCCGCCTGGCGATCGTCGCCACCCACCTGGCGCTGGAAGCGAGCGGCTGGGACGAAGAGAGGCGCGGCGAGCGCGAGCTTTGCCTCGTCCTGGGGACGACGTTCGGGAGCGTGCGCACGATCGCCGAGTTCGACCGCCGGGCCGTCGAAGCGGGTCCGAAGTACGCCAAGCCCTTCGACTTCGCCAACAGCGTGATCAACGCGGCGGCGGGCCAGACGGCCATCTGGTACGGCCTGCGGGGGACCAACTCGACGGTGGCCGGCGGCGCGGCGGCGGGCTTGAAGGCCCTCGCCTACGCCACCGACATGGTGCGCTCGGGCCGCGCCGAGGTGGTGCTCGCGGGGGGCGCCGAGGAGCTTTGCTTCGAGTCGTTTTATGGCTATCACCAGGCGGGGCTCCTGGCCGGTGCCGCGAACCGAGGCTCCGCAGGTGGCGGCGCCGAGCCCTGCCCGGTGCCCTTCGCGGCGGCGCGCAACGGCTTCAGCCTCGGCGAAGGGGCGGCGTTCCTGGTGCTCGAAGAGGCCGCAGCGGCGGCGGCGCGGAGCGCCTCGGTCCTGGCCGAGATCCACGGTCATGCGAGCGGTTTCGACCCCTCGCGGGGCCGCGACCCCGAAAGCGCCACCTCGGCGGTCGAGCGTAGCGTCGCGCTGGCCCTTGCCGACGCCGGCTGCGAGCCGGCCTCGATCGACGCCCTGTCGGCGGGGGCCAACGGCAGCGTCGCCGGCGACCGTTTCGAGGCCGCGGGCCTGGCGCGGGCCCTCGGCGAGCGGGCGGCGGAGCTCCCGGTGCTGGCCGTCAAGGGACAGCTCGGCGAATCCCTCGGCGCTTCGGGGGTTTTCCAGACGGTGGCTTTGATCGAATCGATGCGCCGCGGCGAGATGCCGGGGATCGCCGGCCTCGGCGAGGTGGAGGAGGGCTTCCCGCTCGCCTCGGCTTCTTCCGAGAGCCGCCGCCTCGCCATGCGCCGCGGTCTCGTCCACGCCTCGAGCTTCGACGGCAGCGCCTGCGCGCTGGTGATCGAACGGAAATAGACGGAGGCATGCCGACGATGTCCCAAACGGTGACTTCGCCTCTCCCGGAACCGGCGGACGACGCGGGGCGGCGCGAGCCCCCGGAGCCCGGAGCCCTGCGCATCGTGCCACGGCTCAAGAACCAGGGCTACGACCGTCCGCAGGTCGAGAAGCGCCGCGCCTGGGTGGAGAAGGAGACCGGGGCGAAGCTTTCCCAGGTCGGGTCGTTCTCGATCCCCAGCGAGGAGATGCGCGGCAACGTCGAGAACCCGATCGGCGCGGTCCAGATGCCGCTCGGGGTGGCGGGTCCTCTGCGGGTGCGGGGCGAGCACGCCGACGGCATCTTCTACGTGCCGCTGGCGACGACGGAAGGAGCGCTGGTGCGCTCCTACGAGCGGGGCGCGGTGGCGATCACGCGCTCGGGCGGCGCCCAGGCGCGCGTCTACGTCGACCGCAACCGCATCTCCCCGGTCTTCCTGTTCGACGACGTCGCCTCGGCGCACGCTTTCGCCGAGCAGGTGCGGACGCATTTCTCCGAGATCGCCTCCGCCGCCTCGGCGACCACTCGGCACGGCGTCCTGCGCTCGATCGACTGCCTGCCGGTGGGCCGCGAGCTCATTTTCGACCTCTCTTTCTTCACCGCCGACGCGCAGGGCATGAACATGATGTGCAAAGCGGCCGACGAGGCCTGCCGCTACATCCGCGAGCAGCTGGGTGGCCCGCGCTACTACATCTTCAGCGGCTACGGCTCGGAGAAGCGCGCCTCGGGGTCGATCCTGCGCGGCGGCAAGGGCAAGAAGGTGACGGCCGGCGTGCGCCTCCCGGCGCGGTTGGCCCGAGCGGTGCTCCACGCCACCCCCGAGGAGATCGTCGACCTCTGGCACCACACGGTGCTCGGCCACCTTCAGACCGGTGCCATCGGCTACAACGGCCACTACGCGAACGGCCTGACGGCGCTCTTCATCGCCTGCGGCCAGGACGTCGCCAACGTCGCCAACTCGGCGGTCGGCATCACGAACTTCGAGACGACCGAGGACGGCGATTTGTATGCGAGCGTCACGCTGCCGTCGCTCAGCGTGGCGACGGTGGGCGGCGGAACGCGGCTCGGCACGAGCCGCGAGTGCCTGGCGATGCTCGGTTGCGACGGCGAGGGCCGCGACGGCCGCGGTGCCTTGAAGCTCGCCGAGATCGTCGCCGCGACGCTCCTTGCCGGCGAGATGTCGATGGCCGCGGCCATCGCCTCGGGCGAGCTCGTCGCCGCCCACGAAAGCCTCGGACGCAACCGTCCGCAGGAGGACGAGCCATGAGCGGCGCCGGACGTAAGGGCGCACGCGCCGGGGCGCAGCGGCGCCCCTTCAAGGGCCTGCGCCGCGAGGAGCCCGAGACCCATTACGACGTGGTCACGATCGGCGCCGGCATCGGCGGCCTCGTCTGCGCCAACAAGCTCGCCCGCGCCGGCCTGCGGGTGCTGCTCGTCGAGCAGCACTACATGGTCGGCGGCTACTGCAGCTCCTTTCGCCGCAAGGGCTACACCTTCGACGCCGCCACCCACTTCTATCCGCTGCTGGGAAATCCGACGACGATGACCGGCAAGCTCCTCGCCGAGCTCGGCGTCGAGACCGGCTGGGTCAAGATGGACCCGGTCGACACCTTCCATTTCCCCGACGGCTCGCGCTTCGAGGTCCCGGCCGGCTTCGAGACCTACCGCGCCAAGCTCGACGCCGAGTTCCCGCACGAGAAAGCGAACCTCGGGCGCTTCTTCGACGCCGTCCGCAAGACCTACCTCCTGGGGCTGCTGTGCTACTTCAAGGGCCGCGACCCCGGACGCCTCGGCGACTGGCGCGACATGACGATGCGCGACGCGCTCGACCGTTACCTCGTCGACGAGAAGTTGAAGCTCCTCTTGACGGCCGACTGCCCGCACTGGGGCTCGCCGCCGAAGCGGACGTCGTTTGTGTTCGACTCGATGCTTCGCCTCTCCTACTTCCTCGGCAACTACTACCCGGAGGGCGGCTCGCAGGCCTTTGCCGACGAGCTCGCGTACCGCTTCGAAAAGGCGGGCGGCCACATCCTGATCTCGAGTAGGGTCGACAAGATCCTGGTCAGGAAGGGCAAAGCCTGCGGCGTGCGTCTGGAGACGACCCGCGGGCAGCTCAAGGGCGTACGCCGCATCGGCGCCGGCTTCGTGGTCTCGAACGCCGACCTGCTCTACACGTACCTGAACCTCCTCGACGAGCGCCACGTGGCGCCGGAGCTGCGCGAAGAAGTCCTGGCGCTCAAGCCCACCTTCCCCTGCTACCTTTGCCACCTGGGGCTGCGCGGCGTCTCCGACGAGGAGCTCGAAGCGGCCCAGGGCTACTACTGGAACGAGTGGGACCCCGACCTCGTGGGCCAAGGTGGCCTGCGCTGCAAGGTCTTCGCTCCGACCCTCTACGAGCCGGCGATGGCGCCGCCCGGAGGACAGATCGTCATCATCCAGAAAGTGCTCGACCTGGACTACCACAACGTCAAGGACTGGGCGGCCCACAAGGCGGGGATCGAGGCCTACGTCCTCGACCACCTGAAGAACGTCATTCCGGGAATCGAGCGCAAGATCGTCGTCACGACGAGCGCCTCGGCGCGTACCTCGTGGCGTTTCACCTCGAACCAGGTCGGCGCGATGCTCGGCTGGGAGATGTCGCCCGAGCAGCTGGGAGACGGCCGTCCCTCAATCGTTGGGCCGGTCGAGAACCTTTACCTGACAGGACATTGGACACGTCCCGGCGGCGGCATCACCCCGGTGATCATCTCGGCCGTCCACGCGGCCGAGGCGGTGGTGGGGAAGCTCCCGGCGTGGCGTCCGCGCGACGGCCTCGGAGCCCCGATCCAAGGGGCCGAGCTCCTCGACGAAGGGCCGCTCAAAGTAGCGTCCTGAGAAACAGACAGCCTCTCAAGAATGCTCAACCACGAAGAGTCCAGGAGAAAGACAGATGAGCAAACGACAGAAGATCGTCAGCTTTCTGGTCGTCCCCGTGGCGATCGTGCTGGTGATCGTCCTCGGTGCGTTTCGCAGCATGTCGCAAAAGGACACCGAGCACGCCAGGTTCTACAACACCGGCAAGACGATCAACGACTTCTTGAAGAGCTATTGCACGCACCTCGAAGAGGCACAGGCCGCGGGCGATCCGTCTCCCCTGGGAGGGCTCCTTGCCGCGGGCTACAGCTCACCCGGCCGTGGCTCGTGGGTCTGGGGTGAGCCGCGCCAGGAGGGCGACATCACGATCCGCGACCTCGTCAAGAGCGGCGACGCCGACTTCGGCCGCAAAGAGCACCTGGCCGAAGCCGGCACCTATCTCGCCGGCCTGCAGCGAATCGATCAGACGATCTGCAAGATCGACATGATCGAGCAGATCGAGCCCGAGCGCGACGTCACCTTGACGATGAAGCTCATCCTCGACGGCGTCGAGGCGGAGGGCGCGATCTTCCAGGATCGGATGTTTTACCGCTGGCGACTTCTCAACGAGCCAGCCGCCGAGGAGCCCTACGCCTGGAGGATCGAGCGCGACGAGCTCGTCGAGGGCATCCGGGTCTCGGGCGACGCCCAGGGGTTCGTCGCCGTCGACGCCGCGGCGCTCGGTGTCGACTTCGTGCATCGGAGAGATCCGAAGCTGCACATGAAGAAGTACCGCGACGAGCTCCAGTTCGGGGTCATCCAGCATGCCTCGGGCGGCATCTCGGCGGCCGACTACAACGGCGACGGCCGGGACGACCTCTTCTTTCTCGGCGGCGTCGAATGCCGGCTCTATCGCAACGAGGGCACCTCCGGGGAAGACGGCCTGCCGCGTTTTTCGGACGTCACCCAAGAGGCCGGCCTCGGAGGCCTCGACCAGGTCCACACGGCGCTTTTCGCCGACTTCGACAACGACGGCGACCGGGATCTCTTTGTCGGCCGTTATCTCGCCCCGAGCCTCTATTTCGAGAACCAGGGCGAGGGCACCTTCACCGACGCGACCGAGGCCGCGGGTTTGAACCTCGTCGCGCCGGTCACCGCGGCGACGCTCCTCGACTACGACCGTGACGGTTTCCTCGACGTCTACCTCGCGGTCAACGGCAACGCCTTCGAAGCTTTTCCGCGCCTGCCGTTTTTCGCCCAGAACGGCCAGCCCAACCGGCTGCTCAGAAACGACGGCGGCAAGCGCTTCGTCGACGTGACCGAGGAGAGCGGCACCGGCGACGTGGGCTGGAGCCTGGCGGTCGCCGCCGGCGACGTCGACGGCGACGGTTGGAGCGACCTCGTCGTCGCCAACGACTTCGGCCGCAAGAACCTCTACATGAACAACGGCGGCGGCGCGGACGGCGTAGTCACCTTCACCGAGTCGGCCAGGTCGGCCGCGATCCTCGACTTCTCGGGCGGCATGGGTGTGGCCCTGGGCGACTTCGACGACGACGGCGACCTCGACGTCTACATGTCGAACATCAACTCCAACCAGCGCTGGTTCGGCGAGGACATGACCGTCATCCAGTACACGCGCAACGTCCTGCGCTCGAAGTGGTTCCTGGCCGACTTCGGCGAGTTCAAGAAGCTCTACGACCTGATCGGCAACGACTGGATGGATCTCGGCACCCAGATCGGCGAGGGAAACTCGCTCTTCAAGAACCGCGGCGGCGGCGTGGACGGCCGAGTCACTTTTGAGGAGCTCAAGGACAGCCACACGAGCCGTGCCGGCTGGGGCTGGAGCGTCGCTTTTCTGGACTACGACAACGACACCGACCTGGACCTCTATGCCGCCAACGGCTGGATTTCCAATACGCCGGGGACCGATTTGTGACTGCCCTTCACCAGCGGTGCGGTCGCACACGTGAATCAGTACAAGCAGGGAACCTTTTTCAGCTACGACTTCGTGGGGGAGAGCTCCTGGAACGGCTACGAGCACAATTGCCTTTTTTCGAACGTCGGCGGCGGCCAGTTCGTCGACGTGGCGCGCCCGTCGGGCTCCGACAGCATTCGTGACGGCCGCGGCGTCGGGGTCGCCGACCTCGACGGTGACGGACGGTTGGACCTCGCGATCAACAACAACAACGCGGCACCGACGATTTACTTGAACCACCTGAGCCCGGGGCGCCACTGGCTCCGCGTCGAGGTCGAGGGCGACGGGGTGCGGAGCAACCGCGACGCCGTCGGGGCCCGCGTCGCTTTGACCGTCCGGACGGCCGGCGGAGCCTCGAAGACCATGACGCGTTGGGTCGGGGCGGGCAGCGGCTATGCCGCCCAGTCGGCCTTCGCGGTCCACTTCGGCCTCGGGGCGGCCACCGGGGCGGAGGCCCTGGAGGTCACCTGGCCGAGCGGCTCGACGCGGCGGCTCGACGCGGCCGAGCTCGACGCGCTGGGCGTCGACCGTGTCCTCCGCCTCGTAGAGGGCGGCGCGGAGATCGCTTCTGTCGAGAGCACAGCCTCGGAGGACGGTGGACCGTGAGCAGGAGGAGCTAGGCATTGCGGGTCGTCGTCGTCGGAGAGGACCAGGTGCTCACGAAGCTCCTCCTCGAGGAGCTCGAGGCGAGCGCGACGGTCGAGCGCTGCCGCAGCGCGACGCTCGGCGACGATCTCGCCTGCCTCGTCTCCGAAGGCTGGGAGCGCTTCGTCGTCGTCCCGCCCGAGGTCCGTGGCTTTCCCGACGCCGAAGCGGTCCGGCGAGCCCTCGCGCAGCTTTCCGGAGCGCTCCATACGATCCTCGTCGCGAGCGCCGCGCTCAACGAGCCCAACGCCCGCCACCCGGGCCGGGTTTCCGAGGACCGCCTGCCGGCACAGCGGACCTCGAACCCGCTCGCGTCGAGCTGGCGCTCGGTCGAGGCGGCGGCGCGGGAAGCCCTGGGGGCGAAAGAGGAGACCCTGACCGTCCTGCGCCCTTCGGCGGTGCTCGTGCCAAAGGGAATGGGCTATTGGAGCCGGCTTTTTCAGAGCGCCGTCGCTTTCGTGCCCTCGGGCTTCGACCCGACGCTCCAGCTCCTCTCCGGGGCGGACCTCGCCGTCGCCGTACGCCGGTGGATCGAGCACGGCCCCGCCGACGTGGGCGGCAGGGCCTGGAACCTTGCGCCGGCCTCCGGCATGCCCTTGAAGAAGGCTCTGAAGGCTGCCGGGACCAGGCGTATCCCCGTACCGGTCACGCTACAGCGGCCGCTGCGCAAGCTCCTGGCGTCAGCCGGAGCCGCTCCCGCGGCGCAACTCGATTATCTGCGTTACTCCTGGACCGTCGACGATGCGGCGATCCGCCGTATGTTGAGCCTCCCCGTCGGCCTCACCAGCTCCCAGGCCGTCGCGGCGCTGCGAGCCGAGCCGGAGATCGTCGACGACTCCGCGCTCAGCGATCCGGCCCGGGAGTACGATCCGTTCGGCGCCGACCGCGAGTACGTCGACCGGCTGGGCAAGACCCTCTTCCGCTTCCTCCACGACGTCTACTGGCGCATCGAGTACAAGGGCCTGGGAAACGTCCCCCGCGAGGGGAGGGTGGTCCTCGTCGGTGCCCACCGGGGCTTCCAGCCCTGGGACGGGGTCATGGCGATGCATCTCCTGACCAGCAAGCTCGGGCGCTGCCCGCGCTTCCTGGTCCATCCGTCGCTCGTCAAGCTCCCCTTCCTGGCGCCCTACATGGTCAAGTGCGGCGGCATTCACGCGTGCTACGAGAACGCCGAGTGGGTCCTGGAGCGTGACGAGGTCCTGGCGATCTTCCCCGAGGGCATCCGCGGCGCCTTTCGCATGTACGGCAGGGACGTCTACAAGCTCGGCAAGCTCGGACGCGACGAATACGTGCGGATGGCGCTCAGGTACCGGGCGCCGATCGTCCCATTCGTGACCATCGGCAGCGCCGAGATCTTCCCGATCTACGCCAAGATCAAGTGGGGCTGGTGGAAACGCCTCGCGGAGTGGCCGTTTTTCCCCGTCACCCCGACGATGGGGACGATTCCTCTGCCCTCGAAGTGGCATACTCAGTTCCTTGAGCCGATGCACGTCGAGCGCGACCATCCACCGGAAGCCGCCGACGACCTGTTGGTGGTCCGGGCCTTGAGCGCCGAGGTCAAGGCGCGGATGACGGCGGCGCTCGAGGACATGCTGGCGCGGCGCCGCTCGATTTTCTTCGGCTCGATTTTTGACGAGGACGACACCATGGTCGCCAAGGAGAAAACGGTTTGAAGCTCATCTGGTGGAGCTTCCTGCGGCTCGGCCACATCGCCGCGGTGCTCGCCCGGCACGGCCTCGCCTCAATCCTGGGACGGACCGGCGGCCCGCGTTGGCTCCTGCGGCGCCTGCCGCCCGGCGACCTCGACGGCCCCGAGCGGCTACGCTTCGTGCTCGAAGACCTGGGGGGCACCTTCGTCAAGTTCGGCCAGATGCTGGCGCTCCAGCCCGACATCATCTCGATCCGCTACTGCAACGCGCTCTTCAAGCTTCTGGACCGCGTCGATCCCTTTCCCTATCGCGAGGTCGAGCGTATCTGGACCGAGGAGGTCGGCCGCGCGCCCGAGGAGGTCTTCGAGCGGATCGAGCGCCAGCCACTCGCCACGGCCTCGATCGGCCAGGTCCACGTCGCCTGGTACCGGGGCAAGAAAGTGGCGGTCAAGGTCCAGCGGCCCAACGTCGAGCTTCAGTTCGGGAGCGACATCCGCATGATGGTGGCGACGATACGGCTGATCCGGATCCTGCGCCTCACCTTCCTCGAATGGCTCGTCGAGCCGACAGCCGAGTTCATCGCCTGGACCCGGGAGGAGCTCGACTACCGCTACGAAGCGCGCTACAGCGAGCGGGTGCGCCGCTATGCGCGCGACAACCCCGTACAGACGGTGCCCGCGGTCGTCGACGAGCTGACGACGGCGCGGACTCTCGTGGTCGAGTTCCTCGAAGGCTCGACCTTGATCGACTACCTGCGCGCCCGCGAGGTGGGCGACGAGGTCGAGATCCGCCGATTGGAGCCGCCGGGGTTCGACCGCAAGCGCTTCGCCGCCAACGTGATCGACAACTTCCTCGGCGACGCGTTTCGAAACGGCCTCTACCACGCGGACCTGCACCCCGCGAACCTCCTCATCCTGCAGGGCAGCGTCGTGGGCTACGTCGACTTCGGGATCACCGGGGTGATGAGCCGCCACGGCCGGCGCCACCTCGTCGCCATGACCCTGGCGCTCGCCGAAGGCGACATGGATCTGCTCCACGACGAATTCCTCGAGATCGCCGCCTGGAACCCGGAGGCCGACCCGGCGACTTTTCGCCGGGGCCTCGACCGGCTGGCCGAGGACTGGTACGTCGAGGCGGGCGGCAAGCGCGAGATGGTGGTCAACTTCACTCGCATCATGGGCGACATGCTGACCCTGTCGCGAAAGACCGGGGTCCTGCCCGAGCGCGACATCGTCAAGTACATTCGCTCGTCGATCGCCATCGACGGCCTGGTGACCCGCTTCGAGCCCGACTTCGACGTCGGACGCTACCTCGCCCAGTCGTGCTCGCGGTTCCTCGCCTGGCAGGGCCGGCGCGAGCGCTTCGCTCCCGAGCGCTTGCTCGACTCGGCGGCGGCCGGCGGGCGGCTGCTGCGCGAAGGACCCGGCAAGACCGCCGAGCTGATCGACCGGCTCCTCGACGGCGAGCTGCCGGTGAGGCTGGTCTCAGAGACGGAAGACGGAGACGACCTCGGCCGCCGGGCCCTCCTCCTCGGCGGCGCCATGGCCGCGGTGGCGCTCGTCGCCGCCCAGGCCGGGTCGCCGCCGGACGGATCGCCGCCCGGATGGGGCCTGAACCTCTGGACGATGGAAATGGGCTTTCTCGCCGCTGCCGGCCTCGCCCTCGCCGACACGGTGCGGCGGCTGGCCTGAAGAAAGGGACTCGTGAGACGATGCGCGAAGTGACCGAATCGGTTCTGAGGTTCACCTGGGCCATGTCGCTCGTCGGCCTGCGCCAGGCGACGAACATCCTGATGCCGCGCCAGGGTTGGGCGAAAAGCACCCGCGAGCTCGACGCCATGTCGAACGCCGCGGCCCGCGAGATGGGTGAGACGATGCGCGCTTTTTACCGCGCGGGCGATCGCCTCCAGGCCGGCGCGCTCGACACCGCGGCACGGCTTTTCTCCTCCTCGTGGTCCGAGCCGGGCAAGCTCCTAAACGACACCTGGGAGTCGCTCGACCGCACGCGCGCCGCGGTCCGCGACGAGGTCGCCGGAGGCCGCGATGTTTGACCTCCTGCGAGGAGCGGCGCGTTTTTCGGCCAGCTCGGCGCTCGCCGGGCTGCGTGGCCTCTCTGTGCGCCGCAACGGCTCGTCGCTCGACGCGGCGACCTGGGCGGCCTGGGGCGAGCTCGTCGAGCCCCTCCAGCTCGCCTTCCAGCTGGGCGAGGACCTGCGCGAGGACGGCGCCGAGATCCTCGCCGGAATGCTCGATCCCGGCGAATGGAGCGGCGCGGCGGCGAAGCTCGCCGGCGGAGGATTCGATGCGGCCAGGTTCTTGAGCCCCGACCGTGAAGGGTCGATTGCCCGGATCGAATGGCGCAACAAGCTCGACGTCTTTCGCTGGGTCAAGGGCGTCCGGCGTACCCTCGGCCATCCGCCGGCCCGCGAGCGCTTCGAGCTCGTCCGCTACGTCGAGCGGGCCTACGAGCTCGAGCCCTATCCGGCGCTCTGGGCCATCGAAGGTCTCGGCCACGACTATGGCGAGACCTTCCTCGACGACCTCGAAGCCGGCAAAACCGTCGCCATCTTGACCGACCCGGCTCTCGAATCCATTCCGGAATCGGCATGGCCGATGCTCCACGCCGGGCTCGGCCTCGCTTTTTCCGAGCACCTGATGAAGGGCTTGAGCCCTCGCCATCCGCGGCGCGAGCTCCGGCGCCGGCTGGAACGCTTCATCGCCTGGTGCCGCGAGAACGCGAGGCCAAGCCACGCCGAGGAGACCCTGGAGGCCTTTGGCCTCGAAGCGCGGTGCTTTTTTGCCCAGCTCGTCCCCGGCTTCGAAAGCGAGGTCGCCGACATCTCTGAGGAGCCGCACATGCCGCAGTACTTCTGGCACGGCGTGGGCCGTGGCCTCTACTTCGTGCCGGTCAACCTCTTGCCGGGCTACGGCTCTTTCTGGCACGGCGTCGAGATGACGCGGCGAGAGGCTCCCCACGAGCTCGGAGAAACGAATGCCCTGGCCGGCATTGCCTACGCTTTTGCCATGGTCAACATGACCCGTCCCGAGGTGATGGAGAGCGTCCTCGCCCAACGCGGCGAGGAGTTGCGGGGGACGTCTTTTGTCGACGCCGTGGCGGCGGCCGTCCAGGTGCGGGCCAGCATCACCCCCGGAGCGAGCGAGATCGAGGGCTTCGTCGGCTACGAATGCGATGAGACGCTATCTCATCTGTGGAAAGAAATGATCCACGACCCCTGCCAGGAGGCACTGTCCCCTTCGGGGGATCAAGGGGGGGAGACACTGGCGGGGAACCGTTCCGGTAGTCTTTACGAAGCTCTGGAACGAAAGCCTACGGAGAAAGGTGCATGAGATCCCTCGTAGGGCAGGCTCTGCCTGCCATCTTCTTCGTTTTCACCCTCGCGGCCTGCGGCGGCTCGGAGCCGCCGGCGC
The DNA here is from genome assembly GCA_965371445.1 of uncultured bacterium. Lineage (GTDB taxonomy): Bacteria > Acidobacteriota > Thermoanaerobaculia > Multivoradales > J023 > DASWIG01. The sequence goes on along the minus strand of CBDUYN010000002.1, from coordinate 125,355 downwards.
GGCTCCGCGTCGGCGACACGGCGCCGGAGTTCACCCTGCCCCGGCTCGGCGGCAACGTGGTCGCGGCGTCGGAGCTCGCCGGCGACGTCGTCGTCTTGAACTTCTGGGCCACATGGTGCCAGCCCTGCCTGCGCGAGATCCCGGTCTTCAAGCGTCTCGACGCGCGGGGCGTCAAGATCGTCGGCATCGCGCTCGACGAGGAGGGCGAGCGGGCGGTGCGTCCCTTCGTCGAGCGCCACGGCCTCGGCTACATGCAGCTCCTCGGCGACCAGGAGGTCTTCGAGCGCTTCGGGGGACTGACCATCCCCTACACCCTGGTGCTCGACGCCGAGCGCCGGATCGTCAACTACTACCGCGGACCGGCGACCCAGGAGGCCCTCGAGGCCGACCTCGCCGAGGCCGCCGGAAACGAAACGGGGACCTGAAGTTGAGTCGTCCCGACGCCGTCCTCTCCCGCCGGCGAAGCCGCCGCGAAGTCGAGCGCCTCCTCGCCGAGCACGCGCTCCTCGCGGGACCGCGGCGCATCGGTCCCCTCCACGGCGAGGACACAACCTTCGGCGCCCGGCTGCGCGACGCCCTCGTCGAGCTCGGACCCTACGGCGTCGTCCTCGGACGCTACCTCGCCACTCGCCTCGACGTCCTGCCGGTCCGCGACGCCGGTGAGCTCCTGGCGCTCGAGGACCAGGCGCCACCGCTCGCGGCCGAGGCCGTCCACGAGCTTCTCGTCGGCGAGCTGGGCCCCTTGGATCAGGTCTTCGCCGCCTTCGAGGAGGAGCCCCGGGCGAGCCGCCGTCTCCATCAGACCCACCGCGCGGTGCTCACCAACGGCCTGCGTGTGCTGGTCAAGGTCACGCGCCCAGGCTGGAGGGAAGAGCTTGAGGGCGAGATCCGCTCGCTCCGGGCCTTGCGGCGGGTCTTTGCCGGACGCTCCGAGGTGTCTTTTGACGAGGTGCTCGACGACTTCCAGCGGGACCTCCTGGCGCGGCTCGACCTGCGCCGCGAGGCGGAGTCGCTGGAGACCCTGGCGCGCGACCTCGCCGCGCCGGAGCTCGTCCTGGTGCCCCGGGTCGAGTCGTCGCGCAGCACCTCCCGCGTCCTGGTGGTCGAAGACCCCGGGGGAAAAACCCTCGACGAGATCGCCGCCCCGCCCGGACCGCTCCAGGCCGACGCCGAGGACCTGGCACGCCGCGTCGGCCTCGTCTGGCTGCGCCTCCTGGTGACGGCGGGCCTGGTGGGCGTCGAGGCCGAAGTCGTCGAGCTCGCCGACGGACGCCTGGCCTTATGCGGCGGACGCTTCGTCGCCCTTCCCACCGCCTCCCAGGTCAACCTCTGGGACTACCTGCGCGCCGTCGCCCGCCACGAGGGCGACCAGGCCGCCGCCTGCCTGCGCCGCGAGCTCCAGCCGGGGGACGGCGCGGTCCGCCCCGGCGAGCTGCGCTCGCGCATGCGCCAGGTCATCCCGTTTCGCGACGGCGCCTGGAGCGAAAACGGCGAGGGCATCGCCGAGTTCGCCGTCCTGCACTGGCGCCTGGTGCGTGAATACGGGTATATCGCCCGCGCGCACCTCGTCGCTTTTTACCGTGGCCTCTACACGACGGCGCGCTCCGTGGAACGTTTCGCCGGGGCGAGCGATCCGCTGCGTGACGCCTTGACCGACCTCGAGTGGACGGCCGGCTGGAACCAGCTGCGCCAGCTCGCGAGGCCCGAGCAAGCGGCCGCCGTGATGGAGACCTACCTCGCCGGCCTTCTCGAGCTGCCGAGCAAGCTCGACCGTTTCCTGCAGACGGCCAACGACCCCGAAACGGGGTTCGTCGTCCGCACCGCAGCGCCGGACCGCCGCCGGGCGGGCCGCGGCGCCGCCGCCGTGGCCCTCGTCCTCGCCATGGTGGCCGTGGCGCTCGTCGCCCGCCACCCCGACGCCGCCCTCGGCGGCGTCTGGGGCGATCGAGCAGCCCTCGCTCTTTTCGCCCTCTTCGGAGTGCTCTTTCTTCGTGTCACCTTGAAGAAGCCTTGACCGGAAACCCAGACAGGAGATCAGACCATGGAAATGACCAAGATGCTGAGCCGCCTCGCCCTCCTACCCTTCAACGCCGCCGCCACCTCCGCGGAAATGGTCGCCCAGTCGACGCGCAGCGTCCAGAAGATGGCCGAGCAGAGCCTCGACTCGGTGATCAAGACGATGGACTCAAGCTGCGACGAATGCGGTGACGAGAAAGACGAGTAGCACGATGGCGTCCGCCACAGCGAATACGGAGGGAAGCGGTTCTTCCGAGGAGACGGCCGGTGAGCTCCTGGAGTCGTTTTACCGGTTCTCGTTCTCCATGACCCTCTTCGGGGCGCAGCAGACCCTGAAGTCGCTGACCGCGATGATGACGCTCCATCCGTCGGAAGCGGTGACCGAGGCTTTCGACAACGTCGCCGAAGCCGCCGAGGCTGAGCTCGGCGAGGGCCTACGCAAGCTCGTAGGAATGCCCTTCGACGCGTTTTTCGACGTCGCCCGCCCGAGCTTCGACGCCGGACGGAGCGTCTTTTCGACCGCCCTTCTGCGCGGCTCCCTCGAGGCCGCCTGCGAGGCTGCCGGAATCGTCGAAGCCGCCATGCCGCGCTCCCAGCAGAGCGCCTGGCGCGAGCTCGCCTCGAAGCTCGAGGCGTTTCGCGACTTCGAGTACGCCCACCAGATCCTGGGGCTCGTCGGCGAGTCGGAAACGGCGCTCGAAGAGGCCGTCCGTCGGGCTCGCGAGCATGACCTCTACCGCAGCCTCTGGCTGCTCGAGGGGCTGGGCTACGTCTACGCCGAGGCCGCCTGGGTAAAGAGCAACGGCGATGGTGCCCCACGCGGGCTCTTGAGCGCGAAGGCCCTCGACTCCCTGCCCCGCGCTGCCCGTCTGCCGCTTCACACCGGGCTCGGCCTCTCGCTCGCCCGCCGCGAAATCCCCGGCTCCTCGGACCTCGACGCCGCCCTGGAGCGTTTTCGCGAAGGCGTGCGCTCGAACGCCCGGCCCGCCCTGCGGCCGCCAGCTTTCGAGGCGCTGGGGCTTGTGGTCCGCAACCTCGAGCCACATCTCCTTGACGAGGTCGACGCACGCCTGGAGGGCGAAGAGCAGGAGCTCTACTGGCACGGTGTCGGCCGTGGCCTCTACTTCGCCGCCAGCCAGACCTTTCCGGGGACGCTCCCCCGCGCTTTTACGAAGGCACGCGACGAGGCGCCCCGGGCGTCGGCGCGGCGCAACGCTCTCGCCGGGCTCGCCTGGGCCTTTGCCATGGTCAATCTCCGCCACCCCGAGGTGGTGGCCGATTTCGTCGACCGCCACGCCGTAGCCTGGAGCGACGCCGACGACCAGGCCTTCGCCCACGGCACGGCCTCGGCTTTTACTCTCGCCCTCGACGCCGCCGGAGGCGACGCCGAGCAAGAGACCGTCAAAGGCTTCCTCTTCTACCGCCCGGACGGCTCGGCCGGAGGGCGCGAACGCTGGCGGCGCCTGGTGGCCGAGCCCTGTGAGGCGGCCCGAAAGAGGTTCTCGCGGCTGCGGGAAAAAGGTCTCGGGAAGATGTTTCACCACGGTGAGGGAAGGAGCTGACCATGGCCAGGCTGGAACAGGGTTTCGACGCCGTCGTCGGCCGCTTCGTCAACTGGCTCGCCGACGATCCCCTGCGGCACCACAACCGGCTCTGGACGAAGCCACCGGCCGAGGAGAAAGCCGCCGACACGAAAGACAGAATCGAGACCGTCATCGACGAAGCTACCGAGGAGCGATCCACCAAGAAAGCGCCGGCAGCCAAGGTGGCCCCCGCGAAGAAAGCTCCCGCCGCGAAGCAGGCCGCGCCGCCTGGCAAGGCGACGGCCAGGAAGACCGACGGCCTCGCCAAGGGCGAGAAGGCGCTGCTCGAGGCGCTCACCGATCTCGACGGCAGCGCTTCGATGCGTGAGCTCGTGGAGCGGACCGGGGAGACCCGCTACGCGTTGACCGAGAGGCTTTCAAAGCTCCAGGCAGAGGGTCTCGTCGAACGCGTCGGCGCGGGCTTGAAGACCCGTTACAAAAGGATCGGCCCATGAGGGAAGCGACAGCCCAAGGCCCGGCCACCGGGCCCGGGAGAGAGACACCTCCCGCGACGATCGACGAGATGACCTCCGAGGACCGGCAGCTGATCGACCAGGTCGGGGACTCCCTCGCCAAAGGCCTGGAGCTTTTGGCCTGGTGGGAGCGCACCGATCGCGACGGTACCTACCGCGACACCTTCAACCTCTCGGCGACGCACAACCGTCCGGACACGAGCCTGGGCTTTTTCGACGAGGTCGAGATCGCTGGCGAGCCGATGGCGATCATGGGCAACGTCCAGGAGCAGTTTTTTGACCGTCCGCGCAATCCGGGGAGGACGGCCAAGGCCCGAGAACAAGCCGTCGAGTGGAACCGGCGTCAGTTGGAGGAGTTCGTCCTACGCTACTTCTGCCGGGTCAGCGACTTTGCGGCCCCGACCGCCTTTCCTGACAAGGCCGGCGAGGCACCGCCGAAATGGCTGCGGCCGCTCAGCTGGTACCCCGAAACGATCGAGGAGCACCGCGGCTTTGGCTTCGAGCTGGCCTATTACAAGTCACCGGGCGAAGAGCCCGGCAAGTTCGCCGACGAGGACAAGTACCGAATCGTCGACTTGCGCGAGCTCGGCACGACCTACGAGTGGATCGTCGTCAAGGTCTCGATTTTTGACTTCAAGCTCCAGCTGGCTCCCTTCGGCCCCGAGTTTCCCTCGGGGACGGTACCGCTTTCCGAGTCGAGCTACCTCGTCCTCTCCTCGGAGCTCGTCACCCGCGACGAGGATCCGCCGGGCGAGGACGACGTCGCCGTCTACGGCCTCGGTTACGCGTTTCTGCAAGTTCCCGAGGAAAGCCTCCTGGCCTACGGTCCGGGACGTTTCGACGCGGCCTTTCAGGTGATCAACTTCCAGGTCAAGTCGACCGGCGAGATCCGGGCCCGCATGGCCTTCGTGGCCAACCGGCCAAAGAAGATGCTCGACGTCTCTTTTGATCCCGTCAAGTGGGGCTTGAAGCTCGGCGAGAGGATGCCCTTTGGCATGGACTCCATGATGGAACCGGTGCGCAGCGCCGCCAAGAGCCTGCCGCACCTGCCCGGCGTCGACCTGGTCCAGGCCTACATCGTCTTCGCCCGGATGATCAGCGCCGGCGCCTCCGAGCGCGAGCTCTACATCTCGAAAAAGCAGCTCGAGAAAAGCTTTCTCGTCCAGCACTTCACCCAGCACTACAACGTCGTCGCCGGGGCTCTGGTGACCTGGCGCCAGATCGAAGATTGGCTCGATACGGAAAACCTGCCCAACTGGGTCGTCTCGGGGGTCAGCTCATGAATCAAAGACACGCGGTCATCTTTTCAGGTGGCGGCGCCGACGGCGCCTACGAGGTCGGGGTGGCGAAAGCGCTTCTCAACGGCAAGGCGCCGACGACCGACCGGCCCCTCGACCCCGAGGTCTTCACCGGGACCTCGATCGGCTCGTTCAACGCGTCGTTTCTCGTCTCTCGTTGGGAGGAGCTCGGGGCGGCTTCGGTCGGCGATCTCGAGAAAGTCTGGCTCGAACGAATCGCTCAGCCGCCGGGCCGTCCGCCGGGCTTTCGCATTCGTCTAAATCCTATGGACTACCTCGATCCGCGTTCTTACTACCCGAACCCTCTGGTGACGGGAGCGAGGTTTTTCGCCGACAGCGCCGAGATCGGTTGGGACGGCATGCAGCGGGCCGTGAACCTCCTCAGCGGTAAAGATCCGTTCCTCGAAAGGGTCCTCGAGATGTTTAACCTCTCGACGTTCGTCTCGGCGAGCGGCTGGGAGCAGATCATTCGCGAATCGATCGACTTCAGAAAGATCCGCGACTCGGAAAAGGAGCTGTTCGTCGCCGCCACCAACTGGATCCTGGGAGACCTCCGGATCTTTGACAAGCACGACATGACCGACAAGCTCGGCCCGGCGGCGATCCGCGCCTCCTCGTCGGTCCCGGGCTTTTATCCGATGGCCACTGTCGGTGCTCAGAAGTACGTCGACGGCGCGGTCTTGATGAACACGCCCTTGAAACCCGCCATCCGCGCCGGCGCTGACGTCCTGCACGTCATCTACATGAACACCGACGTCAAGAGGATGCCGGTCGACGAGCTGCGCTCGACGCTCGACACGCTCTACCGGACACAGATCATCGCCTGGGCCGAGGCGGTCAACCGGGACATCAAGCGCGCCCGCTCCTACAACCAGGGCCTCGACTTGTTGCACCGCAGCGCCCACGGCGAGGATCTCCCGGAGGAGAAGATGAAAGACTTCGTCGGCGCCGCGGGACCGATCGCCCGGCGCCTCAAGGCGAAACGGTCCTACCGAACGGTCACGATCCACCGCTACTTCCCGCCCGACGGGCTCTCGGGCGCTCTGGGGTTCCTCAACCTGAGCCGGGAGCGGCTGGAGCGGCTGATCGACGAAGGCTTCCAGAACACCGTGGCCCACGACTGCGTGGCCAACGGTTGCGTCATCCCCGAAACCCACGAGCACGAGCACGACGGAGAGGGCACCACCGCTTTCTGCTGATTTTTCCTCGACGAGAACAACATGACCAAGCACTACGACGTTGTGATCCTCGGAGGCGGGCTCGCCGGGCTCGCCCTCGCCCGCCAGCTGACGTTGGAGACCGAAAAGTCCGTCCTGCTGCTGGAGAAGCTCGCGAAGCTCCCGACTCACCGGCAGAAAGTCGGCGAGTCGAGCGTCCAGGTGGCAGGTTTTTACTTCTCGAAAGTCCTCGACATGGAGGAGTATCTCTTCCGTGAGCACTTCATGAAGTACAACCTCCGCTTCTACTGGAAGAGTGCCGGACGCTCGAACGAGGGTTTCGAGGACTACTCACACTCCTTCATCCGGCCGTTCTCGAACGTGCCGAGCTATCAGCTGAACCGCAACACCTTCGAGGCGGAGCTCCTGCGGCGAAACCTCGCCGAGGAACGCTTTACCCTGGCGCTCTCTGTCAAGAAGCTCGCCGTCGACCTCGCCGAGGACGCCGACTCCGGACCCCACCGGATAGGCTACGAGGAAGCCGGCGAGGCGCGCGAGGTCGAAGCTACCTGGGTCGTCGACACCACGGGCCGGGCGCGTACCCTCGCCAAAAAACTCGACCTGCGCCGCAAGAACGACATCCGCAACGCCTCTTTCTGGTGGTGGGTCGACGGCCTCGTCGACGTTGACAAGCTGACCGGCTTGACGCCTCGCGAGATGCGCCAGCGCGGCGGCCGCGCCGCGCTCGGCCACCTTCCCTTCTGGCTCGCCACGAACCACTTCATGGACGAGGGCCTCTGGTTCTGGGTCATCCCCCTCCAGGGCAAGACCAGCCTCGGCATCGTCTACGACCCGGAGACGACGCCCCACGACGACGTTTTTTCCGTCGAGAAGGCGACGAAATGGGTCTGCGAGCGCTTTCCGCTCTTTGCCCGCGACCTGCCGAACCGCAAGGTTCTCGACCACGGCGGCTTCCGAAGCTACTCCCACGACTGCGAGCAGACGATCCATCCGGCGCGCTGGGCCATGGCCGGCGAGGCCGGCCGCTTCACCGATCCGCTTTACAGCCCCGGGTCGGACTTGATTTCGATTTATAACACCCTGATCGTCGATGCGATCGGGAGCGACGATGCCGAAGGGCTGAAGCGCAAGTGCCTCGTCTACGAGCAGCTGATGCGCGCCGTCTACCAGGCCTACCTGCCGACCTACGCGATCAGCTACGACGCCCTGGGCGACCAGGAGGTGTTCTCGCTCAAATACACCTGGGAGCTTTCGATCTACTTCGGCTTCTACGTCTTCCCCTTCATCAACGACTTCTTTACCGACCGGCGTTTCCTGGCCGGCTTCATGCGCCACTTCGCTCAGCTCGGTCCGATGAACCATGGGATGCAGAGGCTCCTCTCGGGCTACTTCCAGTGGAAGAAGCGCCACCGCATGCCGCCCGCGGAGCCGCTTTATTTCGACTTCACCGAAATCGGTACGCTGGCTGAGGCGGAGAAGACTTTCTACAAGGTCGGCGTCAGCGTCGACGAGGCGAAGGAAGTCCTCGTCGGACAGCTCAGGAACCTCGAGGAAATGGCCCGCTTCGTTTACGTCCACGTCGCGAGCGTCGTCACCGGCGACGACCGTCTGGTGACTAACAGGGCGATGATCGAGGCGGTCGATCTCCGTGGCCTCGACTTTCATCCCGAGGAGATGCGGACGCTTCAGGCCCGCTACGCCGATTCGACCGAGACCTACACCTGGTCGTTCAACCCGTTCGTCATGGAACGATTCCGTAGCAGGCCGCTCCCGGCCGGGCCGCTCCCGGCCGGGCCGCTCCCGGCCGGGCCGCGTTCGGTCGAGCCGTGCCGGGCCGCGGCCGCGGCGCAGGAGGCAGGGCGATGAAAGACCATGCGCCATGGCTCGAAAGGGCCTTTTCTCTCGACGTTGTCGAGGATTCCTACGAGGTCGAATTCATCGACGGCGAGGTGCCCGGCTACGTCCGCGGCTCCTACTACCTGAACGGTCCGTCGCGCTTCGGGCTCGGCGAGATGCGCTACCAGCACTGGCTCGACGGCGACGGCATGGTGACGTCGCTTCGCTTTCGCGACGACGGCGTTCATTACATGAACCGCTTCGTCCGTTCAAAAAAGTTCGTCGACGAGGAAGAAGAAGGACGCTCGCTCTACCGCACTTTCGGGACCGCGTTCGAGGAGGACCGACTGCGCCGCGGCATCGCGCTCGAGTCGCCGGTCAACGTCAGCGTCTACGCCTGGCGAGACAGCCTCCTCGCCTTCGGCGAGCAGGGCCTGCCCTGGGAGCTCGATCCCGAGACGCTCGAGACGCGGGGCGAGCACACCTTCGACGGGAGGTTAAACGTTCTGAGCCCGCTCTCAGCCCATCCGCGCTTCGACTTTGCGACCGGCGAGATGTTCAATTTCGGCATCTCGTTTGCGGCGCGCCATCCGTGTCTGCACCTCTACCGCTTCGCGGGCGACGGAGAGCTCGTCTATCGCCAGCGCTTGCCTCTCGACTTCCCGTGCTCGGTTCACGACTTCATCCTCGGCCCCGACCACGTAGCGTTTTACCTGAGCCCCTATCTCCTCGACATGAAGGAGATGATGGAGGGCCAGACCTCGGTCATGCAGGCCCTCCACTGGAAGCCCGAGCTCGGGTCGCGGCTGCTCGTGGTCTCGCGCGAGACGGGCGAAGCGATCGTGACGATTCCGATCGGCCACCGTTACAGCCTCCATCTGATCAACTGCTTCGAGGACGGCGGCCAGCTCGTCGTCGACGTCGTCGAGCTCGACCGGCCGGTCTACGACCAGTACCAGGTCCTGCCGCAGCTTTTCGTCGACGCCCCGGTGGGCCGTCCGCTGCGGCGGATCCTGGACCTCGAGAGCCTCGAGGTGATCGAGGAGCGTTCGATCGGCTACGAGCTTTCGCAGGACTTTCCGGCGATCGATCTGAGGAACTCGCTTCGCACCTACGACGACCTCTGGCTCCTCGGGATCTCGGCGACCCCTTCGGCCGGGCGCAAGTTCTTCGACGAGGTGGCGCATCTCAAGTGGAACGGCGAAAAAGACCTCTACCGGGCGCCCCGGGGCTGCTATTTCGGCGCCGAGCCGATCTTCCTGGGCGACCCCGCCGACCAGGGCGCCGGCGCCGTGATCTGCCAGCAGTTCGACGCCGAGAGCGTCCGCAGCTCTTTCCTCGTCTTCGATGCCTATCACGTGGCGGAGGGGCCGGTGGCGGAGCTGAAGCTCAAGCACCCGGTACCGCTCAACTTCCACGCCAGCTTCAACCCCGACGACCCGGCGGCCCGGCAGCGAACCTGAAAGTGAGGTCGCCGTGAGCCGACGCTACCCGGAGATCGACGAGATGCGCGCCGTACGGCGCGAGACGCTCGACCTCGTCGCCGATTTGAGCGACGCCCAGGCCGCTTTTGTGCCCCAGGCGGGAGGCTGGTCGATCGCCGAGGTGCTCGACCACCTGGTGCGCTCCGACGAGATGTTCTTTCGGGAGATCGCGTCGCTCCTCGCGAAAGGAGGCGAGCGCGGGGCGTTCGTCTGCCGCGGCTTCAAGGTCCTCGGCGGGCGGCTCGCGGCTCTGCCGGCTCCCGTGCGTCTCAGCGTCGAGGTGCCGCTCTTTTTCTGGAACGTGGCGATTCCTCAGGCGGTGCGCCGCTTCGTGCTCGAGCATCCGAGCCTTCCGGCCCAGGCGCCGCCGCACCTTCGGCCGCGCCGCGGACGCCCGCTCGCGGCTTTGCGCTCGGATCTCTCGGACGGCCTGGGCGAGCTCGACCGGATTCGCCACGACCACGGCGACGTCGACCTGCGGCGTTTCTACTACTACAGCCCGGTCATGGGATTGACGACCGTCCCGGGGCTCGTCCTCCTGCAGGCGGCACATGAGCGGCGCCATCAGCGGCAGACCCGTGACATCCTGGCGGAAAAGGTCTTCCCGCGGACGGTACCGGCGGAGGAGTGATCGATGGCGAAAAAGTGTCCAGTGCTTTCGGTGGCCAACTCGAAGGGCGGTGTCGGCAAGTCGACGCTGGCGACCAACCTCTCGGTCGTAGCGGCGAGCTGCGGCCTGGAGGTGATGCTGGTCGACACCGACCCGCAGGCCTCGAGCACGGTCTTTGCGGCCACCCGCAGCGAGGATCGGCCCGCCTTCCGGGTGATCCAGCTGACGAAACCCATCCTCCACCGGGAGATCCCGAAGCTCTCCGGCAATTGCGACCTGGTGATCGTCGACAGCGGGGCGCGCGACAACGCGACGTTTCGTTCGGCCCTGGCCGCGGCGTCTTTCGTCCTCATACCGGTCACCCCGAGCGCCTATGACATCTGGGCGAGCGAGGACGTCTTCACGGTGGTCGACGAGATCGCCGCGACGAACGAGGACCTGGAGGTACGGGTCGTCTTGAACCAGGTCGTGCCGCGAACCGTCATCGCCCGCGACGCACTCGACGCGCTCCAGGAGCTGACCGAGGGCCAGGGCATCGAGATGATGGAGACGCGGATCCACTCGCGGGTGGCGTGGCGGATGTCCTCGAGCGAGGGGCTCGCAGTGACGGAGTGGAAGGGCGGCAAGTCGAAAAACCCGGCGGCCGAGGAGCTTCGCGCGCTCTGGGACGAGCTTCGTGTCCGGCTGGGGGACTTTCCGGGCTTGACGGCGGAACCGGGCCGACTCCGTCTGCCCCTCCCCGAGCCCGAGCATAACTGACCCCCGGCAACGCGGAGGTTCGCCGCGCCGGGGAGATCACCGCTTTGAATGGGACGGCATGAGGGCACAGAATAGTTTCTGGGACGCGTCGATCTGAAGATCGCCGCACCGTCGCGACCCGCGGCGGCTGAGCCCCGATAGGTGATTGGCGCAGACGGCTTGCGCCGATGTGAAACCAAGCAGATCCGAGGCGTTGCGCCGGTCGCCGGAGCTCCCGGGCCAAAACCGACCACAGAAAGTCGGGCTAGGGGAGATCTAGCTATTGACAACGGGGGCCTCATAGGTGTTCTGCGGCTCTTCCTCTTGTCATCTTACGACGTCTCCCTGCTGGCTGAGTAGTACTTGAACTCAACGCCGTACTCCTTCTCAGTCTCCCTGACTATGCGGTTGACGTTCTCCATGTACTTGTGAACGTCATGTTCAGCCTCTTTCGCCAATTCGCGCTGAACTCGGCTCTTCTCTTCAAGGATGTGATTCGTGATCATGATTAGGTCTCCGTGTCAGTCTCTGTGAACAACTCCAAGGGAGTAATGATCTCTGGCGTGAGGAGGTCTAAACGGGTGTTGATCGTCTTGATGTGCCTCTTCTTGTTAGCGTTCGCAAGGTGGTTGCAATTCCAGGTCAAAAGGAAGTCCATCTTGTACAAAGAAGCATAGGCTAGATGAAGGCCATCACCCGTCAAGCTGCGTGGCATTACCTGATTCTCTAAATATACCTGAACGATCTGTTCTACCTGTTTGTCGTAGGGCAAGATGTCCAATTCCGCAACGCAGGCCAGGATATTCGCCTTGTACGGATGATTCCCCCGACTTGTTTCCGCCACCGTCTCACCTGAGACGACGACGTGGTAGTTGGGGCGCTCTTCTTGCCACCATTTCTTTGTCACCTCGATGTAGCTTTTTATACTCTCTCTTCTGTCGAAGAGGTAACTAGGGATTGTGCTATCGAGATATACTGTTCTCTTCATGCCACGCTACCTCGGCGTTCGCCGCACGAACGAACAGCCATCAGGGGCGCCCCCCTTCAACCATCTCGGGGCGTTCGACGAAGGCAACGCCACTGCCACTACAGACGGTTGATACGACGTCGGCGCCATCGACGCACCGGCACCTGCGCCGCGACCCGGCGGCCGGATCTCGGCGCCGCTCTCTGCGGGAGCACGGTTCTTGGCCGGAGACCGTCCAGACTCCCGGATAGCCGCCGAGGGCTCCGCCCGAGGGGCATCGTAAGCGGGAAGCTCATAGGAGGTTCCCGGCGAGGCTCCTGGGGCCTGGAGGGTCGGGGGTGAGGGTGTGTTGGCCATGGGATTCATGATACCACCGGGCGAGGAGACGGGCAAGCGCTCTGTCCATGGACCATCGGCGCTGCCGGGCGCGCTCCCGCCGCCTGGGTGCTGCGACCTCGCTCGCCTACCGCCGGGCGGCGCGGAGGTGCCTCCGCGGCACCCCCCACGAAGCAGTGGTCTGTCGGTTCATGCTGTGAAGCGCTAGGGCAGCCCGAGCGATATCTGCCGTGAGCTTGTGAAACCGTGGTTGCTCAGCCAAGCCTTGATTGACGCGAAAAACAGCATCTATTTCGATCGGAATCTCCCCGAGCTGACGAAACTCGAAAAGAATAAATCGGGTGACAGCCATGAATCGACTGGGGATCGGCCAGAATAACTCAGCGACCAATCGATCACGTTCGTCGAACTCGTTTGATGCCTCTCCACCTCGAATTAACTCTAGAGCAAACTCCTCAGCCCTTCGCCTCCAAGCTAAGAGTTCCTCTCGTGTGAATCGACGCTCATCCGTGTCAATGAGGTCGCGCATTGCTACATAACCAGATTCCGGTCCTCGCAGCCATACGAGCGTCGTGTCAACGACGCGTCGTAGCGCTTTCCTCCAGGCGAAGCAGCCGTAATATGTGCTGCTTCGCCAATGTTGACGGCTTTGTGTTCATCCGACCTCGGACCGATCGTCGCAGTTCGGCAATTCGGATTGGAGCAGCGATATCCAACTCGCTTCGCAAGAGCCTCCTTCGTGGATCTGCTGAAATCGTCACGCATCAATTAACCGGCCCCCCCCAAGCAGGTCCCCCCTCAGCCCCTCAGAGCCGGTCTGCCGGGCTTTGCACAGCTCCCGCGCCCAGACACAGCACATGGGTGTAGAATTCGGTCGTCTTCACGTCTTTGTGGCCCAGGAGCTTCTGGACCGTACGAATGTCATAGCCGGCTTCGAGCAAGGTGGGTGGCGAAGGAGTGCGCCAAATCTCTTGACGCGGAGCCAAGCGCTGGCCACCCGGATGCCGGAACCCGCCGGGCGCCGCCCTGGTCGAGGCGCTGGCGTCGGCGACCCGCCCGGCGCGGAGTATATCCAGCGGGGGAGCACGGCCCCTTCCGCGGCTTCAGCCGCAAAGCCCGAAGGGCGCCCTTTGAAATGTAGCCGGCATGCCGGACCACCGGGGTTTCAACCCCGGGCGGACGGACGGTCCAAGGCCTTGCCCTTTGCCACCCGAGCACAAGAGGCGACGGCGAAGCCGGCGAGCTGATCGCCGAGATGAAAGACCGCAATCCCGACTGCTGGATGCCCCGCCCTCCTGTCGGGCCGCTGGAGAGGTTCTTCGCCAAAGAATCTGCTGGTGCTGGTCTCCGCGGAGAGCCACCTGAGGTCGCCACGACCATCGAGGATCCGTCTTTTCTGCGAGATCACCCGGCGCCTCGCCACCCTCGATCGCCACCTCGCGGAGCTGTGTGCCCACGGCCAGCAGGCCGGCGAGGAAGCCCTCGAGCGCCTCTACCGCGCCGAGGGACCGCGGTGGCAAGCCTCTCCACTCCGCCGCCGGAGGTACAAGGCCCAAGCAACACCGTCCTTCTGGGAGGCCCCTTCAGGGGTCTTTTCATCTATAGCCCGGGGCTTTTAGCCCCGGGCGGAGGCGGCGCGACTTACGGTGGTCGGTCGAGGCACGGCCGATCTCCGCAACGGGCCTAAAGACCCGTGCTATAGATGAAAAGACGGCTAAAGCCGGCTAAAGCCGCCTCCCGGAGGAGACCGTCGAGCAAGGCAGCAACGGGCTTGTTCCTTGGGAGCTCAAGGGACACAAACCGCCGCTCGGGCAGACATCTCGGATCCTCGCCGAGGCCGTCCGTTCGAGCCTCACCTTGGCCTTGTCTTCGCGTCGGCCCCGTGGACCAGCGCGGCGCGATAGGCTATCCATGCCGGCCGCGAGAGAACGCGCCGGTACACCCGCGAGGAGAATCCCTTGAGCCCAAGCCACGCCCCCAACGACTACCGCCAGCTGATGAAGAAGGTCGAGGAGGTCGTCGACGTCATCGAATGCGGCGACGACGAGCGGGTCCCGACCGTCGAGCTGGTGGTGCGGGCCATCCTCGAGCGGCTGCGCGACGATCTCGGCATCTACGCCGCGCGCCTCTACGTCCGCGACGGCGACAGCTACATGCTGCGTTCGAGCTTCCCCGACGACGACGAGGCCCGCCTCGGCTTCCGGGTGCCGCGCTCCTACCGGCCGATCGAGATCTGCCTGTCGATGGGTACCGTCTACATGGAGCCGGGCGATCCGCGCATCGACCCGGAGCTCGAGGAAGCGATCGGGGTCGAGGAGTTCGCGGCCATCGAGCTCGCCGGAGGCGACTACATCCTCGGGTTCTCGATCGCCCCGGGACACGACCGCGACGACATCCTCTCCTCGCTCGCCGTCATGCGCCGGGCCTTGAACGAGCGCATCCGGCGTGATCGCGTCGAGAGCGTCCTGCGCCAGGCGCAGCAGATCCAGGCCTCGATCCTGCCCAAGGAGGCCCCGGCCTACGGAAGCTTCTCGATTGCCGGACGCCACGTCTCCGTCGACCGCATGGGGGGCGACCTCTACGACTTCATCCCGATCTCCGACAAGATCCTCGGGCTCGCCGTCGCCGACGCCTCGGGTCACGGCCTGCCGGCGGCGCTTCAGGTCCGCGACGTCTTCGTCGGCCTGCGCATGGGCCTGGGCCGCGACTTCAAGATGGTCCGCACGATCGAGCGCCTCAACTCGATCATCCACCGCAGCTCGCTGTCGAGCCGTTTCGTGTCGCTCATCTACGGCGAGCTCGAGGAGAACGGGGGCTTCATCTACTCGAACGCCGGGCACCCGCCCGGCTTTCATCTCGCGGCCGACGGTGCCGTGACCTACCTGAAGCACGGCGGTCCGGTGCTTGGACCGCTTGCCGAAGCGACCTACGGCCGGGGCATGGTCCACATGAGCCCGGGCGACGTGTTGGTGCTCTACACCGACGGCATTACCGAAGCGCTTCGCGACGGGGATTCGTCACGGGGCGAGGAGTACGGCGTCGAGCGCCTGGTCGAGGTGGCGCGCTCGTGCCAGGGACCAAGCGCCGCCGAGGTCATCGACGCGGTCTTCGAGAGCGTCGAGGCCTGGACCGCCGGGACTCCGCAGATCGACGACCGCACGATCGTCGCCGTCGTCCTGCCGGCTTGATCACCTCTTCCGCGACACGGTCGAGAAGCTGCCGCGCAGCCATTCGTCGAGACCCTTGAACTTGCGCAGCAGGTCGTTACCCGCCAGGGTTCCGCCGTTTTTCTTTTTCAGCTTGAGCGCCTTCTTGAGCGATTCCTTGCCGGCCTGAGCGTAGATGGCGCGCGCGCCGGCGAGGAACTGCGCCTGGAAGTAGAGCCAGTCGGCGAGCATGACGTCGTGGTCGTAGTCGCGGACCGACAGGCTCCGGGGCTCGTGCCAGCGCAGGAACTGCCCGTAGAGCGCCACGACGTCCGCGGGACGGTCGGTGCCGAGGCGCTCCGCCATCATCCACGAGATGAGGTGCACCATCACCCCGCGCACCCAGAAGCTGTCGCCGGCAAGGCCGGTCGTGTCGACGAGGATCTCGGCGAGAAGCGCCTGGGTGAGGAGGTCGGAGACGAGCAGGCTCGCCACCTCCTCGGGCGTCCCGCGCAGCGGTATCCCTTCGATCCGAGGCAGCCGGCCGTCGAGCAGCGTCCGCCAGAGCTCGACGGTCCCGGCGTCGCCTTCGGCCGGAGCGGCGAGAGCGGTCTCGCCGACGCGCAGGGGAACTCCGTAGGCGACGTTGAAGCCCGCCTGCTCCCACTCCTCGCGCCCCAGGACGAAGACCAGGACCTCGACGCGCTGGTCGCTCCAGCGTTCGAAGGAGCGGGCGAGGATTTCGAGACGGAGCTGGAGGTTCGCCGAACGGTCGAGCGAGCCCGGGGTGTAGCGAAAGAAGGCCCGGTCACCGCCCATGGGCAAGAGCAGGTAGCTCGGGGGCGGCGGGTAGAGATGAGTGGGGGCGACGAGCGCCGCCGGATCGCTCTCGCCCACGGCCAGGGAAGGCACGGCCAGGACGGCGGCAAGCACGGCGGCGGGGACTCGATGGCTTCTCTGCGCGTTCATCGTCTCGGGGCTCCTCCAAAGACCGCCTCAGTGTAGCCGGTTTGAGTTAGAATGAGCACACCTTTGATGCTTTACGGGCGAGGAGGAGTGGAGCTTCGAGCGCCGGATCCAGGACTTCATCGTCGGTGGGACGAAGTTCGGCTCCATCGAGCTGGTCTTGAACACGACCTCCTTTCCCGACGGCCCTGTGTCGGTGGGCCACAGCGCTCTCGGCAAGTTCTCGGTGGGCGTCCAGGGGGTTTGCCAGGATCCGGTCTTTCCCTGACGGCCTCAGCGCTCCTCGTCGCGTCTCGCGGCTTCCACCACGCCGCCGGTGTCGCTGTCGTCGAACGGACGATGTAGGCTCTGGTGTCGGCCCGGAACAAAACAACCCCGAAGCTCGGAGGAATCGCGATGGAGTGGCGACGACACCTCGATCAGTTGGAGAAGAGCGGCAAGGTCCTCTACGACCTCTTCCGGGGGTTGGCAGAGCCGGACTGGGATCGTCAGCACGACCATCCCCAGATGGGCGGCCCCAGAGCCGGCGACGAACCGGGTGGCGTCGCGGATCCTGCACGCGGTCAACGGCCAGGACGTCGAGCACGCCTTCAGCCTTCTCCGCGTCCATCGCTTCCATCGATCCCGGCCCGCTCGTCGGACCGGCCCAGAGGGGGTATCCCTAGCAAGCTCCCAACCACGGGCCACCCTTCTGCTCGGGCTCCACCCTTCGGTAGAGCTCCCGCACCCACTCAACGTCAACCGGTCTCAGGGGCTCACCCACGGCGGCGGCGGCCCGGGCGTGCTCAGGCCGCCGCAGGCCCAGCAGCGCGCAACCGGTAGGAGAGTCGGCCAAGAGCACTCCGATCAACACGTGAAGGACGGGTTGGGGATTCTCGGCGAAGCGTCGGTTCACCGCATCGCGGCAGTCGCGCAGGTGGGCGAGAAACGCCCGGTCGCGAAAAGCGGGAATGAGGCTGCGGTGGTCGCCCTCGCCGAGCTCGGGAGGTTCCTCGTAGCGGCCAAGAAGCAGGCCATGCCTCAGAGGGGAAAAATAGACGGCTCCCGCATCGTTTTTCTCGACCCAGGCCTTGAGGCCGCTGGTCTCGTACTGGTCGTAGATCACGCTGCGATGAGTTTGGACGACGTCCGGGTCGACCCGATCGACGTAGCGCACGATGAGCTCGCTCGCCCAGTCGGAAAGCCCGAGGAACCGGATCTTGCCCTCCTCCCGAAAGCGGTCCAGGAGCTCGATTGCGCCGTCGAGGTACTCGTCTTCGGAGCCGAAGTCGCAGCGGTGGAGGTAGTAGAGATCGATCCAGTCGGTCGCGAGACCGCGTAGGGAGCACTCCAACTGGCGGCGCATCTGCTCCGGGTGGTAGGCGTGGTCGTAGGGACCCACCTCCCAGCCGACCTTGCTGGCGAGGAAGATTTCCTGGCGGGGAACCCGATCCCACAGTGAGCCGATCAATCGCTCGGCCTGGCCCTGACCGTAGGCGTCGGCAGTGTCCCAGTGGGTGAGGCCGAGGCGGTAGGCTTCGAGCAGGGCGGCCGTTGCCAGCTCATCGTCGTGCCCGGACCACCCCACCGGTTGACCCTCGTCCACCTCGGCTCCACCGTGACCCCAGGTGCCGGATCCGATGCTCGGCACCTCGACGTCGGTACGTCCCAGGCGAATCTTTCTCATGTCGTGCCTCCTGCTCCGTTGCCATGTCCGAACGCGGCCTCATCGTACCAGACTCGGGAGAGCCTTTGTCTCCCGTTCAAGAAAATCCGGCACGCGCCCGGCACCGCCGGCACCGGAAAAGTGTTGATCGGTATTCCGCAGTCGGGGTAGGATTTTCGCCCGATCTGCGGTTGGCGACAAACGCCTGACGGGATGACATGCTCCCGGCCCATTTCTACTTCAGGAGGTTTCTTGGCTCAAAAGCGATCCCCCCGACTCAAAGTGTACCCCCTCACCCACGGGCGCTGGGCTGACTTCGAACGACTCTTCGGTGAGCGCGGTGCCTGCGGTGGCTGCTGGTGTATGACTCCGCGGCTCACCCGCAGGGAGTACGAGCAGCAGAAGGGCGAAGGCAACCGGCGCGCCATGAAAGAGCTGGTGGATTCGGGCGAGGTACCGGGAGTGCTGGGCTATCTCGGAGACGAGGCTGTAGGCTGGTGCTCCATCGGGTCCCGCGAGGCCTTCTCCTCGCTGGCCCGCTCGCGTATCTTGAAGCCGGTCGACGAGAAGCTGGTCTGGTCGATCGTCTGCTTCTTCGTCAGGAAGGACGAGCGCCGCAAAGGTCTTTCCGTCGCTCTCATCGACGCGGCGGTGAAGTATGCCCGCAGCCAGGGGGCGCGGATCGTCGAGGCCTACCCGGTGGAGCCCCGCAAGGAGGAGATGCCGCCGGTTTTCGCCTACACGGGGATCGCTTCGGCCTTCCGCAAGGCGCGCTTCAAGGAGGTCCTGCGCCGTTCCGAGACGCGGCCGATCATGCGCAGGATCCTGCGTCCGGCAACTTGAAGAACTGCGGCCCTGCTTCTCCAGCAGAACGCCAGGAGACGAGGCGTGAATGAACCACGGGAGACGAGGCGTAAATGAACCACGTAGTGCTCATTCTCGGCCGCCATGGCGCGGACGACCACTATCTGGGAGGTCGATTCCGGCGGGCCGGAGGGACCGCTCGGAAAAGCCTTACGATACCCTTCCGGATGGGCCGCGACACGGTTCACCTCTTCGAGCTGATCGAGCCCGGCCGGCTCCGGCAGGCTGTTCCGGCGCAGCGCATCTTCCCCGATTTCACCACTCGGTACCAACTTTCGGCGCTCCGTTTCGCCAAGACGGTCGAGGAGCGGGGTGGCCGGAATTTCAACGCCGAGGCCAGAGCGGACGAGGCGCTGGACAGGGAATATTCGAGACTCTACGATGCGACGATACGTTCCGACCTGGCTTTCTTCAAAGAGCCAACCTACGCGAGATTCCTCGACCTCTCGCGCGACGAGGTGGCCTTCGGCAGGTTCAGGGAAGACCTCATGATCTCGAACATCGAGCATTTCACCTCGCGGGGACATGACGTCATCGCCCGCCTGGGGCGGGTCCACTCCCGGGTGAGGAGGCTCGACGGGCAAGGTCTCGAGGTCACGACACATATCGGTTCCGGCAACTTCTTTCCGACTCAGGTACTGTACCGGAAGACGGTCATGGGCATCCCGGCCACGGCCGAGGACCGTCAGCGAGGCTACGTCGACCAGGTGGTGCGCACGGTACCCACGTGGAGCCCGGGTTCCACGCTGCCGCACAAAGAAATCGTCTTCTCTTTGCAGGGAGACGCCTTGCGGGAGGTCGTCGAGCGTTTTGAGACTCTGGTGACCCGGCAGGGTTCCCTTCCCAAGGGCAAAGAGCTTCTCGGGATACTGAACGAAGCCAGTGCCACCGCGAGCCCTCCGGCTTTGACGCACGGGTCTTCGAGATCGCGCGTCAGGGCTCTGGCAAGCCTCCGGCGATCTTGACACGCCCCGGAGCCGCTCAGTACGATGCAGCCACCAGGTCAAGATGGGGCGAGGCAGCTCCGGACAGCTTCTCTCGCCCTGAGCCGAGATGGCGCTCAACTCTTACTTGAATGCTACAAAGACCTCACAAGGAGATCGTAAATGAAGATACCGCATTTTTGCGCTCTGGCCGTTCTCTTGCTCGGGCCGTCTCTGAGCGCACTTGCAGAAACGGAGGAAACGATGGAAGAACAAGAGTCCACAGGACAGCGAGCAACGTCTGCGGAGAAGGAAGTCTGGAACGTCGTCAAGGAGTTCAACCGCGCCTTTGCCGCCAACGACGTCGAGCGCTACTTCACCTTCATCGACGACGACATCACCGTGCTGACGCCATCGAATCCCTACCGCGTGGAAGGGATCGCTGCTGACCGTGAAGAGTTTGAGTTCGGCCAACGTGTCGGCTATTCCAAGGTCGGATACTTCCAGGAGCTTCAACCGAAGGTCACGGTTTATGGAGACGTAGCCGTCGTCACCTATTACTCGAGAGGCAGCTATGGGCCGGAGGACGAAGCCAGGACCGCGTACCTCAAGGAGACGGACGTCCTGGTCAAGAAGAACGGTGAGTGGAAGATCGTCCACATCCACGTGTCCGCCACGAGATGAGGATTCCGGGGAGCCTGGGGGCCACGACGAGCCTGTCGGTGGGCCCGTCGCCACGAGGGTGTCCGGCACAGGCTCCTACCTAGACCTGCTCTTCGATCTCCGTGATCTCTTCGAGCAGATCTTCCGAGCTCGCCCGGACCGGAGATTCCGGCTGGGCGATTGGTGACACGTGAAAATGGGCGATCTCGAAACGCCCGTCGCCGCCCTGGACGAAAAGGAGCGTCATGCGGTGGTCGCCCGAGACAGCTTCGATCCGAATCCGGCAATGGTAGGTGACCAACGCCCAGTCTTTTCCGGTCGTGCGGATCTCCAAGTCGAAGACCTGCATGGCGCGTTTCCTCTTGCCCAGCTCAGGCTCAAATTTCTCGCGGTATTCCTGCAAGCCATCGATTCGGTTCGCCCCCGGGGCGGCAAAGAGGCTGGCATCTCCGCTGAAACAATCGAAGAACTCCACATCGCCCGACTCATAGCAGTCCCAGAAGCTCTGGAGAGCCTCACGAACCTGCCCCACAACTTCCTGTTTCGCCGTCATTTCCGTACTCCGCCACGCTTTCGTAAAGACTCTGTCTCGTAAGAGGCGACCCTGTCCTGGCCAGCCTCGCCGTTCGTCCCTGGACGTTCGTCCGTCCCGAACGACCTCAATGCTAGCCCGATTTCGCAGCTTGTCAAGCACAGACCTGGTGCGGCCGGTGCGGCATCTGCCTGGCGGCGCCCTCGGCCCTGGGCGAATCCATCCGCGCTTGTTCACGCGCGTGAACAGACTTCCGCCAGAGCTACGCGCCCCGGTCTTCAGGGGGCCCTCTCGATCTCGTCCACCACCGTGAGGATGTTCTCCTTGATCTTGGTAAGAGTCGCAATGTGGCTGTCGAGCTCCTCGGCGAGGCTACGGGCCTTGGCAGGCTTGTATGTCGCGAAGGTCTCCCTGTTGATGCTCTCCGAGGTTGCGACGTCAATGGCTTGGCGGAGCCGGGTCAGTCCCTTGACGAAGGCGGGCAGGCGAGGTCTCCCGCCGCGGGGGGTCTCAGCGTTGGCGATCCGCACCTGTGCTACGACCTTGCCGAACTCCCGGGAAGAGAGCTCCTGGGCGACTGCCTTCTGTGCGAGCTGGACCTTGGCATCCTGGTTCCGCACCGAGAGCAAGAGCTTGTGGTGGGTCAGGGGCAAGGGGGCAAGGCCTGAGCTATGTCCTCAGGCAACTCGCGGAGCTGCCCCAGTACCGCCACGAAGTACCAGATCGTGTTGTGGCCCACGTGTCACCACCTCGCCGGGCAGCGCCCGCCTTACGTCACGAGCCAGGGCCAGTTGCTCGTCCGCATCCCCGGGTAGCCGATCATCTTCGATCTTCATTTTCTGCATCCAAGGATCTCCGGTCCTGGCCTTTCGGGCATGTGGGGCTTTTCCCTTCTCAACACGAGACCCAACCGCATCGCTGACACCAAGTCGACGGAGCAGATTTTATCCCCAAACCGGGCTGTATTGCCACCGACGAGTGGAAGACGCGGCAGATCGAGGCCAGGTGAGCGTGCCTCCGGTTTCGGGCGGACCTGCCTCTCGGGTTGGGCCGAGCCACCGGAGCCCCTGGGAGGGCACCCCCTTCGCGCAGCATAGAGCTTGACGGCACCGCCAGGGCTCAGTACAATGTCCTCGGGAGCCATGAGTGTCCTAGGGAGTAAGGCATGACAGAAATCGTGAAATCGCCATCCAAATCCACGGTAACGGCGCCTATGGCGGTCGACGACTGTCCATGGGGTCGCCTGCTGATGATCGACTGTTTCGGCTGTAGCGAGGAGATCTGCTGCGACCTTGACAAGGGGTACGAGTTCCTCGACAAGATTTGCGTCTTTTTGGGGATGACCAAGCAGACACAGCCCTACATCTTCAAGACCTGTGAGGTGGTCTTTCCGGGCCTGCCGGGCTTTAGCGGTTGGGTTCCGATCATTGAAAGTGGGATCCAGATCCACACCTCGGGCAAGAATCGGTTCGTCTCGATCGACGTCTATTCGTGCAAGGAGTTCGACCAGGAGAAGGTCGAGGAGTTCGTGATCAAGTGGTTCGAGCCGGACGCCATCGACAGCCAGCTGTGCTTCCGCGGTTGCGGCTACCTGAACCGATCGTTCAACCCCGGGCCGCGCTCCATCCCGCAGAAGCTGGCGATCTGACCGGATGTCGAGCGTCGAGAACCGAGGGCTTCCCCGAGCCCGGGATCTCTTGGGTGAGGAGCCCCTGTCGTTCTTCCAGCTCCGGCAGTGGTCGCTGGTCCTGTCGGACCCGCACGCGAGCGCCTACAACCTCCCGTACGCCTTCCGCTTCACGGGCCCACTGCACGCCGGAGCGCTCTCTCGCAGTCTCAACGAGATCGTGCGGCGGCACGCTTCGTTGCGCGCCACGTTCACGGCGGTCGGCGGCGAGCCGCTCCAGGCCGTAGCTCCGACCCTCGCTCCGGTACTGGTGACAGCGGACTTGCGGGGGTTGCCGCGGCCGCACCAACAGGCCGAGATCCGGCGCTGTGCCAGGGAAGCCAACCGCTGCTTCGACCTGAGCAGGGGCCCGCTGCTGCGGACCTGGTTGCTACGGCTGAGCGCCGACGATCACGTCTTGCTGCTGACGGTTCACAGCATCGTCTCCGACGAAGCGTCGGTGAAGCTCCTCAGGGGGGAGATGGTGACCCTGTACGAGGCCTTTGCCGCCGGACGCCCTTCCCCCTTGCCGCCGCTCCCCGTCCAGTATCCGGACTTTGTCCGGTGGCAGCGCGATTGGCTCCGAGGAGAGATCCTGCAATCTCAGATGGACTACTGGCGGGCGCAACTGGCCGAGGCTCCGAAGGCGTTGCACCTGCCCACCGACCGGCCCCGGCCGCCGTTCGTGATCCGCCGTGGCGCCTTCCGGAGCGTGAGACTCCCCGCCAGCCTGGTGGACGGCGTCAAGGCTCAGGCCGGCCAGCAGGACGTGACTCCCTTCATGTTTTTCCTGGCGGCCTTCAAGACCCTGCTCCACCGCTGCACCACTCAGAGCTCAATCAGCGTCGGCACACTCGCCGGCAACCGCAGGTGGCGGCGGACCGAGCGGCTGATCGGATCCTTCACCAACCCCCTGGTCCTGAACACCCGGCTGGCGGGGGACCTGGATTTTCAGGAGTTCCTGGCCCGGGTCCGCGAAGCCACTCTGGGAGCCCATGAGCACCAGGACGTACCGTTCGACAATTTGGTGGAGGAGCTGGAGCCGAAGCGGGACCTCAGCCGCTCCCCGCTGTTTCAGGTCATGCTCGTCCAGCAAGTCTCCCCGGTGCCGGTCCCGGAGCTGCCGCAGTTGAAGATCCGGGAGCTGAACCTCGCTGAGGACTCCGGGACGGAGCTCGAGCTGACGCTGCGTCTGAGGGAAGTGGAAGGAGAAGGCGGAGAGCTCACCGCCGAGCTGCAGTTCAACATCGCCCTGTTCGACCCCACCACGGCCATGCGGCTGTTGAGTCAATTCCGATCGTTGCTGGCTGGCGCGGTCGCCGACACCGCGCAAACGCTTTCCGGGCTGCCGCTCCTGTCCGCGGCCGGGAGACAGCAGCTGCTCCGGGAGTGGAGCCAGGCCGCCGGTGACGACCCGCACGAGCGGTGTGTCCACGAGCTTTTCGAAGCCCGGACAGAGCACGCACCCGAAGCATTGGCCGTGGTCGACGAAGAGCGCCGCCTGACCTACGCCGAGCTCAACGCCCGGGTCAACCAACTGGCCCATCACCTGCGCTCTCGCGGCGTGGGCCCGGAAACCCTCGTCGCCATCTGCATAGAGCGCAGCTTGGAGATGGTGGTGGGAATCCTGGCGATCCTCAAGGCAGGAGGCGCCTACCTGCCCCTGGATCCAGAGAGTCCCGACCAGCGCCTGGTCGGTGTCCTTCAAGACGCCGGGGCGCCGGTGCTGCTGACCCGGGAGCGGATGCGGGAACGTCTCCCCGAGTATGGACGGCAGATGATCTGTCTCGACGCCGACGGGTCTTTCGTCGCGCGGGAAGACGAGCGCAACCCGCTCCCCCGGGCCACGCCCGGCAACGCGGTCTACGTGATCTACACCTCGGGCTCGACCGGCGGACCCAAGGGAGTCGTGGTCACCCACCGGTCGCTGGTCAACCTCGTCACCGCCGCGGCACGAACGTACGAGCTGAAGCCGGGCGACCGCGTCTTGCAGTTCACCTCATGCACCTTTGACCCCAGTGCAGAGGAGATCTTCACATGCCTGGTGCAGGGTGCGACGCTGGTGTTGCGCACCGAGGCGATGATGGCTTCACCCGATCGGTTCCTCCGCCAGTGTCAGCAGTGGAGAGTGAGCTTTCTGGGGCTCCCCACAGCCTACTGGCATGAGCTTGCGACCCATGTCTTGTCGGAAGGCCCGGCGCCGATCGACTCGTTGCGCCTGGTGACCATAGGTGGCGAAAGAGCGCTTGCGGAGCGGCTACAGGAATGGCAGGCGGCGGTGGGCGGGCGCGTGCGGTTGGTCAATTGCTACGGTCCGACGGAAGGGACCGTGTTTGCGACGACATGGGAGCCGCCGGTCGCCTTCGCAGGTCGGGAAGTGCCCATCGGCTATCCCATTTCCAACGTTCAAACGCATCTGCTCGACTCCGACCTGCAGCCCATTCCCATCGGGGTCCCCGGACAGCTCTGCATCGCCGGCACCGGTCTGGCCCGCGGTTACCTCAACCGTCCCGGGCTCACCGCAGCGAGCTTTGTTCCATCTCCCTTTTCCCGCCGGCCGGGCGGACGGCTCTACCTGACCGGGGACGTCGCCCGCTACCTGAGGACCGGTGCCATCGAGTTTCTCCGCCGTGTCGACCACCAGGTCAAGGTCCGTGGATTCCGGGTCGAGATCGGAGAGATCGAGTCGGCGTCAAGGCAGCTCCCGGGAGTGAAAGAGGCGATCGTTCTGGCCACGCAGCCGGAGAAGTCCGGCGAAGTCCGGCTGGTGGTTTATCTCCTGCTCGACCCGGAGCAGGCCCCCGCTGTTTCCGAGTTGCGGGCCGCTCTGAAGCTGCGGCTGCCCGACTACATGATACCGTCAGCTTTTGTACCGCTGGACGCTTTGCCGCTGACGGCCCACGGCAAGGTGGACCGCAAGGCCCTGCCGGCGCCCAGCACCGTGGCCAGAGAGTTGGAAGAAGGTTTCGTGGCTCCCGAGAGGGAGGTCGAAAGGCGGTTGGCTGAGATCTGGAGCCAGTTGCTCGAGATCGGGCAGGTGAGCGTTTCCGACAACTTCTTTGACCTGGGAGGCCATTCTCTTCTCGCACCGCGGCTTCTCGCCCATGTGCGCGAAACTTTCGGGCTCGAGCTGGACGTGCGCAAGGTCTTCGAGGCGCCGACGCTGGCGGAGTTGGCCGCCGAGATCGAGGCAAGCCTCGACCCGTCGCACCACCCCGCCGCCGGGCGCGCCGCGGATTTCACCGTCGACCTCGCCGCGGAAGCGGTGCTCGATCCCGACGTCGTTCCCGCCAGCGGACCCTACGAGGCCACGGCACAGCCGTCGGTGATCTTCCTGACCGGAGCCACCGGTTTCATCGGAGTCTTCCTGCTCCATGAGCTGCTTCACCGGAGCACCGCGGATCTCTTGTGCCTGGTTCGTGCCGGCAATGCCGGGGAAGGCTGGAGCCGGTTGCGGAGTCACCTCGAATCCTATCATCTGTGGGACGACGCCTTCGTTTCCAGGATCGTCCCGGTGATCGGAGACCTCTCGCAGCCGCTCCTGGGCCTTCCTGAGCAGAAATTTCACCAACTGGCCGAACGGGTCGACGTCATCTATCACTGCGGCGCGCAGATCAGTGAGCTGCAGCCGTACTCGACCCTGAAGGGCCCCAACGCTTCAGGGACCCGGGAGATCCTGCGGTTGGCCTCTCTGGTCAGAGCGAAGGCCGTGCATCATGTTTCGACGTTGGACGTTTTCGACTCACCCGCCTACGACAGCGTCGGAACTCTCTACGAGTCGGACTCTCTCGACCACTGGCAGAGCTTGTCGGGCGGCTACAGCCAGAGCAAGTGGGTGGCGGAGAAGTACATGATGGCGGCGCGCGAGAGGGGTTTTCCCGTCTGCGTCTACAGGCCGGGGGCGATTTCCGGACACAACCACACCGGAGCTTCGAGCCTCGAGGACTTCACTTCAAGACACTTGAAAGGTTGTATTCAGCTCGGAATGATACCCGACGAGGACGGCGAGCTCGACCTGGCACCCGTCGACTATCTGGTCCGGGCCGTCGTCCACCTGTCGCGGCTCACGGAATTCCCGGACAAGGCGTTTCACATCACCAACCCTCGTCCTCTGCCCATGCGCGAGGTCGTCGACTACGTCCGCTCGTGCGGCTACCTCCTCGAGCGGGTGCCTTACTCCAGATGGCGGGCCGCGCTGCAAGAACACGTGAAGCGCCACCCGGAAAACGCGCTGGCTCCCTTCCTGCCTCTGTTCGGACCCGAACCTGATCCTGCCCTGCCAGGCGGGGCGTCAGAGGTGAGGATCGACTGGCGCAACACAAAAGCCGGCCTGGCGGGCGCCGGCATCGTCTGTCCACCGGTGGAGAAGGAGTTGCTGAGCACCTACTTCTCGTATTTCAGACGCAGTGGCTTCCTGGAGGATCCGCGACGATACCCCCGGGAAGGCCCGCCGCCGTTGGTCGAGGACGAATCAGGGTCGAAGCCGCCGCTGGCCGTTGTAGCTTCGGGCAGCGGCGAATCGCCCCTGGACACCGCCGGCATCTCCGACTAAAATGAGTCGCGTCTGCCCCCGCCCCTATTCTAGAGGAACTGACTTGGAGAGTAGATGGACAAGCGATTCCTGATTCTGGGCCTGGATTGTCTTGGAGCAGAGATTCTCTCTCCCGAATCCCTGGCCGAACTGCCGAACCTCGCCCGGCTGGTGGAAACCGGGCTCTCCGGGCCCCTGGTGAGCACCCTGCCCCCGATCACCATCCCCGCGTGGACCTCGATGCTCAGTGGCCGGGACCCTGGTGAGCTGGGGATCTACGGTTTCAGAAACCGGCGAAGCTACGCCTACGGCGACCTCGTCTACGCCACCTCCGGCATGGTGCGCTGTCCCCGTTTGTGGGACCACGTCGGCGACGCGGGTGGTTCTTCCATCGTGATCGGCGTCCCTCAGACCTCGCCGCCGCCGCCGATCCGCGGGGTCCTGGTTTCAGGGTTCGAAGCCCAGGGACTCGGCTGGGAAGACGGGGCGGCCTTCGCCCGCCCGCCGGAGCTTGCCGACGAGGTGAGGGAGGTGGTGGGCGAGTATCTCTTCGACGTCGACAATTTCCGCAACGTTCCGCGCCAGGAAGTGCTTGACAAGGCCTACTTCATGACCGAGCGCCGGTTCCGGCTCATGGAGCACCTGCTGGAGACGCGTCCGTGGGACTTTGCGATGCTCTGCGAGATCGCTCCGGATCGCCTGCACCACTGCTTCTGGAGCGACCACGATCCGTCGCACGTGCGGCACCAGGCAGACTCGCCCTATCGCAACGCCATCCGGGAGTACTACCGCTGGGTCGACGAGGCGCTCGGGCGGCTCGTCGAGTTGGCCGGACCGGATACCGGCCTGCTGGTGGTCTCGGACCATGGCGCCAAGGCGATGGACGGCGGGGTCTGCATCAACGAGGTCCTGCGCCAGGAAGGCTGGTTGGTGCTGCGCGAGGAACCCTCGGAGCCTGGCCCCCTGCGGCCTCAGCAGGTGGACTGGAGCCGCACCCGGGCCTGGGGAGAGGGGGGATACTACGCCCGTATCTTCCTCAACGTCGAGGGCCGCGAGCCGCAGGGCGTGATCCCGTTCGCCAAGCGCGACGCCGCCCGGCGTGAGCTCACTGAGTTGCTCGGATCGCTGTCGCTGCCGGGCGGACCCACCCTGACGAACCAGGTCTCGTGGCCGGAGGAGATCTACCGCGTCGTCCGCGGCCTGGCGCCAGACCTGATCGTGATCTTCGGCGACCTCAGTTGGCGTAGCCTCGGCTCGATCGGCCACGGTAAGACGTGGCTTCTGGGCAACGACACGGGGGTGGACGAAGCCAATCACGCCCAGGACGGCCTGTTCGTCCTGCGAGCCCCGGCCGCCGCCACCGGCCGCGACCGGCGGGCTTCAATCCTGGACGTCACGCCCACGGTCCTCGATTGGCTCGGGCTGCCGATCCCGGAGGACCTGACCGGGACGAGCCTGCTGTCGGACCCGGAATGATCAACGATACCGATGGAGCTGGAAGAACATGGAAGTCATCATTCTCGGTCTGACGGTGCCCGGCCTGGGTGAGGTCTGCCAACAAGGTGCCCGGCACCACCTCCTGGGACGGTTTTTCGACGGCGGCTCCCACTGTACGGTCCACGGCGTCGCGGTCGGCGCGAGAGGTGTGGAGGAGATTCTCACCGCGGCCGGCACCACGAAGGTTCCGTCCAACCCGATCGACGGATTTCCGATTCGCGACGTCTCGGGCCGCGACGGGCTCCGCACGGTGGTCGAGGTGCACGACCTCGACGAGGCGAAAGACACCCTGGCCCAGTGGGATCAATTCGGTGACCAGGCGGCCCTGTGCCTCGTTCTGGGCGACCGGGACGGGCAGCGGGTTCCGACGGTGATCCTCTATGCCCGGTGCTTGCCGTCCATGGGCCCGATGCCCCCCTGTGAGCTTCAGGATCTGGAGGCGACCTGGGTGCACCTCGCGGGAGGTACTCCGGACGCCGGCCGCTATCTCCTCGAGGAGGCGGCGGCTTCTTGGGACCCCGAGCTCGAGCAACAACTCACAGAGCGGCTGCGCCAGCTCTACGGAGACTGAGAGCCGCCCGTCATGACGGAGGCAGGCCGAAGATGAGCGACCAGACCGTCGTTCTCCTGGGAGTGGGTGCCTACCTGGCCGTGATCGTGGGGATCGGCTTCGCTGCCGGGCGCAAGGTTCACGACCCGGTCGACTACATCGTCGCCGGGCGCCGCTTGCCCCTGTGGCTGTGTACCTTCACCGTGTTTGCGACCTGGTTCGGCGGAGGCACCTGCGTCGGTGCCGCCGGCGCGGCCTTCGAAGAAGGTTTTCTGGGGGTCGTCGCCGACCCGTTCGGCGCCGGCCTCTGCCTTTTTCTGGCCGGTTTCTTCTACATCCGCATCCTGCGCCGGATGCGGATGCTGACCCTGTCGGACTTCTTCCGCGTGCGGTTCGGACGGCTGGCGGAGCTGTTGGCGAGCGTCGCCGTCATTCCGGCCTATCTCGGCTGGGTGGCCTCCCAATTCGTCGCTTTCGGTTTCATTCTCAACACCCTGACCGGGGTGAATACGAGCCTCGCGATCGTCCTGGGCGCCACGGTCGTCGTCGCCTACACGATGGTCGGTGGCCTGTGGGCGGTGACCCTGACCGATTTCGTCCAGGCGCTCGTACTGATCTCGGGGCTCGCTTTCATGCTGTGGGTCGCCCTCAGCGAGGCTGGCGGCTGGAGCGCGGTCAAGGCCGCGCTCCCGCAACAGCACTTCGAGCTGCTACCCGCGCCGGGCTTCAAGGATTGGATCTGGTACGTCCAGGCCTGGCTGGTCATCGGCTTCGGAGGCATCCCCACTCAGGACCTCTTCCAGCGCTCGATGAGCGCCAGAAACGAGAGCATCGCTCAAAACAGCGCCTATATCGCCGGGCTGCTCTACCTCACCGTGGGGTTGATCCCGGTGCTCCTGGGGATCGTCGGCGCGGTTCTCATGCCCGACGTCGGCAACCCGGAGCACATTCTTCCCATGCTCGCCCTGAACTATCTCCACCCCGTAGGGATGGCGCTGGTGCTGGGGGCTTTGCTCTCGGCCATCATGAGCTCGGCGGACAGCGCGTTGCTCGCGCCGGCGAGCATCTTCGGAGAGAACATCGCCAAGTTCTTCAAGAAGGACCTCTCCGATCAGCAGCGCCTGCGCCTGAGCCGCTGGGCGGTGCCGGTTCTCGGTGTACTCTCGCTGATGACCGGACTCTATTTCAAAGCTGTCTACGAGCTCATCGTCAACACCTGGTCGGTGATTCTGGTTTCGCTCTTCGTTCCGCTGACGGCGGGGCTCTACTGGAAGAAGGCCAACCGGACTTCCGCGGTGGCCGCCATCGTCGTCGGATTGGTGAGCTGGATCGTCCTGGAGGCGGTTCAGTCACAGTATCCCGCCGACCTCATGGCGACCGCGCTGGCCGCCCTGACGATGGCGGTCCTCGTGCCCCTCACCGCACACAAGGAGGTGGCGCTCCCACTGACGACCCTCGACGGAACAACGGTCGCCTACGGGGACCGGCTGGGCTTGCTCAGCCCGTTTTCGGCAAGTGGAGAGCGCGGTTGACCGGATGACAGCATGGATGAACAGCAGTATGGATGAACAGCGGATTCGTACAACGCGGCGCCTGGCGGGAGGGGGGGAACCTCCATTCAGCTGTGGCGTGGTCTTTACTCACCCTTCGTAAAGGAGATTGAAGAGATGCGAGAATCCTCATGGGTGGTTGCGCTTGCAGCGCTTGCAGCGCTCGGGCTGGGAACTCTGGCCGGGGCG
Organism: uncultured bacterium; assembly: GCA_965371445.1. Lineage (GTDB taxonomy): Bacteria > Acidobacteriota > Thermoanaerobaculia > Multivoradales > J023 > DASWIG01. The sequence goes on along the minus strand of CBDUYN010000002.1, from coordinate 94,114 downwards.
GACGTCGCTCCGGCGGTCGGTGATAGTCGGCCGCAGGATCGTGACGACATCCGTCAGCACATCGACACCATCTTCCATGCCTTCATGGACAAGAACCGGGAGAAAGTGCGAGCGACTCACGGCGCACAGTGGCGTGGTTTTCTCAACAATTCCCGCTCCATCGTCCGGGGTATCGACGAGTACATGCGGGAGGCGGAAGAGTTCTTGGACAATCCAGCCCGGTTGACCGGTTACGAGATGCGGGACTACGATCTCGTCTTCTATGGGAACGTCGCGGTCATCACCTACATCTCCGACCTGGAACTTGCCGTCGGGGAAGAACGGATCTCTTCGACGCTGCGCGTTCTTGACATCTACGCCAAGCAGAATGGCCACTGGATACAAGTGGCGTCGAACACGAACACCCATCCCGACGCCTTGGAAGCGAGCCTGGGGGAATCTCAAACTCTGACCGAAGAGATACGCCAGGAAGCCGTCGCGGCGCGTGAAGCTCTGTGGAGAGCGTGGTTTGCCAACGACGAGAAGTTCCTTCAGGCTTCGTTTCCCGAGAACCTTCTCGCGATCCCGGTGACCGGCGTAGAGTGGATCGACCGCGACGAGGTCTTCACCAAGGCCAAGCAATTCGTCGACAGCGGTTCCCGCCTGGTCAGCCTGGCCTTTCCCAACACGGTCGCACGGATGTTCGGAGGTATCGTGGTCTTGTACGAACAGTACAAGTTCGAGATCGAGAACAACGGACAAACCTCGACCCTGGCGGGCCGTGGAACGGAAATGCTCCAGAAACGCGGCGATCACTGGATCACTGTCGGCTGGCACCTCGACATACTCGACGACGAATGGCTCGCGAACGAACAGTCTGAAGGCGGACAGTCTGAAGGCGGAAAGTGATTCAGCCACAGCTAGGGGGGCCTCAGGCGGGACCCTCCTCGAGCTCTATGATGTCTTCGATCATCCCTTCGGGCGTCGCCGTGACCTGCGAAGGGGCGGCCATGGGCGAAACGTGCATGTGGGCGACCTTGAAAGTTTCGTCTTCTTTCACGAACAAGAGCGTCGTGCGGTTGTCCATCGAGAACCCCTCGCTACGAATCCGGTTGTGGTAGGTCACCAGAGCCGCGGTTTCGCCCAGGCTCCGCACGTCGACATCGAAGAAGTGCGACACCCGTTGACCGCTGACCAGCGCCGGCTCGAAGTCTCTGCGGTACTCCTCGAGCCCATCGAAGCGCTCGGGTACTGACAAGGAGAAGACGCTGACGTCCTCGGTGAGGAAGTCGAAGAGTTCCACGGAACCCGACTGATACGCTTCTCTGAACTGGTCGAGAACGGCGAGGATTTCCTTCTCCAGTGCTTTTCTTTCCGGCATGGCTCCGCTCCAAGCCCTCTACCCGGGTTGTTTGGACAGCAGGTAGCTGCCGATGACCAGGAAGTCGAGGCCCGTCGTGTAGAGAACGGTAATGGCGTCTTCTTCCGAGTGGACGATGGGTTTTCCCATGACGTTCAACGAAGTGTTCAATAGCAAAGGGATGCCCGTTTCATCGTAGAACGCTCGGATCAACCGGTAATAGATCGGGTTCCATTCTTCTCGTACCGTCTGCAGCCTTCCCGTACCGTTGCGGTGCACGACCGCGGGAATCCGATCGCGGACCTCCTCTCGAAAACGCAAGGTACGCTCCATGTACGGACTTTCTTGGTAGTCTTCGAAATATTCTTCGCCGAACTCGTGGAGAATGGCAGGCGCCAGAGGGCGGTACCATTCCCGGGACTTCACCTTGCTGTTGATGCGATCCTTCATGTCCTCGGGCCGCGGATCGGCGAGGATCGACCGGTTGCCCAGGGCCCGGGGTCCGAACTCGGCCCGATTCTGCATCCAGCCCACTGTCTTGCCGGCAGCGAGGAGCTGCGCCACTTCCGTACAGAGCGACGCCTCGTCGTCGAACTTCCTGTAGTTGAGGTCTGCGAACGCCAGCATCCTTTCGACGTTGGCCTGGTCCACGTTCCTCCCGAGGTAGGCAGACATGACCTTTTTCTCGCGCGCCTTTCCTTCTACACAGTAGACCCTGTAGAGAGCGGCTCCGAGGCTGTTGCCATCGTCGCCCGGGGCACAGGGAATGTGCAGATGCTCGAACTCGGTATGGGCCAGGATCTTCCCGTTGGCTGACGAGTTCAGGGCGCAGCCGCCGGCATAGGCGAGGTTCTTCGAAGGGCTGAGCTCGTGCGCATATCGCGCCAGCTCGAGGACGGCTTCTGTGAAAAACCTTTGGAAGTTGTAGGCGAGGTCGGCTGAACGCAGAATGTCAGGGTCACTGTGGTGGCGAAACCCTCCCACGATCCGGTTGAGCTCCTGGAAGTCTGCTTCGCTCAGGGGCCGGCCCGTGGCCGACCGGCCGCCGTAGTCCCCGGCCCTGGTCCGGAAGAAGTCGTAGATCTCCTCACGCAGACTGCCGTAGGCGGCCATTCCCATGACTTTCCACTCCTCACCCTCCGAGGGATCGAAGCCGCAGAGGTACGTGATACGAAAGTACAAGAGCCCCAGGCTCAACAATATGCTTGAGCGGAAGAGCAACTCGAACTCGTTGTCGCGAAAGCGATAGATGCTCGTGCCATGACCCTCGCCGTACCCATCTACGATCAGGACCGTACACTCGTCGAAAGGCGACGTGTAGACGGCCGTAGCGGCATGGGCCAGGTGATGGTCGACCGTCTCCGCCTCCCACGTGAGGTTCTTCTCAGCGGCGGCGTCGACAAAGTCCTGCCCGGGCGAGTACGCGGTAATGCGGCATCGGAGGTCTCTCAACAACCAGGCGATTTGCGTACGGTAGGCGGGTTCGAGCTGTGTGGCCGCGAGCTGCAACGTGCCGGCCGAAAAACGTCCGAAACCTTTTTCCCCAATGAGCTGACTCACCTCGGGCCTGTCGATCATGTTGTAGAACGTCACGGCGTCCCAGGTGTCCAGCATCGCGATCGTGGCGTCTTGGACGGGCAGGATCTCCAAGCTCTCGAGCGCCTTCTTGACGTCTCTCCAGGAGTAGTGGAGTCCGTAGACGGCCACCGCTCGCTTGCACTGCGTATGACGCTCGACCGCCTCGGCGTAGACCTTGCCGCCCTCGACGACGGCGATGGACGGATCCTGGAAGGAGTTGCCATGGCCGACGGCGACGAGCCGCCCTGAAGTTTCGCGGGCTCCGCCGCGGCGTCTCTCGGCAAGAGAGGAGAGCACACCGAGCAGACGCTCCTCCGCCTCGATGGCGCGGCCGAGATGGTGACGCACGAAGTCGTCGTACTCGGGGCGGTGGGTCCTGACCGTCTTGGTCAGGACGTCCATGGCCGCCTGGAAGTGACCGAGGCTCTGGCGGTAGGCCGTGGCTTCGGCCGACAGCTGCGGCGCCCGGAGCCAGTGGGCCGCCGTGCGCAGAAAGGCGCCGAAGTAGAGGCGCGAGCTCAGCTCGGGGCGCAGGAGCAGGCTCCCGGCGCGCCGGGCGGCGAGGCTCCGGCGCTTGCCGGCGTCTTCGCCCAGCTTTTCCTCGAGCCACTGCTGAAAGCGGCGAAAGGCGCCGATCCCGTACACTCCCCGCTCGTCGTCCCGCGGCCGGGCCATCTCGTCGCTGAGCGTTTCGACGAGCGAGCGCACCCAGTCCTTGGGAGTCTCCACCGCCGGGGGATTCACCTCGACCTCGAACCACTCGCCGCTCAGGGGCGCACCGGCAAAGAGCGGCTCGAGCGCGATATCCTGGGGCACCGTCGAGTACCGCGCCTGCTCCAGATCGGCGCGGTCGACCACGCCTTCGGCCGCCGGCCACCACCCGTCTTCGACGTGGACCTGGGCGCTGGTTTCACCGCGCCGCACGAGCACCAGCCGGGCGTGGTGAAGCCGCTGATAGGCGGGGCGGAAATGGAAGTAGAAGACGTCGCTCGGCACCAGGGCTGGTTTGCCGGCGGCGAGGTGCTCGTCCAGGGATTCCGGCGTCTCGCCGCCGTGGCGCACGATGGCGATGCCGCCCCGCTCGGCCAGCACGTCGCGGATCGGCGTCGGATTGAGCGGCAGACTGTACTCTCTGAGATCGCACTCTTCGAGCGTGTCGAGCCCGGAGCGGGGCAGGCCGAAGGACCAGCGGAGCCCCAGCAGCATGGCGGCCGAGCGCGGCGCCTGCTCGGCGGCCAGCCTCTCGACGTAAGAGTACATCGTGTTCGTCGTCCGGGCCGGCGAGGGAGGGATCTCGTTCATGACCTGGCTTCCTCCCCGTCGAGCAGAGTCACCGCCAGCAGGTGGAACAGGGGGTTCGTACCGAGCTCGAGCCGTGTGGGAGAAAAAGGTTCCTCCCAGCGGTGCCGGAAGCACCAGAGGGCCGGAAGCGCGAGGGCGAGGTCGTAGTCGCCGGGGTAGTGGAGGTGGGAGCAGACGAAGCCTTCCTCGCCGATGTCGTCCCGCGGCGTCACCATGACGCCCCGGGCCACCGCCACGAGCGCGCGCGGCTCGCTTCCCGGCGCTGAGAGGCGGACCGGCAGGTACTGATCTCCCATCTCACCGCAGCACAGGAGGGCGACTCCCCCCGCCGGCGGACCGGCGGCGAGCTCGACGACCTGCCCCAGAGGCTCCACGCTGTCGCACCCGCCGGCGGTCTTTTCCGGGAGCTCGAAGCGCACCGGGCCAATCGACAAGCTCGAGCCGAAGGGCAGCTCCTCGGCCGGGAAAGCGTTGCCCCACGCGTTGAGGGCGCCGGACGGACGGTCGCCGTCGTGAGTCGCCACCCGGGCGTTGAGGTAGGGTTTGAGGCTGACGGGTCCGAAGGTCATGGCATCCTCTCTGCCCGGGCTCTCACCGAAAAAAAATGTCCTCTCGCGCCTCTCACTCGGAGCGCAGGGCGACGACGGGGTTGATACGGCTGGCCCGGCGGGCCGGGACGTAGCACGCCAGAAGCGTCACCACCGTGAGCAGCCCGGCGGTCGCACCGTAGGTCAACGGATCGCTGGTCGACACACCGAAAAGCAGGCCCGAGACGAGCTTGGCGAAGCTCAGGGAACCGAAGGTTCCCACGATCACACCGAAGAGCGTGAGGCCCAGCCCCTCTTTCATGACAAGGCGGAGGATGTCGAGACTTCGTGCTCCGAAGGCCATACGGATGCCGATCTCCCGCGTCCGCTGGCTGAGCGTGTAAGCGATCACTCCGTAAAGTCCGACCGCAGCCAGGATCAGGGCCACGGCGGCGAAGATGGACATCAGCGCAAGGCCGAAGTGGCTCGGCGCCAGGGCGTCGTCCACGTAATCTTCCATGGCGTGGATCTTGGCCATGGGGATGTCCAGATCCAGAGTCTGGAGCTCGCTGCGAATCGGCCCCACGAGACCCAGGGGGTCCGCCGCCGTCCGCACCGCGAGGCAAAGCTCCCAGTCGCTCCACGACCAGGCCTCCGCCGGGAAGTAGATGGTCTCCCGGCCGTCGGCCTTCAAGTCGGCATGGCGAATCGTTTCCAGAACCCCCACGATCTCGAACTCCTCCAACTCGTCCCCGGGGGCGGCGAACATCCGTTGGCCGACAGCGCTGTTGGGAGGCCAGTTCAGCCGGGCCATCTTTTCGTCGACGAGCACCGCATGGCTGTCGGTTTCTCTGAGGAAGCGACCTTCCAGCAGCCGGGCTCCGACCGTCGCCGGATACCCCGGGGTGATCACGCGAAAGTCGGCCATCGGCAGATCGTCTGCCTCCGCCTTCTCGCGGGGCGCATAAACGCCGGCCCAGATCTGGCCCTCCAGGGGCAGAGGCCAGACCGTGCCGACCGCGTTGACCCCCGGCAGCGTCGTGATCTGCTCTTCGAACCGCTGCAAGAAATTCGCAGTGTCCACCGGCGCCTGGTAGCGGACGCCGGGCAAGCTGATGGAGAAGGTGAGCAGGTTCTCGACGTCGAATCCCGGTCGTACTCCCTGGAGCTCCGCGGCGCTGCGCAGGAGAAGCCCGGCACCGACGAGGAGCATCAGCGACAAGGCCACCTCGACGACGATCAGGAGCCGGCTCAACCGCGAGCGGCCACTGCCGCCTGCATCCTGGCGCTGCTTGAGAACGTCGTTGAGGTCCAGCCGGATGGCCCGCAGCGCCGGTATCAGCCCGAAAAGCACTACCGCCAGGAGCGACGCCAGGACGGTGAACGCCACGATCCTGCCGTTGAGAGCGACACTCTCCAGACGTGGGATGTTGGTCGCTTCCAGGGCCACCAAGCCGCGGACGCCGCCGTACCCCAGGGCGAGCCCCGCCGCGCCGCCCAGCATCGCGAGCGCCAGGCCTTCGGTCATGAGCTGCCGTACGATGCGCCAGGGCCGGGCTCCCAGGGACGTCCGGACAGCGATCTCCTGCTGCCGTGTCTGGGCGCGGCTGAGCAGCAGGTTGGCGACGTTCGCGCAGGCGACGAGCAGCACCAGACCCACGGCAACCAGCAGCGTCAGGAGGATTGGCCGTACGTGGCCGACCACCTCACGGTGCAGAGAGTGGACGTTGAGGTGAAAACCCACGGCGGCGTGGCCGTGGAACTGCTCTCGGAGTTGCCGGGCGATGGCATCCATCTCTTCCTGGGCCTGGGCCAGGGTGACGCCGGGTTTCAAACGTCCGATCAGACGCAGGGTAGAGGAGTTGACGTCCTCGACTACCCAGCGATTCGGATTCCCCACCGGGTCGGGCGGCTTCCAGACGTCGATGTCCGTGGAAATACCCACGTCAGACGCCATCTGCAGCTTGAAGCCGGCGGGCAGGACACCGACGATGGTGAAGGGCTGACCGTCGAGGTTGACGGCACGATCCAGGACGCCGGGGTCCCCCGCGAAGTACCGTTGCCAGAAGGCATGACCCAGGATCAGGGACCTCGGCCCTTCGTCCGGGGTGAAGTCACGACCCAGGATCGGCGCCACCCGGAGCACCGAGAAAAAGTTCTCCGACACCCATCCGACCTGGACCTGGACGGCTGCCTCGCGGCCGGTCACGTTCTGCCGCACCGAGCCCACGGCAGCAATGCCTTCGAAAAGCTGCGCGTCACGCTGATACCGCCGAAAATTACCTCCCGTGTGGCTGACCCGCGGAAAGCTGTTGTCACGCCACTCGGCCCAGATCGCGGTAAGTCGCTCGGATTCCGGATAGGGCAACGGCCGCAGGAGGACGGCGTCAACCGCGCTGAAAATCGCCACGTTGGCGCCGATTCCCAGAGCCAGCGTGACCACCGCGGTCAACGTGAACAACGGGGCCGTGCGGAGGGCTCGCAAAGCATAGCGAGCGTCTTGCCACAGAACATCCATCCCTTGTCTCCTTGTCTCCAGGGGCGCTTTGTCTCCTTGTCTCCAGGGGCGCTTTGTCTCCTTGTCTCCAGGGGCGCTGCGTACCCTACAGGAAAAAATCTTCGCAATCAAGGTCTCGGATCCCGCGGTCCCGCGGGCGACAGCCGCATGGAGCTCCTCGTCCTCTTTTTTGACCTTCCGGTTTCTTGGCAAGGGGCTGCTGCGTCAGGAAGAGCCACCTTCTTCCAGCAGATCGTCCAGCGTCAGATCCATGGCCAGGGACGGGACGAGCCCGTAGGCGTCTCCCTCGATCGGATCCTCGTCCACCGCTGGCAGCTCCGGACCGCAGGCTCCCCGAATCCGCGCCAGGGCCTGCCACGGATCGAAGCAGAGGCGCAGCGGCGTGGTGCAGGCGAGACGCCCGCGCTCCGGGTCGACGCAGGAGATCTCGGCGTCGAACGGCACGGCTCCGCTGCGTGGGCCGACCCGCATCCTCCAGGAGTCGACGATCAGGGCGGGAGACGGCGATTCTACCGTCTTGTCACAGTAGACCGAAAGGTTTCTGCGGACGAAGTAGCTGGAAGCGGCGAGGGGCCGAAGGGCCTGTTCGGGCCGGGTGAGCAGAAAGAAGATCGGATCGACGTCTCCACCGACGCTCTCCGAGTCGACACACCACTTTCCCTCCCGGAGCAGCGGTCGGTCCCGGGAAACCCTGCCGTCGCCACCGAAGGGGTAGTGCTGGGGCGGGTACGGGCAGTCCGCGGTGTCCGTCACCGTCAACCCGGTCATCGGGGGGCGCCCCGGCTCCTCACGGCTGGTGAAGGTCCCCAGGGCAGAGGTCTCCAGGGCATAGGCGACCAGCGTCAGCGCCGCGGAAGGACTCAAGACGACGGGTCGTCCCGGATCGATCTCCGCCGCCTCCACCGTGCCGTCCCAGAGGGTGGCAAAAGACGCCGCATTGTCCGGGCTGCCGATGCCAAGGATCACACCCCGCAAGGTCGCCATCGCGTAGCGCCAGGAAACGGACTTGTTTTCTCCGTCCTCGCGCCACACGGTCGAGCGCACGACCCCGGTCTCGGTCGCCAGGAGGGAGCGCAGAGCCTCCGGCAAGCGCGCCGCCAGCTCCCGCCGGATCGAGGTGACCATCTCCTCCAGCTCCGCGAAGAGCTGGCTCGGGGTGGCGAAGCGGATCTCGAGTCCGCCCTCGCGCATCGACTCCACCGTCAGGTGGGCGTCGATGCGTGAAAAATTCTGCCCCGGCACCGAGCGGGCCATCGTGATCTCCCGACTCGTACGTGTCCTCGTCATGGGCTCAGCCTCAACTCCGCCATGCGGATCGCCGGGGCACACGTGCTCACGTCGTAGAGCATCTGACCCTCCTTGCCACACATGGCGTTGGGGTAGAAAACACTGTCACTTCCAAGCTCGACGGCGCGGGTCAGGACGGCGCGGTCCTCGTCGACCAGGCCGCCGGTAAAGAAGCGGCCCGTCCTTTTGCCGCCCTCGATCTGCTCGGCCAGGCGGACCATCGCTTCGAGCTGGAATCCGAAGCTGTAGCCATAGGCGAGGGAATGGATGTAGATCCCATTCCCGAGGTTCTCAAGCAACTCCTCTTCGCTGGCCTGTCCGGGGGCGCAGATCAGGTTCGACATCCTGGGAATCGGTGGATTCCAGATCGACGCGGCGCGGCCGTTGGCCGTCGGCGACGCTCCGGTAGCCGCGGCGCTCACCGCCGAGTGCAGCATGCTCTCCAGACACCCCTGGCGGATGATCCCGACAGGGCCGCTCGTGGCGACGCCGTCGTCGTCCACGGCGTAGCACGCGGCGCCGCCTTCGGCCTGGGGGTCGTCGTCGAGATCGAACTGCTCGCTGGCGATGCGCACCCCGAGGCGGTGGCGCAGATCCACCCGGCCATCCGGAGCGGCCTCAGCGAAATGACCGACGGCCTCGTGGATCATCACGGCGGCGGCGGGTGGCGCCAGCACCGCCGGAAACGTCCCGGAAGGCAGGGGCCCGGCCTGGTCGACGGAGTCGAGAACCTGGGCGGCGCGCTCCTTCATGGACTCGCTGCGCAGCTCGCAGAGGCCGGATCCCCGGCCGCTCCAACCCATCGGGACCACCCGGCCGCTGCGGGTGACGGCGTTGCCCAGGAATGCCCAGACATGGGACGAGCACGGCTGAGCCGAGCCGTCCGTCCCGACGACCAGGCGCGCCGCCCGGCGGGTCATGTACTGCAGCTTCGCCCGGCTGCCCCAGGATTCTACGAGCTCCGCGATCACGGCGCAGGCCTGCGCCTTGTCGACCAGATCCCCGAGGTCCGGCAAACGCTCGTCCCAGAGGTCGGCGGGTCTGCCGCTGAAGAGCGAGACCTTGCCCTCCTCGTCGACCTGGCGCCCGCCTTCAAACTCGCACACCCGGTCGTTGAAACGCGAGGAGTCGATGGTGACGTAGAGGAGCCGGCTACGCTCCAGAGAACGTGCTTCACCCATGGTTTAAACCGTGGCACTCCGCGGCCTACTGAGCGGCACCCTCGGACGCTTCCACTTCCATGAGGACGCCCACCCGGATCAACTGAGAGATGATCTGACTGCCGACCTCAGCGTCGGTGTCGCCGATCAGCTCGGCGGCACGGATCGGGTGCTCAGCTCCTTTGAGGACGTCGAGGCCGGAATCCCCGAGTTGGACCGTGTTGAGCTGATCCGGCGCCACCTTGTAGACGACAACCCATCGGCGGGCGCCGGCGGGGTCGGTCTTGCCCGAGAGCAGACTCTGGACGTCGTACTCGAACTCGGAGGTCAGGAAGTTGGATCGCCATTTCACGACGGTGTCGGTCCCGACGTCGCCGTTCTCGGCGACGGAACTATCGATCGGATCTTGTAACGAGCGCGCGTCGAGCTTGAGCCTCTCGTAGCGGACGAGCTCATTGAGCCCGGGCTCGGAGGCCCCCAAGAGATCGATTTCCTTTTCGACGAAGCTCAGCAGGTCATCGGGGGCAGCCTGGTGTCGGAAGCGGGATTCGGGGCGGCGCTCCAGGTTGTAGCCCTCGATCCAGGCCGTCCACTTCTCGTAGAATTCCCGCGCCGAGCCGTAGTGCTTCAAGAAGCGCGGCCAGACGGACTTCAAGAGCGTGGCGCTGGCCGAGAACTCCTCGCTGGCGTCGATCAGATCCGAGGGAAGATTCGACGTCTTGTAACGGTAGTTGCTGGCAAAGACGTGAACGTAGTTGCGCCGCAGGCTCGCTCCCGCCTCCGCCGCCCTGCCGGTGAGATTCAGGTCGTAGTACTCGGCGAGGCGGTCGATGTGCTCCTTGATGTCCGCGGCTCCGTTCTTGGTCAACCGGGAGTACATCGGCGACTCGAAGAAGGGCGATAGGGTAAACAGATGGGCGCGGGCACCGCTCCCGAGGAACTCGAAGAAGCGCGAAAGCGTGTCGCCGAGCGTCTCGCGGTCTTCCGCCGGGTAGCCGAGGATGAAACCGCTGACCACTCGGATTCCCGCGTCGGCGGTCGCCTGCACCATGTCGCGGGACCAATCCAGGTCGAGACCCTTTTCGATCTCCTTCTGAAGCCTTGCAGAGCCGGACTCGATGCCGAAGTAGATCTCGACGCAGCCGGCAGCCGCCAGCTTTTCGATGACCGTGGGATCGATGATGTCGGTTCTCGTGCTGCAAGTCCACTCGACGCCGAGTGGACTCTTGATCAACTGGTCGCAGAATTCCAGAGCCCATTTCTTGTCGCAGGTGAAGATGTCGTGGGAAAGGTTGACCTGCGTGCGACCGTAGACGTCCCGCATCAGGACGATTTCCTCGACGATCCGTTCGATCGACTTCATCCGGTAGGTGCGCCCCCAGAAAGGCGCGGTGGCGCAGAACGAGCACTTGAAAGGGCAACCCCGGCCCACGTCGAGATAGATGGCGGCGGTGGGCGGCATGCCGTAGGATTCAAAGTCGGGTACGGGCAGCTCGTCGAGGTTCCCTTCGAGGTGGCGTTCCGGGTTTTCGACGACCCGCATGCCGTCGCGCCAGGTCAGTCCCTGGACTTCGTTCAGCGGCTTTTTCTCCTGCAGGTGACGGATCAGCTCGGCGAACGTCTGCTCACCCTCGCCGCGGACGACGAAGTCGATGAACGGGAAGCTGTTCATGAGAAGGGGGCTCATCGGCGAGGAGGCCGGACCGCCGAGGCAGATCTTGGCTTCCGGCCGCCGCCGCCGCAGCTGGTCGGCGAGAGCCACCGTATGGTGAAGCGAATCGGCGTCGGTCATCAGGCCGACGAAATCGTCGTCCGGCTTGAGGATCGTGTCAGCGACGTGCTCGAAAAAGTCGTTGTCGTTGGGGATTTTACCCCGGTTGATGAGGCCGTTGAGCTCGGTGACCCGGATCTCGGCGTCGAGCTCGTCGAATTGATCGGCATAGGCCTTGAGGGAGAGCAGGCCCACCGGGACGTACTCCAACATCGGGAGCGGGTCCCCCGGTTGCACGTCGGGTGACATCGCCCCATGGTTGAGGTGGAGACTCGATGCTAGCGAAATCTTCATGAGTTATGTCCTTTCAAAAAAGAGAAGCACACACTAGGTGCTCGATCCCTTGAGTGTTACCAACTCCTCCGCGGAGGGCGGCTGGGGCGGTACTATATCACCCGTCGACATGTACTCAAAGTCAATCTTCTCGTCGTAGCGCTCCCGGGCCTCTTCTTCCATCAGGAACTCTCTCAAGAGCTCCTCGCGACGCAGAATGCTCTCGCGCTGGAACTCGGAAACGCCACAGCCGTTGGTCTTCCCGGTGTAGAGGAAAGCGCTGCTGGGGCAGCGGCCGGTGCAGAAGTGATCGGCTTCGTTGATCGGACAACCCTTACATGTCTTCTCGAGGAAGACGTCCCAGGTGAATTGGCGCACGCCCCAGGTGTCATCGCCCCAGATGTTGGCGAAATCCTTCTCCAGGAGGTTGCCACCGGGAAAGAGCTGGCCGGAAGAGCAGTTGGAGCAGGGGTAGACGGTGCCGTCGGAAGTGATGTAGCAGAGGCCACGTCCACTCATGCAGCGATGCATGCAGTACACCATGGTGAACAGGAAGTCGAAGATTTTGCCGCTGCAAATACCCAGCTCCTTGTCCTTGATCTTCTCCCACCTCTCCTCGGCGATCCAGAACTGGGCCGCCTTCTCGATGTCCTCGACCCTGTTCTGGAGCCCCTCCTGGTAGAACTTGCCGCGGCCCGCCGGTATGAAGGGCACGCTACGCAGGCTGATGCTGTTGTCGGCCGCGAAATCAACAAATTTCTTCAGCTCGCCCACGTTCTCATGCGTCGTGGTCGTCATGAGGCTGGTGTTGAAGCCGAAGTCGCGGATCTCCCGCGCTTTGCGGGAGATGGCGGTGAAGTCGTCCTCACCGCAGGACGCCCCCGCGCCGTGGATGCCGTCAAGGCTGATGCTGATGATGACGTCGTCCTGGGGAATTTGGGAGAGGATCTCCTCGTCCAACCTCATCCCGTTGGAGGCGATGGCCACCACGAAGCCGAGATCGTAGGCGCGATTGACGATCTCGATGAAGTCGGGTTGGATGGACGGCTCGCCGCCGGTGATCACGACACAGAAGACGCCCATCGCGGCCCACTCGTCCAGGAGCTTCATGATCCGCTCGGTCGGCATCTCGACCTCACGTTTGTCCCCCGCATCGACGAAGCAGTGCGGACAGCGGAGATTGCACTCCCGCGTCAGCTCCACCCAGACCATGAGCGGGGCGGAGAAACTGAACTGCGTGTCCACACTCAGGTGGGTCACCCGGTGCTCCCGGCATTCCTCGTAGCAAGAGCCGGCCATGAGGAGAGGCTTCACCGACGGCTTGAACATCCCGACGCGGCCCTCCGGGAAAGCGATGAGGTACCCGAAGTCCTCGGGTCTGTAGCGTACGATGGGACGCACTTTGTCCGGCAGTGAAGGGATGTGCTCCGCCTTGTAGGGCACTTGGTAGGTCTCGTACGGTACTTCGTAGTCGTGCAACGCGCCTTCTCCTCTCCGATTGCTGGGTCAATCTCCCACCGCGGTCTCGGCGGTGGGCTCGGTAACGGATGCAGGCGTCGACGAGCGCAGCAGCGCCAGAAGAGGCCTGCCCTCGCACTGCGGCGAGGGGTTGACGCCCAGGACGGTGCAGGCCGTCGGGGCGACGTCGATCAAGTCCTCTGAGCGCGGGTGCTGATAGCCTCGCTTGAAGCTCGGCCCGGCCGCGAACATCCTCGTCTGAATCTTCGGATCAAACGGCCAGAAATGGTCGTGACCGCTGGTGAACTCCCGGAACAGCCGGGTCGGGACGAAAAGAGGCCCCCGGTTGTTCCTCGCCTGGTAACCGGAGCGGCAGACGAAGATGACGTCTCCGGCGCCGATCCCGTGCGCCCCCATCGGCTCGAACCCTTCCTTCTCGTCCGCGATCAGGATCGGGCGGGCTCCCCGGGAAGGATCTTCGAGGCTGAGGAGGCCGTCGATCAGCCTCGCCTTCAACTCCCGCGCCCGTCGCGGCGGCACGATCCCCGTCGGTTCCCGGCCTTCCAGGTTCAAGTAGAGGAAGTTTCCCGCCGCATAGACCTGGGTCCGCGACCAGTCGACCTCGACGCCGTCTCCCTGCCAGTGGAGCAGCCCCTCGGCGGCCAGCCACTCGTTGGCGTGAAAGGTCGTGTGGTGGAGATCCTGGCCGTGGTCTCCCAGCACCATGACGTCGGTCTCGGGCCCCGCCACGGCTCGGATCTCCGCCACGACGGCGTCGGCCATGCGGTAGCTTTCGAGCAGCACGTGTTCGTACTTTCCGGCAGAGTCCGGATCGAACTCCGGGTGGCGGGGATCAAGCGCCCCCTCGAGCATGTGGTGAGCCCAGTCGGTGAAATGCACCTGCGTCATGTAGAGGTCCCAGGTCTCCGCGCTCAGCAGGGACACCGAGATCCGCTTGAGCCACTCAGCGTTGAGCCGGAAGAGCTCGAGCTGGGTGTCCAGATCAATCCCGCGGGCGAAGAAAAGGGAGGGATCCGTCTGTTCCTCAATGGGGCCGACCCGCTCGATGTGGCTTTGCCAGATCTCGGCCGGCGCCGAGTGGCCGGTGCGCTCGTGGAGGACCGTGTTCAGCAGACGCAGGCGGAGCGGCTCTCCCGCGCACTCGAGCACCTTGACGCGGAAGGAGTAGTCGCCTTCGCTGCGGCGTCCCTGCGCCCGCACCGTAAGCGGCACGCTCCACTCGCCCGGGGCGAGGCGCGAGAGGATCCGGTCCCAGGCGGGAGCTTCGGCAATCGAGACCGCCATGTCGCCTTCCGGAGAGCGGGTCACCGAGACGTGAAGCTCGAAAGGCGGACCTCCCCAGAGGGTCTTCAGCGACCAGGTTCCGCGCCAGACCAGGGGTTCGGGCTTCTCTTCGGCCCCGCGCCAGGCGCCGTCGCTCGGCAGGAGACGGCCATCGTCTTCCGCCAGGCTCGCCACCGAAGCGGAGCTGAGCTCGTGAAGACACTTCATCCCCGCCCACCCGGCGGCTCCGTCAAGACGGAAGGTGGCCGTGGTGGAGGGATAGGAGACAGGAAACTTGACGACGAAAGACCGCCTGCCAGCGGCCTTTACCGTCTCCCACAGTGGCTCGGCCTGGCAGCGGTGGGCGTAGCAGCCGAGGCGTTGGTCGAGACGGTTGCCAGGGCGGTGAATGAGGTTACCTTCAATGCCGGTCACCGCCGGGGAGCAACCGGTTGCGACCGTCGGCCAAGCCACCGGAGTGGTAGCAGGCAGCGTCGAACGCAGGCGTACGGTCACGCCCTCAGACGCGATCGCGCCGATCGCTGGAAGCTCGCCCTCCCGAATGAAGCGATCCATCCACACCGGCGAAAAACCGTCAATCCCAATCACCGCCAACCGCCGACTCGTCATCGCACTTCTTTGCACTTCTTTCTATCTACTTGAACGGATTAGGATTCCAAGACTTTGTAATGGATCAGGACTTCTGAGGTATTAACTTTAAAGAGAAGGGTTTATAGGTTTGGCGCGGACTTTCTTCACGAAAGCCCGCGCCAAACTCCACGATCACCTCCACGATCACTTGGGGGTGCCGACGGTGCCGACCGCAGTCGCGACCTTCTCTTCGAGGACCGCGATCTCTTCAACGGTGGTCTTCTTCATTTTCCATCTCCCTTATGATGATGGGGTTCAACATTCACCCGAAGCTCAGCATGAGCGTCGGATGGGCTTCAACAACTAGGCGCCGCTGGGACGCCGACAGTGGGGGCAGCTTTTTCAACGTTCTCTCTCTTGAACTCTGCTTGACGTCTGACTTTCTTGGACACGCTTTCGAATTTCTACTCTCAAACTCTGATGGCATATGGTAAGGGAGTGTTGACAGCTTGTCAATACCTAATTTCATCTTTTTTCAGCCAATCCATATACAGAATAACGGATGAAGATATCTTGATTTCTTCGTGATCGCGGTCAAGTAAGCAATCTCGTTCCCCTTCCCCGTATCCCATACGCTGGACAGAAGGCTTTGAAGGGGGAGCACCCTCATTGGGGGACCCTCTAGATGCTCTGATGAGGGGTAATCCCTTACTCGGGATGTCTTCTCACGTTTCGGCCTCCAGGCCTCGCAGACGCCGGGACAGGCAGCTTGCGATGGCTGCCACGGTGGCGAGAAGACCGAGAATCACGTACATCAGACCGACCCCTCGTCCCGTACCGGAGCCGAGATACAGCCCCAGGTTGCCAGCCAGCGGTCCTTCGACCGCCAGCAGAGGCTCGAACAAACCGTCGGCGAGCGGCCCTGCGATCAGGTACGCCAGCGGCAGGGTTGCCTGGGCGATCATCCGCCGGACGGCGAACACCCGTCCTTGGAGCCCGGGAGGAACCATGCTCTGCCAGATCACCTGGCTGCACCCGTTGATCAGCGGCACACAGCAAAAGGCGACGAAGCTCGCGGCCGCGATCAGCGGCACGGAAGCCCTGATGCCGATCGTGGCGAGCGCCACCCCGTACAGGGCACCGAAGCCGAGGATCCCGTGCGTCCGACGCTTCGGTCCTCCCCAGAAGCTCATCACCAGGCTGCCGACCAGCAGACCCCCGCTGGCGGTCGAGATCACGGTCCCCAGTCCGACCGCCGAGGCGAACGACAAGACGAGCACGGGCGCCAGGGCTGCGTTGAAACCCGCCGCCAGGTTGATCGTGGCGAGGTAACCGAGAAGGTACAGCAGTCCCCGGTGTGCGGTGAGGAACGACCATCCCTCCTTCACCTCCTCGCGCAGCGAAGCGCCGCCCTCCCCGTCCGCCGGCCCCGGCCGGCTCGTCTCCGGCCGTGGAATCCGCACCACCATCAGCATCCCGAGAGCGAAAAGAAAGGTCGCGAAGTCTACCAGCAGCACGCCGTGGACGTCGATGGCCGCCACGAAGAACCCCGCAGCCAACGGAGCCAGGATCTGGCTCCCGGCCCGCCCGAACTGGTCAAGACCATTGGCCCGGCCGAGATGCCGTTTGGGGACCAGCAGCGTCATGGATGCGGAGTAGGCGGGCCACTGGAAGGCTCCAGACAGCGCGCTGACCACCATGGCGACGTAGATGTGCCACACCTCGAGACGATGGGTCAGGAGCAGTAAGGCCATGGTCAGAGTGGCAAGAGCCGCCCCGGTGTCGCTCAGGATCAGGGCACGCCGGCGGTCCCAGCGGTCAACCAGTGCTCCCGCCACCGGCGCGAAGAGGATTTCGGGAAATATGGAGAAAAAAAGGATCAGCGCATACTGGGTGGCCTGGCCCGTCCGCTGGTAAACCCAGATGGCGAGCGCGAAGCTGGTCAGGCCGGTCCCGAAGGTGGAGACGACCTGACCGAACCAGACCACCAGGAACGCGTGGACTCTGCGCAACATGCCCGCGATCCTAGCGACAGTCGGCGGAGCAGGTCAACCGGCCGGCCGGCCCGGCCGGCCCGGGGATGACCTTGCCGAGGCCCGCGCGGCCCTCGCCCGCGAGAGAGCGTCGTCGCTCGCAGCGCTTCGTTGGCCGTATAATCCGCGTCCATGAACGAATCCCCCCACGAGAAGACCTTCTTCGGACAACCCCGCGGCCTCGCCACCCTCTTCTTCACCGAGATGTGGGAGCGCTTCAGGGGCGGCTGGCTCGCCGACCGTTTCCTGGGCCAGCGGCGGGCTGTCTTGTGGGGCGGCATCGTCATCGCCGCCGGCCATTTCAGCATGGCGGTGCCGACGGTGGCGTCGTTTTACCTCGGGCTGCTCTTGATCGTGATCGGCACCGGGCTCTTGAAGCCCAACATCAGCACCATCGTCGGCCAGCTCTACGCCGCGGACGACGAGCGCCGCGACGCCGGCTTCTCGATTTTCTACATGGGGATCAACATCGGCGCTTTCGTGGCGCCTAATCCTCTGCGGCTACCTGGGCGAGCAGGTCGACTGGCACCTCGGCTTCAGCCTCGCCGGTTTCGGCATGGTGCTGGGCCTCGTGCAGTACGTCCTGGGCGGCAAGTTCCTCGGTGAGGCGGGCGTCCATCCCGAGCAGCCGGCGACCGCCGCCGACCTGCGGCGGCTGAAGTGGGGCGCGGGCACCGTGGCGCTCGTTCTCGTCGTGGGGCTCGGCCTCCAGTTGACGGGAACCCTGCACGTGACCGCCGAAGGTCTGGCGGACTCCTTCGGGGTGATGCTCCTGGCCTTGACGGTGGTCTTCTTCATCTGGCTCCTGACGCGCGGCTACTGGGACCCGGTCGAACGTAAGCGTCTCGTCGCCATCATGGTGCTCTTCCTGGCCGTTCTTCTGGGGGGCCTATGAGCAGGCGGGCTCGTCGCTCAACCTCTTCGCCCGCGACCTCACCCACCGGGTGGTGGCCGGATATGAGTTCCCGGCGTCATGGTTCCAGTGGGTCCCGGCGTTGTTCGTGATCGTCCAGGCGCCTCTCTTTGCCTGGCTGTGGGTGCGGCTCGACAAGCGTCAGCCGTCGAGCCCGGCCAAGTTCTCCCTGGGCCTTGTCTTCGTCGGCCTGGGCTTCGTCGTGATGGCCTACGCCCGCCTTTCGGGCGAGGTGGTCGGTCCGGGATGGCTCCTGGCGACCTACTTCCTGCACGTGGTGGGCGAGATGTGCTTGAGCCCGGTGGGCTATCGACCGTCACCAAGCTGGCTCCGGTACGGGTCACGAGCCTCATGATGGGCGTGTGGTTTCTCGCCTCGGCGGTCGGCAACTACCTCGGCGGACGGACAGCCGGGCTCTACGGGTCGGTCGACTTGTGGCAGCTCTTCGGCATCGTCGCGGCGACGGCGATCGGCGGCGGGATCGTCTTGATGGCCCTGGTGAAACCGATCCGACGGCTGATGGGGGGCGTCCATTGAGTCTGATCGACGTCTTATACGACGTCGTATAAGATGTCTTTCTACGAGTGTGGAACTTGCCGTCATGTCCAGATACTCCTTGAACCTACCCACGGCCCTCAAGCAGAACGCCGAGCAGTGGGCGTCACAACAGGGGGTCTCCCTCAACCAGTTCATCGTCTGGGCGGTGGCCGAGAAGGTCGGTGAGCTGCGCATAGGCCTCGACGATTCGCGGTTCCCTCAGATCACGTACCGTCGAGGGGCCGCGCGGTGGCCGATGCCGGTGCTCCGGGAGACGGGGATCCGAGTCCAGACGATCGTCGTGGCGGCCTTGCAGTGGGGGATGTCACCGCAAGAGGTGGCCGAGGATTACGAGCTGACGCCGTCGCAGGTCACGGAGGCCCTCGCCTTCTACGAAGCCCATCGCGCCGAGCTCGACGCCATGATGTCGGCGGAGCAGGAGCTTGAGCGAGCCTGTGCCTGAGCCGGTCCGTCTTCACCTGGACGCGGACACGGCGTCCAAGGCTCTTCACCGAGCCCTTCTCGGCTTTCGCGGGAGGACCGGAGACCGACCATGAAACAGAGGCCGACATCGTGGAAAGCTCCGACGTGGCTGGCGCCGGCAATCGCCATCGCCATCCTCTGGACGGCCCACCCTGTGGGCGCGCAGCAAGGGCCGATGGACTTCTTCATCACCTTCAGCCGTTCGGCTCTCGAAGGCCAGCGCTTCGTCCGCCACGCTGCCGAGATCGGCGGCCACGAGACGGTGTGGTGGGAGCAGGGCACGGGAGAGACGCTGGTCCTGGTGCATGGCGTCAACGACCAGGCAGGTTCCTGGTTCCAGGTGGCGGCGAGCCTGGCCGCGAGTTACCATCCTTGCGCGCTCGACCCACGCCTCGCGAGGATCCTCGCGAGGGGTCTCCCTCAACCAGTTCATCGTCTGGGCGGTGGCCGAGAAGGTCGGCGAGCTACGCATAGATCTCGACGATCCGCGTTTCCCTCAGATCACGTACTGTCGAGGAGCCGCGCGGTGGCCGATGCCGGTGCTCCGAGGGACGGGGATCCGAGTCCGGACGATCGTCGTGGCGGCCCTGCCATGGGAGATGTCGCCGGAAGAGGTGGCCGAGGATGACGAGCTGACGCCGTCGCAGGTCACGGAAGCCCTCACCTTCTACGAAGCCCATCGCGCTGAGTTCGACGCCATGCTGGCGACGGAGCAGGAGCTCGAACGGGCCTGTGCCTGATCCGGTCGCGCTGGACCGTTTCCTTTCCGAGAAGACCGCGGAAGAAGTCGCCGGCCAGGTCCTTTGGCTGAACACCTGCGGATGACGGTACCGGATTGAAGTCGTCGCGAGCTAGATCGGGGCTTTGGGCTCGTTCCGCCGCAACGCCGGTGTCGCTGTCGTCGAACGGACGATGTAGGCTCCGGTGTCGGCCCGGAACAAATCAACCCCGAAGCTCGGAGGAATCGCGATGGAGTGGCGACGACACCTCGATCAGTTGGAGAAGAGCGGCAAGGTCCTCTACGACCTCTTCGAGGACGTGGACGAGACGGAGCTCCGATGGAAGCCGACGCCGGAGAGATGGTCGATGCTCGAGGTGCTGGTCCATCTCTGGGTGGAAGAGAAGGAGGATTTCCGTCGGCGGCTGTCGCTCACCCTGGAGGATCCCGCGCAGGCGTGGCCGCCGATCGATCCGGAAGGGTGGGTCGACGAACGGCGCTACAACGAGCGCGACCTTGCCGAGGCTCGCGACGGCATTGCTCGCGAGAGAGCGTCGTCGCTCGTCTACCTCCGGGGGTTGGAAGAGCCGGACTGGGATCGGCAGCACGACCATCCCCAGATGGGCGGCCTTCGGGCGGGAGACCTCTTCGCGGCGTGGGTGGCCCACGACTGGCTCCACGTCCGCCAGATCGCGAGCCTTCGCGCCCCCTGTATCTCGCCGCGTCGGCAGCCCCCTACTCGACCCGCTATGCCCTCCCCAGAGGGGACCTATGAGCAGTGAGCTAGAGACCTTTTACCTAGATCTCTACCTGACCGTCACCAGCGGCTCCTTCGACATCGTCGGACAGCTCCAGCTCTTCTGCTGGCTGAAGGCGTTTCGGGCACCCGGCTTCGAGCAGCGGGGCCATCTTGTCGTGGTCCATCCGTCCGCTCCGGACGGCGCTCTTCTGACCCGGGAGCAGGACGTCGAGGCCGGCCGGGCCGAGGCGTTGGTGAGGGCGCTTCAGGGACTGGAGTTTCCGGACCGCTCGCCTCGGGTCGAGCCGGTTTTTGACACCTCCGACATCTGGGAGCACGTCGTCCTGCGCCTGACGCTAAACGACGCGACGGCAAGCCTCGACCTGGGCCTTTTCGCGAGCGGCTTCGACGGCGAAGACGCGGAAGGCCTGCGCGAAGTCTTTCGCCGCCTGCTCGACGCGGCCGGGCTTCGCGAGCACGCGGACTGGCGCAGTCTCACGGGTGAGCTCGGCGTTTGACCGACTCATTTTCCCCACCGTCTCGAATCGGGAGCTAGATCAGCTCCCGCAACCGTCCTTGCCGCTAGATCAGCTCCCGCAGCCGCAGGACGACCTCCCGCTTGCCACCTTCCCCACCTTCGACGGTAAGCCGCACCTCGGCCCCCACCGGCCCGCCGCGCAAGCGCTCCCGCACCGACGGCAAGGAAAGCTCGGACGCCGGACGCCCATCGATCGCCACGACGCGGTCCCCGGCCCGCAATCCCGCGCCCTCCACCGGACCGCCCGGCGTGACGTGTGAACCTCTGCGCCCGCGTCCTCCGGCCCTAGACCCATGGCCTCGGCGACATCTCCCGGCTCGATGTACCCCGGCACTTCGCGCTGCGCTGGAAAGGCGTCATCGCCGTCCAGGCCCGCCTCTTCCAGGCTCCCTTCCGCACCGCCATCGACGTCGACCAGCGACCGGGATCCTCTCTCGGCGAACAGGTCTCGAAGAAGCTTTGCCGCGAGAAGGAAGGACATGAGCCGGAAACGGGGCTATACTCGTCATCCGAGGGAGCGCCGGGCTCGTCGAGTGCTCTTGTGCCGGGGTGGTTAGCCCGAGGCGGCGCGAAGCCCGCCCGCGACCTCGCCGGTCCGTGAATAGAATCTCGAAGCCGCTTGGAGACACGAAATGCCCAGCACCCCCATCGCAGATCTGGACGTCCAGCTGGTTCCTCCCAGCGACCTCTACCTCGACCCGCGGAACCCGCGGCTCGCGGGAGGGCTGGAAGTCTCGATCGAGGACCAGGATGGTATCCTCGAATGGCTCTGGAAGGAGAAGTCCGTCAACGAGTTGGTGGATTCCATCAGCGCCAGTGGCTACTGGAACCACGAGGAACTCTTTGCGGCCAAGGAAGACAGCAAGCTGGTCGTCGTCGAGGGAAATCGCCGCCTGGCTGCCGTGAAGCTCCTCTGTGATGAAGAACTCCGTGACAAATTGGGTGTTCGGATCCATTCCACCCCGTCGGCTGTCAACAGGGCAACTCTTGAGAAGTTGCCTGTAGTAATACGAGAGCGGAATGATATCTGGAGCTACATCGGCTTCAAGCACGTCAACGGCCCTCAAGCCTGGGATTCCCTGGCAAAGGCAGGATACATCCATCACGTCCATCGAGATATTGGCAGAACCCTTGAAGAGATCGCCCAGACGATTGGCGATCGTCACGATACCGTAATACGGCTTTATCGCGGATATCTTGTTCTTCATCAGGCTCAGAGCAAGGGGCTCTTTAATCCCAACGATCGTCAGCAGAAGAAGTTCCCATTTTCACATCTTTGGACCGGCTTAGGCTATACCAACGTACAGAACTTCTTGGGACTATCCGACAACTGGTACGAAAAGACCGATCCGGTACCCGAGAGTCGGCTCGAGGAACTTAAGGACTTTATGCGTTGGTTATTCGGCAGCCGCCAAGCGGATATTCAACCTAAAGTCAAGAAACAAAACCCTGACTTAAGAAATCTTGCAGAGGTCCTAGGTAAGCCAAAGAGTATCGACGTTCTTCGAGCAGGCTTACCTCTTACAGCCGCCCACGACGCAAGCCTGGGAGATCGACGACTGTTTCGCGACGCTCTCACTCTTGCAGAAGAGAAGCTCCGCAGCGCGAAAAGTTATGTAGCTACAGGCTACGATAACGAGGAAGATCTACTAGATACAGCCAGATCCCTCGTTAAGCAAGCAAGAAGTCTGCACCGAGAGATGAAAGATATGTACGAAGAGTCCGAGGACGACACTTAGGACTTTTGTAATGGGTCGCTTTTCTGTTCCCGCCGTAGGAGATTCTCCTGAGGCTCACGCCGACTGGGTAGAGCTCCAGGCCCTTTTAAAATTTGAGCGCCGCGCATCATGGTCGGACCATCGTTGCGATCTAAAGAAAGGCGGTAGCGTTGACTCTACTGAGAGCGAATACCCGGAAAGTGAACAGCTTGAGCAGGTCCTCGAGGACGTTGCGGATGAAATCGAAGGCCGCGAAAGGGATTGCGGAGGCAACTACCCTTTTTGCGTCGAAGAAGGCGGGCTCTCTTATCTGGGGTGGTCTATGGCTTATGAGTTCATGTTGCTTCTTTCTTATTTTGGCCATCGCGCCGGTCCGGCAGAAACTTACCCGGAAAGGATCTTTGAAGATCTATGCTGTCACGCATTGCATGCTTATCTCGGCAGCCCTGGCGCCTCGAAGCTGACTTCTTATGTTTTTGGCTCTCCCCGCAGTAATAGCTTCGACTCGTCATTTCGTACGCTGCCAAGCGGCTTTGAAGATGCAGTTGACGAATTGTGCCGAAAGCTCGGGGAGGGTGCCGGCTGTCGGAGTCAACCAAAGGTGGAGCATCAAAAGGATGCGAAGCTCGATCTCATCTCCTGGAGAGGTTTTCCTGATTGCAGGGAGGGTCAGATCATCGTCTTTGGCCAGTGTGCAACCGGGCGCGACTGGACTCAAAAGGTCAGCGAACTTATTCCGGACGCTTGGTGTAAGCAGTGGATGAGGGATTGCCCAGCCGTAAGTCCAGCAGGTGCGTACTTTGTTCCGCATCGTATGCGCCGTGAGGACTGGCTATGGGCCAGTCGTCGAGGCGGTATAGTTTTTGATCGTTGCCGTATTAGCTGGCTAGTACCGCAGCTAAGCATCGACGAAAACTTGAAAGAGGGCGTCTGCAAATGGGTTCAATACGTTCGCAGGAGATCCGAGATTAATGAAAAGAAATAGATTTCATTCTGTCTGCCCATATTTCGCGATGTTTCCAGAATCTTTTGCGGAGTACTGGGTCAAGAAGCTTACTGAGCCAGGAGATCTGATCTTCGACCCTTTTTGCGGTAGAGGGACTGCTCCTTTTCAGGCTCTCTTGATGAACCGAACGGCTCTTGCCGGAGACATCAACCCGGTCGCCTACTGCATAACCAAGGCTAAGACAAATGCGCCATCAGTCTCCACGCTAAGGAGCAGGATTACGTGGCTCCGGGGGCGGTTCAGGGTCGAAGATTGGGAAGAGGAGGCAGAAACTCTTCCTGAATTTTTTCATATTGCCTACGCCCCGGCAGCTTTGCGTCAAATCCTCTATCTCCGCAAGAACTTGCGCTGGCGCGAGTTGGATAGCGATGGCATGATCGCCGCCTTGATGTTAGGGGCTCTTCATGGTGAGAGCAACAAGTCGCAACGCTATCTCAGTAACCAGATGCCCCGGACCATCAGCACAAAGCCGGGGTATTCTGTTCGATTCTGGCGTAGACACGGCTTCGAGGCGCCAAGGCGGGACGTATTTGAGCTTTTGCGCGATCAGGTCGACTTTCGGTACGCTAGCCCGTTACCTTCGGGAAAAGCTACGGTGCTCGAGACCGACTTTCGTGATTTCCCCAGAGTTTTGAGGAAGACAAATCCGGGCATTCGCCTTGCTGTTACTTCACCACCTTATCTCGATACTACGCGGCACGAAGAAGATCAGTGGTTGAGACTATGGTTTCTGGGTGGCCCCCCGAGGCCTACTTACGGCAGAGTGTCGCGCGATGACAGGCACGAAAATCCTGAAACCTATTGGCGGTTGATTTCGGACATATGGAGGGTTCTTGGCAGGGTCATGCCGGTCGGTTCACATGTCGTCATCCGTCTAGGGGCCAAAAGGCTCAAAGATATGGAAATCGTCAACGGTCTCCAAGCGTCGAGCGTCTTCTCGCAACGCTCGGTGAAGCTGGTATCCTACGATGTGACCGCTTTGCGGAAGCGCCAGACTCACTCCTTCCGTCCTGGGTCGTCTGGGTGTTCCCATGAAGTAGATTGTTGCTTTTGTTTGAATTAGAAGAATGTTTCGTCGCTGGCGCGGGGAGGAGCAAGGACGACCTGGATCGCATCAGCCGGATTTAGGTCTCTCTTGTGGAGGAGCAGGCGGGCGGACGACCTGCCGCCCGCCGCCAGCCCCACCTTCGACGGTGATCCCGCACCTCCGTCCCCGCCGGCTCGCTCCGCGAGCGCTCCCGCACCGACGGCCAGCGTCAGGACCGCCACCGCGGCGAATCCCTTGTTCTTGCCCAGCAACCCGGAGGGTGAACCGGACGTCGTGGAACAGGGGGTCGAGGTCGGCCCCGACGCGGCTTTGCCGCACCCGCTCCTTGACCTGCTCCACGCCTCCGAGCTCGATCCGGGCCTGGCGGCGGGCCTCGTTCGGGTTCATGCCCGCCTCGACCTTCTCCCGGGTCAGCATTTCCAGGTAGCTTCGGAGTTCCTCGGTCGGGTCACGGTCCAGCTCTTCCTTGCGAAGGAGCGACCGGAAGGTTGCTACGAATCGTCGACAGTGCGGGCATGTTTCCTCCTCAGGTAGCCTCGAGAACCTTGGCGGTAGCGCCGACGACGTGGGCCCAGTCTAAGGAAGGCCTGCGCGAAGTCTTTCGCCGCCTGCTCGACGCGGCCGGGCTTCGCGAGCACGCGGACTGGCGCAGTCTCACGGGTGAGCTCGGCGTTTGACCGACTCATTTTCCCCACCGTCTCGAATCGGGAGCTAGATCAGCTCCCGCAACCGTCCTTGCCGCTAGATCAGCTCCCGCAGCCGCAGGACGACCTCCCGCTTGCCACCTTCCCCACCTTCGACGGTAAGCCGCACCTCGGCCCCCACCGGCCCGCCGCGCAAGCGCTCCCGCACCGACGGCAAGGAAAGCTCGGACGCCGGACGCCCATCGATCGCCACGACGCGGTCCCCGGCCCGTAAGCCCGCGCCCTCGGCGGGACCGTCCGGCGTGACGTCCATGACGGCGAAGGCGTCGCCGTCGCGGTTGAGCCACAGGCCCGCCCGGTCGTACGTGTCGGCACGTCCGTAGAGGCCGTTACGTTCCAGGATCATCCGCTTCTCGCCGTAGTCGAACGTCACCGTGAACCGCTTCAGGATCCCACCGCCGACGTTTCCCGCCACGTGGCTGCCAGCGAACGCCCCCGTCTCCATCTCGGAGATGTTCATCACCGGCGCCGGAATCTCCTCCTTGCCCAGACGAAGGACCCCGGCACGAGCCACGCGAGCGCGGACCCCGCCGCCCACGCCCCAGCCAGAGAGCACCTGCGGCGCCGAAGCGAATTTGTCGCCGAGGCCGCTCTCGGCCGCGAAAGGACCGTGAAGCGTCAACGAGGACCGGCTCCCCGTGTCGATCGCAAAAAGCCCCTCGTGCCCGTCGACCGCGCCACGGACCTGCGGCGTGTGTCCGTCGAAAGTGAACGGAATCACCTTCCCGGCGCCGCCGTAGTCGAACGCCCCCGGCCGCGTCAGGACGAGACGGCTCCCCTCGTAGTCGATCGTGACGACGAAGCGCTTGAAGACCTCGAAACCCACCAGGCCGTCGAAGTCCACGCCCTCGACGTCGTAGAGAGCGCTCATGTCGATGACGAAAAAGACCTGGTCGCGGATCTCCGCCTCGCCCAGGCGGAGCCGTTCCACCTCGGCGAGGCTCATCTCCTCCGTCTGCTCGCCGACCCCACGGACCTCGAAGCTCCCCTCGCCCTCTAACCCCAGACGCTTCACCGCCTTCGGCGTCAGGACGTTGGCGCCGCCGGTGTCGACCAGGAGGCGAAAGCCTTCCTCGCCGTTGATGGCCGCCTCGACGTAGATATGGTTGTTCAAGAGCTCGAATCCGAGGACCGTGCTCGCCGCGTCACCGGCGATGGTGAAATCGTCTACGGCCGGCTCGGGGATCTTGAAGAGCTCGTCGTCGAGCTCGCGGCGGGCTTCCACCCGCTGGAGCGTGACCACCTGGTCGAACTGCTCCTGGCCATTTGAGGAACGTAGGCCGAACGCCACACGCACCGTCGCGCCGCCGACGGCCTCGACGTCGCGGTAGTCGGAGTAGGTGTCGGTCCGCACTTCCCTGTCGCTGGGATCGACCGTCCGGTCGACGAGATAGGTGAAGGCGTCGATCCAGAGCTCGAAGGGACGTCCGCCCTCCGGGTGGACGGCGAGCACGTGGAAGCTCCGCTCACTTTTGTCCTCGTAACGCGAGTAGCCGATCTCGGCCGGCCAGCGCTCCGGGTACCAATAGGCCAGGCAACGCAGCCAGGCCTGGTTCGCGGCGCGCTC
This sequence comes from uncultured bacterium, assembly GCA_965371445.1. GTDB lineage: Bacteria > Acidobacteriota > Thermoanaerobaculia > Multivoradales > J023 > DASWIG01. The sequence goes on along the minus strand of CBDUYN010000002.1, from coordinate 67,022 downwards.
ACGGGCGCCGCCAGCGTCGTCGAGGTGGACTTGGCCGGACCTGTCCTGCGTCCACACCGCCTCGCCGTCGAAGCCCTCTCTACCGTGGATCGGACCGAGCTCGAAGGCGCTCGCCGAGCGGCAGGTGCGGACGTCTTCCCAGCCCTCGATCTCGCCTTCGAGCCCGCCGACCGCCACCGCCGCCTCGACGTGGAGGCCGGCGACGGCGTCCCAGGCGTCGCCGCCCGCCGCCGCCTTGCTCCTGGCGAGGATGTCGGCCAGATCGGAGGCCGCGGCCGACGCCGTTGCCGCGGCGAGCGTCACCACGGCGAGTTGGATTCCCAGTCTGCATCTGCGCATAGCTCTGTCTCCTTGTAGGACGCCAAAGCAACCACGGGCGTGAGCCCGTGGCTGCTCTGGCTCGCAGCTTTCAAAGAAATCTCGGAAAAGGGGCTTGACTTCTCGCACTATAGTGCTATAGTCTTGTATAGCACTGAGGGAGCCAGACATGCAAAGCCACCCACTACCCATGAACGTAAACCCGGGAAGCCGGGTTCCCGTCTACCGCCAGATCGCCGGGCAGGTCGCCGAGGCGATCGCGGCCCGCACCCTCGAACCTGGCGAGGATCTCACCCCCTTCCGCGAGCTGGCGGAGATGCTCGTGATCTCGCCTCTGGCGGTAAAAAAGGCCTACGAGGACCTGATGTTGGAGGGGCTCGTCCGGCGTCTCGACGACGGCCGCGTCCAGGTGGCGCCGGAGGCGGCCGAGCACAGCCGGCGCGAGCTCGCGAAGACGCTCCTCGAGGAGGAGCTCTCCCTCGAAGAGCTCCAGCTGGCGCGCAGCATCCAGTGCCGGCTGCTGCCGCCGAGCCCGCTCGTCGGCGACGGCTTCCGGGTGGCGGCCAAAAACGTCCCGGCGCGGTTCGTGGCGGGCGACTTCTACGACGTCGTTCTCGAAGCCGACGGTGGCGTCGGCGTCGCGGTGGCCGACGTGGCAGGCAAGGGGATCGGGCCGAGCCTGATCATGGCGTCGGTCAAGGCCGTCCTGCCGTTTCTGGCAGCGGGACGTAGCGTCGAGGCGACGCTTCAGGCGCTCAACGACCGACTGTGCTCCGAGCTTGGACCGCGGGAGTTCGTCGCCCTCGCCTTCGCCCGCTTCGATCCCGACACCCGGCGCCTGCGGATCGCCAACGCCGGTCTGCCCGAGCCCTATCTGCTGCGTCTGGGCAAGGCGCCGTCCGAGGTGCGGACGACGGGTCCGCGTCTGCCGCTGGGCCTGCGTCCGGGGCTCGCCTACGAGGCCGTGGAGCTGTCCCTCCTGCCGGGCGAACGCCTCCTCCTCTACACGGACGGCCTGCCGGAGGCGAGGACGGCGCAAGGCGAGCCGCTCGGCTACGAGCGTTTCGCCGAGCTCGTAGCCGCGACGAGCCACCTCGACGCCGTCGGGGCCGAGCTCTGCCTGGAGGACCTCTTTCGCGAAGTCCGCCGCGCTGCTCGACGCGGGGACGAAGGCTCCGCACCGGCCCTTCCGGAAACCCTCGACGACGACCGCACGGCGCTCCTCGTCGAGTCGACCGAGACGCGGGGGGACGGGTGATCCAGCTGCACATCGTGCCGGGCGACGAGCTGCCGATCTACCGGCAGATCATGCGCCAGGTCACCGACGCCGTGGCCGGCGGACGGCTGCGCACAGGCGAGAAGCTCCCGTCGCAGCGCGAGCTCGCCGAGCAGCTCGTCGTCTCGCCCCTGACGGTCAAAAAAGCCTACGACGAGCTCGAACGCCAGGGGCTCATCCAAACCCGGCGCGGACGCGGCACCTTCGTCAGCACCGCGGAGCGTCCGATCGATCCCGGGCCGCAGCGCGAGCGCCTGCGCGGCGCCGTCCGGCGGCTTTTATCCCAGGCGCACCTGGCCTCAATCGAGCTCGAAGACGTCGTCGCCTTGCTGCACGAGGTCGACGAGGCGCTGCGTGCGGAACGCGCCCGCCGCGCCGAGCTTAGAAACGACTCCACATCCGGAGGTGAACCCCATGAAGATCGCTGAATTCAACGACATCCACCGCTCCTACCGCCGCGGTGAGGACGTGCTCGCCGGCGTCGACTTCTCGCTCGAAGCGGGTCAGATCGTGGCTCTCCTCGGCAAGAACGGCGCCGGCAAGACGACGCTCATCCGGATCGCCATGGGCATGCTCGCGGCACAGAGCGGCTCGGTGCGGATCTTCGGCCTCGACCCCCGCCAGGACGCGGTCGAGGTCAAGCGCCGCATCGGCTACGTGGCGGAGGACCAGATCCTGCCCGCCTTTCTGCGGGTCTCGGAGGTGCTGGAGCTGCACCGCAGCCTCTTCCCCACCTGGGACGAGGAGCTGGCAAGCCGGCTGGCCCAGCGCTTCGACCTGCCCGCGCGGGCCAAGATCAAGACGCTCTCCAAGGGCCAGGCGCGCCAGGTGGCGCTGCTCTGCGCCGTCGCCCACCGGCCGGAGCTCCTGATCCTCGACGAGCCCGCCGGCGGCCTCGACCCGGCGGCGCGGCGGCTGTTCCTGGAGACCTCGATCCATCTTTTGAACGAAGCCGGGACGACGATCCTCTTCTCGTCGCACTACATGTCGGACGTCGAGCGAATGGCCGACCGGGTCGTGATGCTCCACGACGGCAAGGTCCTGATCAATAGCGAGCTCGACGAGCTCCGCGAGAGCTACTCGCTGGCGCTTCTAAACGGCGGCGCGGACGTCGACCGGGAGCGACTCCTCGCCCTCGACGGGTGCTTTGCGGTCCGCGAGCGGGCCGGGTCGTTGCATGCCATCTTCCAGCTCGACCCCGAGGAGTCGCAAGCGGTCCTTGAGCGCGAGCTGGGGGCGATCGACGTGCGGGCGACGCGCATCGCCCTGGAGGAGATGTTCATCGAGCTTCTGGGAGGACGGTCATGAGCCTGCAGATCCACGTCTTACCGAGCGCCGAGCTGCCGATCTACCGGCAGATCGTCGGCCAGGTGCTGGACGCCGTGGCCTGCGGCCACCTCGGGCCCGGTCACCGCCTGCCGTCGCACCGCGAGCTCGCCGAGCGGCTCGTCGTCTCGCCGCACACGGTGGAAAAAGCCTACGAGGAGCTGAAGCGCCAGGGCCTGGTGCGCGCTCGACCGGGTAACGGGACCTACGTCGAGGAAGACGCCACGGTCGAGCCGGCCGCCCAGCACGAGCGGCTCTACGGTCCGGCCCGGAGCCTGGCCGCCGAGGCCCACGTCGTCGGCGCGCCACTCGTCCGGGTCCAGGAGCTCCTGAGCGAGGTCGACTCGGAGCTAAGAGCCGAACGCGATCGCAGGAAAGGAGGCCGGTCATGACCTGGGCCTTGATTCGCCGGGACCCCGCGGTGCGCTCGCTCGCACGGTTTGTCCCGATCTGCGTCGCCAACACCCTCCTCGTCCTGGGGGTCTACTACCAGGTGGCCTTCCGCACCGGCTCGCCGTCGCCGATGGTCGTCGGCTGGATCCTGTGGTCGGCCGCCGCCCTCTACCTGGGCTTTGCCAGGGTCGACCGGCGCTGCAACGACCTGGAGCTCACGCTGCCGCTCTCCGCCCGGCGCCTCTGGCTCACCCACGTCCTGGGGCTCGTCCTGGGCGGCGGGGTGATCCTCGCTGTGGCCGCCGGTCTTGCGCAGCTCGCCTTTCGCCTTCTGAGACGCTTCCCACAGGCCCCGGTGCTCGAGCTCGACCTCGTCGTCCTGGCGCTTCAGCTGGGGAGCGGCCTGCTGCTGGCCGTCGTGCTGCTGCAAAGCGGCCGGCCGGCGGCGCAACGGATTCCCCTGAACCCAGCCCGGATTCTGTGGATCCTCACCGTCCTGGTGGGTACGGCGGCCCTGGTGGGTTGGCTCAGAGCCCAGCCGATCTATTTCGCCGTAGCGCCTCTGGCGGTGGCCGCGGCGGTCGCTTGGCGGACCTGCCACACCTTGCCCGCGGCCTTCACTCTCGTCTCGCACGCGGCCCGCCCAAAAGACGACGCCGGCTTCACCACGAAGGGCTGGGGCCGAAGCGGGGCCTTCGGGCGCTCGCTCCGGATCACCGTTCGGACCGTGCTCGGCGACGTCAAGGTCTGGGCCAACCTCGCCGCCGTCCTGGTCATGGGCTTGATCCTCGGAGGCGGTCTCGAGGGTTGGGGCGAGGACCTCGGGATGCTGCGCTACACGTACATCCCGTTCGTAATTTACGTCCTGGTCGCTTTCAGCGGTCTCGTCGTCCGTCAGCTCTATGCGGTCGATCCTCTGCCCGTCTCCCGCCGCAGGGTCCTGGCGCTTTTCGTCGTCCCACAACTCGTGCTGCTTCTTTTCGGCTACGCCACAGGGACCTTTCTGGCGCGGGACGACCGGATCGACTTCGTCTACGTCGAGCGCGAGGAGCACCACTACGTGGCGGTGCCGAACCGCTTCTGGGACGTCGTCCCCGCGGCGGGCGCCGCGACGAACGCCGCCCCCTGGGGCGAAAGCCAGGAGGCGGGGCGCCGAGACTTTTTCGAGGGCGGCAGCTGGGTCCTCCAGTCGCCGATCAGCACCCCGCCCGGAAGCTCGCTGGAGTTCGCGTCCTGGCAGCTCTCCCGGGCCGTGGAGCGCGTCTACGGCCGGCAGATCGCGCCGCGGGAGCTGGCCGAACGCTACCTCACCCTCGACGAGGAGGGTGAGGTGGTGCCAAAAGGCCAGCTGACGCTCCTCGACGACTACCCCGGCCTCGTGCCACGCGGCAACGGCCCTCTCTTTCCCGTCCTTTTCGCGCTGGTGGTACCGCCCTGGTTCCTGATCCTGACGGTCTTCCTACGCACCTGCCGGGCCGGGGTGACGAAGAGGATCCAGCTCGGGGTGCTGTGGATTTTCCTGGGTCTCCTCCTCGCGGCCATCATCGGGCAGTTCGCGGCGATGGTCGCGGGGCTCTTCGACCCGGTGGCGCTACGGGGGTGGCTCGAGATTCGCATGATGCAGATGGGCGAGAGCGGCGTCACCGTCGCCGCCCTGTGGGTAGCCAGCGCGCTGGTGACCGCGGCGACTTTCCTCGTCGTCCAGGCCGGGTTCGAACGGATCGAGGTGAGCGGCGAGATGCGTCCCACTTGTACGTGGTGAGAAGGTAAGTCTTTCCAAAGAAAGGAGAACGACATGGAAACGCCGGGATTCATCCCTGGGTGCCGGCTCTCTCCCTGGACTCCCTCACCGCTTCCAAAATGTCCGCGGTAGTGGCTCGTGTCTTGATTCCAGGAACGTCGAACGGGGACCTCGGCTTGCTCTTGTAGCTCAAGGAGAAGGTGTCGCCTCCTCGCCGACGAATGAGGACCTCTTCATTCCGGGCTGTGTCGAGCACCTCCGAGAGGCGCTGCCGAGCCTGGGAATAGGTGTAGACCTTCATGGCTTTTACTCCAGCACCTCAACGCCAGCCTCTTGGGCGACTGTCTTCAAACGTCGATCGAGCGTCAGGAGCGGACTACGGGTGGCCAAGGCACACCCAAGGACGTAGGCGTCGTAGGCATAGACGTTGTAGCGACCGGCGATGCGTAGGGCATCCTGAAAGTCGACCCGACGCAGCTCCACAGGTATCTGCCGCACCGCATCCCACGCCGGGGCCAGCTCGTCCGGTTCCAGACTATGCTTCTTCATCATCGCCGTAAGGGCGTTGCCGACTTCGAAGGGCAGGACTTCGGATGCTAGCAACTCGTGACCGAGAGTGAGGTCGATGATCAAGGGCTTCTCCGGCTCGTCGAGCGCCACTGCGAGGAACGTGTTCGTATCGGCGACAATCTTCACGAGTACAATTGTACAGCTACAGGTGGCCGAAGTCCAGAGGAGAATGGAGAGAACAGGTCGGCAGGCGCGACGCGCCACATAAGTCGCCCTCGTCGGTACGCTGAGCTTGGCCAGCTTGGACATTTGCGAACCCCGTCAATACGCCTCCGGCGGCACCAGGCGGACGTTGAGCAGGTACCATTCCTTCCTTGAGCATCGTCTCTTCGCGCCCTCGCCGACGCCGTAGAGGAAGAGGTCGGCGGCGCAACGGATTCTCCTGAACCCGGCCCGGATTCTGTGGATCCTCACCGTCCTGGTGGGTACGGCGGCCCTGGTGGGTTGGCTCAGAGCCCAGCCGATCTATTTCGCCGTAGCGCCTCTGGCGGTGGCCGCGGCGGTCGTTCATGGACCCGCTCCAGGTCATGCCGGTTTTCAACGGCGCCATGGAGAGGCTTATGGACGCCGACGGGATGATCCTCGACGTGCGGGGCAACGGCAGCGGCATTCCCGAGATGGCGATGGGGATGATCGGCTGGCTGATCGACGAGCGGTAGATTGAGCGGTCATCGGCTTTGGCGAAAGGAGAGACGAAGCCGCGGGTACGTGAGAGAATCCGTCACGACCCAGGAAAGGAACGACGATGCCCCGAACGTCTCGGTGCCGCTTCACGTACACGATCTCCGCCCTGTTGGTCGGTCTGACGCTCTCCGCCTGCCGCGACGACCCCGTACGGCAGTGCACGGATCTCCTCGCGGCCGAGCAATACGAAACCGCGGCCGAACGCTGTGAGCAGGTCTTCGAGGAAACGGAAGACCCACGGGCCGGTGCGGCGGCGGCGCGGGCTCACCATGCTCTCGGGAACAGCGACGAGGTGCTCGCCTGGCCCGAGCGTCTGCGCGGCAGCGACTAGGAGGGGATCGCCTGGGGCCTCGTGGCCCGCGTCCACCATGACCGTGGCGAAGCCGAGCCGGCCGCCGCGGCTTTCGAACGCGTCCTCGGCTTCCAGCGCGCCGCCGGTGATCACGCCGAGGCGGCGAAGAGCCTCGATGGTCTCTTCTACATCGCCTGGGACCAGGGCAAATACCGCCGCGCCCTTACCTTTGCCCACGCCGCCGTAGAAGAGGCGGCCACCGCACAGGCCCCCGCGTTGGAAGCGACGGCGCTAGCCGGTGTCTTCACCATTCGCTACGAGCTCGGCGACCTCGAAGGCGCCCGGGAGGCCGCCGACGCCGCGCGAGCGCTCAGCAGTCCGGAGAACCAGGCGTACATCTACTCGTTCCTGGGCACCCTGCGCCTCGACGAGGGCCGGCCGGCTCTGGCCCGCGACGCTTTGGAAAAAGTCCTGGAGCTCGCCACCGGTGAGGAGGACCGAAGGTTTTACCGCTCCACCCATCTCAACCTGGTGCGGGCGAGCCTCGAGCTCGGCGAGGTGGAACGCGCCGAGCATCATCTCGCCGAGGCCTGGAAGCACGCCGAACCCGAAGGCCGCGAGCAAAGTGCGCTGCTCAGCTTCCAGGCTCAGCTCGAGCAACGCCGGGGACGCTACTCGGACGCTGTCGAGACGCTGCGTACCGCTCTTGGCCAGGATCCCCACGCCGACTGGCTCTGGGAGCTGGAGAGCCAACTCGGGCTTGCCGAGGAATCCCGCGGCGAGAGCGAGGCGGCGAGAGCGGCCTACCGGCTTGCCGCCGACACCGTCGAGCAGATGCGTTCCGAGCTGGCTTCCGACGAGCTCAAACCATGGCTCCTCGAAAAGCGCCGGCGGCCCTTCGAATCGCTCTTCCTCGTGGAGGTCGACGCCGGACGAATGGCTCCGGCCCTCGCCACCGTCGAACGAGCCAAGGCGCGGACCTTTCTCGACGCTTTCATCCACGCGGCTTCCCGTGGGTCGGCGCCGGACGCCGCCGGGGAGCGCATGGAAGCCCTGAGCGAGCTCCTGCCCGTGCTCAGCGGATCGCCGGTGGTCGCCACGCGACCGATCGACGAGGTTCTGAAAGCCGTCCGCGGCCGTCATGTCCTCGTCTACTTCCGCGCCCGGGAGACGCTCTGGCTGATCGCCGGCCACCGCAGCGGTGCTCGCCGAGATCCTCCTGCCCGCGGCCTCTCTGCCGGAACGCGGGACGTCTCTCTACGTCGCCGCCGCGGCTTCCGGCGCCCGGGTCCTGCATCTCGCGACCCACACCAGTGCCGGACCCGGCGGTCCCTCGATCACCCTGGCCGACGGCGAGCTCAATGCCCGGGAGGTGATCGGCCGGAATCTGGCGCCCGAGCTCGTGGTGCTCGCCAGTTGCGCCACGGCGCGGCGCCGGGGACTGGGCATGTGGGGCTCCCTGGGGGCGGCCTTCCTCGCCGCCGGCAGCGAGGGGGTCCTCGCCGCCCTCCTATGCCGAGCTGCGCCTTTATCGTGACGACACCGACCTGGTGCTGCGCTGCTCGCGAGAAGGGCCCGGCCGACGCCGCGGCAAGACCCTCGAAGCGTCCTTCGTCCTGCCCGCCGTCGGCTCCTACCAGCCTCTCCTGCTCCTGGCCGACGAGCCGGTGCCGGCACCGGCCGGCGGCGGCCTCGACGCCGACGCCGAGGCGGCCCTTGCGGCCGGCGCCCGCGTCGAGCTCGGCGACGAAGTCCACGTTGAGTAGCCAAGAATCCTTCGAATTCGACTCGCGAGCATATGGTGGTGCGACGATATAGACTTGACGTCGCACAACGTCATGCCGTACTTCCGCTGCGCCTTGCCGACGACGCCGACGATCGTCTTGTTGACCTCTGGCGACGGGCTCATCAGGTAGCGGTTCCCGAGCGTCACCGTCGTGACCTCGACGAGCTTGTTCGGCTGGAAGTACAGCTCGCGAGCGCGCCCTTGTCGGGCTTCATCGGGCCTCGCCGAATCCTGCGGCGATGTGAGGAGTGAAGACGCTCCGCGTCGTCACTCCGGCAGGCGGGACGCCTGCGCTCCCAGCACGAGTCCTGACGCCGGTGCCCGTCGCGTCCCGGCCGCGGGCGGCAAGTCTCCCGGCCAGTGCCCAACGTCTCCCGATCCCGGGCGGAGAGCCTCCGGGCCGGTGCCCGTCGCGTCCCGGCCGCGGGCGGCGAGTTTCTGGCCCGGTGCCCAACGTCTCCCGGTCCCGGCACGAGCGTCCAGCCCCCGGCACCGCATATGGTACCTTCTGATCCCCCATGGAAAAACTCCGCACGCTCAAAAGCTATGTCCTTCCCGGGCTGGTCTTTCAGTCGGTCGTCATCGCCGGCGGCTACGGCACCGGCCGCGAGCTGGCGGAGTTCTTTCTGAGCTACGGACCGACCGCGGGCCTGCTGTCGATGCTGCTCGTCTCGACGGTCCTCTGGTCTCTGGTCTGCGCCGCCACTTTTGAGCTGGCCCGCCGATTCGAGCTTTACGACTACCGCCACTTCATCCAGAAGCTCCTCGGAAAGGCCTGGATCCTCTATGAGATCTGCTACGTCGTGCTGCTGCTGATCGTGCTGGCGGTGATCGCTGCGGCGGCCGGGAGCATCCTCCAGGAGTCGTTTCACCTGGCCTATTCGGCCGGCGTCGTCGCCATGATGCTGGCTGTTGGGACCCTTGTCTTTCTGGGCAGCGAGACGATCGAGCGGTTCCTCTCGCTGTGGTCCGTGCTCCTCTACGCGGTCTACCTGACGCTCGTCGCCGGGGCCTTCTACAGCTTCGGCGACGACATCCTGAACGGCTTCCGCGAGGCGGAGCTCACCCCGGGGTGGGCGATGGGCGGGGTCCGCTACGCGGCTTACAACCTCGGGGTGGTGCCCGCCGTGCTCTTTGCCGTCCGCCACTGCCGGACGCGCCGCCAAGCGGTCGGGGCGGGGCTCTTGGCCGGGCCGATCGCCATGATCCCGGGGCTCTTTTTCTTCCTTGCCATGGTCGGGAAGTATCCGGAGATCCTCGACCGCGAGGTCCCGGCGAGCTTCCTGCTGGAAGCGCTCGGCTCGCCGCTATTCCAGCTGACCTTTCAGGTCGTCCTCTTCGGCACCTTGATCGAGACCGGCACGGGCCTGATCCACGCGGTCAACGAACGCGTGGCGGGCTTTTTGAAGGACCGCGGCCGGTCCCTGACGAAGGCCTGGCGCGGGATCGTCGCCTCGGTGCTGCTCCTGGGCGGCGTTGCCGTCGCCCAGTTCGGGCTCACCGGGCTCGTCGCCCGGGGCTACGGGACGATCACCTGGGGTTTTCTGCTGCTCTTCGTCGTCCCCGTCCTGACGATCGGCGTCTGGAAGGCGACGCGTCCGGAAGGCGGACCTTCGTAGGCCATCTCGCCGGCCCTACTCTCCTTCCTGCTTGTCGAGACCGTTGCTCCTCGTGTAGACGGGATAGTCCGGTCGCTTCACCTCCGGACGCGGATAGGCGAAGACGATACTCGTCTGGCTGAGCGTGGGCTGCTGGAAGAGCGTCGCAGGGCTTGGCTCGGCGGACACGACCCCTGCGGACGCGAGCGCGGCAAGAAAAGTGGCAAGAAAAGTGCTTGTGCGCATGGTGTCTTCCCTTCTTCGGGTTCTCCTAGTTCGTGCGCAAAAGGGTATCAGAGCCGTCTGGGAAGACAAGAAGCCACCTCGAACCGGCGCAGCGTCGCACGAGCCCATCGATCGCAGGCGTTGGCCTGGCGGGGACGAGGCAGGGCCGTCTCCGGGCGCCGGCAGGCGCTCGGAGCGTTCGCCGGCCGAGGTAGCCAGCCTCGCGCTGTCTACTTTGGTCTCGCAAGCCCTCGCAGCATCATTCCGCGGAGTCCAGGCAGACCGCCGAGAGCTCGACCGAGGGTTGACCGGCAACTTTTACGACCGTCGAAATATGACCCTCCCGTCCATCCCCGAAATCCCATTCGATGGAGCCGCGCTTCGCACCCACCTCAACCGGTGCGACGAAGACTCGGCCCGTCACCGCAACCTCCATCAGCTCCAGCTCCTCCCCGCTCTCCTTGTAGACTTGGCCAAAGACGCTGGTCGCGCCGCTATTCTCCTGGACATAGAAGATGAAATCCGTCTCGAAAGCTTCCCCATGGAAGAAACTTGCGTTCCAGCGTTGACAAAGCTTCCGCGGTGACAGCTCCGGGTGGGTGTCGAGGAGGACGTCCCCAAGGGCAAATCTCCTGTCCTGGTCGATCCTGAAATACTCGCCGTGGAGGATCGCCGCTGAGTCGTCCGCGGTGATGTTGACGTAGCCTTCCCGCAAGGCGTCCGCGGGGACGTCCTCCTGGCCAAGCTCCACGATTCGAGCTCCGTGTGCTTCGAGGGGTTCGGTCACGACCACCGGATGACCGCCGTCGAGAAGAGGTTGACCGTCAGCGCCGAAATACTCGTACGTGACGTCGACACCGGTCTCCGTCCCGTTGCGGACGGAAAAGAGCGTGGTGACCGGCGCCGAATCGTCGAGGCTGAGCTTGAAATCAGGAACTAAGGAGAGCACGAGACGCGGCTCTCCGGCAACGACGCCTGGCTCCTGGCAAAACGCGGGAACGGCGACTCGGTAGCTCTCATCCTTGAAGATGCCTGCAACGTGACCCAGAAGATCACCTTGGAATTCCCACTCTACGGTGCCGCGTTGCGCCAATAAATCGAGGCCTTTACGGGTGGAGCTTCTCACGAAAGCGCGGTCTCCCGTCCGGATCTCGACCGTCTGCACGAGCTTACCGGCCGGACTGTAGACATACCCCACCACAACCACGGGCTCCTTACCGTCGGGATCTTCGTTCCCTGCGTTTTCCGGAACGAAGAAGATGAAATCGGTGCCGCCACCGAAAACCTCATCCTGAAAGAATCCGATGTCCCAGCGGCGACAGAGACCGGGCGGTGCGCCTTCGACGCCGACCAGGAGGTTGCCGCTGGCCGATTCCTGGAACGGTTCGAACTGAAAATCCTCGCCGGTCACGTCGGGTGGATCGGATTTGGAGGTGAGGATGAGAGAACCGGCCGCCAAATCCGTCGAAAGACTCTTCGTTTGCGTCTCATGCGCCGCAAGCTCAAAAGTTTCCTCCGATTGTTGATTTCCGACCAAGTCGAAGACCGTGGAACCGTAGTCCACCACTCCTCCAGTCGTGTTGCGGACGGAGAAGATGGTGTCCAGATCGCTTTCAGGATCGTCCCCGTCGGCGACAAAATAAGGGAGAACCAGAGGACCCTCCAGGACCGTGGTCATCTCAGTCGCGGAATCCTGGACAACTACCTCCCCGGCCTCCACGAGCTCGACGCTCGCCTTAGCGGAGAGGAGGCCGTCCGGAACGCCAATCACGCAAACGGGGATCTTCAACTCTTCGCTAGCCCACGGTTCGATCCCGTCAAGCTCGTAATTTACCACGGTCTCTTCCATCGGATCTTGGCCCTCGCAGAGCGGATCCTCCTCCACGAGGCTTACCTCGGCGGGCAGAGAGACGCTCACTGTCGCGTCGGACGCCTCTTTCGGGTGGATGTTGGTGACCTCCACGACATAGTCGAGCTTCCGGCCGACGACCACTGGATCGTTCGCGGCGGAGAAGATGAGGACCTCGGCCGTCCCCTTGGCGCTGACTCTGTCCTGGATCCCGACCCTGACAACCGCCGTGTTCTCGTCGATCGGAGGTCGATCCATCTGCACGGCAATTATCCACGTTCGATCTTCCCCTGCTTTGAAGTCCTCGGGGCCGCAGGTGACCTCGTTCTCTGTCGCGAGCATACACTCGGGGGAGGACTCGTTCGGCTGGAAAATCGCTCCGTCTGGCAAAGTGTCGACAAGCGTTACGCCGGTGGCGTCCGACGGGCCTCGGTTGGTTACTGTCAGCTCGTAGGTAAGACCTCCGCCCTCCGGACCCAGAGACACGATCATTTCCAGCGCCAAATCTGCCGCGACAATGACGGTGGTCTCTTCCGTGTTGCTGTTGTCGTCTCTTTTTTCCTCGTCCTCGAAGTCTTTGCCCCGAACCTGTGCTTCATTCGTAATCGTTGTCATCTGGTCCAACGAGGCGTCTATCATGGCCACAAAGCGCACGTGCGCGTCCTCGCCGTCCTTGATCTCTTCGAGCTCACATCTGACTAACCTTATTTCGCCTTCCTCACAGGTATCGGTACAGACCTCTCTACAGATCTCCTCCTCGAGGTCCGCACAAATTTCCTCACAGACTTCCTTGCGGTTTTCCTCTGGGATGTCCTCGACGTCGAATCCCTCACAGGTGTCGGGGGACGAGACGAACCGGGCGCCCACGGGCAGAGTGTCGCACACCGTCGCACCCGAGGAGTAGGATGGACCGCCGTTCGTTACCGTGACGGTGTAGATCACGTTGCCGCCAGCGGCAACTGGATCGCAGCAATAGCTTCCGGGAGTTGAGCCAGGGCACGCGGCCGCTTCGGCGTCGGGGCAGTCCTTCTTGTCGAGCTTCAGATCGGTATTACGGCGCACCGTGGTGATCGCGGAACCGGTGTCGGTCTTCCCATCCTCCGGCTGCGGCTCGTTGGGCAGGACTGTCGCCTCGTTCTCGATCTCACCCGGAACTGCCGACGAAGCCACCCCGGCCTTGAAGGTCACGGTCACCTCGTCCCCGGCGACAAGCGACCCCAGATCACACGTTACGCTCGGCTTGATGCCTGTTCCACAGTCTTCGGTGCCGTCTGCCCTCTTGCAATCGTCGGTCGACGAGACGAGCTCGACATCCTCGGGCAGGGTGTCGCATACCGTCGCACCCGAAGAGTCCGACGGGCCTTGGTTTTTCACCGTGATGGTGTAGGTCAACTCGGTGCCGGCGTCTACTGGGTCGGGAGCGCCCGTCTTCGTCATCAGCCAAAGATCGGCCCTGCGGCGCACCGTGGTGGTTGCGATGCCAATGTCGGTCTTACCACCTTCTGGCTGCGGCTCGTTGGGCAGAACCTGCGCCGCGTTCGTGATTTCATCTGCCGTAGAGGACGAGGCCACCTCCGCCTGAAAGCTCACGGTCACCTCGTCGTCCCCGGCGGCAAGCGGCCCCACATCACAGGTCACGCTCGGCTCGACACCTGTCCCACAGTCTTCAGTGCCGTCGGCCATTTCGCAATCGTCCGACGAGAGGAGCTTGAGATCCTCGTGCAGGGTGTCGCACACCGTCGCGCCCGTCGAGTCGGACGGACCCAGGTTCTTCACCTTAAGGGTGTAGGTCAGCTCGGCACCGGCGTCTACCGGATCAGGAGAGCCTGTCTTTTCACGTAGCCAGAAATCGGTCTCGCGACGAACAGAGGTTTTCGCCTCGGTCTTCGGTAACGTTCCAACTGGGGACTCCCTCAACTTCGTTACCGTTGCCAGACTGCTGATCACGTTCTCTCCGGGCTCAGCAGCCGAGGCGACGGCGAGCACGACCTCCAACGTCACGGTCTGGCCACTGGGCAGAGAGTCGATTGTCCAAGTACCGGCGGATTCGCTGGTGAACTCGAAGCGACTTTGGGCGGGATCCTCAGGAGCGAGGCTCACAATGGTGACGACCTGCTCGGGGCGAGTGACCTCTTCTTGAACCTCTATGTCTAAGGCATCGGAGGGGCCGTTGTTGGTGAGTATCACCATGTAAACAAGGTTACCGTCCTTCGGGTCCTCGCCGGCCACAACCTCTGCCGGGCCGTCCGTTTTGAGCGCCAGCCTGACCTTGCGCTTCACGGTGGCGCTCGTCGTTTGGGCCGGAAGCTCTCCGACATGGGTCTCGCTCAAGCCGGTCACGCTCGCGAGATGCTGAATCACGGCTCCGTCGGGCGCAGCGGAGCGGACGCCGAGAGCGATCGTCAAGATCGCCTCTTGGCCCTGGCGGAGCTCGTCGATCGTCCAGAGGCTTTGATTGAACGTGCCCAGGTCGGCGGTGAATCGAGCGGTGACGAGATCGTTGGGAAGGGTGAGCACCTTGCCTTCGTCAACCAGGCTGAGCTCTTCTTGGACAACAATGTCCGAGGCGTCTGACGAACCCACGTTGGTCACGACGATCTCATAGACGAGGTTACCGCTGGTGGGAGCCGAGCCGGCCACCACCTCTTTGGAGGCCCCCTCCTCGGGATTCTTGATCTCAAGACTCAGCTTGACTTCACGGCGTACCGGGACCTTCAGATCCGTGTAGTTGTTCGCCACGTCGCGGTCGCCCTCAGCACTCTCTACAACAGCCTGATTCCTGATCGTGGCTCCGTCGAGGACGTCGGATTTGATCCTGGCCGCGACCCGAACCTTGCGGGGCTCGGATCCCGGTGCCAAACTGCGGTCAATACCGCACGTCACCGTCCTTGGAAACCTCGGATCCGGCACGGAGCAGCCGGACGACGAGCTGTCAGCATCGAATTCCGTGCCTGGCGGCAGCTGGTCAGTCACCGTGACGGCTGTTGCATCTAAGTCCGACTCCGGGTCCGAGCTCGCCAGGTTCATCACTGCCAGCGTGTAGGCGATACTCTCCCCGGCGACGGCCACCTTGGGCGGCTTGAAGTGTTCGAGCTTCAGATCGAGCGAGGGGTTGTGTCCAAAAATGTCCAACTTGTAAGTGCCGCAATGGTCACCTTCGGCGCTCGAGTTGGCCGAGTCGACATACAGGTAATAGAGGCCCGGCGGATAGGAGGAGGCGCGAACCGGAATGCGCTCTGGCCCTCGCCCGGCGCCAATCAGGTCGACCGAGTTGATAATACATGACTCACCTCCATCGCATTTTTCGACGAGAGCGATCATGAGGTCACCCTCGAAATTATACAGCTCGAAACCCACATTCCTATTACCCCGGTTCAAATGGAGCTCATACGCGACGTCGGGCCCTGGGTACTCGAACGCCCGGTTGCTACATCTCCCCCCATATGAACCTATATCATTCTTGTATTTGCACGTGTCGCCGCCAATCATAAGCACTGGAAGACTTACTATCGGCTGAGAACGGGACGAGATGGTCGAGGGTGGAGGGCAGGAGTCGTGAGGGGTCTGGGCGAGGGTATTCGACTCTGTGGACCAGAGCAGAAGAAGGGCGAGCGGTAGAAGTTTTGTGCGCATCAGTCAACCCTCCCGTAAGTTAGACGCGAAGACGTTCGAAGGGGATGATCAGAGAAAAGGATCCGGTGCTGAAGCGGTCGGAATAATCCAAGGCGACGTCGATCCGGATTCTTCTGTTGGTAAAACCTATACCCGCAGACCAATGCGTCTCGTCGCCACGCTGACGAAAGATTGCTTGAAAACTTTTGTTATCCCCGGTGAAACGCAGACTGTGATCTGGGTCGAGCCAAACCCCGACACGCAATGCCAGCTTATTACTGACCATATACTCTATGCCGAGGTGGAGCTCGTCGGCGTCCTTAATATTAAATTTATCGAGCTCGTTGAACTTACCGGTCTCGGGATCCTTCAGATTGGGAAAGAAGAACGTGAGATCAAAAACATCTACAATCCTTCGTGCGAGATTACTGTATCTGACGTGGTCGTAGTCGAGGGTAACTCTCGTGTCGTCCCTGGGTCGAAAAGCGATACCGAAACCATAAACTTCGGGTGTGTAGAATTTTGCAGCCTTTCCTCTCGCTGTCCGCGGCTCCTCGAAAGGAAGCGCGGCTGAGCTTGCGGTAGTGAGATCGAAAGAGGGACCTTGCCGATAAACCATGCCGACGCTCCAGTCCCTTTGGTTGTCTTGCCAAAGAAGGCCGGCGGACAAGCTCCAGTCGTAGTCCCTGCCGGTCTGGGTCTGGAAATTGTCGATTCGAGTATCTGGATCGTTGAAATCTGTCTCCGTAAAAAATGCGGGAATAATACGCTCGGTCAAGGAGTTCAAGTTAAAATTATGATAGGCAAAGTTAGCACCGACAGAGAAGTTGGCGTTGAATCGATAGGCGATGGAGAGGGCCTGAGTTGCGATTCGCAGCCTCATGGTGTTGCGCAGGGAGGCGAGCCGGCCGTCGATCTCACCGGGGATGCCCAGCAGGCTCGTCGACCGCGTGTCTTCAATAAAGGCGCCTTGGGTGGTGAAATTGGTTTCGAAGTTTGCCAGCTGATGCCAGTAGAAGGCGAAGGCCCAGCTCTTACGGAGATGAACATAGGAGAGGAAAGAGATGCCCGCGAGACGATCGGTAGCCTCGCCGTCTACGAGCCCAGAAATGCTGTCGATACCTTCGAAGGTCAGCGAGCGTCCTTCAAGACTTCCTCGATCCGTGAAGACATGCGTATAGCTCCAGCCGCGGAGCTCGAGATGAAATTCGTCACTTGGGAGGTGTGGAAGCCCGGCGGGGTTGATGTAAGCAGCGGTGGCATCGTCGACGATCGCCAGGTAGGCACCGCCGAGGGCCAGGTTGGCCGCTCCCGGCGTCGAGAAATTGAATTGAATCCCGGCATTGGTCTCGAGATTGGTTTGCGCAAGGGCCAAGCTCCCCCAGAGCAGGCCGGCAAGGATCCACATTAGTTTCTTGGAAATCGATCTCTTCAACATCATAATCTCCCCTGGTTGACTTTCGGTTGTCTGTTCGTACTCAAAGGTGGTGGCGGCTTGGTTCCTCGCCGCCGCCGTCGTCGGGATTTTGGGGCTCTCGCCATCCCACGCAGACGGCTTCTTCCTCGTAAAGCCTGCGCTCACGCACGAGCTCGGTGCATTCCTCCCTAAGAGTGAGGAGGCTTCTTAACTCCTTCTTCGCGCTTCGGATCTCCCGTTGAGTCAATATGGAGAAATTGAATTGCTCCAATGCATCCTCGTAACAGCCGAGCCTGTAAAGGGCGAGCCCCAGGTAGTATCTTGGGAGGTAAGGCACGTAGTACCTGCCGGTCGTGCGGGTGGATTCACCGTCTTCAGGCCACTGCTTCTCCGCCTCCCACATCCATTGGGCCGCGGTGATCCAGTCCTGGCGCTGAATGGACCTGAAACCCTCGCCGAATTCCGGAAACTTCGAGGGGCGTTTCAGATCCGACGGTACCGGGGTCTGCTGGGGAGCTTGACCCGAGGCCACGGAAACCATCCCGGTACAAGCCAGCGCGACGATCCACGCGACACCGGATGCAGACAACGATGAAGCAGCTCTACGGCTCATCGGTCATCTCCGGTCTGGTGGCTCGGCGTCGCTACGAGCCCTGGCCAGCTGGACCAAGGTCTCCAGGCGGAGCGGCTCCAGACGGACCATGCCGTCGTCGCCGGCGCTGGCCAGCCGGCCACCGTCGGGGCTGAAGGCGACGGCGCGCAGAGGTAGCCGACGGTGGATCATCTTCGACCGCTGGGCTCCGGAATCGGTGTCCCAGAGAAGGAGAGCGCCGTCGAGGCCGGCCGTCGCCAGGCTTTGGCCGTCCGGGCTGAAGGCGAGCGCGTTGACGCGTCCTTCGTGGCCGGTGAGTGTGAGAAGCGGCTCCCCCAATTCGTGGTTCCAGATCTTGACTTTCTGATCCGCACCGGCCGTCGCCAAGCGATCGTCGAGCGGGCTGAAGGCGACGGCGTTGACCAAATTCATGTGGCCCGCGAGAGTGGCTTTCCGTTGTCCTGTACCGTGGTCCCACAGGATGGCGGTGCCATCGGCGTGGCCGGTGGCCAAGATTGTTCCGTCAGGGCTCATGGCGACGGAGTGAACCCGGCTGGGCGACGACCATTGTCGAACCGGTGTGCCGGAGGCGGCGTCCCAGACCCGGACGGTCTCGTCGAAACCCGCCGTCACCACATGACCGTCGGCGTCGAAAATCACGCTGGTGACGTAGCCCTCGTGATCGGAGAGGGTCCGCAGCAGCTCCCCAGAGCTCAAGTCCCAGACGTGGGCCGTCCGATCGTCGCTTGCGCTGGCCAGCAAGGTGCCGTCGGAGCTAAAGGCGACGGCGTTCACCGGCCCTTGGTGGCCCTTCAAGGTCTTCAGCAACTCGGCGGAGATTCCATCCCAGATTCTGACCGTGCGGTCCGCGCCGGCGGTGGCCAGCCGCCGGCCTTCCGGGTCGAAGGACACGGCCCGGACCGAGCTCTCGTGGCCGGTGAGGGTCGCAACGTCCTCGAAAATCAGCTCCGTCGTCTCGAAGCCGTCGTCGGTGGCTCGGGCCAGACGTCCGCCTCTCGCGGCGAGGCTGTAGTCGATGTCCGGGACTTCGTCACGAGGCTCGCGCCGCAGCTCGAACCGGAGGATCTCGTAAGGGTGGTACAGGTACCAGGCACGGACCACCCCCTCTAGGGTCACGGTCACGAAATAGTTGCCGTCGCGGCTGAAGCCGACGTCCATGACTTCGCCGGCGTGGAGAAACGTCTCTTCGAGGGAGCCCTCGAGCCACAGGTGGACCGCCCGGTCGTCACTGGCGGAGGCGAGGCGACGGCCGTCTGGACTGAAAGCTACGGCATTAATAGGAACGCCGAGCCCCGGGAACGTGTCGAACTCGGTGACCAGGCCCTCGTCGAGCGAGGTGGTGTCCCACAACCGGATGGTGCCGTCATCGCCGGCGGTGGCGAGCTGCGCGCCGTCGGGACGAAAGACGACGCTATAGGAGGGCCCGGTGGCGCTCCAGAGAGTCGCGACGGGTTTCCCGGTGGCCACGTCCCACAGTTTCGGCGCGGCGTCGTGCGCGGTCGCGAGATACCTCCCGTCGGGGCTGAAAGCTGCGGCGTAGACGACCTCCGGAGGTCCTACGAGGGGTACGGGAGTTGAGGACGCCGTATCCCAGATCTGTGCTCCGCCGGCCCAATCGAAGAGGGCGAGGTGTGTCCCGTCGCGGTTCACCGCGAGAACGGCGATCTGTTCAGGAATCTCCGAAAGGCTCAGCAGCTCTTCGCCGGACTGGGCCTCCCACACCCGGACGGCCTCGGCTCGCTCGGCTGTCACCAGACGCCGACCGTCCGCGCTCCAGGCAAAGGCCGCGATCGGTCCTTCTTCGCGAGCCCAGATGGCCCCCCACCGATGGGCGTATAGGCCTTGGCGCAGCACGGCTTCGAGCTCCTGGCGGATGGCGGGAGCGTCCACAGCCATGTCTGCGGCTTCGAGCGCGCTCCGCAGGCTTTGCTCTGGGTCGGAGTCCAGGTCTTTGAGGGCCGAGATGATCCGCTTCCCCGCCTCGGCCTCAAGCGCCTTCTGCCGGGCCTGCCGCCATTGCCAGGCGGCGAGCCCGCCGAGGATGGTGACGAGCACGAGAACCAAAGACACGGTGCGATTAAGCCGCCGGAGAGCGATCCTCTCGTGCTCCACTTCGTCCCGGCTCGCCCGGACCAGCCCCAGCACCAAATCAACGTCTCCAAAATCTGCATGGTCTGGGCCGGCCAGCCATCGGTCGGCTTCGAGCAACTCGGCTTCGTCGAGAAGATATTCACGCCCGCGATCCTGATCGGACCACTTTCTCGCTCTAGTTTTCAGACGCCTCCAGGTCTCGAAAGCTTCCTGCTGATCGCCGCGCCACCGGACATTGGACTGGCGGATCGGCTCGATGAACCGTTCATGGCTCAGCTCGTACCAGCGGCTGCCGCCGCGGAGCTCGCCCCGGATCAGGTGCCGGCGCTCGAGCTTGTCGATCACTGCGTTGGGGATACCCCCAGTTTCCTTACGGCCCTGGAAGACCGTGCCCCGTGTGCTGGCGGGGGTGATCAGAGTGTCCTCGAACCAAAGACGCAGCCGCGCTTCGGTGACGCCGCTTCCCGAAGCCGTCGCCGCCTCGGCGATGATTCTTTCGTAGAAGCCGGAGAGGGCTTGGTCGACGTCGCCGAAGGCTTCGAGGTTGTCCCGCGAAATCTCGGTGACACCAGCGGGCAAATTCCGCCATAGGCTCTCGCACGTCACTTGGAGCTGTACTGGCTCGATAAGCTCTCCTTTCACGACAACCGTTCCGCCCGTGATAGTCTCTACCGGACCTTTGCTGAGCTCTGAAACAAGCTCTTTCGCCACGTCGGCCTTGAAGGAAATTCCGGTCCCCCGAAGCGGCTCTTCGACGGCCAGGAGCGCCGCAGCCTCGCGCAAGCGTTCAAGCCGCATACGGTTTCGCAGATTCTCGGGCAGAAGCGAAGCGTAGGGGTCGAGTTGGGCCAGATAGTCCTCGCGGAGGACCAGCAAGACGCGCAGCAGTGGGTCCGTCGTCAAGGCATGGGCGAGCTCGGCGAAGAAGGCTCTGCGGTCGTACCAACGTTCCGGATAGGCCGAGAAGAGCTCCTCGAACTGATCGAAGACTGCGAACCTAGGTTTTGGCAGACCTTCGAAATCCTCACCCCGCGGCCGTCGCCCAAGGAGCTCCGCCAACGATTCTCCGATGAGATCCTGAGGTGGGGTGCCGTCCTCCGACCAGCTCAGCAGCGTGTTGAAGGCATAGACATTCGGGACTCTTTCGAGCTGTAGGTTGGCGGGGATGCGGCCCCACACCCGCGCGAGCGGCAAGACCTCGAAGCTCTCCTCCTCCTTGAGGCGCGGGATCAGCCCGGCATTCAGAAGCGAGGTCTTGCCGGCCCCCGACGGGGCATAGAGCACCAGGACCCGATGGGCGACGACCCGAGAGACCAGCTCATCCGCTTCCAAGTCGCGACCGAAGAAGAGATCCTGATCGCCGTCTTCGAAGGGACGGGGACCGGGGTAGGGGCTTCGCACCGCGGCGTCTGGGGGTGCCTCGGGATCCATTCCTAAGCCTCCAGCGTTGGCTTCTTTAGCCTCCAGCGTCTTCTGAGCTCCGCCGCGAACTCGCGGGCCGTCCCCCAGTAGACGCGTACGTCCATGCCTCCGAAGTACTGGTCGAGATAACTCCGCACGCGTTCCTGCTTCTCTTCCTGAGCCTCCGGCGGGGCGTCCTCCTCGGTCGCTGGCGGCAACAACTGGACGCTGACACTCATCCGGCGAAGACTCCCCTCCATGCCCTTCACCAGACCACGGAAGATGACCTTGAAGTCCCAGTCGGCCAGGCTGTAGCCAATGAAGAGCAGCGACGTGCCTGTCAGCGCCCTCTGGATCCGCGGTTCGAGGAGATCGGAATCTTTGGAAAGGTTGACGAGGAAGTCGAGATAATCGTCTTCGGTGAGGACCAGCGACTCGGTGATCCCGCTGTGGCCATGGAGGTGGAAGACCACCGGATTGGCCGTGGTGGGCTGGAAGCCGGGCTGGGACTCGAAGATCGAAGGCTCGTCGCGGACAAGGACGTTCCAACGGCAGATCTCCCGCTTGGGGTCCTTGTCGCGCTTCTTCAGCGCCTGCACCATGAAATCGTCGTAGTTGGTGGTGATGTAGACGGGCAATGGGAGCTCTGCGAGCACACCGTGAGGCTCGTCGTCCCTGTCGAACGGAGGGGGCTCAACACCTTCGAAAAGGCGCACGATTTCGTCCTTCGGGTACGCCGGGTCCCGGTCGACCGCCAGGAACTGGGCCACAGCGGGCAGGTTGTCGGCATCTGCCAGGGGATACTTGTTGCTCTTGGCCCACCGGCGCGCGATTTCGGAGCCCAGCGGAAGGGTGCCGATGCAGGCTCCGGCACCAACGAAAGGAGTGCACTTGCCGCGAGCGATCCGCTTCAGGAGTGTGTCCCAGTCCTTATCCCTCAGTCCGTTCTTCACTTCTGACCCCTGCCGGGCGCTTGGTGGGGCCCCGGCCATCAGTTGAAACGATGTCAACAAGCAATCATAGCTACGAGTCCGTTGATCCCCGAAAACGCTGCGGCCGCCCTCCAAGCTGCAGCCAACCCGCCGCTCGCTCCTTCGAGGCAACAGCGGCTCGGAGGTCGGTTCCCGCGAGTCCGCCCGCAGGATGCCGCACCGATCCATGGCGGGTGGCCTAGGGTACGGGTATTATCTCATAGTCGCAGATGATTTGCCACCTGAGTGACCCCCGCCACCCCCGCCGCGGGCTCGGCCCGGTACGGCGTTGACTAGCGAAGGGCGCCGATTTGGCCATCGGGATGGGGCTGGACGCCCCACACCCTGATCCTCGTGGAGACCTTCGAGCACGGATGTCCCGGGTGTCGTCGCCAGCGGATCGTCAACTTCGGCCGTGGAGGACGCCGACCGAGGAGCTGCCAGGAGAAGCTCCGGAGGATACGGCTCTCGCCCGGCTACGACGGGCCTCGCGCCCTCCACAATCCACCTAGACCATGAGGAGACAGAAGCATGTTTGACTCCCCAGTCGTCCAAGTCGCCATCAGTCTTCCTTTCTTGTACCTGTTGCTGAGCGTCGTGTGCTCCTCCCTCCAGGAGAGCATCTCGCAGATCCTCGGGCTGCGGGCCTCGACCCTGGGGCAAGGCCTCGAGCATCTGTTGACCGATCCGGAGCAACGCAGGAAGCTTCTCGCGCATCCCCTGATCAGGTGTCTGGGCGAGAAGCCGTCCTACATCCCCAACCGGACGTTCGCCATGGCGCTTCTCGACATCGCGACGAAGCCGGAGCCGGAGAAGAACGCCAAGCCGCAGACAAGCCCCGAGGCCGAGGCAGCCAAGCCCGTAGCGCCCCTCGATTTCGAGAGTGTTCGTAACGCCCTCTCACAGCTGCCCGAGGGCGACCTGCGCACCTCGCTCCTCACCCTGGCCGATTCGGCTGATCACAAGCTCGACAAGCTCCGCGACAATGTCGAGATCTGGTTCGACGACACCATGGATCGGGTTTCGGGCTGGTACAAGCGCAAGTCTCAGGCCATCGTCATGGTCTTGGCGCTCTTGACGACCGCTCTCGTGAACGCGGACACGATCGCCATGGCCAAGACCCTCTGGCAGGACGCGGGGCTCCGTCAGGGTCTGGTCGCGGCGGCGGCGGGTTACGTGGCCTCGCCCTCCGCCACCGACGCGGCCGCCGGCCTGGGAGGCGTGGAGAAGAGTCTCCGCAGCCTCGCTTTGCCGATCGGCTGGTCGGCGCTTCCCCAGGGTACGGCGCAGTGGGTGTCGAAGGTCCTGGGTCTCCTGTTGACGACGCTGGCGGTGTCGCTGGGGGCGCCCTTCTGGTTCGATCTGCTGAACAAGTTCGTCAGCCTGCGGGGAGTCGGCAAGGCCCCGGCGGCGAGGAGCAAGGCTTGAGCCGCGCTCCCGGCCCGCTGCCACCCGGAAACCCTTCCGCCGTTTGGCCGTAACGAGGAGATGTAGCCCTTTGCGCGGCGTTTCAGCCGGGCGGCCCCCTGCCGCCGCGGAGAGAGCGCCCACAGCGCCCCCCCTACCCAGGAGCCTTGATCGATGAAACCGACGACCAACCTTTGCAAGCTCGCCCTGGCGGCCGGCCTCGCCGGCCTGCTCGCCGCCTGCGCTCCGGCGCCGCCGAGCGGCGCCGCCGCCGCCGGCATGATGGAGATCCCGTACGAGTTGTACACCCTCTCGAACGGCCTTGACGTCGTCCTGCACGAGGACCACTCCGACCCGATCGTCGCGGTCGCCACCATCGTCCACGTGGGCTCGGCCCGCGAGACGCCGGGACGCACCGGCTTCGCCCACTTCTTTGAGCACATGTCGTTCAACGACTCCGAGAACGTCCCCCGCGGCGCCAACCGCAAGCTGATCGAGGAGCTCGGGGGGACGCGCAACGGCGGCACCAGCTCCGACGGCACCATCTACTTTGAGGTCGTCCCCAAGGACGCCTTCGAAAAAATCCTCTGGATCGACTCCGACCGCCTCGGCTTCATGATCAACACGGTCGCCGAGGCGGCTCTCGAACGCGAAAAGCAGGTGGTCAAGAACGAGAAGCGCCAGCGCGTCGACAACGCACCCTACGGCCACACCGGCGCCGTCCTGCGCGCCGCCCTCTATCCGCAGGGCCATCCCTACAGCTGGGACGTCATCGGCTCGCTGGAGGACCTCCAGGGCGCCACCTTGGGCGACGTCAAAGAGTTCTACGGCCGCTTCTACGGCGCCAACAACGTGACGCTCGTGATCGCCGGCGACATCGACGTCGAGGAGACCAAGGCCATGGTCGAGAAGTGGTTCGGCGAGATCCGCCGCGGCCGCGAGGTCGAGGCCCAGCCGCCGCAGCCGGTGACCCTCGACGCTGTGCGATCCCTCTACCACGAGGACAACTTCGCGAAGCTCCCGGAGCTGCGCATGGTCTTCCCCACCGTCGAGCAGTACCACGCCGACAGCTATCCCCTGCAGGTGCTGGGCCGGCTGCTGGCCGGCAGCAAGACGGCACCGCTTTACGAGGTCCTCGTCGAGGAGAAAAAGCTGGCGCCCCGGGTGATCGCTTACCACGACGCCTCGGAGCTCGCCGGCGAGATGGTGCTGCGCGTCCGCGCCAACGCCGGCGTCGATTTGGACGACGTCAAGGCGGCGATCGAGGAGGGCATGGCCCGCTTCGAGCAGGAGGGCTTCACCGACAACGAGCTGAAGCGCATCCAAGCCGAGCTCGAGACGTCGTTTTACAATCGCTTCACCTCGGTCCTGAACAAGGCCTTCCAACTCGGTATGTACAACGAGTACGCCGGCGACCCCGGCTTCCTGAAGACTGAAGCCGAGCGCCTTTTCGCGGTCACTCGCGACGACGTCCTCGGCGTCTACCAGCGTTACCTCAAGGGCAAGCCCTTCGTCATGACGAGCTTCGTCCCCAAGGGAGAGCTGGAGCTGGCCGTTCAGGGGGCCGAAGAGGCCCAGGTCTCGATCGAAGAGGTCGTCCGGAGTGCCGAGGCCGAGGTCTCGGAGGGCGAGGTGGCGGTTTTCGAGAAGACGCCGACCGAGGCCGACCGCTCCGAGCCGCCGTTCGGCGAAACGCCGCTCATGAAAACACCCGACGTCTGGACGGCAACTCTTCGAAACGGCATCGAGGTCTACGGCATCGAGCACTCGGAGGTTCCGCTGGTGGCGTTTGAGCTGACGCTTGAGGGCGGTCACTGGCTCGATCCGCCGGACAAAGCCGGCGTCGCCTCACTCTTGGCCGACCTCCTGATGGAGGGCACCCAGACGAAGACGCCGGCCGAGCTCGAGGAGGCGATCGGCCTGCTGGGCTCGCGGATCTCGATACTCGCCGGATCCGAGGAGACTCGCTTCTCTGGCAATACCCTGGCGCGCAACTTCGCCGCTACGGTGGCGCTCCTCGAGGAGATCCTGCTCGAACCGCGCTGGGACGAGGCCGAGTACGAGCGCCTGAAGCGCAAGCTCGACGCGGATTTGAAAGCGCGGGAGGCCGACCCGCGCTCCGTCGCCCGGCTGGTCAGCCAGCGGTTGCTCTACGGCGACGAGCACATCCTGAGCTTGCCCGTCAACGGGACTCTGGAAACCGCCGAGCGCATCACCCTCGACGACCTCAAGGCCTATTTCACGGCGAGCTTCTCACCGTCGGTGGCGGCGTTTCACGTCGTCGGCGACGTCTCGCAGGCCGAGGTCACGGAGGCTCTCGCCGGCCTCGCCTCGCGCTGGGAGGCGAAAGACGTCGAAATGCCCGAGTACGCCCTGCCCGAAGACGGGAAAGGCGAGCAGATTTTTTTCGTCGACGTGCCGGGCTCCAAGCAGTCGGTGCTGATGGCCGCCAAGCTGGCGCTCTCGGCCGGCGACGAGCGTCACAACAACCTCGGATACGCCAACCAGCGCCTGGGCGGCGGCAGCTCCTCGCGCCTCTTCCAGCTGCTACGCATCCAAAAAGGCTATACCTACGGCGCCTATTCCCGCATCGGCGGCACTCTCGAGACGGCGCCCTTCACGGCCATGACCAGCGTCCGCGCCAACGTGACCCTAGAGTCCCTGCAGCTGCTGCGCGAGCAGCTCGAAGGCTACGCCGCGACCTTTACCGAGGACGACGTCGAGGTGACCCGCAACCAGACGCTCAAGGCCGACAGCCGGGCTTTCGAGTCGCTCTACGCCAAGCTCGGCATGCTGACGAGGATGAGCAAGCTCGGCCTGCCGGCGGACTACCCGACGCGCTGGCAAGAGGAGCTACGCGGGATGGGCCTCGAGGCGTTTCGCGGCCTGATCGAAGATCACATGGACGAGTCGCAGATGTTCTATCTCGTCGTCGGCGACGCCGCCACCCAGCTCGACCGGATCGGGGAGCTGGGCTACGGAGCGGCCAGGAAGCTCGACGTCTACGGCAATCCCGTCAGCTGAGCAAGACGAGCCCCGGGCCGCGGCTTGGGGGTGACCCAAGGGCCGAGCAGCTCCTCAGCGCCCTGGCCGTTGAAGCTCGCCGATCCGCCGCCGAGCGGCGCCAGGGCTTTCGTTGCGGACGGCAGAAGGTCATTTGCCGGCCGCTGGCTGACGCGGCAGCTTGAAGCAAAAGGTACTGCCGTGACCGCGGCCGGGAGACTCGACCCAGATACGTCCGCCGTGGAGCTCGACGATCCGCTTGACCAGCGCCAGCCCAATGCCGGTGCCTTCGGTTTCCGCATCGAGCCGGTCGAAAAGACCGAAGACCTTGTCGTGATACTCGGGTGCGATACCCAGGCCGTTGTCGCGCACGAAGACGATCGTCTCGTCGCCATCTTCGCGCCGGCCGATCTCGATCCGTGGCTCCGGTGTCGAGCCCATGAAGTTGACCGCGTTCTCGAGAAGGTTTTGAAAGACCTCAAGAAGGCGTCGGCGATCGCCCGTCACGACCGGCAGGTCGCCGGCGATCGTGACCTCGACCTGCCGCTCGGCGAGTGGCCCGGCGATCAGCTCCTTCGCCTCGTGGGCGAGATCGGACAACGAGACCTGCTGCGGCGGGTTGATCTGCCGGCCGACCCGCGAGAGCTCGAGGAGGTCCTGGAGGAGGTCGGCCATATGCTGGCTGGCGTGGCGGATCCGGTCCATGTCCTCGTTGGCGCGCTGGCGGTCCCCGGCCTCGATGTCTTGCTTGAGGAGCCCGAGAAATCCCCGGATGGTGACGAGAGGCGACTTGAGGTCGTGGGAGACCGTATAGGTGAACCGTTCCATCTCGGCGTTTCGTGCCTCGAGCTCGGTGATGATCGAATGGAGCTCCGCGGCGTGGCGACGCATCCCGCGGAGGCGCACGATGAGCGCCAGGAGACCGGCGGCGGCCAGGACGGTCGCGAGGCGAAACCACCAGGTCTGGTAGACGAAGGGCTCGAAGACGACGTCAAAAGTCGCCGGCTCGGCGTTCCAGGCTCCTCCGGCGTAGGCCGCCGCCGTGACCTCGAAGCGATAGGTGCCAGGCGGGATCCGGGTGTAGTAGGCCGTGCGCCGGTCGAGCACCTCGATCCAGTCCTCGTCATGGTCCACCAGGCGATAGCGGAACTGGGTCTCCCCGGGGAGCCCGAGCTGGAGGCCCGTATACTCGATCTCCAGGCGCCAGTCGCCCGGCGGGATCACCGCCCGTTGGCCCGGATCGAGGCGCCGATCGCCGACGTGGACGCGCTCGATGGCGACCGGTGGCGGCTCGCCGAGGCGGAGCTTTCGCGGGTTGACGACCGTGATGCCGCGAATCGTCGGATACCAGATTCGCCCGTCGCTTCCCTTCCAGGCGGCCGGCTGAAAGCCGCCGTTGGTCTCGCTGGGAACTATGCCCTCGGCCTCGTCGTAGAGGACCGCATGGACGCGGCCGATCTCGCCGCGGACAAAGGCCTCGGCCTCCGCGCGTTGCAGTCGGGTGATTCCCCGGTTGCCGCTCAGCCAGAAGTTTCCGGCGTCGTCTTCCAGGATCGACGACACCGCGTTCTCAGGCAGTCCGTGGTCGCTGCTCAGGACGGTGACGGTGTCGTTCTCGAGGTCGAGATGGGCGATCCCGCCGCCATAGGTCCCGGCCCACAGGCCGCCGTCGCCATCCTCGTAGAGGGCTCGCACGAAGTTGTGGGGCAAGCCGTCGGCGATGGTGAAATGCCGCGCCGCGTGGGGTGCGATCTCTCCTCCTGCAAAACGCGTCAGACCCTGCGGACCGGCGGTCCAGAGGTTCCCCCGGCTGTCGTCGGTGATGAAGCGGATGTCCTTCGTCCCTGCATCGCGCGGCGAGTAGACCGTAAAGCGGCCGTGGTCGAAGCTCGCCAGGCCGTCCCTGGAGCCGATCCAGACGGTGGCCTGGCGATCTTCGTAAAGCGCCAGCACCGGGCCGCCGGCGTAGGCGCCGTCCTCGGCCGAGAAGATCGTCCAGCGTCGTCCGTCGCGTCGTCCGAGAGCCGCGGCCCCTACCCAGAGTCGCCCTTGCCGGTCCTCGAGAAGAGCGGCTACACAGTCGAGATGCCCTTTGGGATGCTCGACGCGCGAGACCTCTTCTCCAGCCAGCAGATGCAAACCCAGGCACTGGGTGCCGAAAAGAATCTTCCCGGCCGCCGACTCGACGATTCCACCGCTCCCTGAGGAGGAGGGGACCGCGTAGCTTGAGAAGATGCCGTCGCGCAGCAGGTGAAGGCCGAAACCGGTAGTGCCGATCCAGAGATTGCCCTCACGATCCTCGAAGAGGGAGCGCACGGTCGTGCGATTGGGCATCACACGGTCTCCGTCGTCGACCAGGCTGCCGGCGCGCAGCCGGCCGACGCCGTCGCCGGCGAACCACACGTTGCCGTCGCGGTCGCGCAAGAGCTCCCCGTATGACTTGGACTCCGCAGCCTCGGACGCCAACCGGGCCTCGCCGTCTTGGAGCCTCAGGACGGCGTTCGAGACGGACAGCCAGGCGCCCCGCGGCTCGAAGATGACGTCGTCAGGGGCCAAGTTCGCGGAAAGAAGAGGAATGGGCTCGAAGGCGAAGCCGTCACCGAGCCATCGCGCCAGACCGCCTCCCACCCCGACCCAGAGGTGGCCCTCGCAGTCGAGGGCCAGACCGCCAAAGGGCCCACGTAGGACGCCACCTTCCTCGAAACCCCGGATCCGGCCGTCGGAGAGACGCCCGAGCTCCCCCCCGGTCGCGATCCACAGGTTGCCGTCCTGGTCGTCCTGCAGGCTCCAGACCACCCCGCGGGGCAGGCCGTCCTCCGGTCCCAGGCAGTCGAATCCGTCCTCTTGCCGGCGGCAGACGAAGCCCTGCTCGGTTCCCACCCAGAAGACGCCGGCGGCGTCCTCGTGAAGCGCCGTGATGCGATTCGACCGCAGGCCCGGCGACGTCGCGACGTCGAAAATCGTGAACCGCACGCCGTCAAAACGCGCCATGCCGCCGAAGGTGGCGACCCAGAGGTAGCCGTCATGCGTCTGGACGATGTCGGTGACTGAATTCTGCGGCAAGCCGTCGGCGGTCGTCCACGACTTGCGGACGAGCTGGTCGAGGCTTTTCGCGGGATCGATGGCGTCAACCGCACCGGCTCCTAGGACCGCCGTCAGGACGCCGGTGCCGATCCGGCGCAGCCACGCGGAGGAGGGGGAATGGAGACGTTGGCAGCGAATGGACACGGATCGTTTCGATTTCAGGGCGCGATCGAAAAAGACAAACCTTCTCGTGCCGGCCGGGCCATGGTACCAGCTCAGGCGGGCCGACACCAGGACGACGGAGGCCAAGCCCCGTAACCACCTGCGCTACCTGCCGTTTGGCGAGCCCGGAGCTCGGCGATGACCTGCTCGCCCGGAATCGCCTCGATCTCGCCGCGCTCAAAGGCGACCTCTGAAGCTCTTCGTGGTACGATCGGTGCCCACAACCCGACCAGGAAAGGAGACTCGCTGATGAAGACTTCGAGGACGTACCCGCCTGCTCTCTGTCTGATCTTGGGGCTCATGCTCGTCGTACCGCTCGCCGCCCAAGAGGAGCAGCCCTCCGCCGAGGAGGCGGCCATGATGAAGGCCATGACCCCCGGCAGCCAACACGCCTTCCTCGCTGAGCAGGTTGGTACTTGGAAGACGACCATGACGATGTGGACGGACCCGTCCGCGCCGCCGATGAAAAGCGAGGGGACCATGGAACGGACGCTGCTCCTGGGCGGCCGGGTGCTCAAAGAGACCTTCAAGTTGGACTTCATGGGGATGCCCTTCGAGGGGGTCGGCCACACCGGCTACGACAACGTCACCGGCAAGTACTGGGGCACCTGGTTCGACAACATGTCGACGGGCGTCATCACCCTGGAAGGGACCATGGACGAGGCGACCGGCAAGGGCACCCTGAAGGGCGAAGTCTCCGAGCCGATGGCGGGCAAGAAGATCCCCATGCGCATCGAGATCCACCGCGAGGAGGGCAAGGAGATCAACGAGTTCTACATGCCGGGGCCCGGCGGCGAGATGGTGAAGTCGATGGAGATCGTCTACGAGCGGCAGTGAGCCGGCGGGATCTCGTCCTCAGACGACGAGGTCGCGCAACCCTTGCGAGCCCGCCCGGCTGGCGACGACCTCGCTGCCGTCGTCGAGGCGTTCGGGAAGCTCCTTCGAGGCGTTCGCGACGTGGTCTTCCCGTGCTGGAGCTTCCCACCAGGCTTGCCGTTCACGCGTAGGGCCTTTGCATCGGGTGCCGTAGGGAAATCGGGAGGTTGGGTGCCGGTGTAGACGTCGGTGAGCGCGATCACGTGGTCCGCTGGCCTAGGCTATCATTCAGTAAACGCTCTACCACGCGTTTTAGCTCGTCGCCGGTCGGTATCCGCCCGTCGTAGGGCAGCGGGTCGAACTTTGGCATTTTCCTCGCCAGATGTCGGCTCAGAAAGGCCCGCAAGATAGGCAGGAAGGCTGTCTCGGTTTTCCCTTCGACAAGGAGTCAAGATGCTGGTCACGCCGCCGAGTTTCTGAGAGCTTGCTGCTCAGTCCTCCCGCAGCCGACGCCGAGAGCAGGAAAGGGCGTCGAGCAATGAGGTCTTTCCAACGCCATGGCCGCCGATGAGCACCATGAGCGGCCGCACGGGCAGGTCGATGATTCGGCGGCTCGCGGGCGGCCGGCGATCCGGCGAATCGGCCGGAGCCGCCGCCGAGCCCGCCTCGACGATCAGCTCCATCGTCTTGAAGCTCTGGGGCGTCGGCTCGTCGTACCGGTAACGCACCCGCACGAGTCGGTCGCCGTACTCGGCTATGAGCTTGTTGGTCCCTCGCTGGCCTGGTACCAAGCTTACACGAGTCGGCATCCGTGCGACAAGGGCGCGGTGAGCCGGCACTTCAGATCCAGTGGAAGCGGTTCCCCCGGGCGCCGCCTCTACGACCTCTGGCGGCGCGCCGAAAGATCCGGCGCGCGTCCCGGGCAAAACGCGTATACTCCCTTTCTCCGGACGGCCGCCGAGGCCGTCCGTTTCCGGAGAGAGACCCCTGAGCCGATGGCCAAGCGCGAGAAGAAGAAACCGAAGCGCGTCCAGCCGCGCACGTCCCGCGGCCTGCGCGATTTGCCGCCTGACCAGCTCCTGGCCCGGCAGTGGATGATCTCGAAGATCCGCGGCGTCTACGAGAGCTACGGCTTCTTGCCGCTCGCGACCCCCGCCGTCGAGTACCTCGACGTGCTGATCGGCTCAAGCCCGGGCGAGGAGACCCAGAGCTCGATTTTCACCGTCACCAACCGCGAAGGCGAAGAGCTCGGCCTGCGTTTCGACCTGACCGTCCCCCTGGCGCGCTTCTTTTCCCAGCACCGCCAGGAGCTCGGACGCCCCTTTCGGCGCTACCAGGTCGCCCAGGTGTGGCGCTGCGACAAGCCCGAGCCGGGACGCTTCCGCGAGTTCACCCAATTCGACCTCGACTCCGTCGGCACGACCTCCGAGATCGCCGACACCGAGATCATCGCCGGCATGTGCGACACGCTCGACGCCCTCGGGGTGGGCGGCTACGTCGTCCGCTTCTCGAGCCGCGGGCTCTTGGGGGCGCTGCTTCTCTACGCCGGGATCCCGAGCGAGCTGGGGCCCGACGTCTTTCGCGTCCTCGACAAGCTGGAGAAGATCGGCATCGAAAAAGTCCGCAAGGAGCTGACCACGGGCTACGTCGACGAGTCGGGCGACCCGATCCGGGGCGTCGGCCTGGAAGCGGGACACGTCGAGAAGATCGAACGGTTCCTGGCGATCCGGGCCGAGCGCCGCGACGACGTCGTCGCGGAGCTTCGCGAGCTTTTTTCGGGCATCGGCGAAGCGACGCCGGAGATCGACCTCGTCGCCCGGATCTCCAGCCACCTGACGGCCCTCGGCTACGACGACCGCCGGGCTCTGCTCGACCTCTCGATCGCCCGCGGCCTCGCCTACTACACGGGTCCGGTCTTCGAGGCCCACCTCACCGAGGCGCCGCAGTTCGGCTCGGTCTTCGGCGGCGGACGCTACGACGCCCTGGTGAAACGCTTCCTCGGCGAGGAGGTGCCGGCGGTGGGCGCGTCGATCGGCGTCGACCGGCTGCTGGCGGCCCTCGTCCACCTGGGCAAGGCCGGTGGCCGCAAGTCGACGGCCAAGGTCCTCGTGACTCGCCTCGACAAGGGGCTCGTCGAGGACTACATGGCGATCACCTGGGAGCTGCGCCGCGCCGGCGTTCCGGCCGAGCTCTACGTCGGCTCGGCGCGCCAGGTGGGCAAGCAGCTCGCCTACGCCGACAAGTGGCTCGTCCCCGTGGCGCTCCTGATGGGCGAGGACGAGAAAGCGCGCGGCGTGGTGACGTTAAAAGACATGGACGCCGGACGGCAGCTGTCGTCGGAGATCGACGGCCGCGACGCGTGGCTGGCCGAGCGCGCCGGCCAACGCGAGGTGCCACGCGGCGACCTCGTCGCCGGGGTGCGCGAGATGCTCGCCCGGATCGAGGAGGACGAGAGTTGAACGACCGGCCGCTTCCCGCGATCGTCCTGGACGGCGACTCGCTCCTCGTCGAGGACGTGGCTCGCGTCGCCCGCGACCCCCGCCTCACCGTCACGATCGACGGAGAGGCCCGAGAGCGGCTCAGGCGCGGCCGGCGCCAGATCGAAGAGGTCGTCGAGCGCTACCGCGAGGAGTACGCCCGCTGGCTCGCCGGTGAGACCGAGGGAAGGCTGGCCCAGGACTACGGCGTCACCACCGGTTTCGGCGAGTTCAAGAGCATCCCGGTGCCGCCCGAGGATCTCGAAACGCTGCAGCAAAACCTCCTGCTCTCCCATTCGGTCGGCGTCGGGGAGAGCTCGGACGCCGACGACCTGGCCAACTACTTCCCGGCCGAGGTGGTTCGGGGAGCGCTACTGATTCGCATCAACGCCTTCCTGAAAGGACACTCGGGCGTACGCACGAAGCTCGTGGACTGCCTCGTCACCATGCTGCACGCCGGGGTGGTGCCTCTCGTGCCGGTGCGCGGCTCGCTGGGCTCCTCGGGCGACCTCTGCCCGCTGGCGCATCTCTTCGCGGTGTTCTTGGGCGAGGGGCGCTACTACGTCACTAGCGCCCCGGGCGACGTCGACGGACGCTCGATCGAGCTCAAGGAGGCCGCGGGACTTGCGGCCGACCTCGGCTGCGAGCCGGTGCGGCCGAGCTACAAGGAGGGTCTGGCGCTGTCGAACGGAGCCACTTTTTCGACGGCGCTACTGGCGCTGGCCGTCCACGACGCCGCGCAGGCGGCGACCACCGCCGACGTCGCCTGCGCCCTCACCCTGGAGGCTCTCTGTGGCTGCGCCCGCGCTTTTGACCCCAAGGTCCACGAGGCGCGTGGCCAGAAGGGACAGATCGCCTCGGCGGCGAACATCCGGCGGCTGATCGAGACGAGCCGCCTCGTCGACCAGGCGGCGGCCGCGGTCCAGGACCCGTACTCGGTGCGTTGCGCGCCGGCGGTCCACGGCACGACGCGCGACGCCATCGCCTACGCGAGAAAGATCGTTCGGCGCGAGGTGAACGCCGCCACCGACAATCCGCTCTTCTTTCCCGGCGAGAAGCCGTGGGACTTCCGCTTCGAGGCCAACTGGCCGCCGTCCTACGACGGGCACGACCGGGTCTCCTACTCGGCGGGCAACTTCCACGGCCAGCCGATCGCGGTGGCGGCGGACTTCCTGACGATCGCGGTGGCGGAGCTGGCCAACGTCTCGGAGCGGCGTACCCAGATGCTCCTGGACGCCCGCCACAACCGCAACATGCCGGCCAATCTCGTGGCGCGCCGGGGGCTCAATTCCGGGCTCATGATCACCCAGTACTCGGCCGCGAGCCTGGTCAGCGAGAACAAGGTCCTCGCGCATCCCGCCTCGGTTGACTCGATCCCGACGGCGGCGAACGTCGAGGACCACGTCGCCATGGCCGCGACCGCGGCGCGCAAGCTCCGGACGGTGCTCGCGAACGTCGAGGCGGCGCTCGGCATCGAGCTCATGGTGGCGGCCCAGGGCGTCGAGTGGCGCCTCGGCCTGCGCTACTTTCCACGCGCCGGCTCGGAGACCGCGGCCGAAGACGAGATCCCCGGTCCGGTCGCCGCCCACGAGGGCCCGGAGCGGGTGGCGGAGGAGGACGAGCGGTTCCGCTCGGCCGTACGGCCGGAGAACCGCGAGCGGCTCGCCGACGAGCTGGGCGGCGGTACCCGCGCCGCCTACCTCGCCATCCGTGCCACCGTCGCCCCCGTGCTCGCCGACCGTCCGCTCGACGACGACATCCGCCGCATGCGCCAGCTCGTGCACTCCGGAGAGCTCCTGCTGCGCGTCGCCAGCGCGACGGGACACCCCGAGCCCTTCGAGGAATAAGGACATGTACCCACCCACGCCTGCGCTCCCAGCGGTCTTGCTCCTTCTCCTCCTCGCCCTCCCCACCTTCGCCGACGGTCCGATCTTCGTCGACGTCGCCGAAGAGTCGGGCCTTGACTTCGTCCACTGGAACGGCATGACGGGCGAGCACTACTTCGTCGAGATGACCGGCCAGGGCGGGGGCTTTCTCGACTACGACAACGACGGCGACCTCGACGTCTACCTCGTCCAGGGGGCGAAGCTCGGCAAGAAACCGCCGCTCGACCCCTTCCCCGGCGGCGGTGTGCCCCGGGACCGCCTCTTCCGCAACGACTTGAAGGTCGCGCACGACGGCACCCGGAGGCTCGCCTTCACCGACGTCACCGAAGAGAGCGGCCTGGCGGCCACGGGCTACGGCATGGGCGTCGCGGCGGGCGACTACGACAACGACGGCTTCGTCGACCTCTACGTCACCAACTACGGCCCCAACCAGCTGTGGAAAAATCTCGGCGGCGGCGCGGACGGCCGAGTCAGCTTCGTCGACGTGACGGCTCCCTCCGGCACCGGCGACGACCGCTGGTCGACGAGCGCCGCTTTTGTCGACCTCGACGGCGACGGCGACCTCGACCTCTACGTCACCAACTACGTCATGTGGAGCGTCGAGGAGAACCCGTCCTGCTACGCCGACTCCAGCCGTGCCGACTACTGCGGCCCGTCGGCGTTTCCGGGGGTGGCCGACAAGCTCTTGATCAACCGCGGCGGCGGCGCGGACGGCGTAGTCACGTTCGAGGACGCCACCTCGCGGCTCCTGGTGGGCTACCGTCCCGGCGCGAGCCTCGGCGTCGTGTCGGCCGACTGGAACGAGGACGGTCGGCTCGACCTCTACGTGGCGAACGACGGCGAGGCGAACCAGCTCTGGCTGCAGCAGAAAAACGGCACCTTCCTCGACGACGCGTTGCTCGCCGGGGTGGCGGTCAACCGCGGCGGGTCGCCCGAGGCCTCGATGGGGATCGACACCGGCGACGTCGACGGCGACGGTGACCTCGACCTCGTCCTCGCCCACCTGATGGGCGAGACGAACACCCTATATATAAACGGTGGCGGCGGTCTCTTCGAGGACCGCTCCGTCGAGTCGGGGCTCGGGGCGCCGAGCTTCGCCTTCACCTCCTTCGGCACGGGCTTTCTCGACTACGACAACGACGGCTGGCTGGATCTCCTGGTCATCTCAGGCGCCGTGCGTATCCTGGAGGACCTGGCGATCGCCGGTGACCCCTATCCGCTCGACCAGACGAACCAGCTCTACCATAACCTCGGCGGCGGCCGCTTCGAGGACGTGACGAAAGACGCCGGCGAGGTCTTCCACGTTCCCGAGGTGAGCCGCGGCGCCGCCCTGGGCGACGTCGACAACGACGGCGACACGGACGTCCTGGTGACCAACAGCCACGGCCGGGCCCGTCTGCTGAGCAACCGCCTCGGCCAGGAACGTGGGTGGGTGGGGCTCAGGATCGTGGAGGGGAAGCGCGACGCGCTGGGCGCCACAGTGACCCTCACGAGGAGGGGCGCCGCGCCGCTCGTGCGGCGTGTGCGCGCCGACGGCAGCTACTGCTCGAGCCACGACCCCCGGGTCCTCGCGGGCCTCGGCGAGGGGGAAGGCCCAATCGAAGCCCGTGTCACCTGGAGCGATGGAGCAAGCGAAACATGGAAGGACGTACGAAGGAAGACCTACACCACTCTCGAACGCGGACGCGGCACGAAGGTGCCCTGAGCCGGACGCTTGCGACCGTCCTCCTGGCGGCCGCCGTCACGGCGGTCCCCGGCGCGCCGCAGGAGGCGCCCGCGCCGGCCGAAGGGGCGAAGCGGAGCTTCCTGGAGATCCCCTATCCCAACATGGAGGGACTCGAGGAGGCGGTCACGGCGCAGCTCAACGCGGCGTACGCCGACCTCAAGGCGTGGCTCCGGAAAGAAGACGCGCCGGACGCCGAGCTGCTCGCCGCCTTTGGCCGCCTCGGGCAGTTGCTCCACGCCTACAAGCTCTACGAAGCCGCCGAGGCCTGTTACCGCAACGCCGTCGCCGTAGCGCCTGAGGAGGCGATTTACACCTACTACCTCGCCGACCTCTACCAGAAGACCGGCCGTCTCGAGGAAGCGGTCAAGGCCTACCGCCAGATCCTCGCCCTCGACGCCTCCCACCTGGCGGCCCGGGTCCATCTCGCGAAGGCGCTCCTCGCCGGGAACCAGGCGCAGGAGGCACGGCGAGAGCTCGAGCGCGCCCTCGCCGTCGATCCGGAGAGCCCGGCGGCGCGGGCTACCCTGGGCGAGGTCGCCCTCTCGCTCCAGGACTACCGCCAGGCGGCCGAGCACCTCGCCTTCGCCCTCGAGCGGGTCCCCGCCGCCAACCGGCTCCACTATCCCCTGGCCATGGCCTATCGCGGCCTCGGAGAGATGGAGAAAGCGCGCGAGCACCTGCGCCAGAGCGGCTCGGTGGGGCTCAAGGTCGACGATCCGCTGATCGACGCCCTGGGGGAGCTGGCGACGGGCGAGCGCGTCCACCTGCTGCGTGGCCGTCAAGCTTTCGCGGCCGGACACTACGCCGCGGCCGCCGAGGAGTTCCGCCAGGCCGTCGCCGCCGATCCCCGCAGCGCCCGCGCTCTCGTCAACCTCGGCTCGGCCCTGGGGCAGATGAGCGACGTGCCGGGAGCGATGACCGAGTACCGAAGGGCTCTCGGGGTGGCCCCGGGCAACTTCACCGCCCACCTGAACCTCGGAGTCCTGCTCGCCAGCCAGGGCTGGGACGAGGAGGCGGTCCTCCACCTCAAGCAGGCGGTCGACGCGAAGTACGACGACTCCGAGGCCCACCTGGAGCTCGGGCGCGCCCTGCGCCGCCTGGGCCGTCTCGACCAGGCCGAGGAGCACCTGCGCGAGGCGTGGACGATGGATCCGACGAGCGAGCCCGCTCATCTGGCGCACGCGGCGCTTCTCGTCGACATGGGACGCTACGCCGCAGCCGTCGAGCGGCTCGACTGGGCCCTCGAGCGGATGCCCCACGAAGGACGGCTGGCCTGGGCTCTCGCCCGCATTCTCGACGGGGCCCCCGACCCCGCGGTGCGCGACTCGCTGCGCGCTTATCAGCTGGCCGAGCGCCTTTTCGCCGTCGATTCCCGCGCCGAGTATGCGCTCCTTGCAGCGCGTTCGCTCGCCGAGCTCGAGCGCTGCGACGAGGCGGCCGAGCTCCAGGAGGCGGTGGCGCGGGCGGCCGACGAGGCCGGCGAGGCGGCGCAGGCCGCCGAGCTGCGTCGCGTCGCGGAACGCTACGCCGCCGGTCCGCCTTGCGGAAGGGGCCGACGATGATTGATTCATCAAGTGTCTGCCGGCCACGGATCCCTGAGATTCGGACTCTGTTTTCTGCATGATGGGACGAATTCCCCCCTAACGAAGGGACGAAATTCCTTGGATTTGCCTATTGACAAATGCGTATAAGGCTTCTATACTGACCGTCCGTTTGAAAATCACACTCTCCAGTAGACAAGGGTGGGCGAGAGTGCTATACTGATCGTCCGTTCGGAAACCTTGTGATAGGAGATGTACATGGCCAACACGATGAAAAAGCCCCTGAAGTTCGGAGTTTTCCTGACGCTCGCCGCTTGCCTGGCGCTGCCGGCGATGGCGGCGGGCCCGGCGGAGGGCGGCCTCGCCGACCTCGAGATCGGCGGGACCACCCTCACCGTCAACGCGGTCGCCAGCGGGCGGTATTCGTTCCGGGTAACCGGCCCGGAGGGCTTCACCTACGAGGCGGAGATCCGAGGCGGGGAGAGCCTGAGCTTCGAGATCTTCGACGCGGCGGGGAACCTCCTGCCTGACGGTACCTACAGCTACGAGCTCACGGCCTGGGCCGGCAAGCCCAAGGCGGCGGAGCGCGAGAACCTGCGCGGCCTCGCGAAGAGGCGTGCCGGCGCCCAGCAGTCCGGTGTCTTCACGATCCTGAACGGGTCGCTCGTCGATCCGTCGGTTGAAGAGACGATCGAGCGCCCGACTCAGCCGACTCAGAAGGCCCACCGCCAGGGTGTGCCGACCAAGGACCAGGTGATCCTGGACGACCTGATCGTCGACGGCTCGGCCTGCATCGGCTTCGACTGCGTCAACGGCGAGTCCTTCGGCTTCGACACGATCCGCATCAAGGAGAACAACCTGCGGATCAAGGCCCAGGACACCTCCTCCACGGCGAGCTTTCCGTCGAGGGACTGGCAGATCACCTTCAACGACTCCGCCAACGGCGGCGCCAACAAGTTCTCGATCGACGACATCGACGGTGGACGCACCCCCTTCACCATCGAGGCCGGCGCCCCGTCGCACTCGCTCTACGTCGACGACGGCGGCCGCCTCGGCCTCGGCACCTCGACCCCGGTGGTCGACCTCCACGTCAAGAGCGGCAACACCCCGACGCTGCGCCTGGAGCAGGACGGCACCTCGGGCTTCACGCCCCAGACCTGGGACGTGGCGGGCAACGAGGCCAACTTCTTCATCCGCGACGCCACCAACGGCTCGACGCTGCCCTTCCGGATCATCCCGGGCGCGCCGTCGAACGCGATCTACGTCGCGTCGGACGGGGACGTCGGCATGGGGACGACGAGCCCCGGCGCGCAGATCCATGTCTCCGACACCGCCTCGGTCAACCTGCGGCTCGAGGGCGATAGTGCCGGCTTCCAACTGATCGACGTGAACGGACCCACCAACGAGGGCGTCGCGCAGCAGTTCGTCAACGCCGGGGAATGGAGACTCCGTGGCGTCGACGACGCCCTCGCCCTCGAAACCGTGCCGGGAATCGTGGTCGACCTGGGCAACGGCAACGTCGGCCTCAACTGCACTTCTGCGCCGGCCGCCGACTTGGTCGTCGGTGACGCGTCCGGAGCCTGCACCGGGGGTACACGCTCCCAGATGAACGCCGGCGACGCTCAGTTCACCGTCCCCTCGTCGCGGACTTACAAGGAGAACCTCGTTGCGGTCGAGACCGGCGACATCCTGGAGAAGATCACCGGGATCGACGTCTACTCCTACGACTACATCAACGGTCCGAAGGAGAGGCTCGGCCTCATGGCCGAGGACTTCCACCAGATCTTCGGACGCGGCTCCGACAAGCTGCTCAACGGCCAGGAAGTGCAGATGGCGCTGTGGCTGGCCATCCAGGAGCTCACCGCCAAGGTGAGCGAGTTGGAGGCGGCCCTGGCCCTGGAGGCGGCGGCGGCGACTCCCTAAAAGACACACCCGGAGATCGCCCGGTGGACTTCCGGTGCCTTCCGGCGCCAGGGCCGCCGGGCCCTTCTGAGACATACCGGCGGGCTCGTTTCGTGCCAGGGGAACTAGGCCGTCGGTTTCTATTTGCGTCCGGTTCACGCCCCTGGCCGTTTTTACGACGCCGTCCGGCAAGCGAAAACACTTCCGGATCCTACTTAATTCTCAAAGACATGAGGTGTGCGAAATGCAACCGAAGCTCAACATGAAGAGAGTCCTCCTGGGATTTCTAAGCGGCCTGCTCCTGGTTTTGCCGGGCGCTGTGTTCGCCGACGAGCCCTTAGCCGACATCGAGAACCAGGGGGACACGCTGGTCTTCCACCCGATCGTCGAGTTCGCCGAGCTTCTGCTCACCGTCAGGGGACCCTGCGACTTCGAGTACAAGCAGAGGGTGACCGAGGGCGAGCTGTTCTTCCGGCTCGACCCAACGACCATCGACGGCGTCTACACCTACGGCCTGCGTCGCCTGGAGGCGATCGATCCGGGCATCATCAAGGTTCTCCTGGAGGCGCGTCAGAGCAACGACCCCGAGCCTCCCAAAGCGCTCTGCCGCGCCGGCAAGCTGCCGGGACCGCCGATCTCGCAGTCGGAGGGCTTCCAGATCCTCGAGGGCAGGATCCTCCTCGACCACAAATCCGTCGAGCCCCCGCCAAGGAAAGCAGGCCTGGCGGACCGCGACACCGGAGCCGGCTCCGGGCAGCTGGGAGGTGGCCTGGTCGTCCCCACCAAGGACATCGTGCACAACGACGACGTGATCATCGACGGCAGCCTCTGCGTCGGCTTCGACTGCGTCAACGGCGAGAGCTTCGGCTTCGACACCATCCGCGTCAAGGAGCACAACCTGCGCATCAAGTTCGACGACACGTCGACCGCCGCGTCGTTCCCGCGCAACGACTGGCAGATCACCGCCAACGACTCGGCCAACGGCGGCGCCTCGAAGTTCTCGATCGAAGACATCACCGGCGGCCGGACGGTGGTCACCGTCGAGGCCGGCGCCCGCTCGCACTCGCTCTACGTCGACGACGGCGGCCGCATCGGCAGCCGCACCTCGACCCCGTCGGTTGAGATTCACACGGTCGACGGCGACACGCCGACGCTGCGCCTGCAGCAGGACGGCTCGTCGGGATTCGCGCCCCAGACTTGGGACGTGGCCGGCAACGAGACCAACTTCTTCGTCCGTGACGTGACCAACGGCTCGACGCTTCCCTTTCGGATCCGTCCCGGCGCGCCGACGAGCGCGATCGACATCGACGACGACGGCAACGTCGGCTTCGGGACCGCGAGCCCCGGCGCGCAGATCCATGTAGACGGAGGCACCTCCACCTCGGTCAACCTGCGGCTCGCGGGCGACAGCGCCGGCTATCAGCTGGTGGACTACAACGGGCCTGCGGACGAGGGGGTCGCGCAGCAGTTCGTCAACGGCGGGGTGTGGAGACTGCGGGGCGTCGACGACGCCCTCACCGGCGAGACGGTGGAGGGAATCGCGTTCGACCTGGGCACCGGCAACGTCGGCGTCCACAGGACCACGGCGGACGCTACGAATCCGTTCACGGTGGGCACCGGCGGCAGCGACGGTAACGGCGCCCACGTGACGCCGGGTGGTGTCTGGACCAACGGCTCCAGCCGCGCGTTCAAGCACTACATCGAGGATCTCACGGCGGCCGAAGCCAGAGCGGCCCTCGACGCCCTCAGCCCGGTGCGCTACGAGTACAAGCTCGAGCCGGGTGAGGAGTACGTCGGCTTCATCGCCGAGGACGTCCCGGA
Source organism: uncultured bacterium (assembly GCA_965371445.1). GTDB lineage: Bacteria > Acidobacteriota > Thermoanaerobaculia > Multivoradales > J023 > DASWIG01. The sequence continues at coordinate 25,034 of CBDUYN010000002.1, read as the reverse complement.
CCTGGTGGCGACCAACAGCCGCAGGTACCTGAGCCCGATGGACATCGTGGCCGTCCTGACCCGGGTGGTCCAGGAGCAGCAGCAGGCCATCAAGGCGCAGCAGCGGACCATCGAGGAGTTCAACGTTCGCCTGCTCGGTCTCGCGCAACGAGCCGAAGCGGACTAGAACCGCCCACCCTCTAGCTGGGTGAACGGCACGAAGCCAAGACCCCGCGGAGCTCTTGGGCTCCGCGGTTTTTTCGTGCTATCCTCCGCGGCGTGGTCACGTCCGCCGCTTTCCTCAAGATCTTCCGGATCGCCATGACCCTGGTGGTGCTGGTCTCGGGCGTGGCCTACGTCTACGCACACCGCGCCGATCTCACGGTGTTGAGCGAAGTCAGCCTGTCGGAGCTGGCCGCACTGACCCTGAGCGTCTTCGCCTTTTTCCTTACGACCGGCTACACCTTCTGTCTGCTCGCCAGAATGCTGTCGCTCAACCTCCGGGCAGACGAATGGATTGGCTTGACGTTTGTGAGCAACGCGTTCAATTATCTGGCTCCGATCCGTCCGGGAGCGGTCGTCAAGGCGGTCTACTTGAAGCGCCGAGGGATGGCCTACTCGCGCTTTTCCTCCCTCTTGGTGGCCAATGGCCTGTTGATGCTCCTGTGCTCGGGGTTGGCCGGCCTGATCGACCTCGCGCTCGTCTGGTGGATTCAGGGCATTACGTTGCCCGGGCTTGCCGCTGTGTGTGGCGCTCTCATCGTCGTTTCGCTGAGCCCCTTTCTGGTTCCTCTGTCGCCCTTCCGCCGGGATGGCCGAATCTGGGAGCTTTTCAACCAGGCCGTCCAGGGAATGAAGGAGATACGGTCTCAGCGCCGGTTGACGATGGTGGTTGGAGCTACGATGGTCCTACAGTACGTCATCGCCGCTGCCAGCTGTATGATCTCCTTCCGTGCTCTTGGGTTCGACATTGATTTCCTTACCGCCCTGACCATCGGTATCTTCGCTTCGATCTCGAACCAGATAACGATCACTCCGAACAACATCGGCGTTCAGGAGGCGGTGATGGCCTACCTCTATTCGATGTCAGGCATGGATTTCTCCAAAGGAATGCTGGGATCCGGGCTGATTCGCGCTGTACACGTCGTGCTGACTTTCGCGTTGACCCCTATCTTTACCTGGAAGATGGGACAACGGACAAGCGAGAGAGAATCGGCAGACGAATGATCCGATAACAGGAGGTTCTCATGGATCTGCGCCTTGCACGCCTGGTCCGCAAACTCTTACCAAGGTCCGTAGCGGACGTTCTCGCCAAGTGGTTGAACCTGCCGCGGCGAGTTGCGGCCCTCGAGAGCACTCAGTCCTTGCTCGCCGTACACGCGCTACAGCAGACATATGGCGCCGAGCATGACGCGCCAGGAATAAATAGTCATGAAATCAAAGTCCATTCACAGAACGGCGAGGATGGAATCTTGCTTTACATCTTCTCCAAGGTCGGCACGACCAACCGTTTTTCCATCGAATTTGGCTTCGGCGACGGCACGGAGTGCAATTCCCTCAACCTGCTTCTCAACTGGGGCTGGCGCGGATTGTTGATCGACGCGGATCCAGCCAACGTGGCCCGCGCGCGGCGCCTCTTCGGCCTTCACCTGGCACCCTACCGCGCCGATGTCGACGTCGTCAATGCCTTCCTGACACAGGACAATCTGAATACACTCCTTCTTGAGCATACCAATCACCGTGACCCCGACCTGATGTCGATTGACATCGACAGCTACGACTACTGGATATGGCAAGCGCTCGAAGCGTTGCGCCCCCGCGTACTGGTGATTGAATACAACGCCACCTTCGGGCCCGAGCGGTCCATTACGATACCCTACGATGCCGAGTGCAGTTACTACAAGAAACACCCCAGCAGACTCTATTACGGAGCCTCGATTCAAGCTCTCGCCAAACTTGGCCACGAAAAGGGCTATATCCTCGTGGGGTGCGAATCGCACGGTGTCAACGCCTTCTTCGTGCGACGTAACGTGGCGGCGGACGAGCTGCGGGAAATCCCCCCGGAGGCCGCATACCGGCCGTTATCCTACAAGTATACAGATATGAGTTATGAGGAACAATTCGCGCTCGTTAGCCATCTACCCTTCGTTGACGTATAACCTGGTCTTTGACACACAGAAAGGCGCCGTGACGAGCCCAGGCGGCAGGGAGAGCTCGGGAAACCGGAGCTTCAAGTCGGTAGGACGCGCTGACCAGCAGACGTAGCAGAGCGAGCCGGGCGGGCGACCGGCGCCATTTTAAATTTTTCCCAAATCGGAACGGCCTTACCAGAAGAGCAAAAGCTCTTTCCAGGAAAAACGAAGCGAACCTCTCGATTTCCAGCAAGGGTGCAAACTCCACGCCGAGCTCGTCAACGACGCTCATCCCATACCGCGCCAGCAAAGCTACCCACTCGTTGCGGCTTCTGACGAACATGTGCGGTATCCTGTTGTAGAAGCCAACCTTTTCAAGAAAGGGACTAGGCACGCTCTCGATCAAAGCGAGGTGACCCCCCGGCCTCAGGACTCGAGAAATCTCCCGGATCGACTCCTCTTGGCGAGAATGAGGTACGTGCTGGAGCACGGTGACGCAGTTTACGATTTCAAAACTTGACTCGCGAAAGCCAAGCTGATGCGCCGACATGCAGAAGCACGGGCCATTGTCGGCACTCTGAACGAGAGTGTGGGTCGAGATGTCGATGCCAAACACCGGAGAAGCTCCAAACTTTACGAGTAAGTTCATCCAGCGCCCCGTTCCGCAGCCTATGTCCAGAGCGTTCTTGCCGTCTATCGATGATATCTTTTCAAGTAATCTTGACAATGCCGCTCGCTGAGTGTAGTCGACGAATTGATTGTACCAGATGGGGAGGTGCGGGTGGCAAACGATCGTGAGTCCCAAGGGGTCGGTACGGCGATCTAGCCGCATCACCCGTCGGGCATTTTCTCGCCAGTAAGAGGATTCGTCGGAGGGTTCGACTTTCATTGTCTTGCTACGAGCTCTTCCAGGTTCTCGATAAACGCGCGCGCCCTGTTCTCCCAGGAGAAATTCTGCGCATGCTGCCTTGCCCGCTGCCCCATAGCGAGTCGTTCCCCGACGTTCTCCAGGAGCCAGCAGATCTTGTCTGAGATTTCTTCAGAATCCAACTCCGGGCCGACAAGAAAACCGGTCTCCCCATCGATGACGGTTTCGAGCGCACCTCCTCCCCGTATCCCGACGACGGGTGTGCCGCAAGTGCTTGCCTCCAGCAACGTCAGACCGAAGGGGACGTTCTTCTCCAGGAAGACGTAGACGTCGCAGGCGGCATAGAAGTCTGTTATATCTGAGAAATCGGGGAGGTGTCCTGTGAACGTGACTCGTTCTCCCAGGTCCAGGGCCTTCGCGAGATCTGTCAGGCTGGATTTGATCGGCCCGTCACCCACGATGGCGAACCTGGCATCTGGAACTCGATCTATGACCCGTCGAGCCACCCGGAGAAAGACGTCCAGGTTCTTGCGCGGGATGAGTTTATTTACGGTTATGACAAGTTTGTCGCCAGGATCGATAGCGTGACGTTCTCTGATTTGTTGTGGCTGAAGGTTCCTCGCGAGATCTAGGTCGACCCCTGGCGACATGACTCGAATCTCTGTACCGCCGTAGAGCTCTTCGCACCACTTCGCATATTCCTTCGAGTTCGCGAAGAGCATGTCACAGCTGCGAGCGGCGATTATATCCATAGCCCGATAGGGGACTGCCACGAGCGGGATCAGGTAGCCTAGCGGCTTGTTCGCCGCAATGGTCTCACTCATCAGGTCGTAGACGAAGCGCGGTGGCTGAAGGCAGTAATAAACCGCGGGTATGCTGCCGCGAAGAAGCCGCTTGTAGAGCCAGAGGGCCGGTAGAGTAGCATCGCAAAAAAAACACAACACGTCGGTAGATTTCGGAATGTGCGACAGTAGGGAGGGAGAACAGATCACGTCCAGAAAACTGTCGACCAGGTGATTGCCCGTCAGCCACGTGGAGAGCTTCGGAGTCTTTAGACTGATCTCCGGGGGTAGAAAAGGGAGGCAGGCGTCGTCAAAGCCGCGCGTCAAGATCGAGATTTGATGACCCCACTCTTGAGCATAGTGCGCGAATTTCAGTACGTGATGCTCTGCACCGCTGAAAGTCTTGAATCGCGGGAATAGGATGGTTAACTTCACGTCGGTAACTGCTCCTCACCCTTGTGGTGTCAACGGCGAGTCCGTCAGAGGTCGCCGCGGCGGGAACCTTTCTCAGCGCAGCCAGCTCGGTGGCGCCGAAGGCTCCGGCTGCCGGAGCGACTCGGTGGGGGCCGTCGAGCCGGCGGGCTTCCAAGCCGCCGTGACGAAGCCCGCGGGATGAGTATAGTGTGCTAGGGTGGTCCGAGCAAGAGCCCTCGTCGGCGGGGGCCCCAGGCAAGGACCGGATTCCCGAATGCGTATTCTCGTCGATTTGACCCACCCAGCCCACGTCCACTTCTTCCGCCACCCCATCGCCCTCTGGCGCGAGCGCGGCCACGAGGTCTTCGTCACCAGCCGGCGGAAGGACATCGCCGTCGAGCTTCTGGAGAGCTTCGGCCTGGAGCATGACGACCTGGGGCCGGCCCGCAACGGCCTCCTGGGGCTCGCCGTCGAGCTGCCGCTGCGCACCGCGCGGCTGTGCCGGCGGGTATGGCGGCTGCGTCCCGACGTCATGACCGCCATCGGCGGTGTCTGGGTCGCCCAGGCCGGGTGGCTCACCGGGGTGCCGTCGGTGGTCTTCTACGACACCGAGAACGCCTGGCTCTCGAACCTCCTGACCTACCCCTTCTGCACCACGGTCTCGACGCCGCGCTGCTACGAGGGGACGGTGCCGCGCTCGAAGCACGTGACTTACGCCGGCTACCACGAGCTCGCCTACACCCATCCCCGGCGCTTCCAGCCCGATCCCGAAGTCCTCGCCGGCTTCGGCTTGGCTTCGGAGGAGCCGTTCGTCGTCCTGCGGCTGGTGTCCTGGGGCGCGGCGCACGACGTCACCGACCACGGCTTCACGAGCCTCGCCGACGCGGTGCGCGAGCTCGAGCGCTTCGGGCGCGTTCTGATCAGCTCGGAGCGGGCGTTGCCGCCGGAGCTGGAGGCGAAGCGCCTCGCCGCCTCGCCGGAGCTCGTCCACCACCTGCTCGCCTACGCCAGGCTCTTCATCGGCGAGAGCGCCACCATGGCGAGCGAAAGCGCGACGCTCGGCACGCCGGCGATCTTCGTCTCCACCTCGGTGCGCGGCTACACCAACGAGCAGGAACGCAAGTACGGCCTGACCTACACCTTCAGCGATCCGGCGACGGCGCAGCGCCAGGCCCTCGCCAAGGCGATCGAGATCCTCGCCGACCCCGACTCCCCGGCGAAGTGGCAGGAGAAGCGCCAGCGGATGCTCGCCGAGACGATTGACGTCACCCGGTACGTCACCGAGTTGGTCGAGGCCTACGGCCGCCGCGCGGCCTGACGGGGTCAGCGCTGTCTGAGGTGATTCAGGAGGGCCTGTGCCATCATCTCGGCGAGCTCGTGAGCGCCGTCCTTCGTGAGGTGGACGTGGTCGTAGAAAAGCTCCGGCCTTCCGGAAAGCGAGGTAGCGTCGAGGATCTGCCCGGCGGGAATTTCTTCGTCAATGACGCGGTAGAGGTCGGTGAAGGCGCGCACGTGGTGGTCGTGGCCGAAGCCATGATAGTCGTAGCGGCAGCGCTCGCGTTGCGCAGCCGGCAGGTCCGGTACGATCAACGTCGCCTGCTTGGCGACCAGGAGCTCGACGTCGAAGATCCTGGCAGCCTCCCGCAACAAAGCGAGCTGGGTGCGCCAGATCTCCAGGGCACGCGGATCATAGGCCGGCGGGGGGAGGTTCGGACGCGTTTTGGGCTCCGCCTTGGCCTTGGCGGGAGGCGTCTGTGCCGCGGCCACCTCAGCTCTCGCCTCGTCCGGCCTCGTTTTGGGCTCCGCCTTAGCTTTGGCGGGAGGCGCCTGCTTCACCTGAGGCTGGGCCGCTCCCGCTTCACCTCCCGTCAGGCGGGTAAATCGTAAACGTATCCGCGAGAGTACCTGGGAATAACGAATGACGTGGTCGATCAGCAGCGGCTCGTAGGCGACGACCTCTTTCTGAGTAGAGTCGAAGCTCCAGGATCCATCGGCCAGCGTCCGCCGTTTGACGATCCGGTCAACCTGTTTGAAATAGTACATCTCGTTCCAGCCGTGATAGACTACGACGACATCGGGAGAGAAGAATCGAATTCTGCTCCAGAACCTTCCGTAGGATTCAAACGAAGAATAACCGCCCAGCGCGCCGTTGATGAAGTCAACTTTGCCGCCGTATTCTTTCTTGAGTATCTCGACGACCTGCCAGGGCCAAGTTTCCTCGTCAGCCAGAAGATGGCCGGTCCCGGCCGTAGAAGAGCCTCCGAGGAATGCTATCCGAAGAGTCCCCGGTTCTTTCTTCGGCGTGATCTCCGGTGTCGAGATGAAGCCGAAGCTGTTGACCGTCTTCACGCCGTGGCTCTTCCTATCGCGATACACCCCGGGACGGCCACGGTAGGCGCAGAAAGCGTCCAGGTCAGCCCACTCGGCCATCGGGTTCTGATTCTTTTCTCGTCCTGTCAAGCTCAATAGGCGGATGTTTTTCTCGGTGACCCGCAGATAGGCCTCGGCCAGGGTGAAGGGGATCATGGCGGTGACGAAGACGACGATGCCAAAAAAGAGGATCTTTCTCTTGAGCGGTATGTCGCCGTGTGCTGATGGGTTGGTCATCGTTGACTCCTTGCTGAGAGTAGCCGCGCCGGTGTTCAGCGCTCCCTACCTTGCGGGCAGCGCAGGCGATACACCCTGGCCGTGCCGTATTCGTAGACCTGCTCGCTGCGCCCGGGCACGGCAAGGATTTCGCCCATCATCGTGAAGTAAAAGCCCCGCTGGAGCTCGGAATAGTCGTCGGTCAAGACGTGGGTGAAGGCCTCGCCGCACAAGTAGGCGTAGAATCTCTCAGCGGTCCGGGGCGTGAAGTACATCCGCCGGTCGATCTGCGGGCTGTACCACACGACGCCGTAGCGCTCGGCGTAATAGAAGAAACGAGTGTCCCGGAAGAGGAAGATCTTGGCGTCGGACGCCGTTTTCTCATTGACGTAGAAGACACCTGCGAAGTAGTCGTGCGCATGGCGCAACTTGGTGGTGTCGTCGGCGAAGGCCTGGGCGAAGGTCTGGCGGATTCCGAAATAGTCGTGATAGAAGCTCCGCACGGCGGCACCCGGCTCTTCCAGGGCGAAGCTCAGCCACTTGAGCGAACGGAAGTCCTTGTAGAAGTTTCCGGGATTGGTGATCCCGGCCTTGGCGCCCCGGATCGAGGTCACGAGAACCGTCGGAAACACGAGGAAAAGCACTAGCGCCCAGGTCGCGAAGCTCCGCAGTCGAAGCGCCAGCCGTCGCCTCAGGAAGGCCTCGACGGTGCCTAGAAGCGGAGCGCCGAAATAGGCCGCGACGACGAGCAGGGAGCCAATGTAGCGCGGATTCGACCACGCGAGGTTGCGCACCCCCGACAGCACGAACACGCAGACGAAAAATGCCGCCACCAGAAGCATTTTCTCAAGAGCCTCCTTTGGCCGCCGCAGCCACAGGAAGACCGCGACCCCGAAGAGGTAGAAGACGACGCCGAAGTATTCGACGCCCGTAAACATCTGCAACCGTCCGAAAATCAAATGGCTCCACGGCGTCGCCCCCTGGCCGCGGATTTCCAGGATCGCGGCGTGCTTTTCCGATGTCGTCTTCTTGCGGGGCTTTGCTCGAGGGCGGGGCTTTGCGGCGACCGCCGCCGCGCTCGACGGCGGCGCAGCCTCGACCGCCGGCGGCGCAGCCTCGACGGCGCCGACCGCCTGGGCGGCGGGTTCCGCAGGAGATTCTCGAGGCGGCGGTGGACGCAACAACGCGGCCGCTTCTTTCAGGAAGGACGGGTCGAACGAGCGGGCGACCAGCTGCAGCAGCTGCGGATGGGTCACGTAATGAAACTGCGCCCCGCAAATGCCCGCTGTGACGACGACCAGGGCGCAGAGCGCGATCTTGCGGCGTACCTGCCAGGGGCGGACCGCCAGGAAGACCAGGGCCGCGCTCCCCAGGGCGAGGACGTTGATCATGTGGCAATAGAGGGCGAGCCCGACGAAAAGACCGGTGACCAGCGCCAGGCGAGCCCCCCGGCGCTCCAGAAGATCCGCGATGAAAATCAACGCCACGAAGGCCAGGTAAAGGCTAGCCGTGTCGTTGCCGTTGTTATAGCAATTGTAGAAGAAAAGCGGCGTCGAGCCGAGGAGCAGGACCGCCCAGGCGACGTCCCGGACGTCGCCGCGGCGGCCGAGTGCCGCGGCGAGTAAGGCCAGGCATGCCAGCCCGAAGGCCGGCGATACGGTCCGGGCGAGGAGATCCATCTGCTGCGGGCCGCTCGCCAGGGAAAACCAGACGAAGAGCAGCTGCAGAAAAGGCGTCCGGAAATTCTCCATGTAGTAGCCGGTCTGCGGATCCGGCTCCTTGACGGCCAGATAGTTGGCCATGCTCACGTCCCGGGTCATGATCCGCGCTTCTATGGTGGCGGCCAGGGCGTCGTGCTCGACGATCGGGAAAGCGACGCCGAACCAGACCGCGGCGACGGCCAGGGCGGCGGCGGCGGCGAGGGGTGGCGACGTCGGCACCAGCCGCAGTCCCCCGCGCAGCGCCCGTCCCGCCGCACGGTAGGCGGCGGCGAGCCGCGTCCACTCGCTCCGCGCCACGAGGCAAGGGACGGCGAAGACCAGCAGGATCGCGACGACGTAGAACCCCCGCGGGCGCTGGGGGAAGAAGAGGAAGAGCAGGTAGGTCACGACGGAAAGCAGCGCCGGCCCGGCGCCACGGGTCAGCACGAAAAGGCGCAACTCTCTGCCTTTTCCCTCCTCCGTCCCTCGCAGCAGCCGCGAAATGGCCAGGAAGACGGCGTCGGAGGCGATGGCGTAGGTAAAAACGAGCGTCAGGAGGATCGCGAGCAACGTCATGGCGGTGCGGATGGCGCCTTCTCGCCGGCGTAGCGCAGGAGCGCCGCGAGCGCCCGGCACATCCAGCCGTTCGCCCAGCGCAGGAGGCAGAGCTTCTTCGTATACCAGCGGGTCTTCTGGTAGTAGAAAAAGCCCCGTGGGTCGTACATGTTCGCCAGCGTCCAGTCAAGGACCCGGCGCGCGTTCTCAGCATAGGCGCCGTCGCGCGGCGCCGCGCGGACGAAACAGAGGATCCCCGAGGCGGCGCCGTGGATGTCGTAGGGATGCTCTTTGTCGTTCATCCAGCGGGGCGCGCCGCTCGCCATGAAGAGGTGGTCACGGTAGTAGCCGAGCCCGTGCCAGTAGGCCTCGTCGAAGCGAAGGTCGCCGGTGGCGGCCCGATAGCGGTCGAAGCAGTCGAGGACGATGGCGGTGTGGTAGTTGTCGTGGGTGATGAGCGACTCGTCGGCCGGATGGGTATAGAACCAGGCCCCGTAGTCGGTCTGCTTGTCGGCCACCCAGTTGAGCAGCCGCCGCGCCTCGTCGCGGTAGCCGTCCTCTCCCAGGACCTCCCCCGTCTCGGCGAGGAAGGCGCCGACGAGCGCCGGCACGTCCATCACCGCCCAGGTCACGGAGGCGTCGGGCACGTAGCTCAGGCACTTCATCTCGGCGTCGTCGTAGAGCACGTTGGGCTCGCCGGTCAAGAACTCGGCGATCCGCGCCAGGGCCTCGCGGTAGCGCTCCTCACCGGTCTGCCGGACCGCCTCCACGAAGGCGAAGCCGATCCAGCAGGTCACCACCCGGTTGGGGAAATGGCGCGGGGCGAGAAAACCCAGGTCCTGCCAGGGATAGGGATAGCCCCAGGAAAGCCCCCGAAATCCCTCGGCGCCATGGTCGAGGAGCCCATTGAGGAGGTCTGTTGCCGCGGCGAGATCCGCGCCGCGGCCTTCGGCGGCGTAGAGGTCGAGAAGCGCGTTGGCATACAGTCCCAGGCCCTTGGGATTGCGCGTGCGCGGCACTCCGAGAAGCGGCCGGACGTTGAGCGGCGAGCGCATGACGGCCTGGATGGCTGCGATCCGCGTCCACTTGGTGTGGCCCAGGAGCGCGCTCAAGAGCGGGCTGTTCAGGCCGTCGTGCTTGTTGTAGCCGGCGTAGCCCTGCGCCTGGATGTAGGCCAGGGTCGCGCGGCAGACCTCGCGGTAGCGCCGGCCACCGTCTTCGGGGGTCAAGAGCGTCTGGCTCATGCCCGGATCCGCTCCTCGATCTCCTGCCACGAGCGTCCCTCGAGGAACATCTCCTGCCAGAACTTGAGGCCGAGGATCTGCCACAGCATGAAGTAGTGCCAGCGCAGGAGCGGCGACGGCCGGGCGTCGAGCACCGTGCGCAGGAAGTCGTAGCGAAAGATCCCCTGGCTCTCGACGAAGGAACGGTCGAGCTCGCGCTCGCACAGGCCGCGCAGATCTTTTTTGAACTGCTCGTAGGAGTTGAAGGTGAAGCCCCATTTCTTCTTGCGCACGATCCGCGGCGGCAGGAACGGCTCCAGAGCGCGCTTCATGATCGGCTTGAGACGCCTCCCGTCGTGCTTCAGGCGATACGGCAGCGAGAAGGCGAAGCGCACCATCTCGAGGTCGAGCAGCGGCACCCGCACCTCGAGGGAGCTGGCCATCGACATCCGGTCCTCGTTGAGGAGGAAGTCGTCGACCATCTTGCCCTGGAACTCGGCCCACTGGACCTGCTCGGCCAGCGGCAGCTCCGGCCGGTCGAACCAGGGCGCGAAGGCGTCGCGGGTGGTGCCGCCGAGTCGCGCTCGCCAGGCCTCGGTGTAGAGCTTCGCCGCAGCGCCGCGGCGCAGGTCCCAGCCGTTTCTCAGGGTCAGGTAGTAGCGCAGCGGGTCCTGCGCCGAAGCGGCGAGCTCCAGGGCGCGGCGCGGATTCTCACCGCGCGGCCCGGCCAGCCGGTCGACCAGCGAGGCGGCGCCGTCGGCGAGCGGGCTGGCGGTGCGCAGGAGGCCCGCCAGGGGGCTCCCGATCAGCAGGCGTCCCGGCCACAGATAGCGGTAGAGCTCGTACCCGTAGTAAAGCTCGTCGCCCCCCAGGCCCGACAGCGCCACGGTCACCTCCTGCCGGGCGAAGCGGGCCAGGTAGTAGCCCTGGGAGGCGTTCACCTTGGGCGCCTCGGCGTGGTAGACGATGCGCGGGAAAAGCTCCAGCGGACGGCTCGCGAGCGTCGTCTCGTGGTGCTCAGAGCCGCAGTGGGTGGCCATGGCGCGGGCGTCGTCGAGCTCGTCCGTGGGCTCGTTGAAGCCCAGGGTGAAGGTCCGGGGACGCTCGCCGTTACCGGCCTCGGTGGCCGCCGTCAGGATCGAGCTCGAGTCCAGCCCCCCCGAGAGGAAGATCCCCAGCGGCACGTCGGAGACCAGCTGGCGCTCGACGGCGGCGCGCAGCTCCGCGAGGAAACCCTCCGCGGCCTCCTCCGGCGTCAGCTCGGCGGTGCCCGGGAAGTCCCACTCGTGGTAGCGCTCCAAACGCGGCTCGCCCTCCTCGAGCACCAGGGCATGCCCCGGCGCCAGCTGCCGGATGCCGTGGAAAAGCGTCGCCGGCGAAGGCACGAAGCGGATGTTGAGCAGCTGGTGGAGGGCGTCGGGGTCGAGCTCGGCGGTGACCGCCGGATGCAGCAGCACGCTCTTGGCCTCCGAGCCGAAGACCAGCCTGCCGGCGCTCCAGGCGTAGACTAAGGGTTTGACACCCACCGGATCGCGGGCCAGAAGCAGCCGCCGGCGCGGCGCGTCCCACAGGGCGAAGGCGAACATGCCGTTCAAGTAGCGCGCGCACCCGACTCCGTGCTCCTCGTAGAGATGGACGACGACCTCCGTGTCGGTCCGGGTACGGAAGCGGTGGCCGCGCTCCTCGAGGCCGCGCCGCAGCTCGCGGAAGTTGTAGATCTCGCCGTTGTAGACCAGGGCGAGGGTGCCGTCCTCGTTGAGGATCGGCTGGTCACCGCCTTCGACGTCGAGCACGCGCAGGCGGCGCACGCCCAGATGCACACCGTCGGCCGTGAAGGCGCCGCCGGCGTCGGGGCCGCGGTGGCGGATCGCCTCCGACATCCTCGCGAGGAGCCCTGGGGCTTCGGGGCCGGTATAGCCACAGATTCCACACATGGTGCTTGTCGTCAGGGAGTTGCTGCCCCAGGGAGGCTCCCCGGGGCTCGATCGGGCCATAGTAGAAGATCGCCACGCCCAGGGCAAGGTGGCGTTCCCGGAGTTCCCGGAGTTCCCGGAGGCGGCGTATTGACAGGCTTCGGGAAGATTTGGTAGACAGCTCCTACCGACCATGAGCCATACCTCCAGACCAGGGCTGTTTCGACGCCTCAAGCTCTACCTCTCGATGGTGCGCTACGGCAACGCGCACAACCGCGACTTCGCCCGCGAGCACTACGAGTTCTTCTGCCGCATGCGGGAGGACCTGCGCGACAGGGTGGGCGAGCTCGAAGGCCTGCGGGTGCTCGACGTGGGCTGCGGCAAGATGATGTGGCTGACGCTCCTGCTTCACAGCGCCGGGGCCCGGGTCACGGGCATCGACACCGAGTGGGTCGACCCGGCGCGCACCTTTGGGAAATACTGGGGGATCCTGCGCGCCAACGGCCTGGAGCGGGTGCTCCGGACCCTGGTCTGGGACGCCCTCTACGCGCGCTCCTACTACCGGGAGCTCGTCCGGGTCTGCCCGTTCGGGGTACGCTTCGACGCCGTCGACGGCCGCCGCATGAGCGCCACCGACCTCGCTTTTGACGACGACACCTTCGATCTCGTCGTCTCCCACGAGGTCTTCGAGCACCTGGACGACGTCCCGGCGACCCTCGCCGAGCTCCAGCGGGTGATGAAGCCCGAGGCCGTGACCTACATCTACACCCACAGCTTCACCAGCATCTCAGGCGGTCACCACATTGCCTGGAAGTATCCGCACACCGAGCCTTCGGACACAGTCCCGCCCTGGGACCATCTGCGGGAGAACCGCTACCCCGACATCCCTTCGTGGATCAACCGCTGGCGCGAGCCACAGTACCGCGAAGCCTTTGAGCGCCGGCTCGAGGTGCTCGACTGGATCCACACGGCCCGCGAGGCCGAGGCGCTCCTGACACCGGCGCTCCGCCAGGAGCTCGCCGAGTACAGCGAAGAAGAGCTCTTGACCAAGGGCTTCATCACCGTGGCCAGGCCGCTCAAGCCGAACGCCGGCCGCCCAGCTCCTGACCACGACACCCACAACGACTAAGAGAACAGACGACGAGATGAAACAAGTCGTTCGCAGAGTGATAGACCGCAAGGGGAAGGTGGTGACACTCGACCTTCCCGAGCCCCACATGGGACCCGACCAGGTCCTGGTGCAGAACCACTACTCCCTGATCAGCACCGGTACCGAGATGAGCACGCTCAAAAAAACACCGGCCGAGCTGGTCAAGCAGACCCTCTCCGATCCTTGGATGCGTCACGTCGTGACGCAGACGATCTTCGCCACCGGGCTGACGCAGACCGCACGCCGCGTGTGGCAGGAAATGATCATGCCGCGCCAGATCGGCTACAGCGGTGCCGGCCGCATCCTCGAGGTGGGCGACAACGCCCGCGGCTTCGCCGTCGGACAGAAAGTGGCCTACGCCGCGACCGGCCATGCCGAGGTGGCGGCGCCGACGGTCAACCACCTCGTGCCGGTGCCCGAAAGCGTCGACCTGCGCCACGCCGCTTTTGTGACCGTCGGCGGTATCGCGATGCAGTCGCTGCGCCGTGCCGAGATCCAGCTCGGCGAGATCGTCGCCGTCTACGGCCTGGGCCTCATCGGCCAGCTCTGCGCGATGATCGCCAAGGCGGCGGGCGCGGTGGTGGTCGGCATCGACATCAGCGACAGCCGCAACCAGCTCGCCGAGGCCAACGGCGCCGACCTGGTGATCCATCCCGGCGAGTCGGACCTTGCCCGGCGAATCATGGACTTCACCGGCAAAAACGGCGTCGACGCGACGATCATCTGCGCTTCCTCGACGTCCGACGAGATCGTCAATTCCTCGATGGAGATCACCCGCCGGCAGGGGCGGGTGGTAATCGTCGGCTACGTGAAGCTCGACGTTCATCCCAAGAACTTCCTCTACCGCGAGATCGACCTGCGCTATTCGCGGGCCTACGGGCCAGGCAGTTACCATCGAGGTTACGAGAAGGGACGGCTGGACTACCCCTTCGGTTACGTACGCTGGACCGAGCAGCGCAACCTTCAGGAGCTCATTCGCCTGATCTCTTCCGGCGCCATCCGGATCGAGCCGCTGATCGGTAACGACTATCCTGCCGACGAGGCGCAAAAGGCCTTCGACGCTTTGGCCGACGGCACCCTGGGCGGCGTCGCCGCGCTTCTTGACTACGACGGCGAGAAGGCTCCGGACCGGCGAAGGACCTTGCCGGTCCGACCCCGGCCGAAATCCGCCGGCAAGGTCGGGATCTCCGTCGTCGGCTGTGGCAATCATTTCCTCAGCAAGCACATGCCGAACCTGCGCTCGATGAGTGGCGTCGAGATCCGGGGCCTGGCCTCGGCGACCGGCAAGAACGCTTCGATGATTGCAGAAAAAATCGGCGCGACGGTGACGACAAGCGACGTCGGAGAGCTCCTCAGGGACCCCGACACCGATGCGCTCCTGATCTGCTCCGGCCATGCCGAGCACTACGCGCACATCCGCCAGGCCATCAAGGCCGGCAAGCCGATCTTCGTCGAGAAGCCGATGGTCACCCTTCTTGAGGAGCTCAAAGAGATCTACCGCCTGATGTCTCGCCAGCCGGTGCTCTTCACCCTCGGTCTCAACCGGCGCTACTCTCCGCTGATCGGGCGTCTCCAGGAGCTTTTCGAAGGACCGGTCCTGTCGGTCGAGTACATGGTCAGCCAGCCCTTCATTCCTCCCGAGCACTGGACCCTCGACGAGGTTGACGGCGGCGGGCGTCTGCTCTGCGAGGGAGAGCATTTCATCGACCTCGTTCACCTGCTGATCGGCGGCCGCCCCCTCTCGATCGAAGCTCAGGTCCTGGGCCGCGAGCCGGAAACGATGCAGAAACTCTGCAACTTCTCCATCAACCTCCGGTATCACGAAGCCCAGGCGAGGATTGTCTTCGTCGAATGCGCTGCCGCGGGCTACCCGCGCGAGAGACTGACGGTCGCTGGCAACGGCCAGATCGCGGTGCTGGAAGACTTCGCCAAGCTCACCTTCTACCGTGGAAAGAAGAAGAGAACCTACGGCAATCCTCTGAAAAAGGAGATGGGGCATCGCGAAGCCCTTCGCGAGTTCGTCGCCGCCGTGCGGGGCGAGGCGAACCGGAGCGCGGGCTGGGAGGAGGTGGCGTACGCCACCCTGACGATGTTCGCCGCCGAGGAGAGCATTCGGCGTGGCGCGCCCATCGACCTGGCCGAGTTCGGGCGCCGCTTCGCCGATCCGCAAGCGGAGGCCGATCCGCAAACGAGCGCCGATCCGCAAGCCAGCCCTGGCCAAGACGACGCCGACAACAGTCCGGCTTCCTGATGAGGCTGGCAGCCTTCTCGACAGGCCATGGGCGACGCACAAACCAGCCCCCCCGCCCGGCGGCGGATCGCGTGGTGGCGTTGGGCTGTCGGCATCGTTCTCCTTCTGCTTCTCCTCACCGTCGCTGGTCCCCAGAAGCTCTATGAAACCCTTCTCGGGATCTCGCCTGGCTGGGCGCTGGTCACCGTTGCGGTGGCCAGCGTCTGGCTTTTGCTGGGCGGTCTCAACGTCTGGCTCCTCCTCCGTTGCCTCGCGCCGGTGAAGCTGCGGCTCTTTCTTTCGATCTACATCGCCAGTTGGGCGGCGTCCAACATCGTGCCGGGACAACTCGGCGACGCGACGCAGATCGTGCTCCTGCGTCGTTACGACGTTCCCGTCGCAACGAGCAGCGCCGCCTATCTCGTCGACAAGTCCGTCAGCCTCGTCTGGATGCTGATGGTCGCCGCTTTCGGCGTTGCGCTCTATACCGCTTCGCTTCAGGGATGGTGGCTCCTCGCCCTGCCGGTGGTGATGGGGGTCGGCGGCCTTGCGGCTCTGACGCTGCTGCGGTGCCTGCCGCGCTCGGTCCCCTGGGTGGCACGGCTTCAGGACCTCGCCGGGCGCCTCGGTGGGCAACTTGCCATCTTCCGCCGCCATCCGCGCCGTATCGCCTTAAACGTCTTCTTGACGGTGACCAAGTGGACGGTCCTGGGAACGAAGTACTCCTGCGCCTTTCTGGCTTTCGGCGCGGCGCTTCCTTTCGCCGCTACGTCGACCATTCCGGTGGCGAGCTCGCTCGTCGGCTACATCCCGGTGACCGCAGGCGGCATCGGTACGACGGAATGGACCGCCGTCGCGCTCTTCGAGAAGGCCGGGGCGCAAGCCGAGGTGGTGGTTGGCGTCTACTTGTTTCTCCGCCTCGCGTTGCTTCTCATCGCCCTCTTCTTCCACACACTGCTCCACGTCGACCACCAACAGAGCAACAAACCATCCGTCGCGGGTCGTTGATCGAGGTGATCGGGACCCACCGGCCGATGCCTATCTCGTTCGGCCTTTTCAGGTTGTAGCGCAGCGTCACCCCCAAGGCGGCAAGCTCCAGGGCACGCCGCGCATTCTCGCCGCACGGCAAAAGCGGCTATTCCGTGCGGTGGGACGCGGCCCCGGCAGTCCGGTCGATCTGCAATTCGTCATAGCGACAGATCTGACGCACCGCAGTCTTCACGTCAACGGGATGCCAGTGCGCGGGACGTAATGAGGGAGATACGGTGATGTCCATGCTATTGCTCAATTCAGCAAACCGAATGTAGGGTCTGTGTCCGATGGCGGATTCCACGAGCTCCAGGATTTCGTAAATGGATGCGGGCCTCGTCGAAGCGAGCGTTGAGATCGGACCGTCGTCGTTCGGCTCCGGATCGACCAGTTGGCTACCGACGTACCTGGCCACGTCCTCGACCCACACAAAGTCCCGCAGCGTGCTCAGTCTACCGACGATCCTGGTCACATGGCGACGTTGACCATTGTAGATGAGGGCAGGAATCAGGCCCCGTCGCCCCCGTCCCGACACCGACCCATACACCGACGTGAGGCGGTAGATTCTCTTCCCCATGGCCGTACCGGCAGCCAGGAGCAGGTCTTCTTGCTGCTTCTTGAGGGCACCGTAGGGCCTGACGACGGTCGGCACCGAGCTCCAGCAGATCGAGCGCTGCCCCTCGAAGAGGCCTCCGATCGAGCTCAACATGTGGAAGCTACATTTCACCTGCCGATGGCACGTGGCGATCCTTTCCGCCGTCCTAAGCACCTGCCTGAAACCTTCAAGCTCGCGAGCGGTTTCTTCAGCGGAGCTCTCGAACCCTGCTCTACCGGCAGACCACAAGAAGCTCACGCCGGCCCCGGTAATTCGGCGCTCCAGTTCCTCCAACTCCCTGCGTTGCAACGCGTGATCGTCCCAGCTCAAGGCCATCGGCTCCGCCCGCCCGCCTCTCCTGGAGAGCTCGTCGCGGACGGCAGAGCCCAGAAGGCCGACTCCGAAAACGACCACCCACCTCGACCGGTCTCGAAGCGGCCCCGACTCAGGATGTACCAGTAGCATTCTGATCCAGTCTGGCAAAGAGCTCTCGGAGCACGGAATCCCTCTCCCTGTCGACCACGAAGAAAGGCGGTCTGCCGTGCGATCGGAGCAGGATCGTCGAGAGGTACTCCAGGAGCACGCCGAGCAAGAAGGAGCTGACACCGCCAAAGAAAACGACGGTGAGGAAAGTGGACAGCCATCCTTTGACGACAATCGAAGACGGATCGATCAACTTTCCCACAAGGATGAACAAAGCCAGGAAGCCGCTCAGTGCCAGGGACGCAATACCCACCAGGGAACCCAGGCGCAGCAACTTGGTCTGAGAAGACACCAGAAGCCTACGGGCGTGCTGCAACAGCTTCCAGAAGTCGTAGCCGCTCGAGCCTTCTTCGATGTAGCGTTTGTCCTTGAGGCTTAGCGGCACCACTCCCATTCTATCAGTGAACCAGGAGAGAGCGACGTCGAAATAGGTGTCCTGCAAGACGACGGCAGCGGCGGCATGGGCAACGGAGCCGCGTATCGCACGAAAGCTGTTGAAGATCCGGACGTGAGGATTGTCAGTAACGAGGGCGAGGAGCCGCTTAAAGACGTAGCTCAAGTCGCGGAACGCCGAGTGGTGCACCTTGTCGCGAGGCTTGGCATAGACTACGTCCAGGCGCTGCTCGGCCGCTTGGCGGAGGAGATCCAGCACGAATCGAGGTTCGTGTTGCAGATCTTCGTCGAGAGTGATCACCCAGTCGCCACAGGAATGGAGGATGCCGGCGACAGTCGCCGGGTGCTGTCCGAAGTTCCTTGACAACGTGACCACTCTTATCCAAGAGTACGTTTCGGCGAGCTTTTCGAGCACTTCGCTGGAACCGTCGATCGAGCCGTCGTCTACGAAAATCGCTTCGATCAACTCGAGAGGAAAACCGTCGCGGTTCCACTGCTCCTTCACCGCGAGAAGCTGTTCGGCCAGCTCCACCACAGTGGAAGCGCCGCGATAGACGGGAGTAACGGTCGATACCAGGATCTCTTCCATGCTTCACCTCTCGGTCGGAGCCCCAGCCACTCATCCGGCAGGTCCGGCGACAAGGAACAGTGAGCTGCCGAACGGCAACGGAAGGCGTCTCAACAGTCGCTGTTCCAGGTGAGTCGCGAAGTAGAACGAGCGATTGACGACGGCAGGAGGGATTCGGGGCGGCTTCGCTTCGCTTCCGCGAAGTGCTTCCCAGGTTCGCACGAGGAGCTTTACCGGGAAAAGCCAATGGAAGAAATAACGAGCATGCTGAGCCTGGAGCCCGGCTTGCCCTACGAGCTTCAGCAAGCTGGAACGGAGATAACGCTTCTGGTGAAAATTGAGCTCGTCGTGGGAGGTCCAGAGCAGGTTGAACGCCGGGACGGTCAAGACCAGGAGGCCGGACGGTGTCAGAAGCTCGGTGGCGCGGCGTAGGGCGGCAAGGTCGTCCGGGAGGTGCTCAAGCACGTCCAGCATGAGGATCAAGCCGTAACGCTTGTCCGGCTCAAAATGCTCGTCGAAGGGACGCAAGTGAAACTTCCAGCGCCGTCTGCTTTCCTCGGAGACGATGGCGGCATCCGGCTCAACCCCCTCGGGCTCGCCGAGCTCCTCGAGCTGGTCGAAGAAGAGGGCGTCCCCGCAGCCTACGTCGAGGATGGCGCCAAATCCCTCAGCGCGAGGCTTGAGACGCCGGAGCTCCTCGAGGACCAGGACCTCGCGCGATCTCCACCACCAGTGGCGATCGTGGAGCGCTCGATATCGCTGTGCGTATCTGGAGTCCATGAAACTGGGGAATTGAGGATCGGCGCCTGGTGGTGCTTCGTGGGCAAGGGAGAACTCTTCCGCGATGGTACGCTCTTACCATTCCCCTGTCAAGATCAGCTCTGGCCAGCTCTGGCACTGCGGTCGCCGACGGATTGAGCCTTCACCGGGCCGGCGCGAGGGCGAGGCTAGCTAAGCGGCTGAAGCCGCTGCCCGGCGTGTTGACAACGCGCGCGCACCCTGGTAGACAGCGGGGCAGCCCTGGTAGACAACAGCCTTCTGACTTCGATGCCGGAGCTTTCCGTGAGCCACACCACCGAACCAGGTCCCTCTCGACGCCTCAAGGCCACCAGCAGCCGATGGTGACCACCTTCCGCTCCGCCATTGGCTACCCGTCGCCTGAGCCCTGGCTCCACAGGCCGGTCGACGGTAAAAAGAGCCGCCTCATCGAGCCGTGGTGGCAGGCTGCGCACGACCTGGGGTCTCCAGGACCGCGGCCACGCTGCCCAGACGGCCGAGATGAGCCGCGCCTGGCACGGCGGGAAGCCGCGCTGCCCCTGGCGGAATCAGCCCTGTCGAGGCTCACGACGCTGCGGGCTATCGAAGCGCTAGAATTCCACCAGAGCCGGCACCAACACCAGCCGAGCTACGGCCGACCAGGCACCACTCTACCAGGCCGGAGGAGACGATCGCGCGATTGCCCTTCGCCCTGGGTGGTAGCCGTGAGTCTTTCTGATAGGAGGAGCTCTTGACGCAGCTATTTCGACATTTCAGGGCCTTAGAGTCGGAGACGGAAGCTTCGTCAACGTCGACATCCACGATTCGGCGGCCGTGGGGACGGTTTCTCGATCTCGGGATCGTGTCGGTGCTTTTCCTGGCGACATTGATCTTCGTCGCCTCGAACCACAACCCCTTTGAGAAGAACTGGACTCGTGACACCTTTTTCCAGCGCTACTACGCCACGGCGGTCATGTCGGCCTGCGGCCGGGGATGGTTCTCGGTGCATTCCGCTCAGATCCCCGCGCTCCACGACTTCCTCTACCTGCGGAGCGACACCTTCTCCTGTGACGACCTGCCCGCTGACGTGAAGATACGTCCGCCAATCTATCAGGCCGTCCACCATTATTATCTCTTTCGCTCTGTAGAGCTAACCTGGCGACTGGGGGGGAGCATTTCTTGGCAGGGCCTGAAGCCGCTTTTCGGCGTATTGTCCGGACTGGTGATGGCTGCCGCCTACGGCATCTTCCGACTCGGTATGGGGAGAATTCTGGCGATTGCCGGAACGCTGGCGTTTTTTCCCCTCCAGCTGATCTGGATACCCTCCCTCCGCGACTATACGAAGGCCCCTTTTTTCCTCTTCACATTCCTGCTTCTCGGATGGATGGTCAAATCGCAGGTCCGACGCGAGCGCCTCCTGGGACTGGTGACTGCGGTGGGTCTGACGATCGGCATCGCTCTCGGTTTCCGCCCCGACATTCTCGTTGCCATTCCAGCCGTCGTGGTGACTCTGATTTTCTTCTTACCCGGAGGGATACGCGGCAACTTGCGTCTCAAGCTCATTGCCGTTGTCGTGTTCTTCACGGCGCTCTTTTTAGCCTATGCACCGGCCCTACAATTCGAAAAAGTGAGGTACGCGAGCGCACACTGGGTGCTTCTCGGTCTCGGCAATCGCTTCACAGAGGCGATGGAGCTTCACGGATCGCTCTACGAGTGGTCTCACATCTTCAGCGATCCCTGGCCGGATTTTCAGATTAAGTCCTATGCGCTCTTTGATAAAGAAATCGATGAGCCCGTTCCAAACTTGTCCAAGGAATATGACAGACTCGGATGGCAGCTACTGGGCGACATCGTTCGCGACCATCCGGCCGACATCGTCGTGCGGGCCTACGCCTCGGTGTTGCACATTGTCACGATACCGATATTTCTCTGCGCTCTTCTACTGTTGATCTCTTTCTGGTCCCTGCGGTACGCGACTTTTCTCTTTTTCGCAATTCTTTTCTTTACTGGATATCCTGGGACACAATTCCACCCGCGCCATTTTTTTTATTTCGACTTCCTGCCGCTATGGTTTTTAGGTTTAGGAATCGAAGGAGGTTTACGTCTTTGCCGGCGGGGCCTTGCTACCGCTCGCACGTCGGGAGTGGCGGCCCTGCGACGGCGGTTGACGGCCTGCTGGAAGATGTTTGCCCGGCGTCTCCTCATGTTCTCGACCGGCGCCGGGCTTCTCCTTTTTCTTCCTCTCCTGATCTTGCGGACCTACCAGAGTACCATAGTCGCCGAGCTTCTGGAGAGTTACGAGAGGGCACCCCTGGAGGCACTTTCGAGCAACACCTTGTACCGAGATGAAAACGTCATCCTCCTCGAACCGGAGGGCCTCTTGGTGTCGCTGCCGACACGGCAGAACAAGGAGCTCACGGTCGGCTATCTGGTTGTCGAGCTTCTCGCCGACTCCTGTGACAGCGAGACGATCAGTTTTACCCTCCGTTACGAGTCCGGCGCTTCTCACGACTTCTCGCGCATTGTCGAAATAGATCTCACCGGCCACAGTGTCACCAAGATCTTTGCGCCGATCTACTCGCGGGAACGCTCCGGTTACGGCAACTCGGCCTTCCTCGGCGTCGAGCTGAAACCTGACATGCTCGACTGTCTGAAACTCTCTCGCGTCGCCGATTTACATCGCTTCCCGCCTATTCTCTACGTCACGCTGCCCGACGACTGGCGCCAGCGTTCCCTCTATCAAACCCTGGCCTACGTTCCCGGCTGGAAAGATCTCAAGAAAAGAATCAATCAGATAATCTTCCGCTGGCGAAAAATACTTTCGAAGCTTACTCAAAACCCGACGGTTCGCCGAGTTGGAGAATACCGACTCCTCAAGCAGGAGAATGGAGAGGAGACGCTCATTACTCCCGAAGGTAAAGCGATAGCTTTGGTGGACGGCTCTCCAACGTCTCGCCTACGCTCTCATCTTGAGAGAGTGCCAACTCCTGACGTCACACAGGCGCGCTTCGGCGGCTGGGCGATAGATATCGAGAATCGTCAGCCCCCGGAGGAAATCGTAATCTTCGTGAACGGGAAGATACTATTGTCTGCCCGGCCAGAGATTGAACGGCCGGATATTGTCAAAGCATTCGGCGATGATCATTTACTCTTGTCAGGTTTTGGCGTAGTCGTCCCCTTAGTATTTTCAGACCACGAAGATAGCGAGATCCGAATCTTTGCTGTTCTGAAGACAGGTATCGCATCCGAGTTTCATTATCCTGTAGGTTATAGATGGCTGAGGAAATTCAAGCTTAAGGTGGAGAAGTCCAAAGGCGAGTTTCTGGAAACGCCAGACGGAAAGTTGATCCCGGTTCGCCCTAGAGCGCTGCGCGGTCACATAGATAGCTTCTCTGAGAAAGATGATCAATTTGTACTCGCCGGCTGGGCGGCAGACGTCGAAAACATGGAAACACCGAGTGACATCGTCGTCTTTGTAAGTGACGAGTTCTTTCACGTCGATTATCCTCACTTGCGGCGCCAGGATATTGTCAACGCTTTCGGCAACGAGGAACTCCTCTGGTCAGGTTTTAACTTTGCCATCCCAGAAGACGATTTCCCAGATCTCGAAAGCTCGACGATCCGCATGTTCGCTGTTTCCAGGAGAGGTGTCGCGACGGAGCTGAAAGGACCTAGTTGACTGTTTTGCCGATCCTCAAAGTTGCCAGCGCCCAGAGTCGTTACGATCAGGGCAGGCGCCTGCTAGGACCAGCAGGTGTCATCCGTACTGGTCAACGCCGCATCTTGGGCTCGGACCAGCCTGACCAATCGTACAGCTTGCTGCTTGACGGCCCGGAGGAGGTTCGAAAGGTAATCGTTACGACTTCGCCTGCGAATGGCCTCAGGTCGAGGACCTCGTCGATCCATTTTCGGTCTTCGACCCGATTCTTCGGATCAATGTAGCGAGAGTAGACCGTGCGCTCCACGGATTGGCTGTCGTTGACGATTATTTCAAACTGGACGCCGTCGCCTCCGCGGTCCCACACTTCTTCATTAATACCGATCCCAATCTCGAGAGTGGAGTTGGAGTAGATCGTGAGGTCGTGAAACGACACCTCGGAATCGGGATGCTCAAAAAGGACGGGCCTGATTTTCCCGGCAACCGCAAAGGCAGTCTTTATCACCGAGTCATCTCCCGACGAAACGATCGTCGCCCGCTCAAGGTGTTCGAGAAAGGCGAAAACCTGCTCCCTCGTATGCACGTAACCGAGCGCACGAAGTTGGTCCCATGTCTCCTGGGAAACCTCTGGCGGCCTGACCTCTGAGAGAGAATCCTCGTCCCACTTGGCTCTCCACTCAGCGAGGGATTCGGCCAGAGCAGACTCTACCGCGAGACCTTGACCGGCGAGGTTTCGTTCCTTCAGAGGATCCTCGTCTGTATCGTAGAGCTCGTAAGGACCACCCGAGAGGCGCTTCCGATCGGCGTTGGACGGGATGTGAATCAGCTTCCAACCGTTGCGCCTCACTGAAACCTGAGGCTCGTCTTCATAACCCGACTCAGCGAAGATCAAACGGTCAGTGTCTTCGGCATCGACCGCAGCGAAGAGATCGATGCCCATCGCCGCTTCCGCTACTAGAAGCTCCACCGCTTTCAACAACGTGGGGAGGAGATCCACCAGCGATGCGGGCACGTCGGTCACCGCCGGTTCACGCCCTGGGTGGCGGATCGCGAGGGGAACCCGGCCATTCACGTCGTACGGGAACATTCCGTGGTCGAAGTAGTAATTGTGCTGTGTCTTTTCGGCAAGCGTGCATGACTGCCGCTGAGGCCGGCGCTATCGTTGGTTGTCTAACCACCAACCTGCGGAGGACAGCCGATGAAGCAAGGATCAGCCCGCCTTTCCCGCGACATCCTGAGTGACGCTCAGAGCCAGTTCGAGCGCTGGCGGTGGAGTCGCAGCCGAGGCACCCGCATCCCTGCGACTTTGTGGGATGCCGCGGTGGAGGCAGCTCGGGAACACGGCGTTTCAAAGGTGGCCGGAGCTCTGCGTCTCGACTACTACAGGCTCAAGGAGCGCTTGGAGGCGGCCCCCAAGCTTCCGGGGCTTGAGGCAGCCAACGGGGGAGGGTTCCTGGAGATTCCGCTGTATGCCTCGTCTGCGGCAGAGTGCCGGGGCTGCGTGCCACCCACTTCGGCAGACCTCGGGCAGACCCCGAGGCGCGGATCCGATCGCCCGGGTCGGCGGTGGAGCGGGTCACCGCCGTCGGCCGCTTGACGCCCGGGCGACGCCGCAGGCGGTCGCAAAGGACCAGGAAGGCCGGCACCGTCACGACGCTGAGCCCTGCCATCAAGGCCGCGTTGACGGCGACGGAATGGACCAGGACTGGTCGGGAAGGGTTCCGGCCTGGAAACGCGCCACCGAGCGGACCAGCCCGGCCAGCAGGCTGAGGACGACGACACACGCCAGGTACGCGAAGCTCGTCCACGTGAGCCGCGGCTTCTCCTGGTGGGTGTCGTCGACAAGCAGTGCTTTACCTCTGGACATCTGGCACTCTTCTTAAGGAACGGCGCGCCGCAAGAGCTTCCCTGCGCCTGGGCGTCCGCTCCGGTCGGCGAAGGATACCATGGCCTCGCACCGGTACAATGCGTATTCCGAGGCAAGCCGACCACCGTTCCGACGCTTCCGACCACCCTGGAA
>CBDUYN010000001.1:0-184319 GCA_965371445.1 uncultured bacterium | reverse complement strand
GAAGGATCTGACAATTTTGGACCAAGGGGTTGACACAGGGTGTCTTCAGCCGCCTTTCCAGCCCATAGCACGGGCCTTGAGGCCCGTTGCGAGGCGCGCCGAGCCTCGAACCGTTGTGCTTCGCGCCCGCCCCCGCAACGGGCCTCAAGGCCCGTGCTATGGACGAGGAAGGCGGCCAAAGCCGCCTCAGAAGTAGCTCAGGCGCTCTACAGGTTCTCTTTCCAGTTTCCCGGGGCATAGACCGCGGCCAGCCGATCGGGACGCTCCACGCCCTGCTCGCGCAGCCGATGATCGGCCTCCCGTACGTCGTCTGCCGCTTCGAGGCATTGACCGCGGCGGCGCCGGGCCACGGCGGCGAGGATTCTCATGTCGCCCGCGACAAAGCCGTTCTCGGCGCGTCCCAGCCGGGTGGCGGCGACGCTGGCGAGGCCCCGGACCGACGCGACCCCGGCGAGGTGCAGGGCGGCGAGGGCCTCGGCCCAGGTGGAGCCGGATCTCTCGATGCGCCGCGCATCGCGCTCGACGCGGGAGAGGAGCCGCTCGCGCCGCAACGCGTCGACCTCGGCGGCGGCGGCGGCCAGCGAGGCGCGGGCGCGCAGGTCGTAGGAGAGGATCAGGACGATCTCCAACCGTTCGATCATCGAGCCCTTGAGCAACGGCCAGCGCTCCTCCACGAGGGCCAGTGCCGGTTCCCCTTCACCGCGGTAGAGGGCCACGTCGACCACGGCCACCAGGTGTCCGAAGTGCTGGAAATGGAAGCCCTGGTGCGACCAGCCGGCGATGGCCTCGTCGGCGACGCTCGCCGCCCGGCCCGGCTCGTCGCAAGCCAGGTGGTGACGGCACTCCACCCACTGGCGCAAGTGGATCTCGAGATAGCGGTCGCCCCGTACCAGGGCGCGTCCTAGAAGCTCCGGCATCTCGGCGAAAAGCTCCGCCCATTGCCCGAGGTGGAGCATGGCCAGGATCCGGAAGTGCTTGACCGTGTCGAGCTCCCAGTGGACCCCGGCGCTCTCCTCGCGGAGATGCTCCTCGGCGGCGAGCAGACGCCGCAGGGCATCCTGCCAGTCGCCGGTCACGCAGGCCCTCATCCCGGCAGCCATCTCCGCCAGGTTCATCGTGTGGCGGTCGCCCAGGCGGCCGGCGAGGCGCCGCGCTTGGGTAAACGCCGGCCGCGGATCGCTTCCCTCCATGACGCCGAAGAAGACCTCCAGGGCGAGAGCACGGGCGATGCGCCGCGGCTCGCCGGACGAAAGCGACAGCAGGAGGTTGCGGGCATGGAAGTGGGACGCGTGCAAGACGTCGACGAGGCAAAGGCCGATCTCGACCGACCAGCAGACGTCGATGCGCTTCAGAAGCTTCGGCTCGCAAGACGCCTCGTCGCGCTCGCGGAAGCGCCGGCCGCGTAGCCTGAGGCGCAGCCGAAGCCACCAGAGGTCGACGAGCGCGCGTCCCCGGTTTTCCTCCAGCTGCATGCCCACGGTCCGCAGGACGTGACGCAGCACCAGGAGGCCGCGGTCGATGTGGCCGCCGATCAGCAGTTGCTCGGCGGCGTCGCGCTGGACCTGAAAGGGGTCGGACGTCCCCGAGATCTCGACCGCTCCGATGAGCGCTTCGGCGGCCTCGCGGCTGTGCCCCGCGCTGGCCAGGGCCCGTCCCAGGCGGACCTGGAGCCGGTAGCGTTCGTGGCCGAAGGGCTCGTCCAAGTCAAGCGCCATGCGCAGGAGCCGTGCCGCGTGCTCGAAAGCCAAGGTGAGCTCCGCCTGCTCGGCGGCGGCCAGAGCGTAGGCGCGCGCCCGCCCGCGCTTCCCGGTGGCGGCAAAGTGTGCCGCCAGGGTCTCGGCGTCGGCCTGGCCTGCGGCCTCCAGCGCCTCGGCCAGGCGCCGGTGATGGGAACGGAGGTGCTCACGCCCCAGGGTCTCGACGACGGCCTCGCGGATGCGGTCGTGGTAGGTCTCGACCTCGTCGTGCTCGTCGGAGACGGCGCGCCGGATGAGCCGTGACGCATGCAGGCGCTCGACGGTGGCACCGAGACCCGAGCGGATCTCGGCGGCAACACCGGCCACCCCGAGGTCGATGGGCCGGCCGGCCACCGCCACCACTTCGAGAAGACGGCGCGGGGCCTCGGCCAGCTGACGGAAGCGGGCCCGGATGACGTCGTGCAGCGCGATCCCGGTGCCCGCGGCGGAACCCGAGGGGACGACGCCCCGCTCGTGCGAATATCGGGTCAGCTCGGTGAGGAGCAGCGGGCTGCCGCCTCCCTCGCGGACGATCGCCGCCGCCTGATCGCCGTCAAGCTCGACGCCCTCGGCGGCCAGCCGGCGTACGATCTCCCCGGCTTCGTCGTCCGGCAGCTCCGAGAGGACGAGCTCGCGCACGTCGCCGCCTCGCTCCGCGAGCGTCTCGCGGTGTTTCTGCAAGGCCCGCAGGAAAGGGCTCGTCGCCTCGTCCTCGCTGCGGTAGCTGCCGAGCATCAGGACGAGCGGCGCTTCCGGGGGCCGTAGCACCTCGTCGAGCAGACGGAAGCTGTCGACGTCGCCCCACTGCATGTCGTCGACGAAAAGCACCAGGGGACGGCGCAACGCAAGCCGAGCCAGCAGCTCTCGCAGGGCGATAAACGCCCGCCGCCGCAGGCCTTGGGGGTCGGAATCGTCGAGGGCGGGCCCCGCGGCCCTAGCCACCGCCGACACTCGCCGCAGCACCGGAAAAAGCCGGGCCAGGGCGATGACGTTCGACGGCAGGAGGGCCTCGGCCTCCCGGCGCGGGAGGCTCGTCAGGTAGCGGCTCAGCGCGTCGATCAGGCTGTCGACGGCCTTGTACGGTACCGACTCCTGGAGATAGCAGCGACCCTCGAGGACGACGGCCTCGCCGTCCTCTTGAAGCCCTCCCAGGAAGTGGCGCACGAGGGCGGTCTTGCCAATCCCGGAACGGCCGCTGACGTAGACCGAAACGGCGTGGCCACGGCTGGTCGCGAGCGTCTCGGAGAGCGTCTCCAGCGCCTGCCGGCGGCCGACGAAGGGCGAGGAGGGGTGAGGAGGCGCGTGCACCGTGGAGGGCTCTTCCGGAGGTCCGGCGGCGGCGAGCCGTCGCAAGACCTCCTCGCCCGTCAGCCGATCCTCGGGCACGGAGGCCAGGAGCCCCTGGCAGAGCTCGCCCAGGTCCTCCGGAACCTCGGGGACGAGCCGGCGTACCTCCGGCGGTGGCTGGGTCAGCTTGCGCTGCATCACCTCGAAGAGAGAGCCGGTGAAGGGGAGCACGCCGGTCAGCACCTGGTAGAGCATCACCCCGACGCTGTACCAGTCGTTGGCGGGCAGAGCCGCTCCCTCTTCCGCTTGTTCCGGTGCTATGTAGGCGGGAGTCCCAACCAGGTTGGAATCGGTCGACTCCAGCATGTTCCACCGTTCGAGCTCGGTCACGAGGCCGAAGTCGAGCAGCACCACCCGGCCCTCGGGCGTGACTATGATGTTGGACGGCTTGATGTCGCGATGGAGCCGGCCGTTCTGGTGCAGGGTGTGGAGGCCTCGGGCGAGCTGAGCCACGTTGGAGCGGATCTGGTCATAATCGAGGCGGACGCCGTCGTCCTCGTCGCCGGCTGGGCTCTGCAACCCGTTTCCGCCGCCGCTCACCGACATTTTTCCAGTCTCTCCGGCAAGATCGGCCGAAGACGTCCCCCGCAGGTGCTCGACGAAGTCGACACCGTGGATCAGCTCCATGACAAGGATCCACCAGCCGTCCGTCGACTCCAGGCCGTGGAGCTCGACCAAGTTGGGGTGCCGGATGTCGGCGAGCGACCGGATGCCCCGCTTGAAGCGGTAGAGCGCTTCGGCCTCGGCAAAGCGCAGCACCTTGAGCGCCACCGCGGTCGACTCCTGCCGGTCCCAGGCCTCGTAGACCACGCCGAACGCGCCGGCACCGATCCGGCGCCGGACCTGGAAACGATCCGTGCCGGCGAACTTTTCAGCGTTGCGCGGGGCTTGGACGCTCGAGCGGGTGGGACGGCGGCTGGGGTGGATTTCCATGGGACTACGAAGGATCCGTGTCGACAGGACGCACTAAACCCGGTCACGTAAGGATACGCGGGAAGGAGCTTCAGGGTTTCTCTCGGGGATGAACCGCGTTTTCCGCGGGACGATCAAAAAGGCCGAAGCCGTGCAGGCTCTGGCCGATAAAGCCCGTGGGAAAGCGCTCCATGTCCGGGAAGCCAAGCTCGACGTCGCGGCCGTCGGAGGGAATCGAAGCGGTGCCAAAAAGGTAGTCCCAGAGCGAGAGCGTGAGGCCGAAGTTGATGCCGTAGGGCCGGCCCTCGGGGAGCTCCTTGGCGTGATGCCAGATATGCATCTGCGGGTTGTTGAAGACGTACTTCAGGGGACCGAGAGGAAAGCGGAAGTTCGAGTGGTTGAAGTGCCCCACCGCGAGAGTGAAGATGTGGACGACGAAAAAGTCGTCGATGCCGAAGCCGATCATCGCGAGCGGTACATACTCAAGAGTCCGGTAGACCACGTTCTCCATCCAGTGATAGCGCAGGTGGGCCGCGAAGCCCATCTCCTCCACCGAGTGGTGCACCTTGTGGAGCTCCCACAGGAAAGGCACCCAGTGGAGCAGCCGGTGGACGTTCCACTGGACGAAGTCGCGCAGCACGAAAAGAGCCAGGAGCTGCGCCCAGACCGGCCAGGAGCCGACCTCGATCGCCACCAGGTTGGTGACGCCGACCCCCGCCAGGAGGTCGTTGAAGAGCTCGACGACGACCTCCGAAGCCGCGTTGTAGACGATGAGCGAGAAGAGGAAGAAGTTGAAGAACATGTAGAAGGCGTCGAGCCAGAAGTCCTTGCGGAGCCTCGCCTGGCTCTTTCGCCACGGGGCCGCGACCTCGAGCAGGAAGAAAACGAGCGAGATGCCGACGAGCCAGTAGAAGTAGCTTCTCCAGTGGGGATGGGCGATCTCGGACCACAGGTACCGGGCGTAGCCGGTGTAGCCGTCGAGGAAGATCTGGAGGTAGCGGTCCATTTTCAAACCTTGGCTTGAGCGTCCTAGTGTAGTGTCTCAAGCTGTACTTGTCTTATCGCCAGGTCTTTGCTGGGCGAATCCCGTCTTTGGAGGTCAGGCTTCGCCTGACTCTTGGCAGCAGGCGAAGCCTGACCTACGTAAGACCTACGAGAAAAGGAGGCGGCACCCAGCCGCCTCCCGAAAAAGAAGGTCCCGATGCCTGTTCGGCCTTTCACAGAGGGGATCCCAGGCTTGGAAGATCCCCCTTTTCGCAACAATCTTACTCCCCGGCAAGCACCGTGCCGAGCACGTCGAGCCGTCCGCTGCCGATGTCGTTGGCCAGGTCGGTGAGGGGCTCGGAGCCGGAACGCAACGCGTTGATCCTCGCCTGGGCGGCGGCGTTGTCACTTCCAGGGTGGCGATCGACCAGCAGAGCCAGGGTCCCGGCGACGAGCGGCGTGCTGAAGGAGGTCCCCCAACCGGCGCCGTAGAGGCCTCCGGGATAGGCCGAGACCACGCCGTGGCCCGGCGCGCCGAGGTCGATCAGGCCGGTGCCGTAGTTCGAGAAGTCGCTCAAGGTGTCCTCCAGGGTGAGGGAAGCGACGCCCACCGAATCACCAAAGGCGGCGGGGTAGACGGTGGCCAGCTGGTTTTGGTTTCCCGAAGCCGCCACGCAGACGACACCGCGGTTACGGGCGTACTGGATGGCTCGCTGAAGCTCCTTCGAGTGCTCTTCCATACTGAAGCTCATGTTGATGACGTCGGCCCCGTGGTCGACGGCATAGTAGACCGCCCGGACGATGTCGAAGAGGTTCGCCCTGCCGTCGCCGCCGAAGACCCGTAGCGGCATGATCCGGGCGGCGGGGGCCACCATGCGGACGAGCCCGGCCACCATGGAGCCGTGACCAAAAGCGGGCGGCAGCTCTCTTCCGGAAAGGGCGGCCATGCCGTCCTCGGCGAGGATGGGGCCGATGGAGCCCAACGCCAGGACCGCGCCGCCGCCTGCAAAGACGACGGTTTGCTCCTGCTCGACGATGGCGGCCACCGTTCCGTCGGGTCCGAAGAGCTTCACGACCTCTTCCTCTTCGACGATGGCGGCCACCGTCCCGTCGACCCGGGTCCACTCCGAGGGAACGCCGGGGACGTCGAGGAGGAAGTCATAGCCGTCGTAGAAGGAGCCGGCGAGCAGCGGATGGTTGGGATCGACGCCGGTGTCGAGGATCGCCACCACCGTCCCTGCGCCGCAGTCGCTCGACGCCAGGTGCCCTTCGTGCAGACGGATCCGATTCGCCGCGGCCTGGTCGGCGTACCCACTCCACAGCAGGCCCGCAAAACCCTGCCCGAAACAAGGGGTGGTGAAATCACCGCTCTTGAGAAGATCACCGGTTGCCTCCTCGGTGGCCACCAAGGCCTTCGGAGATTCCGGCAGCGACGCGACACGTACGCTTTCCAGGCTCTCGACCCGTCCGTCGCCAGCGAGGAGGTCCCGGATCTGGGCCTCGGTCAGCGACGCCGGAGCCTCGACGAGAGCCGCGTGGCCTTCCGAGTTATGGAGCTCGCGGACGACCTCCAGCCCGTACTGAGCGGCGATCGGGGCCACGTCCTCGGACTGGGCGCGGAGAATGAGCTGATTGCCCTTGGAGCTCGTGCGGTCGTAGCCGCTGGCGAGAGCCGGCATCAAGGCCAAGAGAAGGAGGGTCGCAGCCAAGAGGCCTACCGAGCGTTTTGAAGCCACCCCGGGCGCCGCGGCAACCTGCACCTCGGAGTGGGGACAAACGTAAGACCTGTCTAGAGTCGACACGAGAGAACCTCCTTCTCTGACTTGGACCTTCAACATCATGAATCCCCAAGGGGGACCTCGATACACGCTTCTTGGCCGATCAGCAGGCAAAGCTTGAGGGGTTCGGCGGGCAGCCCAGCGGCCTGGAACTCGCCGAAACGGCTGGTCAGGTCGCGACCGACGACGCGGCCGTCGGAGAGGACCAGGACCGGGACCTGGGCGACAGGCCGGGCCTCGCCCCGGTGCTGGAGCAGTTGCCCGACCACCACCTGGCCGTAGGGGTTCGTCTCCTGCTCCAGACGGACGTCCACGACGTATTCGCCGGAGCGGAAGACGATCTGCTGATGAGTCGGTTGCAGGTCGCGGGTACCCGTTGCGGCGACAGCGTCGCGAAAGCTGTCGAAGAGCACCTTGAAGGGCTGCCGTTCCAGCCGCTCAGCGTCCCTGCGCCGCAGGCTCCCGGCGGCCTTGGCAACCCGGATCGCGTATTCATGAATGGTCAGAGCGCCGTCGCTGCGGGCGAGCTCGGCGACTCGTCCGAAGCACCGTACCGCCCGGCGCGCGCGCTCCGAGCGGAGGAGCTCAGCTCGCATCCGCTCCGCGGTACGCGGCTCGACGAGGCCTCTCGCGTAGTCGCACCATTGAGTGGGGTCGGGGGTGTTCATCTTGTTGTCCTTTGGTTCGTCGAGCTCCTTGCCTCATTCTATATAGGGTGAGGCGGAGTGATCAAAAATATACCCACCGGTAGAAATCTCTCCATCGGAATCGCCGACAGGCTCAAGAAGGGCGGTATCAAGGCGGAAGGGGAAGCTCAGAAGCTTGGTTTGCCGATCAGGACGAAAGGTGCCCAGTGGTATGGGCTCGGGTAGCGTTCACGGACGTCGAGCATGGTCCGCCGCAGGGCCGTGGCGCGCTCCGGACCGCGCCCGAGGTGGTGGTAGAAACGGCGCATGAAAAAAGTCGTCGAGGCGTCGTTGACGTCCCAGAGGCTGACCAGGACCGAGCGCGCCCCGGCATAGAGGAGGCCACGAGTCAAGCCGATCAACTCGTCCGAGCCGGTCACGGCGTTGAGCCCCGTACCGCAGCCGGAAAGCACCACGAGCTCGGCCGAGAGGCGGAGGTTGTAGAGGTCGAAAAGGCTCAGCCGCGAGCTCCCCAGCTGGATGGCCGAGAACATCGGGTTGTCGCGGCGAAAGAGACCATGGCTCGCGATGTGGACGAAGCGGCTGGTGGCTCCAAGGCGCTGTAGCGCCCGCTGGTTGGCGTCCTCGTCGATCAGGAGCGTCACATCCGGGAGCGACTCGGCGACCGCCTGGACCTCCTCGACGATGAGCGGCGCCCGCGCGTCGGCGACGCCGAGCACGAGCGAGCGATCCTCGCATTGGGTCTCCTTCGCCGCACAGAGGTGAAAGACGCCGGCGCTTGGAGCGTAGGAGATCGAGAACCGATCGATCAGGTGCTTCTCGCCGTCGAAGAGGGCCTGGAAGGGGATGTGATGGAGGAAGCCGTGAGGGACGATGACGAGATGCTCACCGCGCAAACGGTCGCGGAGCGGCGCGATGAGCTCTCCGTCGAGGTCGCTCAGGTGGGAGCGGATCGCTTCCTCGACCAGCGCCATGGGAGCGGCGACGCCGCGGGCAGGAAGGGTCGAGCGGGAGAGTTGGAACTGGAGGCGCCGATGGATCTCCTGGGTCCGCGACGCGGTCGTCAACGGTAGGATGTCGAGCCCGTCGCGATCCAGGATGCAGCCGAAGACCGTGCCGCGGGCAATGAAGTATTCCACCAGCACCGCCTCCTCCGGCAGCGACGAGCGGACGGTCCCAAGGTCGATCCCCTTGCCGGATTGCAGCGAGCTGAACTCCTGGTCGGTACCCTGAAGCTCTCGCAGGGTCCTCAAAAGCTCGTCCTCTTTGCGGCGGGTGCTCTTGCGGAGCTTCTGCACTTCGGCCAAAGCCCGCTCTTCACCGCTCATCTGCTGGCGATCGATCTGGCGGTAGAACCAGTTGAGCTCTTCGCGCAGGGTCCGCACCTGGGCGGCAAGCGGCTCGCTGTCGGCAGCCGCCTTGCTGGGTAGGGCATAGGCGCGAAACGCCATCATGTCGGCGAGGCTGCGCGAACGCGCCTGTTCGATGTAGTCAAAGGTCAAGTCCTTGCGCTTGGAGATCGTCTTGTCCTGCATTGTGAGCCAGACGAGGCTCTCGTAGACGACGGCCTTGTCGTCGAGGAAATGGATCTTCAAGTCCTCGTCCTGGAGCTGGCTGCGCAGCTTCTCTAGCCAGCGCAGCGACTCCTGATAGGCCTCCAGAGCCGTAGAGCGGTCCCCGAGGGCTTCCTCGACCTGACCGAGCACGAGATAGGCCCGGTGCTCCAGCGCCGGCAGCTCCAGGCCCTCAAGCCGGGCGATCGACTCATAGCAGGTTCGCCGGGCTTTCTCAGGCTGCTCGAGGTCGAGCAGGAGCTCGGCCAAGAGAAGCTCGCACATCACCGCCTTGGGAGCGAGCGCGGAGCGGGAAAACGTCTCCCGGGCCGCCTGGGCCAGCTGCATCGCCTCCTCGGGGCGCCGCTCGCGATAGAGCACGACCGCCTGATAGAAGTCGATGAGCGCCGTCCACAAGTCGTTCTTTTCGCGGACAAAAATCTCGCGCGCCTGCCGGAGCTGCTCAAGGGCCAACGCTCCCTTCCCCTGGCGGCTCAGGGCGACGGCGCTGTTGGTCAGGGCCTTGCCGGACTCATAGGCGAGACGCAAGTTGTGCAAGCCGGCGTACGCCGAGCGGGAAAGCTCCGCGGCTTCATCGACGAGATTGAGCTCCAGGTAGATCTCGGATTGCTCGAGAGCGCAGACCGCCATCGAGTATTCGTCGTTTTCGTCCTTGCTTCGTCGGCTCGCCTTCTGAAAAAGCTGGATCGCGCGGGTGTATTGACCCCGCTGATAAAACAGCGAGGCGATGTTCAAGTCGAGCTGCAAGACGAGCCGCTCCAGCCCCTGCTCTTCGCAGTAGGTGCGGCTCTTCTCGTAGACCGCGAGCGCCTCGGTGAAGTCGTGAAGGCTGATGTGGCAGACCGCGATGTTGCGCAAGCAGATCGCGGCGTCCTGAGAGCGGCCGAGCTTCAAGAACTCCTGGTAGGCAAAGTCGTAACGCTGAAGGGCCGCCTCCCAGCGGTCCTGGCGGTACAGGATCGTGGCGAAGTTGTGCTCCAGGATGGCGAGGCGGGAGCGGTCTCTGAAGCGTTCGAAGACCATACGGGCCGCCTCCTCCCATTCGAGGACTTGCTCGTACTCACCGAGGTAGCCGAGGTTCAAGAGTGCGCTCGAGCGGGTAATCGCGGCCTCGAGCTCGTCGCCGAGATGGCTGAAGAGATCCAGGGCCTGACGGTAGAGCACCTGCGCCCGCTCGCTCTGGCCCGAGCTCTGGTGGACGTTGGCCGAGGCACGGGCGCTCAGTGCCCGGCCGTGGTCGTCCTCCAGGGCTTCGGCCAGGTAGTGGGCCGTGGCCGCCAGGTCTCCGGCTTTTTCGCGATCGACCCAGAGCACGTGCGAAACCTCCGCGCACAGGCTTTCGACCATCGCGGAGTCGGCAAGCTCCGGATGCCGGTCAAAGAACCTCCGGCGGGCCCTGTCGTTGCGAAGGCCCTTGAGCTCCTTGTTCAGCACGCTCTCTTCAGCGGCTTTGGCTTTGGTCAAGGATCTAGAATCCCTCTTTCTCCAGGGCTTTTTGGAGGTGTTGCAGACAACGGCCCCGAATGAACCCGATCGATCCAGCCGCCAACCCCAGCCGCTCGGCGACCTCTTTGTAGGGCAAGGGCGGCGAGGTGAAGAACAGCAATCGTATCATCTCCTGGCAGCGAGGATTCAGGCTCAGGATCGCTTCGCGCACCAGTTGGTCCCGCTCCAGCTCCTCCAGGAAGGTGGGGGCCGTCGCGGTGTGCTCTTCCAGCTCCTCGGCGTCGACGTCGTCGATTTCCTGGAGCTCCTGACGCTTCTGCTTCTTCTTCCAGTGGTAGCATTTGTGGGTGGTCAGCGAGATCAGCCACGGCTTCAAGGCGTCGCGCTTGCGCAGCTTGGGCAGGTCGTTGTAGGCGTCCAGCCAGACCGACTGGAATAGATCCGCCGCCTCCTCGGGGTTGGCACGGTACTTCAAGATGACCGAGAAGATGAGGTTCTTGTACTTGTCGACGAGAACCGACCAGGCGACCTCGCCGCCGTTGAGACACTCCTCCACCAGGCGTTTGTCTGGCCAGCTCGGAACCGGGGTCCCACGATCGGGCATCGGCAAGAACCCTTCGACCGTTCAGCGCCGCTCGCCTGGCCAGTAGAGCTCGTCGGCGTTCCAGAGCGTCGGGTGAGGAAAAATCGCCGGCGTGAAGTTGCCGAGATCCCCCCGCGCACCCACCAAGACGTTGGGGCTCACCAGGAGGAGGATGGGCTCCTCGTTCGCGAGGATCGCCTGTACGCGGTCGTACACGGCCTTCCGGGCCTCGTAATCGACGAGGGTCGTCTGCTCGTCGAGCAGGCGGTCGATCTCGAGCTGCCAGGCCGCCTCCGGCGACGAACGCGCCAGACGCCACAGGCGACCGCTGCCGTCGGATCGGAACACGTTGACGAAGTGCGTCGGATCCAGGTCGCCCGTAATGCTCAGGATCGAAGCCTCGTAGTCGAAGCTGCGGGTCAAGCGATCGATCAGGGCGCCGAATTCGATCGTCGCCACCTGGACGTTGATTCCCAGCTGCCGCAGGTCCTCCTGAAGGATCGTCGCCATCTGCACCCGCTGGCTGTTCGAAGCGTTGGTGACGATCGAAAAAGCGACCTCCCGGCCCTGCGGATCCCGCAGCGTGCCGGCCTCGTTCCACGAAAAGCCGTCCCCGGCCAGGAGCTCCCGGGCTCGGGCCAGCGACTGCGGCTGGGCCACGAGGGACGCGTTCGTCCACGGTTTGTTGCCCGGCGAGACATGGGAAGCGATGGCGGTCGCCCGGCCCTCAAAGACCAGCCGGACGATCGCGTCGCGGTCGATCGCCGCGGAGACCGCCCGGCGGAAGGCCGCGCGCCGGAACCAGCTCTGCTTGCGCGCGATCTCGGGAAGACGATCGGCCTCGACGTCGTTCAGGTTGAAGAAGAGGAAGCCGAACTCAAGCCCAGCTCCGAGGTCGCGCATCTCGTAGCCGCGGCCGGCCTGGCGCGCCAGGAGGTTGAAGCTCTCGGCGCTCAAGTGGTCGATCACGTGGGTCTCGCCGTTCTCGAAGCGAATGACCTGGGCATCCTCGGTGGGCACGAAGACGAAGACCATCTCGTCGAGGTAAGGGAGCTGTCGGCCCTCCGGGTCGGCCTTCCAGTAGTAGGGATTGCGCTCCAGGACGACCTGCTCGCCCGGCTGGTAGCTCCGGAGCCGGAAGGGCCCGAGACCGACCACCTCCTTGGGCGGCGTGTTGAATCCCCACGATTTGGCGAGCCGGCCCTCGCGGTAGGCCTCCGCGAGCCGATGCTCCGGCAGGACGGGGATCGAGTCGAAGAAAAGCACCCCCGGCGCATAGGGGGCCGCCATCTCGACCTCGACGCGATGGCTTGAGAGCTTACGGACCTCGACCGGCTGGCCGCCCACGACCAGGAGGCTGCGCATCGGAGAGGCCACCCGCTCGTCGAGAAGGACCTGGAAGGTGAAAACGACGTCGGCGGCGTCAAAAGGCTCGCCGTCGGAGAAGCGCACGCCTCGGCGCAGCTCAAGGGTAAACCGACGAGAGTCTTCAGAGATCGTCCAGCTTTCGGCGAGAGACCCCTCGCTCTGCTGCGTAGCCCGGTTGAGATGCACAAGGTCGGCGGTCATGCGACGGATCACCGTCTGGGCTGCACGGTCCGTGGCCGTGACCGGGTTGAGCGTCCGGGGCTCGACGCGCAGGGCGGTCACCAGCCGTCCGCCGGTGCCCTTCGCGGACACCTCCTTCGCGGACGGCCGCCCCTCATCCTCCGGGGAAGCGCACCCCAGAGCGCCAAGCAGGAGGACGCCGGCCAGAAGGCCGCGCATCGGGAGGCGACGGCCCCTCGGAGATGCGGGGCGTTTCAAGAAGTGGTTTGCTCTCATCATTAGGCGACACGAACGGATCCGTCACGACCGCTGAGGACACTGTCTGGCCAAAGGTGTCCGAGCCAAAGAGATTATCCCAATGTGGCGCGGGGGGTCTAACCCAGGGCCGCGTCGAACCGCTCCTGGAGCGAGCTCGCCAGCCGATGATAGCCCAGGACGACCCCGATCAAGGCGATGGCCGGGAAAGACATCCAGTAGTAGGAGACCAGGACGTGGTAGCGCTGGAGTAGCGCGAGCATGTTGCCCCAGCTGGGCACCGGTTCCGTGACCCCCAGGCCGAGGAAGGAGAGGGTCACCTCGGCGACGATGAACCGTGGCACGTTGAGCGCCAGCTGGGTCAGCGCCACCCCCCAGGCCTCCGGCAGGACGTGGCGCCGCAAGAGGTACGCTTCCGAGGACCCAAATCCCCGGGCGGCGTACACAAAGTCGCGCTCCCTGGCGGCAAGCACCACGCCGCGGACCATCCGCGCCGGAACCACCCAACCGATCAGACCGATGACGGCGAGCATCAATAGGAAAGCCTCGGTCGCCGTGACCTCGAGGGGAAGGAAGGCTCGGACCGCGATCAGCAGGTAGAGCCAAGGGAGCGACAAGAGCACCTCCCCCAGACGCGTCACCACGGCGTCGAGCTTGCCGCCGTAATAGCCGGCGGCCGCTCCCAGGGCGAGGCCCAGAGCCACCGTCAGAAGCCCGGCAAGGAGGCCCGCCACGAGCGAGATCCGGCCGCCGTAGAGCCAGCGAGAGAGCTGGTCCCGGCCGAGCCGGTCGGTGCCGAGCAGCAGGATGCGGGCTTCACCGTCGACTCCGAAGAGGCGCCGGCGGAGCTCGAACGGACCCAGGCGCCGGACACTCGTTGCCTCGACGAAAAACCGTACCGGGTAACGCTCGCCCTTCTCCTCCACGTAGGCGCCCGGCTTCCGCAGGTCGGCAACGAGCCGGTAGACGAAGGGACGGAGGTGCCAATGGCCTTCCGAGTCGATGAAACGCAGCCGCGTGGGCGCCGCCAGCGGCAGGTCCCGGTTCTGCTCGAAGTAGTCGTAGGGCGCGACGAAGTCGGCAGCGAGGACGACCACGTAGATGGCCGCCAGAAGGCCGAGCGGCAGGGCGACGTCCCTTCGGCGCTTCATCGTGGCCTCCGGATCCGCGGGTCCACCGCATACAGCAAGACGTCGGCAAGAATCTGTCCCCCGATCACGAAGAGCGACGAGATCAGGGTCGTACCCACCACCACGTGCAGGTCCCGGGCCAGGATCGCCTGCAGGAGAAGCGGGCCCACCCCCGGCCAGCTCAAGAGGACCTCGATCAGGAGCGAGCCGGAAAGAAGACCCGCGAGCGACAGCCCGAAAAGCGAGATCAACCTTGGGGCGGCGGCCGGCAAGGCGAAGGCGAAAAGCAGGCGGGCCGTCGAGACGCCATACCCGCGGGCGGCGCGTAGGAAGGGCGCCCCGAACGCCTCGGCGAAAGCGGAGCGCGCGTGGCGCAGGATCACCGGCAAGCTCCCCAGAGCAAGCGCCGTTACCGGCAGCAAGAGGTGCCAGACGAGGTCCCACGCCCGGCCCCAGAAGCCAAGCTCCGCGAAGTCGAACGACGTCATGCCGCCGGTGGGAAAGGCGCCGGTCGCCGACGCCAGCATCAGGCAGGCGAGCCCCAGAAGGAGCTGGGGCGAGGCCAGGAGCACCGCCACCGCCACGAGCCCCAGGCGATCGATCGCGCCGCCCGGTTTCCAGGCCATCCAGGCTCCGGCCGGCACCGCCACGAGCCACGTCGCCGCCGTGGCCAGCAGGGTCAGGAGCAGAGTGTTGCGCACCCGCGGCGCCAGGAGCCGCCCGACCGGCATGTCGTAGGCAAACGAATAGCCGAGCTCGCCCCGCGCCACCGAGCCGATCCAGCGCAGGTACTGCTGAAAGAGGCCCTCGTCGAGACCGTACCGGGCCCGCAAGACCGCCGCCGTCTCCTCCGAGATCCGCGGATTGAGCTCGATCTCCGACAGGAAGTCGCCGGGGGCGATCTCGGCCAGGAGGAAACAGAGATCCGAGAGGAGGAAAAGGAGCACCACACCCCAAAGGAGCCGGCGCAGGAAGTAACGCATCCCATCGGGCCACGATTTCTCGTAAACTCCGGCAAACGACTTCCGAGGAGACAACCATGCGCGGCCTGATGATGGACTACCCACTTCTGATCTCATCGCTCATCGAGTACGCCGCCGAATACCACGGCTCGACCGAGATCGTATCCCGGACCCATGACCATCCCCTACACCGCTACACCTACCGCGAAGCCGAAGAGCGCTCCCGGCAGCTCGCCAGGGCCCTTGGACGCCTCGGCGTCCAAGCCGGCGACCGCATCGCCACCCTGGCCTGGAACGACTTCCGCCACTTCGAGCTCTACTACGCCACCTCCGGGATGGGCGCCGTGTGCCACACGCTCAACCCGCGGCTCTTTCCCGAGCAGCTCGTCTACATCGTCAACCACGCCGAGGACGCCTGGATCGCCGTCGACCCGATGTTCGTGCCGCTCCTCGAGGCGCTGGCCGAGAAGCTCCCGAAAGTCCGCGGTTACATCCTCCTCTCCGACGAAGAGCACCTGCCGGAGAATGGCCTCCCGGGTGAGGTCCTCGGCTACGAGGCGCTCGTCGGTGCCGAAGATTCGGGCTACGAGTGGCCGCGATTCGACGAGCAGACCGCTTCGAGCCTCTGCTACACCTCCGGGACGACGGGCCACCCGAAGGGGGTCCTCTACTCCCACCGCTCGACGGTGCTCCACTCCTTTGCCATCAGCCTGCCGGGCTCCCTCTCGATCGACACCCGCGACGTCGTGCTGCCGATCGTGCCCATGTTCCACGCCAACGCCTGGGGCCTGCCCTACGCCGCGCCCATGTCTGGCTCGAAGCTCGTCCTGCCGGGACCGAAGCTCGACGGCGAGAGCGTCTACCAGCTCCTGGCCGACGAGGCGGTGACGATGACCGCCGGGGTACCCACCGTATGGCTCATGCTCCTCCAGTACCTGGAGAAAAACGGCAAGACGCTCGACGCCCTCGAGCGCGTCGTCATCGGCGGCTCGGCGGCGGCGCGCGCCATGATCGAGGCGTTCCAGCAAAAGGTCGGCCCGCGCGTGCGCGTGGTCCACGCCTGGGGCATGACGGAGACGAGCCCGCTCGGTACCGTAGGCACCCTCTTGCGCAAGCACGACGAGCTTTCCGAGGACGAGCGGATCGAGGTCCAGCTCAAGCAGGGCCGCGGCGTCTACGGCGTCGAGCTGAAGATCGTCGACGACGAAGGCCGCGAGCTACCGCGCGACGGCAAGACCTTCGGCGAGCTGATGGTGCGCGGCCCCTGGGTCGTCGACTCCTACTTCAAGGCCGAGGGCGGCGAGGCGCTCGACGACGGTTGGTTCCCCACGGGCGACGTCGCCACCCTCGACGAGGACGGCTTCATGCAGATCACCGACCGTTCCAAGGACGTCATCAAGTCGGGCGGCGAGTGGATCTCCTCGATCGACCTCGAAAACGAGGTGCTGGGCCACGAGGCGGTCGCCGAGGCGGCGGTCATCGGCATCGCCCATCCGAAGTGGGGCGAAAGACCGTTGCTCGTCGTCGTGCCGGCCGAGGACACGGAGCCGAGCCGCGAGGAGATCCTCGCCTACCTCGACGGCAGAGTCGCCGATTGGTGGCTCCCCGACGACGTCGTCTTCGTCGAGGAGCTGCCCCATACCGCCACCGGCAAGATCTCGAAAAAGACGCTCCGTGAGCGTTTCGCCGAGTACCGCCTGCCGACGGTGGACGCCGAGGGCTCGGCATAACGCCAAGACCGACGGCCTCCGCCCTCCGACGCAGACGTGGTGAACCGTGGCAGCAACAGAAGCTCTTTCCGACTACATCCCTGGCCGGGTCGAGGTGATCGGCCGCCGAATGAAGATGGAGTACGTGGGCATGGCCTCAGCGTCGCGCTCCTCCATGGCGAAGCCCTTCACCACCTGGATGCCCGTGACCGTCTCGTTGAGCAGGTTGGCGGCCTCGGCGAGCGTTTCCTGGGAACGCCTGGAAGCCTTGCGCAGCCGCCGCCCGAAATGAAGCATCGGGTAGATCATCAGCGGCAGCACCACCAGCGCGAAGAGCGAGATGTGCCAATCGTGGACCAGGACCACCACGAGCAGAAAGGGAACCATGACCGCCACCCGCACCAGGTCGGAGAGCACCTCGGTCGACACCCGTTGCAGGCGTTGGACGTCGGCCAACACCCGGGAGTGGATCCCTCCGACAGGATGGGTGCGGAAGAAGGAGAGGGACTGGTAGACGACGGCCTCGTAGAGCGCGGCCCGCAGGTTGCGGATCACCGAGGCGCCGCTCTTGGTGATCAGGTAACGGCCGTAGTAAAGGCACACGCCGCGCAGGAGGAAGACCAGGACGATCAGGAGCGGCACCTGGGCGAAGGACCGCTGGCGCAGCCAGGCCGACCACTCGGCGACGGGCAGCCACTCCCGGACCTGGCGGAGGAGATCCGGACCGGCCGCGTCGGCCTCGTTTCCCGCGGAGGAGGGGGACGGGACCGACAGGACGTCGTTGACCAGCGGCTTCAAGGTGGCCACCATGACCGACATCAGGCCCCCCGCCAGCGTCAAGAGGACGACCGCCGTCACCATCCAGCCGGCGAAGGGACGCAGATAGCCGAGGAGGCGGACAAAGAGTCGCATCCGCGGATGGTAGCACCGCCGGATGC
Source organism: uncultured bacterium (assembly GCA_965371445.1). GTDB lineage: Bacteria > Acidobacteriota > Thermoanaerobaculia > Multivoradales > J023 > DASWIG01. Next base: position 166,770 of record CBDUYN010000001.1, on the reverse strand, counting down.
CGCTAGCCCCCCCCGCCGTTCGGTTTCCGGCGGTTCCGCTACGACGCCCGCTTTCTCCTGCGCCGTCCCTTCCGCCTCGACCGGGAGGACAAGATCCACCTCGCTACCGCCGCTGGCGTCACCGCGGGGCTTTACCTGCTGCGCGAGGGCATCCGGGAATTCGCCCAGGAGCATCGCAGCCCCGGCCGCGAGGCCTTCTACCAGGACGCACGGCTGATGAGCCGCGGTGCCGTCGCGCCGGGCCTCGCGCTCCTGGCCTGGCTGAGCTCTTTTGCCACCGACAACCCGCGCGAAAAAGAGACCGCGCTCCTGCTCGTCGAGTCGGCCGTTTTCTCGACCCTCTACTCCGGCGTGGGCTCGGTCGTCCTGGGCGCGGAGCGTCCGATCTTCGGCGACGACGTGAGTTTTTTCGACACCAGTTTCGAAGGGCACGGGGTCTCCCTCGACGCCGCCCTGGCCGCCGCCGTGGTGGAGCCCCTGCGCTGCCAGTACCTCCGGACTGGGAGCGCCGACGGACCCTGGAAACGGTTCTGGAAACGGACCGGAAGCGCCCTGCTCTACACCGGCGCCGCCCTGACCGCCTACGCGCGCGTCGACCAGGACAAGCATTGGGCCCCCGACGTCTATCTGGGGACGATGGGCGCCCTGGCGATCGGCAGGACGCTGTGCGAGGCCCACGGCAAGCGGCCCGCCCGGCCGATCGCGGTGACGCCGCAGCTGGTCGCCGGAGGGCTCGGTGTCACGGTGCGCCTGGAGGTCGGGAGAAGCTCTTCCGTCCTGTCGTCACGTAGCTCGGGTACTCACAGACAAAGCCCCCTGGGGGGGCAATCATGAGGAGATCAAGATGCTCAGAGGCGTGCGGATACTGGTAGCCGTTTCGACGATCCTCGTCGCGAGCGCACCCGCCGCGGCGGACGACGGCCTCGTCGGCGAGGCGGGGGGCTCCGGCAGATGCTCGCGGTAGTCGACCAGGAAGGTCTCGATCGACGTGTTCAGATAGTCGCGGATCTCGTTGCCGCTCCGCTCGTGGCGCGAGCTGACGGCCGCGTTGACGCCCCATGGCGGCGGTTCCGGCCATACCTTCGCGAGCACCAGGGGCACTGGTGCTTCGCGTCGTCGCTGTGGCGCGACTGGTGGCTGCGTTGGCAGGTCGGCCTCAGCGTCCTGCCTCGCCCCTCAGCCGGTCGAGGAGCGGCTGGATCCGCGGCGCCATCTCCGGAACGAGCTCGATGGCTTTCTCGAAGCTCGTGATCGCCTGCTCCGTTTCGCCCTTCTTCGAGTGATACTGGCCGAGGAAGACGTAGCTCATCCCGAAGTCGGGGAAATACTCCAGGTTGAGCTGCACGAAAGCGTAGGCGTCGGCGACCTGTTCCGCTTTCGCCAACCGCTCCGCCAGGCCGAGTAGCTGCCACTCGCCGAAGTCGAAGGTGTCGCGGCCGTAGTAGCGCTCGCGCAGCTCCCGGTACTTGGCGATGGCGGCGTCCTTGCCGCCTTCTTCGAGGGCCGTGGTCAGGACGTCGCGAAGGCCCTGCGGACGCTGCTGGCCGTGATGGCAGGTCCGGCAACGAACCTCGGCAAGCTCGGCGGCATCCTTGCCGATCTTCGGCAGGAGCTTGCCGTTGATCTCCTCGACGATTCCCAGCATGACGCGTGCCGTCTGCTTGATGGGCTTCTCGTCGCTCGCGAAGTCGTATCCTTCGAGCGAATTCGGGTCTTCGCCGACGTGGCAGCCGTTGCAACGGAGTCCCAGGCCTCCCGCCATCGACCGCATGAGGCCGACGAGCTCGCCTTTCGAGATGTCCTTCGGCAGGACTTTGAGGTTGGTGAACTCGTCGGGGATCTGGGCGTTTGCCGCGGACGTGACCAGGAAAGCGGCGGCAAGGATCGAGAGACCTCGGCGGGCTCGGCGAAGGGGGGTGTTGTGAGCGTTCATCGTGCGGTCCTCCTTGAAGTTCAGTACACGATAGCCGTCCGCCGCCGGGGCGTAGGTGGGGAAACGTTCAGGCTTTTGTGAGGAACGTGTCAGGACGCCGTCAGGAAACGGCAAAGGCCCCCGGACGCGGACGCCACCGCTGGTAGAATGGCGGGGCCATGGCAAGCTCGTTCAAGAATCCCCGCGACGGCTCGGCTCTCCTCGTGGGTCTTCTCGTGGCGAGCCTGCTGCTCGTCGCGGTCCTGGCGTGGCAGGCGGTCGACGCGGCCCGTTCGCACCGCGCCGTGGCCGAGAGCCTGCTGCGCGACTACGCCCAGCTCGCCGCCGACGAGCTCGTCCGGCGGACGGTCAACGAGGTGGGCTACTACGGCTACTACCCGCTCCTGAACGCCCTCAAGCAGGCCCTGGCGAGCCCCGCGGCGGCGCTGCCCAGCCGCGACGATCTCGTCGCCCTGGACCCGCGGAGCGAACGCGCCCTGCCGCTCGCCCGCTACTTCTTCCAGCTCGACCCCGCCTCCGGACGCCTCGAGGTCGGCGGCGGCGAAGTCACCGACGCCGAGGTGGAAGGGCTTCTCTCGAAGCTCGAACCTCCGGCGGAAGACGGCGAAGGGTGGCGCCCCGCCGGCTACGCCGTGCGCCACGCGGAGATCGCCGGCGAGCCGCACACCTTCGCCTACACGGGGCCCGAGGACGACCCCCGCCTGATCGGTTTCGAGGTCGACCTCGACGAGCAGCGGCAGTGGTTCGAGACCGCCTTCGGACGCGGCCCGCTCCTGCCGCCGTCGCTCGTCACCGGCGAGGACGCCGAGCTGCTCGTCGTGCGGGTCACCGACGCCGCCTACCGGGAGGTCTTCCGGGCCGGCAAGCCGGAGCTCTACAGCCCAGTCCTCTCGGTCCACGAGCCCTACGGCGACGCTTACGCCGGCATCTTCGACGGCCTGACGGTACACGTCTCGCTCTACCCGTCGGCGGCGGCGAAGCTCGTGATCGGCGGCCTGCCGCGCTCGCGCCTGCCGTTTCTTGTCGTCCTTCTGGTCGTGACCTCGGGGCTCCTGTTGTTGGCGATCTACCAGCTGCGCCGGGCGCGGGCGCTGGAACGATTGCGCTCCGACTTCGTCTCCCAGGTCTCCCACGAGCTGCGCACCCCCCTGACCCAGGTCCGCATGTTTGCCGAGACGCTTCTTCTCGGCCGGGTCCGCTCCGAGGAAGAAGGCCGCCGCTCTCTGGAGATCATCGACGCCGAGGCGCGGCGCCTGAGCCACCTGGTCGAGAACATTCTGCAATTCTCGCGCAGCGAGCGCGGTGCCCTCGAGCTGACGCCGCGGGTGCGCGAGCTGGCCCCGGTGGTGCGCGACGTGGTGCGCGACTTCGCGCCGCTCGTCGGCGGACGGGGGGTGAGCTTCGCGACCCGTCTCCTCGACACCGAAGCCGCCGCTGCGGTCGACGACGAGGCCCTGCGCCAGATCCTGCTGAACCTCCTCGACAATGCCGTCAAGTACGGTCCGGCGTGCCAGGTTGTGCTTGTCGGGCTCGAGCGGGTCAACGGCCGGGTGCGGCTCTGGGTCGACGACGAAGGACCCGGCATCCCGGCCCGCGACCGCCGGCGCATCTGGCTGAGCTTCGAGCGCCTGGAACGCGACCGCCGCTCCGCGGTGGCCGGGACGGGCATCGGCCTCGCGGTGGTGCGCCAGCTCGTCGAGCTCCAGGGCGGAACGATCGACGTCGAGGCGGGGACGCGCGGCGGGGCACGCTTCGTCGTCGAGCTGCCCGCCGCGCCCGGCGCGGGAGAGGCGGCGGCCGGGACTACCGTGGAGGCCGTCGCATGAGCCGGCCCGCCCGCGTCCTCGTCGTCGAGGACAACGAGGACCTTGCCTTCGGCCTGCGCAACAACCTCGAGATCGAGGGCTACGAGGTCGAGGTCGCCGCCGACGGTGCGCTCGGGCTCGAGCGCCTCCGCGACACCCGTCCCGACCTCGTGATCCTCGACCTGATGCTGCCCGAGCTCGACGGCTTCCGCGTCCTGCGTTCGGCGCGCGGCGAGGGTTTCGGGATGCCGATCCTGATCCTGACGGCGCGTGGCGAGGAGGCCGACAAGGTCCGCGGCCTGAAGCTCGGTGCCGACGACTACGTCACGAAGCCGTTTGGTCTACTGGAGCTTTTGGCACGGGTCGAGGCGCTCTTGCGGCGCCGCGGCGCACCGCCGGAGGAGCCGGGGGACGCGGTGACGCGCTTCGGCGAGATCGAGGTCGACGCGCAGGCTCGCACGGTGCGGCGCGGCGGCTTGCCGGTCGAGCTCGCTCCCAAGGAGCTTGACCTGCTGCTGGCGCTGATTCGTCACCGGGGTGCCGTCGTCTCGCGGCTTGAGCTGATGCACGAGGTGTGGGGCTACACGGCGGCCGTGGTGTCGCGTACGGTCGACACCCACGTCGCGGCGCTGCGCAAGAAGCTGGAGGAGGACCCGGCGTCGCCGCGTCACATCCTGACCGCCCGCAAGGCGGGCTACCGCTTCGAGGCCTGACGGAACCGAGGCTAGTCCTCGTAGAGGACCACCCGCAGGAAGTCCGCCTCGGTCAGGATCCCGATCAGGCGGTTGCCCTCGACGACCGGCAGGCATCCGTACTTCTCGCGGAGCATGAGCCGGGCCGCCTCGCGCAGGTCGGTCTCAGGAGCGACCACCTCGAGCTCAGTCGTCATGATCTCCTTCACCTTCATCTCCTGGAGGATCGAGTCCTCGACGTAGCTCGAAACCCCCGGCCGTTCCACGAGAGTGCTGCGCAGCAGGTCGCGGTGGGAGACGAGCCCCACCAGGGTGCCGCGGTCGTCGACCACCGGGACGTGACGGATGTGGCTCTCGGACATCCGGTCGTGCAGCGTCGCCAGGTCGTCCTCGCCCTTCATGGTGACGAGCTTGCGGGTCATGATTTCGCCGACGGAAAGAGGGCGCATCTCAAGTCTCCTCGTTCAGAGTCGCGAGCTTGGCGCGCGGCACGGACTACCGCCGCGGGAGCCTCGCTCCGGGAGCATAGCCCGGGGGGCTCACCGCGGACGCCAGCCCAAAGGGTAGTATCTCGCCTGGGTCTCGGGGAATTCCTGGGCGAAGCGGCTGGCCAACGTCGAGAAGTCGGCCCGCGCCTCGACGAGCGCGACACCCGGCTCCAAGCGGCCGAAGACGGTCATGCCGCGAAAGGCGCTGGCGGAGCACGACGCCGTCGATCAGGCTGAAGATCGCCGTGTTGGCGCCGATCCCGAGGCCCAGGGTCAGGATCGCCGCGAGGGCGCTTTCCGGACCGGATGCGGACATATCCGGCCATCTCTATTCGCCAAGTCCGGGCGCCCTGACGAAGTATCCGTCCGCCCAGACGATCGCTTCGGGCGGGAAGAGGCCCTCGACCACCTCGGTTTTCCAGGTCCCGCCTTCCGCGATGGGATGGTCCCAGTCCGTGAAGACCGGATGCGCGAGGGTCTCCGCACATCGGCCTTTCCCGTCGAGCCCGCTGGAGCAGATAATGAGCACCTCGGACTTCCGGGGGTAGGGGGACATCCGGAATTCATAGGGAGTGCCCCAGGGGTCGAACTTGGGAACGTCGCTCATGTAGAAGAAGCTGCTGTCAGGTCGGAGCATCTCCACAAGCTGAGCGTGGGTGACTTTTTCGAAGCGAAGGCCGTCACGGCGAAAGCGGACTTCTCCTGCCTGATCTCGCGCTTCCATTTGATCTATCCACCATGACATCCAAGCGACGCCCACGTTGCCTATGTCGGAAATCGCTCGTTTGTTTTTCGCCGAATGCAAGCCTCCCAGAAGGTTGGCCATGGTAAAAGCGGCAAACAAAGTGACGGCCGAGGCGAAGGCGAAACCGATCTTCCACCTCCGTGAAAGGACAGCCCTGCGGGATCGGGTCTCCAGGATGTCGGCCTTTCGTGTCGACTCGGATTGCTCGATGTGTAGCTTCCGGACCTCACGTAAGACCCTGGCGTTTTTCAAGTGCTGCCGCTGAACCATGAACCAGCGTACGGTCTCGACGAGAAGGAACAGCCCCGCGACCATCGCAATCCGCAAAGGCCAGGGAGTCGAGGTGGTTCCCTGCCCCCAGACGGCCAGGGTCTGGAAGGTCAGGTGCCCTTCGACGGCGACGACGAGGGCCAGCCATAGGATGAGGAGCAGGTCGCCACGTTTGTGGAATTCGCGTTTCAAGCCAAAGCGAATCCGCTCCCGGGCTCGCCCGGAGGAGGGTGTGTCGAGAGCATGGGCCGGCGGCGGCAACTTTTCGCAGGCCACGCCATATTCGACAATCTCCGTCGAGATCAGGTCGATCTTGCGGCTGAACCAATAGCGGGTGAAGATGTCGGAGACGAAGGGGTCGCTTCCGAAGACTCCGAAAAGCTCCGATTCCAGCGGAAAATAGGCGGCGATGGCCCGCGGCGTCGGGCTGAGCGCCCGCAGGAGGACTCCGAAGTCCGCCTCCATCTTGAGCAGCGACTTGCCGGGAGGCACACGATTGATGATGAACTCGATTCGCGGATCGTGATCCGAATCCTGGTGGGTCTCATAGATCTCGCGAAAGAGCGTCAGGCTACCGGAAAACGTCGCCAGGTCCGGCTCGTTGATGATGTAAGTGAGGTTGGCCGCTCCCGCCGCCGCGATCGTCAGGTCGTCGAGGCTTCCATGGCCGTCGAGGACCACGATCGATCCCGGGGTCACCTCGCCGCAGGCCCGGAGCAGGACGGGAAGAAAAGCGGACGCCGTCGCCTTCCAGTCTTGTTCGAACTTCCACAGGAGATGAGACGCGAGACGCCCCTCCCCGGCCTTAGCCGCGGCGAGGAAGAAGAAACTATTGCTAAACGACATCCTTTGCCGGTGCCCACCGAGATAGGAGACGACGCGTTTCAGGAGTTTCTCCTCGACCTCCGTGGAAAGAGGAGGTTTTCCCTCTTCATCCCGGACCTGGTCGAGGTACAGCTCCAGAATGCCGGAACCGTCAATGGCAGCGCTCGCGGCGCTCTCTTGCTGTCTCAGCTCCATCGTCTCGAGGATGAGCTGGGCGACCGAGACCGGGATCTGGTCTTCCGACTCCCAGGCGATCGACGTTGCGCCGCGGTTGTGGAGATCGAGATCGATCAGCCAGACCTTGTAGCGCTGGCTCAAGCTCTTGGCCAGGTTGAGCGAGATCGTGGTTTTTCCGACCCCGCCCTTGCCGCTCAATACGGCAATGGTGAACGGATACTCTTGCCTGGGGATTCCGTTCATCCAAAGTGCTCGTCATAAAGAGAGGGGGGCTCGGGCACGAGGACGTACTGAAGCGTTCGGAGGATCTCGGCGGCCCTCTGCCGGTAGACGTTGGCTTCGTTGACGTCCGAGGAAAGCTCCGGCCGCTCGAAGACGATGATCCCTTCGGGGCTTTCGACCGAGACCGGAGCCTCTGGTGAGAACGTTGAGAAGAGCCGGCGAAAAAACGTGGGTTTGGCACCTTTTTCGACCACCACGCCCTCGCCTTCCTGGCGCTCCGCCGGCCGCAGGAATTCGAGCGTCGCGAGCGAGATGCAGCGAGCGCCTGTCACCACCGATCCGGACTCGGGGTCGCTTTTCTCCACGGAAGAAAAAATCCCGATCACCCGGTGATCCTCGAGATGGCTCCGTACGTTGAACACCGGAGCGCCGCTCCAGCCTTTCTTGAAATTCTTCGTCGAGTGCTTGACTTCGGCCTCGGCGTCGGGACGGTCGTTGCGCAGGCGCCAGCGGAAGTGGGTCTTGCCGCCGCCCCCGGCGCTGAACTCCTGGCGCTCCAGGCGAGGTCCCCAGACCTTGACGAAGATCCTGGAGCCACCCTCTTCCGGGCTCCAGCTGCAGATGTAGAAGACCGCCCCGGTCGTCTCGTCGCTGACCCCGAGCTTCTGGAAGACGACGCTTTGACCCTCCCGGGCGCCCTCGGGGATCTCGACGAGCGCGACGTCGACCTCGTGCTCTTTCCAGGCGCTGTAGAGGAGCCTCGATTCATGGCCGTTGACGATGATCTTGTGCCTCTCCGACGCCCGGCCGGGATGCTCGTCGAAAAGGTGGGCGCAGGTCACGCAGACGCCTTCCGGATGCTCGGCCGTCGCGACGAAAAAGCCGTTGCCGGCGAAGATCGGGGGCTCGCCGGGGTAATAGAGCTGGACGATTGAGCTGGTGGCAAGGCTCATGGCGAGCGGCTCCGTGGCTTGAACTTGAGCTCGACCTCGAGGTTGGCCGATCCTCCGCCCTTGGCCACGAAGAAGCTCCCTTCACTGTTCACGCCGATCGAAAGCTTGACCGTCGCTTCTTGCAAGTCGACGTCTTGCGAGAGCTCCTGCCAGAGGTTCGAGAAGGGGCGAACGATCCCCTTCACCGTCTCCATGACGGCGTCCATCCGGGTACGGACGCGCCGAATGGAGTGAAAGGCCGCGGCTTTTTCGATCTGGCTCTCCTCGACCTCGACTTCAATCAGGAGACCCACCTCGTCGTCGGTCTGGATCAGCTGTTTCATGGCGTCCCTCGCTATGGCTGGACCGAGCTTTCAGAGATCGGGCTCATTGTATCCCCTAACATGGAGCCAATCAACTTGCCGGGCGGATCCCACAGGTGAGAGCATGGGCTCCGGACCCACCACGACCCTCAGGAGGTCCAGGATGAACGCGGCCCCGCCGCCGGCCCACGACGACGTCCCCACCCCGCCCCGGCGGCCCAGGCGCTGGCTGCCCGGCCGCCGCGTTGGCGTCCTCTTTCTCGTCTACCTCGTCCTGGTGGTCTACCTCCAGTCCTGTGACGCGACCCAGGACCCCGGGCTGAACAACGTCCTGACCATGCTCCTCGGGGGGATCGCCGTTGCGACGCTCGTAATCTGGTACCTCTTTTTCAGCGGCCAGGCGTGGTGGGTACGGCTCCTGCCGCTCGTCGCCGTCGTCGCCGTCGTCCTCCTCTTCCGGACGTTCTACCGGCTCGAAGCGGTGACCGGCGCCTTGCTCCCCAAGTTTGTGCCGCGTTCCGCGGCGACCATGAAGGCGGTCCGCGAAGCCGCGCCGGCGCCGACCGGAGAGGCGGTCGACCTCCTGACCACGACCGAGGACGACTTCCCGCAGTTCCTCGGCAAGAACCGCGACCTCAAAGTCACGCACGTCGAGCTGGCCCGGGACTGGACGTCCTCGCCGCCGGAGCTGGTGTGGCGCCAGCCGATCGGCGCCGGCTGGTCGGGCTTCGCGGTGGTCAACGGCTACGCGGTGACCCTGGAGCAGCACGGAGAAGAGGAGGTCGTCAATTGCTACGACGCGAGGACCGGCAAGCTCCGATGGGCGCATTCCGTCAAGGCCTCGTTCGTCAACTTCGGCTTCGGCGACGGGCCGCGGGCGACGCCGGCGATCGACGAGGGCCGGGTCTACACCCTGGGCGCCACCGGCCGGCTCCGGGCGCTCGACGGCGCCACCGGGGAGCTGTTGTGGGAGAAGGACGTCTCCGCCGAGCACGGCATGACGCCCGAGGACGAGGAGGAGAACCTCCCCTACGGCCGCAGCAACTCGCCGCTCGTGGTGGGCGATTTGCTGGTGGTGCCGGCCGGGGGTCCGGCACCGGGCCGGCGGGTCTCGGTCGTGGCCTACGACAAGCGGACCGGCGAGCGCGTCTGGCAAGGCGGCGACCGGCAGATCAGCTGCAGCTCGCCGGCCGTGGCGACGCTGGGCGGCGTCCTACAGATCCTTAGCGTCAACGAGGACACGGTCAGCGGCCACGCCGCGGCGACCGGCGACGTCCTCTGGGAGCACCCCTGGCCCGGGTCGACCTACAACCGGGCCCACGTCTCACAGCCCGTGCCCGTCGAGCCGAACCGCGTCTTCCTCTCGAAGGGCTACGGGCTCGGGGCGGCGCTTCTGGAGCTTGAGCTGCGCGGCGACGGACGCTTCGACGTCCACGAGCTGTGGCACGAGTCCCGGGTGCTGCGGACGAAGTTCACGAACGTCGTGATCACGGGTGGTCACGTCTACGGGCTGTCGGAGGGCATCCTGGAGTGCGTGGAGCTGGAAACGGGACAGCGGGTCTGGAAGCGGGGACGCTACGGCCACGGGCAGGTCCTGCTGGTCGGCGACTTGCTGCTCGTGATGGCGGAGTCGGGCGAGATGCTCATGATCGAGGCGACGCCGGAGCGGGCGAGCCACGTCCTCGGTCGGTTCCAGGCCCTGGACGGCAAGACCTGGAACAACCTCGCCCTCTACGGTTCGCTCCTCCTGGTGCGAAATGCCCAGGAAGCGGCGGCCTACCGTCTGCCGCTCGCCTGAGCCAAGCCGCGGCGGCGCCTCCACGGAGACCCCACCCCGGAGCCCAGCACACGCTCGCTCTATGTCGAGATAGCAGCATAGGGGCTTTGAATCTCGCCGACCGCGGGCTGTGCCACCAACGCTGCTGCGCAGCTCTGCTTGCCCTTGTCTTCGTCCGCCAGCCTTTCGGGATCAGCTTGGGTAGCAGCTCCTCGTTGATCAGCTTGACGGCCCTGCTGCGCCGAGACGCTTGAGCCCGACGGCATAGGACGCCTCCCCGCCGCCGTCACCCGTCACCCGGACGAAGTAGCGTCCTGGAACCAGCGTACGAACGAGACGAGCGTCGCCCTCCGCGAGCCGTTGGCCGTTCTCGTCGAGAAGCGCCAACGAGAGGCCGGACGTCCCCCTGAGCTCGACGACAAAGGTCCCCTGACGCCGGACGAGAAGGGTGAAGACGTCCTCGTCGTCGCCGAAAGCGTTCCAGAGGGCTCCGCGGTGCCTTTCGCCGGGTGTGATCGGCGTAGCACAGAGCAGAGTGTCGCCGTGGTCGTCGACCTCGCCGGTCCCGCAGAGGGCGTAGAAGCGCAACCCCAGGGTGTAAGGACGCGCCGGCTGCCCGGCGGTCTCCAGCACCAGCCGATGCTCCCCGGGATGGACCGCCGCCGCCACCCGGACGCCTTGCCGTAGATCTCCCGCGGCGACGAGCCCCGCCGCGGCGCAGTCGCGTCCGGCGAAAACCGCGGCCTGAAGTGCCGCCTCCCCCGCCTCGAGGACGAGCACCCCCGGGCTCTCGAACGTCGCCTCCAGGACGTCGCAGTCCCACTCGTCGACGTCGTCGGAATCTACGGCTTCGACGAAGGTGCTCTCGGTGAAGGGCTCGGCGACCGGCACCGCGGCGACGCAGCTCGCCGGAGGATCGACGTCGAAGCGACGGATCCCGTCGGGGACGGGGCGCTCGGCGACGAAGGCGTTGCGCAGCTTGTAGGACACGAGGGTCTGGCGCGGATCCTCCGGACGGGACGGCCACGCGATACGTCCCCGCGGCCCGGATCTCCACCAGGAGCGCCCCGGGAGTCTGGCGCAGCAGGCGCGAGCCCGTCCGCGACGAGGCGGAGCAGCTCCGTCCCAGGAAGGCAAGCCGCGGTGGCAACGCCGAGCCCGGCGCCGAGAGGTCGAGCGCCAGCACCCCCGGCGCCGGGACGTCGAGCCGGTAGAGATGGCTTGCCGCGCCGCCGGCGCCGCGCAGCGTCGTGTCGAGCTCCCAGCGGGCGGCATCGCCGCAGGCAGGCTTTTGCGTCGCCGCGACGGGCGCCGCGAGTAGCAGGAAGGCTAGCAGCATCTGGGGAAAGGCTGCCGTCGGTGAGACGGAGCCAGGACGATCTCTGAGCATGGTTTGCCCCTTTCTCCGAGCGCGCGGCTCGGCGAAAACGTTCGTTCGGTCTTTCTCGGCGAGGGATCCCGGCCGCCGGAGGTCGGTCTCCGGCGGCGTCCGCGCGGGTCGTTGTGAGGCGGGGGTGATCTGCCCTGTTTATCGCCTCTGGGGGGCTTTAACTGGCGAGTGCTCGGGGTTGGATCGGTCGGATTTGGGCTCTTCGACGAGAAAGCTCGTTCTTTCTGGAACGTATAAAATAAAAACCCATATTTAAACGCGAGTTTTCAGGGATGAAAGGGACATCGGATTTTTAATTTGATTCACGGGTTTGTTGTGGCTAAAATCGGCGTTCATGAGCTTCAGAGGTCTGCGTTCGGAGGCGTTTCGCCTTTCACGGATTTCCAGGGAGCGAGCCGTGCTCCTCGGTGTCGTCCTGGGCCTGGTTGGCTGCCAGCCGCCCGCGGAGTCGGGAGACGCTTCTGCCGAGATCGGGAGCCACTTCTTCGAGCTGGCCGCCGAGGACTTCCTCCAAGTCGTCGTCGTCCAGGACGACGTCGACGTCGCGCTCGAGTGGATCGACCCCCGGGGAGAGCGGCTGGCTCGCATCGACAGCCCGACCGGCAGGTACGGTCCCGAAGAGCTGGTCGCCGTCGCGGCCGAGCCGGGACGACACCGGCTCGCGACCGGGCGTACCACGAGGCGCGCCAGCTCGTCCGTAAAGGATCCGAAAGGCGCGGCCCTAGGGCTCACTCCGCTCCTCGAAACCTGGCACGACCTCGGCCTGCGACGGCGCCAAGCCGACACCCTGGCGCAGCTCTGCCGGGCTGAGCGGCGGATCGGAGACCTGGACTCCGCGGTGGAAGCCTGCGAACGGGCGACGACGTGGTACCGGGTCCTCGGCGCCCGGCGCCGCCTTGCCGTCACCCTCCAGAACGGTGGGTTCGCCCACCTGGAGCGTGGCGACAACCCACGGGCGGTCTCCGCGCTCCAGGAAGCCCTGGCGCTTTTCCAGGAACAGAAGAATACCCGTGGGATCAACGTCACCCGGTCGCGGCTCGGGGTCGCCTACCAGCGGCTGGGCCGCATCGAGGACGCGCTGGAGCTGCAACGGCAAGCGCTCGCCGAGAGCCGCCGGACGGGCGACGAGAAAACCGAGGCGCTGGCGCTCACCGAGATGGCCGGAGCGCTTCGCTCCCTCCATCGTCCCCTGGAGGCCCTCGAGCACCTCCGGAAAGCGAAGCGAATCTACGAACGCCTCGAGGAGACGAGAAGCCTCGCCACGGTCACCGTCGGGATGGCCGAGGCCGCCCTGCGCACCGGCGACTTGGAGCTGGCGGCAAGCGCCGCCCGTCAGGCCGTGGAGATCCGACACGCTCTCGGGGACTCTCACAGCGAGGCCGCGGCCCTCCATACGCTCGGCCAGGTCCTGCAAAGAGCCGGCGACGTCGAGGCCGCCCGCCGGGCCTTCGAGGACGGCCTGGGGCTCGTCAAGGAGTCCGGAGACCTGCGCAGCCAGGCTTTCCTGCTCGTCGGCCTCGCCTATCTGCATGCGGAGAAGAGTGAGCCACGACGCGCTCTCGAGCTCTACGACGAGGCCCTGGTCCTCTTCGAGCAGACCCCGGACGCCGCCGGACGGGCCACGTGCCAGGCACGAAGCGCCGAGGCCCTGCGCGACCTGGGCCGTCTCGAAGAAGCCTGGGAACGCGTCGCCGACGCTCTCGACGAAGTGGAGGCCCTCCACGGCGCCACTTCGCGGAGCGACTTCCGCCTCTCCTACTTCGCCCTCCGGCAGGATTATTTCGAGGTTGCCCTCGACGTCCTGACGCGTTTTCACGATCAAAAGCCTCACGCCGGCTGGGACGAACGCGCCGTCGCCGTCAACGATCGGCGGCTGGCGCGCGAGTTGCTCGAGAGCCTGCGGCTCGCTGGTCCGCAACGACACGCCGCCGTCGATCCGGTGCTCGCCGCGGACGAGCGGCGCCTGGAGCAGGAGCTGCGCGAACTGGCGGCGGCGCTCGAAAAGGCCCGGCGGCGGGGAGGCGAAGACGTCGAGCTGCGGGAGAAACAGGCCGCCGCGCTCGTCGCCCGGCTCTACGAGGTCCGCGGCAAGATCCGCCGCCAGATCGAGAAAGAGCGGGGGGAAGAGCCCGCGAAGCTCCCGGAGCTGGACCTCGACGCCGTCCGCGCGGCTTTGGATGACGACACCCTGGTCCTCCTCTACGCCCTGGGCGAGGAGAGCAGCCACCTGTGGGCGCTCTCCCGCCGCCGCCTCGACTTACACCGACTACCTCCACGCGATGAGATCGAACCCCTGGTGCGACAGCTCAATGCCGGGATCCGCTCCCTCTGGGACGCGGACGAGGTGCGCAGCAGCGGCCGGCGGCTTGGCTCCCTCCTCCTTGGGCCCGTCGAAGACCGCCTGAAGGAATCCTCGCACCTCGTCGTCGTCGACGACGGCGAGCTTCGGACCCTGCCTCTCGTCGCCCTGCCGGCGCCGGGCGGCGACCGCTTCCTGATCGAAACCCACGAGGTGTCGCGGCTACCGTCGCTCTCGACGCTCCTCGCTCTGCGGCGCCGCAACGCGACGCGACGGGAAACGACCCGGATCGCGCTTTTCGCCGACCCGGTCTTCACCCGGGACGATCCGCGTCTTGGGGGCCCTGAGCCTGCGGCCTCTGCGGCGGAGGACCCGAGGGTTGGGGCCGACCTCTTGAGAGCCGGCGACGCGCTCGGTACCGAGCCCTGGCGACGGCTCCTCCATTCGCGGGCCGAGGCCGACGCGATCCGCGACCTCTGGGGCGCCGACCGGACGTCGATGGCCATGGGCTTCGAAGCCAGCCGCGAGAGGCTCCTGGAGCTCGAAACGGCAGAGCACGGCGTCCTCCATTTCGCCACCCACGCCGTGCTCCTGCCCGAAGCGGAGCTCTCAGGGCTCGTCTTGTCGCTCCTTGACTCCACCGGGCGGCCGCGCGACGGCTACCTTCGCGCCTTCGAGATTTCCCGGCTCGACTTGCCGGTCGAGCTCGTCGTCCTGAGCGCCTGCCAGACCGGCCGCGGACGCCAGGTCCGCGGCGAGGGGCCGCTGGGGCTCGTCTGGAGCTTTCTCCAGGCCGGCGCGGCACGGGTGGTGGCGACCCGGTGGCCGGTGCGCGACGAGCCGACCGCCCGGCTGATGCGACGTTTCTATATCGGGTTGAGAGAGGGGCGCCCGCCGTCGGCGGCGCTGCGCGAAGCCCAGCTCAGCCTCCTCTCCGAGCCCGGCTCCCGGCCTTTCGACTGGGCCGGTTTCTTCTTCCTGGGCGAATGGCGCCCGCTCGACGGGACGCAGCCCAGAGACTTTTCAGGTCCGCAAAAGGAGATGACGTCAGATGAGTGAGAAAGAGCATCGTTCGAACGACCGCCGTCCCGACCCCGACGACCGGGGCTACGGACCGATCGAGGAAGAGGACATCGAGGACGAGCCTGTCGTCCAGACCGAAACGGACCTGCCCGACCCGGACGACGAGAAGGGCGACGTCGACCCGGAGACCCGGCGGCGCCTGGAGGAGGCGGCTGCCGAGGCCCGCCGCCGACGCGAACGCGCCGAGGAGGGCCACGCAAAGCGATGAGCGCCCCACCGCCGGCAGGAAGCCGGCCCGGCCCACCGTCGAGCGCCTGGATCGGACGCTCCGCGGCCCTCGACGAGCTCGCGCTCTGCCGGAGCTACGAGGAGGCCTTTGCCGCCGAGAAAGCCGATCACCGGCGCGAGCTACCGAGCGGCGTCGATCCTCACGACCTGGGCTCTGCGGGTTGGGCCGTCGTCTTTCTGCGTGACCGGGCCGGCGAGGCTCTCCGGGGGTTGCGTCCGCTGCTCGAGCATCGACGGCGACAGGCCAAAGGGCTTTTCCAGAGGCTCTCCTGCGAGCCCGGCGAGCTTGCGCGGCACTTTCTCCAGGACCGTCACGGCGTCGCTCCGGGCACTCTCGACACCCGGCGCATGCCTTACTACCTCTCGTCGGCGGTCCCGAGGAAATCCCTTTCGAGTTCCAGCACCACCTGAGCATCAACCACGCGGTCGGACGAGTCGCCTTCGACGACGCGGCCGGCTACGAGCGCTACGCCGAGAGCGTGGTCGCGGCGGAGACGCGGGGCGTCGAGCTTCCACCCACGGCGACGTTTTTCTCCGTAGATGGCGACGAAGCGACCCGATGCCTCGACGAGCACCTGGTGCGTCCGTTGACGGAGAGCCTCCCGCAGCATGCTCCGGACTGGCGGTTTGACGTACGGCGCGGGCAGGAAGCCTCGAAGGCCGTTCTCGGGGAGCTTTTCGGTGGAGCCTCGACGCCGGGATTTCTGCTCGTGGCGAGCCACGGGCAGGGGATTCGGGCCGGTGACCAGGACCGTCAGGAGGCTTTCCAGGGGGCGCCCGTCTGTTGGGGGAAAGAAAAGAAGGGCCGCCTTTTCCATGCCGGCGAGCTCGACGGCGACGCGCGTCTTCACGGATTGATCACCTTCCTCACGGCTTGCTATGGAGCGGGCACGCCGCTCGAGGACAACTTTCCGCATCAGAGCAGAGACGGTTCGCTCCAGCCAAGGCCCATTGCGCTGCGGTCGTTCGCCGCGCGGTTGCCACAGGCGCTCCTGAGCCGCGGCGCTCTCGCTGTGGTGGGGCACGTCGACCGTGGCTGGACGCTATCCTTCAGTTGGCCGACCCAGGGCGGGTTGCGGGCCGAGACCGTCCACAGCTTTGAGGACGTCCTACGCGGGCTTTTCACCGGCCAGCGGCTCGGACATGCTTTGCGTCCGCTGCAACGGCGTTACTGCGCTCTGGCGGCGCGGCTGGCCGAGATGGTCGAGCCACAGCAGCGCGGCGAAAAAGTCGACGAACGACATCTCACCATGCTGTGGACGGCGCAGAACGACGCGCGCAACTTTGCCGTCCTGGGGGATCCGGCGGTGTATCTGCTGGGACAGCGTTACAAACCAGAGGGCCGCGACGCTGCGGCCCGCCCCAGTGTCCCAGGAAAGCGCTACCCCAGGGCCGGGACGGAACCTCCGTCTGTCGAGACCGCCTCCAAGAAGTCTATCGCCGACACGGCGTCGAACGTAACGCTGCGCATCGTGCGCGGACAGTCCGTCCTGAGCTACGAGCTGACCGATCCCGGTGGCGGCGTCGTCAGTGAAAAGCTCGGCTCCGTGCAGCTCTTGGAGGATCCTCGGAGCTTCTTCACGGGTTTTTTCGAATCGATCGACGAGCTCTCCTTCGGTCTCGATGAGGAGACGTTGATCGACGTCATCGACGCCAAGGGTATCGCGCTTGCCCAGGCCCTCCTTCCGGAGAAGCTTCAAGAACGTCTGTGGGAGCTCCACGGGCGGGCGTCAACGCTACAGATCCTTTCCGACGAGACCGAGATCCCCTGGGAGCTGTTCAAGCTCCGCCGCATTGCACCGGACGGACAGGAGGAAGCGTTCTTCCTGTGCGAGGCCTTCGCGCTCACCCGCTGGATTCCGGGAGCACGGCAGCGGAGTGATCTGCCCTTGCGTCATCCGGCAATGGTCGTCACGCAGAACGCGAATCTCCCCTCGGTAGCGGCCGAACAAAGCGCCCTGGAGTCGCTTTTTCCAGAATTCGGACGCGACGTTCGAGACGTTCCGTCAAGGTACGTCGAACTGACACGCGAAATGGCGAGCGGCGCCTACGACGGATGGCATTTCATCGGCCATGGCCTCGCCCACGGCGAGGATCCCAATCGTTGGAAGATCCTGCTGGAGGACTACGAGCTGACCCCGGAATCGCTGCACGGCCAGGCGGCAGGCCTGGGGCGGGGGCATTCCCCTCTCATTTTCCTGAATGCCTGCCATACGGCACGCGGGGCACAGTCCTTCACCGGTGTTGGAGGTTGGGCCAGCCGATTTCTCGAGCTGGGCGCGGGGGCGTTCATCGGAGCTTCGTGGACGAGCAGGGACGAAGCAGCGGCGGCTTTTGCTGAGGTTTTCTATCGGGAATTGCTGAATGGAGTTGCAATCGGTGAGGCGGTTCGTCGAGCGCGTTTTGAAATCCGGGAAGCGTTTCCCGGAGATCCGACATGGTTGGGCTATGCGGCCTTTGCACATCCGAATGCTGTATGTCGCGATGTTGCCATCTCTCAAAATTCTGCCAGCAGCAATGACCTGGGCTCCATACCGAAAGTGATCCATACAGTTCCATCGAGAGTGACCTCGGCAAGCAGCAACCGATCACCAAGGAAGAAGACGCATCAAAGATGGGGGCTGGCACTCGCCATCATCGTCACTCTGACGGTCTTGACGATTCTAACCAAGACTTGGGATGATCTGCGCAGAAGGATTCAAGAAATGGGAGTCCTTTCAACTGAGGGAGTGTTGTCCGGACCCAAAGAACCATTGGGCTCTGAAGACCCAAAGAGTACGGAGCCAACCGATCCGCCACCACCTCCTAGTAGGCCACCCACAACCACGACTGAGCTACGCGCTTCCGAGCCGAACATCAAATCGACGATTGCGCCAATCGTCTCAGGGAAGATTGGCGTTATAGTCGTCGACAGCGCCACAGGAAAGGTGGACGCCGCCACTACCAGCGCGGCGATAACTGTCCTTTCGAGAGAACTTGGGAATAGCTCGATCATAAGACTTAGCCCAGATCTTCCATTTCTCGAAGACCTCCTGGCAGGCGACACTAGCTCCCTTCCCGGAAGCAGCCAGTCGCCGAAGGGAGTAGAGTACATGCTGATCGCGACGGCTAGCCGCGAGGCGCTTCCTGGCAGAGGATCCCTCAAGTCCGTCAGGCTTGCCATGACCGCACAACTCGTAAATGCGAGCAGCAAGCTCGTCGAGGTTCGCAGCTCTCCTCTAAATACAGGACAAGATGGACCCACCGCTGACGCTCTCACCAAAGCGACGGAACGCTGCCTGAGTGAAGTTGTAGGATTTCTATCTAACAGGAGTTGAACATGAGTCTCTCGATCAACTTTGACTACTTCAAAATGATCACCGTACTGATTGCAGTGCTGACCGCATTGCCAACGGAAGCCGGCGACAAGGGTCGAAAGGAGAGGAAGAAGGTCCGGTTCAGAGAAAGAATAGCGAGCAGGCTCATTGGAGACGTCAAGGTCCCTCTTATTGCAAGGCCAAAGACTGCAAACACGATACCTGAAGGCTCACGAATAGTCATCGGAGAGATTTCGGGCCTATGCTCCGAGATGGTTGCGGACGCCCTCTTGCAGCGCCTCGCAGAGAACGTTAAATACGAAGTGCTGACAAGAGAATACCTGAAGTACATATTGGAAGAGCATGAGGACAACTGGTCTGGAGATTTCAACACTCAAGCCATCAGCGAAACGGGGGAGCTCCTGGGGGCGTCGGTATTCATCTTTGGAAGAGTTGGGTACTGCAAATCTTCTGTGGATGTTGATATAAAATTTAAAAAGAGACCTATAGCAAATGAGGTAGAAGGTAGAATCTCCGTGACGTTGCAAGCCGTCGATGCGACCACTGGCGAAGTCATCGTATCAAGCGGTCACGAGGGGAGTCACACGACAAGAGAGAGCTTTCTCGCTTCCGATGTCCAGCGACTTGAGTATTCGATGTTTATGGCAGCAAAAGATGTGGCTGGGCAATTCGCCGACAAAGCGTTATCTCGGCCTGAATTTCTGTCAGCTGAAATGTTCGGCGGCCCGGCGTGGAGATTCGGCAAGAGCGCCGACCTCGTGAGGCTTGGCCGCTGCCCAATGGCAGTTAGCTACTTACGGCACGTAATCGCCCCCGACTTGCCTCATATGAGCGATGTCGAAGTGGCGAAATTTCTTCATAATTACGGCGTCGCATTGATGTGTGCGAATTTGCCTGAGGAAGCCATGCGAAAACTGCGATCATCCTATCGAGTCATCGAGAGTAAAGTAACTCTAAAAATGCTGGATATGAGTTCCAGCATTGTTGAAAGAGATTTGTTCGTCGAGGTGGATGTGGAGCCTGAAATGGACATGTTGATGGAGAGAGTAACGTCCCCGGATGATCGTAAATAGTCCTCGCCGCGGCCCTGCCGCCTCTTACGTCGAAGACCCAAGGCGACGACATAGAAAGGCAGGCCATAGACATATCAAGGCTTCGTCACCTCCCCACGCCCTCCACCCGTCCCCGGACGTCCCGCACCAACTCGACGGTCAACGCCCTCTCCGCCGCCGCCCGCCGGAAGATGGTCAGCGCCGAGAGCGCTTCGCGCTCGTGGCGCAGCGAGCCCAGTACCGGGAAAAGCATCCCCGCGACGCCAACCGCCGAGTCCATGTCCCCGGCCTCGAGGTGGACCCGCGCCAGATCGAGCGCGCACGTCGCCGCGTTGACGTAGGCGCCGTGCTTTAACAGCCCTTCGTAAGCGTCGCGCAGCGCCGGTACGGCCTCGTCCGGACGCCCTTGCCGCCACTGTGCCAAGCCCTCGAACCATAGAAGCTTCACCCCCGCGAACGACTCCGGTGCATCGCCGATCGCCCGCGCTTCGTCCATGCGGCCGGCAAGCTCGTCGAGATCCGGATCCTCCTCGTAGCAGAGGCAACCGATCAGGACGTGGAGAGCCGACCGCCTGTAGGGTCGGTCGTCGTGAGGGAGAAGCTCCAGCGCCTCCTCGGCGAGCTCTCGCGCTCGCTTGACGTCGATGTACCTCAAGACCTAGGGCCAAGTCCACCAGAGCGTGCGCGAGGGGCTCCAGAGCGCCAAGCTCCCGGGCGAGCTCCAGAGCGGCCGTCGCGTGCGATGCGGCGTCGCGAAGCTCCCGCTTGTCGCGGTGGAGAAAAGCCATTCGACTGTGCCAGTCGATCCACTCGGCGGGTCCGGCACCGACGATCAGCAGGTGATGCTTCGCCAGGAAATAGGCCGCCTCAGCGGCAGGCCAGTCGCCCTGCATCCGCCGAACGCCGCCCCAGACGCAGAGCACCCGAGCCGACACGAGGAGGGCTTCGTCACGGACGCGCTCCAGAACCTCGTCGGCAAGCTCCACGGCGGCGCGCGGATCCTCGATCAACAGCTCTTCGATGCGTTGCAGCAACTCGTCCATGGGAACCTCAGACGGGAAGAAGGCGCTTGCCCCCTTCCCTACGGCTTAGCCGTGTGGATCGACCTCCGGCCCGGACGTCACCGTCGGCGAATCTTCCGCCGTCAGCCACTCGGCCAGCAGGGTCCACAGGTCGAGAAGAAGCATAGCGCCTCCGTCATCCCCGGGTCCAGCGCCGGCCCCATGCCGGACGCGGCCCGGGGCTCCGGAGGACACGATACGCGCAAGCCGATCCAGGGACGGCGCGTGCTCACCAGAGAGGGCCGAAATAGAACTTGTTCTCGTTCGGCTTGAGGGCCGAGCAGATCCGATCGAGAAATCCTTGATAGCCGACGAAATTGCCGCCCGGCCAGTCCGGACACAGAAAGAGGGTCGTCTCAATGTCCAGCTCTTCGCCTTCTTCAGCAAGAAGAGTGACGTTACCGAGGTAGAGCCGGCCCTCGAAACGTCCCAATCGTGTGTCAAGCACCGAAGTTCCCGGCAGCTCTTCGAGACCGTCCTGGATGTCCCTGGCGATCGGCGGCTCGAAGATGCACCACGGGGCGCCCGTATCCACCATGGCGAGAACGCCCATGCCCAGGAAAGCTGGCTCGACGCGGACGTAGATACCAGGCTCCGCGGTGCGGACACCAGGCTTTGGCGAGTCGTAGTACCGAGCCGCGCCAAGGGTGAAGGGGCGGCTGTCGGGTGTCAGGAGCGTCGCGTCCTCACTCAACGTGGTGGACCAGAGGACGAGCTTTGAGATCGCGGGAGCGAGCCACGCGGACGACGTCCTCGAAGGAGTCGGCACAGGCGATCAGCTCGTCTTCCAAGAGGACGACCCATTTGCCCTGGTACTTCTCCCGGTTCTGGCGCAGCCAATCGTATTCCTTGCCGCGATCGACGCCTTCGTCACGAGCCAGTCTCGTCGTCACCTTGCTCGGGTTGAGAACCTTGTTCGCCTGCGCGAGCCACCTGTGCCCCGGGAAAAGCCTCGCTCCTCGTGCGGCCGCCTCCTTCGCCGCCGTCAGCTCTTGGCCGTTAAGCAGAGAGCGAACCTTGCGCACAAGATCGTCCGCCGACGTCTTGCGTGGCTCGGCGACACGCCAAGTCTGAGTGGAGACGGTGCTCATCGTTCGGATCTCGTTGGACCCAGCCAGATTCGGGACCAGATCCCGTCACTGCCAGGCTACCACAATCAGCTACCTGTAGTCTTCACGGGACGCGTAAATCCAGTGTCGACGACTATCCTCAGGCCGTCAAGGCTGCTGACTGGCAGTCTGGCTGGTATCAGCCCCGACGAATCTCCTGATACAGCCAAAGGCGCGCCGTACGCCACTCCCGCTTCACCGTCCGCGACGTGACGCCAAGCAGCTCGCCGATCTCCTCGTGCGTCAACCCCGCGAAGTAGCGCATCTCGACGATTCGGCTCTGCCGCGCGTCCTCCTTGGCGAGGCTCTTGAGGGCGTCGTCGTGGGCGACGAGATCCACGTCCTGCGGTTCGGCCAGCTCACCCAGGTCCTCCAGCGAAATCGGACGCGCCCCCCCGCCGCGCTTCTCCGTCAGCTTGCCCCGCGCGTGGTCCACGAGGATGCGGCGCATCAGCTCCGCCGAGAAGCCGTAGAAGTGCAGGCGGTTTTTCCACTGCACCCGGTGCGGCTTCACCAGTCGCATGTAGACCTCGTTGACGAGCGCCGTCGGTTGAAGGGTATGGCGAGGATCCTCGCGGTCGAGGTAGCGCTTCGCGATGTGCCGCAGCTCGTCGTAGACGAGCGGCAACAGCTCCGCCAAGGCCTCCTTGTCGCCGTCGCTCCATTTCAGGAGGAGCGCGGTCACGTCGCCCGATTCCGTAGTCACGGCTCCCCCTCGACGAGGCGGATCGCATGCTCCGCGACGAGCTCCGGATGCTCCCCCGCACCGAGACGCGACACACGCAGCAGATAACGGCCCGGCGGCACGAGCGAGACGGGCAGCACCAGCCGCAGGATGTCGTCCTGGGCCTTCTGCCCGTCACCGGTCCAGACGGGCTCGCCCGCCTCCGTCCGCACCTCCAAGAGGAAGCCCGCCGCGGACGCAGGCTCGTCGAGCAGCAGGCTCAAGAGGACGTTCTCGAAACCCGCCGGGACGCGAATCAACGTTGTCTCGCCACGGTCCTCGTGGAACAGCACGACGCTCAGGACGTTGCCCGCGACCGCACGGCGTGTCGCCGCCTCCACGAGGTTGCCGATTCGCACCTCCTGGCGCCACAGCCGGAAACCGCTCAAAGTTACGGCGGCGACCAGCAGAATCGCGGCCACGGCGGCGAGCGTCCGCCATCTCGTCACCTGCGCGGACGCCGTCCGGGTCTCCTCCAGGGTCGCCTCGTCCGTTTCCGCCTCCTCAGCCATCGGCTCGACGGCGGCGCCCTTCGTCGCCAGGACACCGCGGGCCGGCTCGACCACGTCCTCGATCCACTCGCGGTACTCCGGGTCTTCGTCCGTCTCCCGTTCGAGCACCGTGACGCCGGAAGCTCTCCCAGAGGCGCGCTCGCGGGCGCGTTCGAGCTCTTGGGCGGTGAGCCTTCCGGTGGGCGTCGAGGGTTCGAGGCGTGCCGGCTCGACCCAGAGCCCGTGCCGGCAGCGCAGCATCCACGGCCCGCCGGCCTCGCCGTCGGCGGTGACGTCGCCGCTGCCCGCGAAGGTGCCGGCGTCGGCCGGGACGACGTGGAGCCGTCCGGCGCCGTCCCGCGCCAGGACGGCCCATTCGCTCTCCGTCGGCCCGGCATGGGCGACGTCGCCCGGCGCGAGCGTCGCGGATCCGGCGAGGGCGCCGGCTTCCCGGCGGCGGCGCTCCGACGCCTCGCGGGTCTCGTCCAGCAGCCGTTCCATGGTCTCGTTCACGGAGTCCTCCCTCCGGCGGCCGTCCGCCGGGCTTCGAAGTCGACGACCGTTGCGGAGAGCTTCTCCCGGCACGTCGTGACCGCCCGGGCCACGGTCTCGTAGAGCTCCGGGAAGAGACGCCGGGGGATGCGCAGCAGCTCTGCCAGCTTGCGGTTCGACGGCAGCCGTTCGGGTCCTTCGTCGCTCGCATAGCGGCGCAGGAACTCCCAGAGCGTCAGCAGGTAGCGCCGGCTCCGCTCCCCGGGCTCGGCGCGCCCGAGGATCTCGGAGACGCAGGCGACGAGCTTCTTGAAGTCCTCCATCTCCTCGGCCCGGGTCTCGGGGTGGAAGACCCGGACGACGTCGGCGCCGGCAAGGTCTTCCGCCGCCTCGTCGTGGACGGATTCGCCCTCGCCGAAGTCGAAGAGCGCGCTCCAGCGGTTGCGGACGTCGTCCTTCAGAGGCGTCAGCAGGTCGCCGAAGCGGAAAGCCCGGAGGCCTTCCGCCTCCAGGTCGAGGAGGTGACGGCACAGCCGGGCCACCACCCGCGGCCGTCCGGCGCCGCCCGCGGTGACGAGGTCCGGCAGCAGGTCGTCGTTCCAGCGCGCCACGATCGGCCGCAGGACGTCGGCTCCGGCGCGCTCGTCCGCGGCCTCGGGGGCCGTGGCGAGGACGGTGTCGTTGCGGATCCGCCGTCCGGGGCCGACCGCGACGAGCTCGCCCGCGTCAACCGTCGCCGCGACGGCGTCGTGGACGACCTCGAAGATCCGGTAGCCCAGCGGGTCGTGGTCTTTCTGGCGGTCGTGGACGAAGTTGCGCAGGCAGCGAAAGACGAGACCCTCGACGTCGCCGTGGCGCTCGAGCTGCACCTGGAGCCGCGCCAGCCGGCGGACGAAGATCGCGGCGTAGGCGTCGACGAGGAGCTCTTCGAGGGCCTCGTCGTCTTGCCAGCTCTCGCGTCCGAAGACGCCGAGGTAGCTCGGCGGGCTCGTCCACAGGGAGCGGCGGCGCAGCTCGTGGGCGAGTGCCGCGCCGAGGGCACGCCACACCTCGCCGAAAGCCTCCGGGGTCGGCTCTTCGGTCTCGGCGATTGTCCGAAGGTAGCGGGTGAAGGCGCCCTTCAGGTCTTGGGCCGTCTCGACGGTTGCAGTCTCCACGTGTCGCTATCGTACTCGAAGATCGGCGGCCATGTCCCTTTTCACTTCCTCGGCTCGCGTGTATCAGACAGAGGACATAGGAGCTGAGCGATGAAGAGACGAAAAGCGACCTGCACGATCCTGGCTGTCTGCCTTCTCCTCCTGGGGACGGGAACCCTCGCCGTCCCCGAAGCGGGGGACGGCGCGTCGGCCGAAGCCCTGACCGCGTCTTCGAAGGGCGTCGTGCCGCCCTTCGAGATCCCATGGTCTTCCCTCGACGCCGGCGTTTTGATCTCCGCCGCTGGCGGCGGCTACGAGATGAGCGGAACGCTCGGTCAAGCCGACACCGGGCCGGCGGCGACCGGTGGCGTGTACCAGGTCACGGGGGGCTTCTGGGTGGTGGATCAGGGATCCACAGGCCTCATCTTCAGCGACGGCTTCGAAGGCGGCGACGTCTCCAACTGGAGCAGCGCGATCGGAAACTGAGCACGGTGCGAGAACGAAGGGACATAAGAGGTGGCGATCATGACGAGAAAGAGTGACCCGAAACGCGACGAGATCCGACGAGGGGCGTTGATTGCGCTGATTCTCCTAGTCGCCCTGCCGATGGCGGCGACGGCGGCCCCGCTCGGGTCCGTCATCACCTATCAGGGCCAGCTGTTGCAGAGCGGAAGCCCCGCCAGCGGCGACTTCGACTTCGTCTTCAACGTCTACGACGGCAGCGATCCCCTGGCGAGCATACTCATCGCCACACAGACGTTGTTCAACGTCTCCGTGTCGGGAGGGCTCTTCGCCGTCGAGCTCGACTTCGGCGATGTCTGGGACGGCACGGAGCTCTGGCTGGAGATCCAGGTGCGCCCCGCGGGCATCGGCGGGCTGACGTCGCTTTTTCCTCTCCAGAAGGTCACGGCTTCTCCTTTGGCCCTTTTTTCCGAAGACTCCGACACGTTGGACGGGGTCGACTCCACAAGCTTCGTCACGTCGGAATCGGACCCGACGGTTGCCGCGAACGTCAAGGATGGGGTGAGCTGGAGTGAAGTGACCAGCAAACCCGCGGGCTTTGCCGACAACGTCGATGACGAAGGCGTCACGACGGAGAGCGATCCGACGGTTGCTGCCAGCGTCAAAGACGGTGTGAGCTGGGGTGAGGTGGCCAGTATGCCTGCGGGTTTTGCCGACGGTGTCGACAATACGTGGAATCACGTGGCTGCCACGCACATCAACCTCAACGGTGCCTGGATCACCGGCAACGGTACCGCCGGTCAGGGCATCTTCATCCTTCCCTCCGGCAAGGTGGGCATCGGGACGTCGAATCCGCAGAACGCCCTGCAAGTAGAAGGAATCATCCGTGCGAAAGGTCTTGGGAGTGCCACGGGCACGCACTTATGTATCGCCAACAGCGGTGCGCTCTCGGCGTGCGGCTCCAGCCGTCGTTACAAGGAAGACATCGACGACCTCGCCACCGGCTTCGACCTGATCGAGCAGCTTCGCCCTGTCACCTTTCGCTGGAAGGAGACCGGCGAGAGCGCCGTGGGGCTGATCGCCGAGGAGGTGGCGGAGGTCGATCCGCTCTTCGTCACCTACCGTGACGGCGTGGTGGAAGGGGTCAGGTACGATCAGCTCACCGTCGTTCTGATCAACGCCTTGAAGGAGCAGCGGGCCACGATCGAGAAGCTCACGGCCGTCGTCTGCGCCGACCGTCCCGAAGACGAGCTCTGCCGATGACGTAGGCATTTGTCGACCCCGGGCGCTATCATGGCCGGAGACCGACGTCTTCGGAGGAGGGATGCGCATGATCCAGGGTGAGCGATGGCAGCAGGTGAAAAGGCTCCTCGACGAGAGCCTCGACCTTTCGGAAGAGGAGCGCCGGACGTTCCTCGACGAGCGCTGCGACGGCGACGAGGAGCTGCGCTGCCAGGTGGAGTCGTTTGTCAAGGCGGAGGAGGAGGCCGGCGGCTTCCTCGATCCGCCGATCGTCTCCCTGCACCCTGCCGACGGAGGACGAGGACGCCGGACGCCGCCTCGGGCCGTACCGACTCCTGCGCGAGCTCGGGCGCGGCGGCATGGGAACGGTCTACCTGGCCGAGCGCGCCGACGGCGCGTTCGAGCAGCAGGTGGCGGTCAAGCTCCTGAAGCGCGGCCTCGACACCGACGAGATCGTCCGCCGCTTCGAGGCCGAGCGGCAGATCCTCGCCGAGCTCGTCCATCCGAACGTTGCCCGCCTCCTCGACGGCGGGACGAGCGAGGACGGGCGGCCGTTCCTGGTCATGGAATACGTCGAGGGAAAGTCGATCGACGCCTACTGCGACGCCCGGCGTATGACGACGCGGCAGCGCGTCGAGCTGGTGCGCGAAGTCGCCTCGGCGGTCCAGTTCGCGCACCAGCACCTCGTCGTCCACCGCGACCTCAAGCCGGCCAACATCCTGGTCACCGCCGGAGGTACGCCGAAGCTGCTCGACTTCGGGATCGCCAAGCTCCTGCGTCCGGACCTGCGCTTTCCGGCGACGGTGACGTCGGAGAGCGGCAGGCTGATGACGCCGTGTTACGCGAGCCCGGAGCAGGTCCGGGGCGGCGTCGTCACGACGGCGACCGACGTCTACGGCCTGGGCGTCTTGCTCTACGAGCTCCTGAGCGGGCACCGGCCGTACCGCTTCGACGCTCACCAGCCCGAGGAGCTGGCTCGTGCCGTCTGCGAGGAGACGCCACCGCGTCTCTCCGTGGCGGTGGGGCGGACGGTCGAGGCCGAGAAGAACGGCTCGTCCGTCGTCCTGACGCCGGGGTCGGTGAGCGGGGTGCGCGACGGCAGCCCCGAGAAGCTTCGGCGGCGTCTCGCCGGTGACCTCGACAACGTCGTCGCGAAGGCGATGCGCAAGGAGCCGGAGGAGCGCTACGCCTCGGTCGAGCAGCTCGACGAGGATCTCGGACGGCATCTCGACGGGCGTCCGGTGCGGGCGCGGCGGCCGACGATTCTCTACCACGCCGGCAAGCTCGTTCGCCGGTATCCGTGGCAGATGGCGACGGTGATCGTGGCTGTGCTGGTGATCGGCGCCGTCGCGGTCATGTTGGCCCAGAGCCGTAAGATCGACCGTCTGACCAAGGTGATTGTCCGTCTGAGCGAGGAGGTGGACGACCCCGAGGTCCGCGCAGATTTACTGGACGCCATCGGTCGCGTCTACCTGGACCAGGGTCTCTACGACGAGGCCCGGTCCAATCTGGAAGCTGCCCGCCAATGGCGTCGCGAAGCTCTCGGCGAGGGGCATCCCCTCTATGCGGCGAGCCTCCTCAACCTGGCCAATCTCGAACGTAGGATCGGCGAGAGCGACAAGGCCGAGGCTCTCGTACGCCAAGCGCTCTCGATCCAGCGTCGGGTCTTCCCGGAGGGCCACCAGGACCTGACCCGGGGGCTCAACAACCTGGCCTCCTTGCTCCGTGAGAAAGGCGACCTGGAAGAGGCCGAGGTGACGATTCGCGAATCGCTCGCGATGACACGGCGTCTGCTCGGGGAGCGGCACCCCGACGTGGCGACACGCCTCAACACCCTGGCGACCGTCCTTCGGGCGCAAGGCAAGCTCGACGACGCGGCACGCTCCTATCGGGAGTGTCTGGATCTACGTCTCGAGCTCGACGATCCCGCGTCGCCGGGGGTGCTGAAGGTCCTCAACAACCTGGCAGGCGTCTACGAGGATCAAGGAGAGCTCGAAAACGCCCTCGCTCTGCGCCGGAGCGTCCTCGAGACGCGCCGAAAGATCTACGAGGGGGACCACCCGCAACTCGTGACGGCGCTCAATAACCTGGGGCTTTTGCTCGCCGACCTGGACGAGCTCGGGGAAGCCCAAGAGCTCGTCGAAGAGGCGCTCGGCATGCAGCGCCGGCTGACGGGTCCCTCAAGCCGCAACGTGGCGATCCTGGAGCGGAGCCTCGCCCTGGTGCTGGAGCGCCACGGGGAGTATGCGGCCTGCGAGGAGCTGGCTCGGCAGGCGCTTGAGGCTCTGCGAGAGAAGGCGAGCCCGAAGACGATCGCCGAAGTGGAGGGCGTCCTGGGCGGGTGCCTCGTCGGCCAGGGACGCTTCGCCGAGGCCAAGTCGCTCCTGGACAGTAGCTACGCAACGCTTCAAGAGACCGCTGCGGCGTCGCGCTGGCTCCGCTGGACGCGGGAGTGGCTCGGCCGGGTAGAGAGCGACTAGATCGCCCGTTGGTCCCGAGGCTGGAATGGGGTTATACTATGGCGCGACATGAAGAAGCCCCGAAAGAAGATCCACCGGCTGGAGAGCCGCCACCTGACCCTGCCCGGCTGCAAGCTCTGCGTGGCGTTCACCAACTCGGCGCTCGGACGTCCGGAAGCCGGGCGCCGGGCTCACCTGGGAGTCGTGGCGAAGCCGCTTGAAAGCTACCTCGACTTCGTCCAATGGCTCGTCGCGGCGGACGGCCTCTCCTCCGAGGACGCGCAGCGCCTCGTACGCCTGGCCCAGGAAGACCCGGAGCGCGCCGACGCCGTCTTTGAGCAGGCCCTCGCCTTCCGCGACGAGATGACCGGCCTCTGCGAGTCCCTCCTTCAAGGCCGCAAGCCCGCCCTCGAGGACATGGAACGGATCAACGCCGACGTGCGACGGTTCCAGCCGCGCCTCCAGATCGCGGCGCGGGATGGCGCGTTCACCTGGACCTGGGAGCGGGAGGCGACCCTCGAGCCGGTGATGTGGCTCCTCACCTCCGCCGCCGCCGAGCTCTTCACCCAGGGCGCCTACCGCTTCCTGCGGCGCTGCTCCGGCAAACGCTGCTCGGTGCTCTACCTCAACTACGAGCCAAGGCGGCAGGACCGCCGCTGGTGCTGCATGGCCGTCTGCGGAAACGTCGACAAGTCGCGGCGCTACTACGAGGAGAAGAGCGCCAGGCTCAGGCGAAGAGCCATCCGCTCGCCGGAACCGGTGTAGCCCCCGGCACTCTTGGCCAGGGAGGAACCTCGGAAATCCAACCCCTTGCTTCCTCAGCCAGAGGTTGGATTTGGCAAATTCTAACCTCTCGGCCATTCGATCAGAGGTCGACTTTGGCGAATTCCAACTTCTCGGCTTTCCGCCCAGAGGTTGACCTTGGCGAATTCCAACTTCTCGGCTTTCCGCCCAGAGGTTGACCTTGGCGAATTCTAATCTCCCGGCTTCCCGCCCAGAGGTTGACTTCTCCGAACTCTAACCTCTCGGTGGACAGACCAGAGGTTGACTCGCGGGCTCTCAACCTCTGCCGATTCCGTCCAGAGGTCGAGATTCGGCAAATCCACCTTGATTCTGTGAAATATTTCACTACACTTTCGACGCTGATCTGCCATATCATCAGCGGAAGACTTGGAGAGAGGACTCTCACGAGCTTCGGTACGACGATGAAGAAATGTCTGGCCATCGTTCTCATCAGCCTCCTGGGGGCCGCTGCCGGCGCCCAGGAAGCGCCGTCCGCCGGCTCGGAGAGCGCCGTCGCCAAGCGCTCTGAGGCCGCGTCGTTGCGCATCGCCCGCGAGACGCTTCTCGCCGCCCTGGCCAAGAAGCAGCTGAAGCGCGACCTCGACGGTTTCCTCGACCGCTTCAACGAGCAGCAGGAGATGATCGGCGAGCGCCGCCGCCAGGAGCTCCAGGTGGCCCTCTTCCACCTCCAGCGCGAAGAGTTCGGCGTCCGCCTCCAAGACGACCCCGTGGCTCTTGAGGAGACGGCCGACATCGTCCGCAGCTGTGTCTTCAAGATCCTGCGCGAGGAGATCGAGAACAGCATGCCCTTCGAGCTGGCCCTGGGAAAGCTCGAAAAGCACCGCGAGCGCCTGATGCCGGACGTCGGCCGCGACGACGGTCTGCGGCTGCGCATCTCGCCGCGCCTCGCCGTCGGCGGCGACTCCTACGTCGGCGCGAAGCTCCAGCTGCGCGGCACCGAGGGCCCCCTGGGCCGGTTCAGCCTACGTCTGCGCCAGGGCCTTCATCAGAACCGCAACTCCCTGGGCCTCCAGTATGAGGACGGCCCCTGGGACGTCCAGCTCGAGCACTCCTTCGACGCTCTGCGCGGCGGTCATAGCGTCGGCTTTTTTGCCCGCTTCCGTTTCTTCGACTGAAGAGACACGCCCTACGAAGAGGAGGCGTCCTCCGCGGGGCCGCCGCCGTAGGCCATCGCCATTCCCAAGATCTTGCCGATCGCTTCGTCGATCATGACGTCAGGCGAACCGGGCGCTATTTGTGAGCCATACACAAGATCGCTCAGAGGCATAGTCTCTATTTTCTGTGCATTGCCTGGTCGTTTTCTGTAGAATTTCCGGGTTCCGGAGAGGAGAATCACTGGCGTGTGCAAATCGATGCGGCCTGCGATTGACGATCGGCATCTCGACGCCGATGCCTGGGTGAGGGCGTTGCAGAGGAGCTTCGAGTCCCCTTGGCGGCGTTCGGACGCGGTGTTTCACCTCGGCGCGGGCTGCGATGCTTGCACCGAGAGCCTCCGCGAGCTCCCCGGACGCGGCGAAGCGCTCGAAGGCCGGGTCCCGGCGGCGGACCCCGTGATCCTCGTGCTCCGCAACTGGGTCGACGTACGGCGCTTTCCGCGCAAAGCAGTCGACCTGCGTCCGATGCACCGATTCTGGATCGACCGGTCGCGCTTCGCTCCCCTGGACTTCTGCCGGGCGGTCGTGGAAGAGGGCCGGCAACTCGCCATAGACCGTCCCGACGACGCGATCTCGACCCTCGCGTCGCTGCTTGGCGACGCCGTCTGCGACGATCGGCTCCTGCGCTGCTGCGGCAACGGCGTCCACGACCTCCGGGGCCTCGTGCACGGCTGCCTCGCCGAGGCGCACTGCGGTGTCCCCGACCTCAACGCGGCCGAACGGCACGTCGAGGAAGGGAAACGGGAGCTCGCCATGGGCTCGGGCGACCGGGAGCTGCTGGCCACGCTCTACGAGCACGAGGCGGCGTTGGCCGCCGTCCAGGGAGTCGAGCAGCCGGAGCTCGTCTACCTCGACGCGGCGGCCGGGCTGCTGCGGAGCTACCCCGTCCCCGGACGCCGGGCGGAGGTCCTGGTGCGCAAGGCGATCGCGCTCCTGCGGCGAGGTTGCGGCTACGAGGCGGCTGAGGTGCTGGCCGAGGCGCGGGCCTCGCTGCCCCGGGACGTCTGCCCGCGGCTCCTCCTGGAGGTGCTCCACCACCAGGCCTTGGCCGACGTCCGCAACCGCGACTTTGACCAGGCCCTCCGTCATCTCGCCAGGGCGAGGGAGCTTTACCGGATCTATCCCCTCGAGCCGATGGCCACCCAGCGGCTGTGGATCCAGGGGGTCAGTTACCTCGGGATCGACCGGGACGACAAGGCGGAGGCTCCGCTTTACGAGGCCCTGGAGCGCTACTGCCGGCTCCGGGAGTGGGGAGGAGCCGCGCACGCCCTGGCGCTGCTCGCGCAGCTCTATAGCTCCGAGGGCCGGGCCGAGGAGCTGGCGAAGCTGGAGCAGCGCTTTTCCCGTGTCATCCGCTCGGCTCCGGCCCGCAAGCTCGCTCTGGCGGGGCTGCGCCAGGCCGTCCGTCTGTCGACGATCCTGAAAGTCCCGGTGCCGCACCTCCGGAAGACCCTCGACGAGCTGGCCATGGAGGAGGGCGAGACGTCGATCGTCAACTAGTCCCGAGGAGCTGCTTCGCGACCGCGGCGTAGCTCTTGAGCGCCTTGACGACGGCTTCGCGCTTCTTCGACGACCGCCGCGCGGCGTCGTCGAGCATGCTTTGCACCGACATGTACGCGAGCCGCTGCTTTTGGCCGAAGGCGTCGAGAGGCTCTTCGGAGACCTCCTGGACTATGCTCGGGACCGTGGGCCGGTAGCCCTTGGCCGGCCGCGAGCCGTAGATCGACGTGGCGACGTCGGGTGGCAGCTCGACGGGATCTGGCGTCACCTCGGTCGAGTGGGCGACGGCGGTGATCACGCGGAGGCATTCGTCGAAGGTCTGGTCCTTGCCGCGGAGCCATTCCGCCAGGGTCTGCTGGCGAAAGAGCTCAGGCTGCCATTCGATCTTTTCGGCGAGCTTGGCGGGCTCTTTCCCCGTTGCCTCCAAGAGGTCGGCCAGGAGGGTGACCGAAGCCTGGACGAAGACGCCGAGCGAGGATGGGAGGATCTTGTCGAGACGCATCGGCGTCATTATGCCACAGCGCAGGACAGCCTGCTCACGGACGCCCGCCACGTCGGGCAAGCTCAGCCTGAGCCGACCAGATGGTCAGTAGAAGCTCGGTGTCGTCGATGAGCCGGTAGACGGGCTCCCGCCCGGAGAGGTCCGTGCTCTCGTCGAGGATGATCGGCACACCGTCGCCTCTCCTCTCCATCAGGTACTCTCGCTTCACCGTGTCCCCGGCCTCTCCGACGCGACAGCGGGCGAGGAGCGACGTGACCAACTCGTTGCGTGTCGCCTGGCGCAGAGCGAGACTCTCGACGGTGACCGAGTTGGGGAGCGATCCCGGGGAGTAGAGCTCCAAGCGGTCGTCGAACAGGAAGAGCCGAATCTTCGAACCGTGGATCGAGTAGTCGCGATGGGCGACGGCGTTGACCAGGGCTTCGAAAACGGCCCGCTCGCTGAACTGCGGCGTCTCCACTCTCGCCGGTTGCTTGACCGCCCGCACGGTCATGTTGCGACGCGCGAATTCGAGCGCCTGGCGAACCTGCTCGTCGAGGGGACCCGTGATCGGCTTGGCGTCGATCTGGTAGTTGGAATCCTGGCGGACACCACGGTAACGGACCGCCTCGATCAGCGCGCTGGGAAGCCAACGCTCCGCTCGCCCGGTTGCGAGCAGAACACCGGCGACCGACGCCTGCAGGCGGCCGGATTCGTCTTCGACGAGCAGCCCGAGCTTGCGCAGCTTGACCATGGGATCGCCCGTCGTGCGACCCACGAAGCGGTCGTAGAGATCCACCTCCAGGTCCGCAGGCACCGTGTTTGGAACCGCTTGCTCGTCGAACCGGATGACGCGGGCCTGACTGCGCTGCTGGAAGAGCCGGGCCAAAAGCTCCGTGCTCATCTCGCGCTTCGAGCTGCCGATGCGATGGAAGTACCGGCCCGCGCTCCGGTGGACGAAGAGGCTGCGGGGCACGTCGATCCTCAGGATCGGCTGCAAGGTGCCGGCGGCGTCGGGGAGCTCCAGGCGGACGATCTGTGGGACAAGAGGTGGCTCGACCGTGTCGTTGCAGATCTCCCGGACGTAGCTCTCGACGTCGTCGAGCCGGTCGAGGGGAATCCCGACGATGTCGCGAGATCGGTCGTGGACTCCCAAGACCAGCACACCGCCCTGCCGCGTGTTGGCCATGGCCGTCAGCTCGTCGGAGAGCTCCCCGCGGCCGGGGCCGGCGATTCTCGTGCCCCGGAAGGTCACCTCCTTGAGCTCGAGGAGCGAATCCTCCCCGAGTTGGATCTTGCGCAGGAGCTCTTCAGGGCTGTCGAACATCCGTGCCTCCGGCGAGGATGCGAGTGTAGCGTTTCTCGAAGGCCTCGCGGCCCCCTTCCATCACCCGGCAGACCTCGTCGCGTACGTCCTGCTCCTGAAGGCCGCCTTCACAGCCCTGGCGGGTCTGGCCGCCGCGGACGTCCAGCGCGACGACGAGCTCCGCGTCGCCGTTGACCACGATGTTGGGGTTGTGGGTGACCACGACGACCTGGCGGCGACGTTTGATCTCGCGGAGCTGGCCCACCACCAGGTCGTAGATCAGGTGGTTGTCCAGGTCGTCCTCGGGCTGGTCGAGGATGATCGGATCTTCGCCGTAGGAAAGGAGGAAGGCGAGCAACGCCGCCGTCTTCTGGCCGGGCGAGCCCTGGTCGATAGATTTGAAACACCGTCCGAGCGCGGACGGGCTGTAGCTCACCTCCAGGTAGTCGGGAGGGAACCAGAGCAGAAGGCGGTCGAACGTTTCCGGAGGGAGACGCGACAAAAGTTTCTTGAACTTCTGGTCTCTCACGGCCTCGCCGCCGCCAACTCGCCATTCGCCGAAGCGGTCCTTGAGCTCCTTGAGCTTCCTCTCAAACCCGCCGCCGGCCTCGGTATTTGGGGCTCCTCTTTCCTGCTGCCGAGATGGGTACGCATGGTAAAGACGCTCGAGATTGGCGTCGATGTCCTTCCGGAAGGCCATCGTTTGATCCAAGAGATCTCGAAGTTGCGACTCCGCCGTGGACCTGTTCCCATAGGGGACAAGATCGATGCGGACATGAAGGTTGCCCTGGAGGACGGATTCGAGAAACCGTCGGCGCTTCTCGCTGAGGCGTCGACGCAGCTCCTCCAGGCGGGCCAGGCTCTGCTCGGCGTCGCGCCCGGTCTCTGCCAGGGTGCGACGAGTCGCGTCGAGGCGACCGAGCTTCCCTTCCAGGGCCTGCCGGTTCTGGACCAGGCGGGCATACT
Source organism: uncultured bacterium (assembly GCA_965371445.1). GTDB lineage: Bacteria > Acidobacteriota > Thermoanaerobaculia > Multivoradales > J023 > DASWIG01. The sequence continues at coordinate 131,828 of CBDUYN010000001.1, read as the reverse complement.
CGCCCGGGTCTTCGACCCCTTCGCGTTCCAGGTCGCCGAGCAGGGTCTGATAACGCTCTTCCGCTCGCTGAACGGCGTCCGCCCAGGGCGTGCTCTGGACCTCGTCATCCCACTCGTCGACGAGGCCTTGGGCTCTCGACGCCAGGATCTCGACTTCCTCGCGGAGCTCGACGAAGCCCGCCGCTGCTTTCTCTGTTGCCGTCAAGAGGCCTTGCGTCTCGGGCTGATCGGGTGTGAAGAGGTCCTGTGCCAAGGACGGGGCCTCCAGTTGAGCCGCCAGCTCTTTGAGCGAGTCGACCTGTTCCGACGCCTCTTCGCGCCAGTGCTCCAGCATCCGCTCCTGGCGCTGCCGAAGGTGGAGCTCTCTGAGGATTTCCGCATGCCCCGCCTCCTCGAAGACGGCGAGCTTGCGCAAAGCGTCGTCGAGCTCTCCCCGAAACCGAGATTCGCCGGCCAGCTCGACTTCAAGCTGACGGGCCTTCGCGCGAAGCGCGAGGAAGCGAGTCTCTTCCCGTCGCCATTCCTCTTCCCAGGGCTGGTAGCCGACGTCGGGAGCCGCGTCGACGATGTGCAAGAGAGCCTCCGGATCTTCCGCCAGCTCGAAGATCTGCTTCTGAGAGTAGATCCTGACGGGGAACCGTTGCCGGACGTCGCCGGGAGCGTCGCTCCAGATATCGTCTGGGCCTTCTTCGAGGATCGGGCTCAAGCTTCCGTCTTGACTCCATTGCACTCGAAACCGTCCGCCGTCCTTGCGATAGGTGACCTTGATCTGGGTGTGCGGCGTCAAAAGGCCCTTTTCGTTTCGGTTCGCCGGGACCCGCCGAAAGTCCTCGAAGCTTTTCTCCAGCCCCTCGGGAAGCTCGTCCTCACGCCGCAGAGCGATCCGGAGGAGCTCGACGAGAGTCGACTTCCCGGTTCCCCGGCCCCCGATCCAAGCGTTCAACCACGGGTTCAAGCGTTGCTCGAAGGCTTCGTGGCCACCGACGTACTTGGACTTCACGACCTCGAGCGACTCGATCACGAGACGGCCGTGGGTGTTCGGATCCGTGGTGGCGTCCTCGGCACGGAGGATGGACAACGGACCGTCGCGAAGCGCCAGACGCAGGCCTTCGAGATCGGGTCGGGTCATCTTGATCCAGGTCGAGCGCCGGCCGATCTGTGCGGTCGTATGAGCGTCGGAGAACGTCAATTGGGGCAACGGCCCCCACCGCCGTTCATATCCACTCTTGCTGTTGTCCAGGTACTCGAGGAGCTCCAGCTCTTCAGCGGAGTTGACCTCGACTCCGTAGAGCTCCGTGTCGGTAAGGATCTGCTGGAGGCTTTGGCCAGGCTCGACGACCTTGAGAAGTCCTTTCGCCTCGTTGACGTGAGCGGCAATGACGAGAGCTCCGCATTGCCTCGCCTGCTCCATGACTTCGGTGAGGGAGAGCCTTGAGCAGGCGTTCAGGTTTCCTAGTTCCGTATCCCGGATCTTGCAGCGGCCTAGAAAGCTCGTCACCGCATCGCCGGCCCGTTCAGGGTCAAAGAGGATCAGCGCATGAATCCCTGGATGGAGGCTCAGCTCGACCCCGGGGAAGACCACCGGCGAGCGTCCATTCTCTCGTGCTGCCTCGCGGACCCGATCGATCCACGCTCCGGTGTTGTGATCGGTGACGGCAACGGCGTCGAGCTCGGCGTCAACGGTCGCCTGCAGCCACTCTTCCGGCGTGACGTCTTCGCCGTCCGAGGCCGGCGAATGGAGGTGGAAGTCGCACTTCCACCAGCGAGCTCCCGGCCAGTTCCACACTGTGCTCATCTTGGCGCCAGATCAGGTCGTCATGGATCGTCCTCGAAACCGTGCTCGGTCCCGCCGTCCTCCTTGGACGCCACGAAGTCTAGCACAGGGTTAGAGCCGGCGGACCTCACGCGGGCGCCGTTCACGGCCTCTCCCGACCGGCTGCAACTTCGACGACGTGACGCTCCTCGGTCCGCCGGGCGGAGTGACCACCGTCCCGACGCTCGATACGACCGGTGTCGTTGTCCTCATTCTGGCTCTAGGTCTCGTGGCGCTGTACGTCCTGCGCCGGAAGGCGCATGCGTCGGCTCCAGCTCGGTCTTGCCGCTGGCCACCCAAGTAGGGGATGAGCCCTCGGCGACGAGACGGCGACGTCGTCGACCAACCCACCCCGTCCTATGTGGCCTGCCGAAGTGTGTGATCGTCTAGAAGGCCGGTGGAGTCCCGCGGACGCCCTGGAGGGCTTTGAGGACGAATGCACCATCTCGTTGACTTCTCGATGGGGCATGCTATGGTCTTTGGGCATGGATGCTTCTCGAATGTCCCGCGCCCAGGGCGCGAATCTTCCTGGCCGGCCTGTTGACGGCCTTCCTCCGCCGAACGCGAAGGACCCGAGCTCAGCGCACTTCGATCTCGAGGACGGTCTCGCCGCTCCCGTGGACGAACTTCGCCAGCTTCCACTTCGGCGGTCCCATCCGTCCCCGCACGTTGTTGGAGAATCCGTAGGGCTCCTTGGGGATCCCGAAGATCCGGGTGTCCATCTTGCCGTTGTCGTTCAGGTCGTGGTGAACGGCGATCCCGTACTCGCCGGGCGCCAGCCCTTCGAGCTCCCAGACCACGCTCGACTCGGCGGCCGGGACCAACCCGCCCTCGACGGCCTCGCGGGTGAACGTCTCCTCGCTGTCGAAGAGCGCGAGGCGGACCGTCCCCTCGGCGCTCTCGATGCCGGTGACGGTGACCCGAAGCGTCCCGGCGGCGGCGGTGGACGAAGCGTCCTCGCCGAATGAGGCGGCAGGGATCAGTAGAGAAATCGTCAGGACGAACATGTTGGTTGCGAATCTCACGCCAGAGCTCCTTCCAGGGGTCGATCTGATCTAGCAGATCTCGACGAGCCGGTACCCACCCTTCAGGGTAGATCCACCACCCCGTAGGCCCGCAGGCGATCCCTCTTATTCGTCGATCACGAGGGAAGCACGCGCCAGGGTCTTGCCGTCGCCCCCGGCCATGTAGCGGACCTCGTAGCTGCCGCCCTCCTCGAAGGCACGCAGCGTCACCGGGCTGCCGGCGCTCGCGGGCTGCGAGTAGGCGGAGCTCGTGAAGTAGGAGCCCTCCCGTGTCGAGGCCTTCACCAGGACGATCCGGTCGCCGCGGCTCGCCGGCCCGCTCCAGCGGACCTCGAGCTCCGCACCCGCCGCGGCGCGTGCCGGCGGCTCGACGCGTGCCTTCGAGGGCGTAACGCGGAGCGCCAGCTTCGCCACCGTCTTACCGTCGCCCCCGGCCATGTAGCGGATCTCGTAGTCCCCCGCCTCCGAGTAGGCCGTCAGGCGCAAGGGGCTTCCCGCCTCGGCCTTCTGCGTGAAGTTGGCCTTTGTGCTGTAGGTGCCTTCGCGGGCCGAAGCGGCGACGAGGACGATTCGGTCGCCCGGGTGCGCGGGACCCTTCCAACGCAGCTCGAGCTCGGCCCCGGCCTCGACCTGCGCCGGCGCCTCGAGGCTCACGCGGGCCTCCTCGACCACGATCGGCCGCCGCGCCAGGACCCTGGCGCCGCGGGTCGCGAGGTAGCGGATCTCGTAGGCCCCCGGCTTCGAGGGCACGCGGAGCTTCGCCGGGCTTCCCGACGACGTCGGGGACGACATCGAGCCCGTGAAGTAACGTCCGTCCTCCTCCGTGGCTTCGACGAGGACGATCCGGTCGCCCGAGGCGTCGGGTCCGCTCCAGGAGACCTGAAGCTCGCCCCCGGCGACGACGCCTGCCGGCGCATCGAGCGAGGCGAGCGAGCCGCGGACCGTGATCTCGAGGGCGAGGAGCGTCGCGTGGGGCGATCCGCTCAGGTAGCGCACCTCGTGCGGACCCGTGCTCTCCGGCCCCACGAGGCGCGCCGGGGCGCCGTCGCGGGTGGGGACCGACGTGCCGAGCGTCCCTTCGGGTGTGTCGGAGGGGACGATCGCGATCCGATCGCCCTGGGCGTCCGGCCCGCTCCACTCGACCTCGAAAGGCGTGCCGGAGAAGACGTGCTTCGGCGCTTGCAGGCTGACGCGGGCGCTCTGCACGGCTCGGCCCAGCGCGGCGCGGAGCGACCCGGCGTCGCGCGCCGACGTGAACTCGCCGCCGGTCGTCTCGGCGAGGCATCGCAGCTGGGCCAGGGCGTCCTCCTCGGCCACGTCGAAGCCGATGACGTAGGCGGTGAAGTCGACGCCGGCCTCCTCCAGCTCCCGCGCCACCTGGCACGGATCCCGGTCACAAGTCTCCTTGCCGTCGCTGACCAGGATGACGGTGGCCTTTTCCTGCTCGTAGCGAAGCTCCTGCGCCGCCCGGATCACGGCGTCGCTCAGCGGCGTCTTGCCTTTCGGGTTGACCGCCTCGACGGCCGCGACCACCCGGGCCGGATCGACGGCGCCGGGAGGGATCAGGGACTCGATGTCGGCGCAGTCGCCCTCCCGGCGGTGACCGTAGACGACGAGGCCGAGGTGGACGTCGGGGTCCCAGTCCTCAAGGAGCTCGCGGATGACCTGGCGGGCGATCTCGATCTTGGAACGGCCCTCGATCTGTCCCCACATGCTGCCCGAGGCGTCGAGGACCAGGACGACGCGCGCCGAGGGACCGGCGGCGGCCAAGGGCTGGATCATGGCGAGGGACAGGAAAAGGACGGCCAGGGCCGTGGCAAAGCTCGTCGCACGCCTCATCACGAACCTCCTTTCGGGAGCCGGGAGGCAAAGCCTCAGGTGTAGATCAGCTTCCCCCCATCGTAGACCCTTTGGTGAGCTTTGGCAAAGGGACCTCACGTCGCGGGCGCCTCGGCTTGGCCGTACCCGTATGGTTGCGATAGACTCCTCCAAGCAAGGAGATGGCCATCAGCGCTCACCAGATTACGATTTCGCTCCCCGCAGAGTTGGCTCGCTACGTGGGCTCGACCCCTGACGCCAGCTCCCTCATCGCGGAAGCCCCCCGGCTGTACCGAGAGCGTGTCTCTGCACAGGAATCCGGTTCGGCAGATGCGCAGGCGGGCCCCCGGGTGTCGGCTGACCCGGCACGTGCGGACATGGAATCCTGGGATTGGGAGATTGTCCAGTCGGTCTCGGCGTCGGCCGTTTCGTGGAGGAGGACGATGTTGTGGTGGCTCAGTACCCCAAGGCGTGGCCGTTGAAGTCGTTGGTCGTGGCCCCCATCCGCCGGCCGCTGCGGTAGATCATCGCGTCGATCCAATGGCCGTGACCGGTGGCTTGGGCCCCCAGGGGCATGTTGACCGGGATCCCCCTTTCGCGGACGCTTTCGACGAGGCTCGTCGAGAACTCTCCCCGGGTGACCTCGGAGGGGTCCGACGGCTCGCGGACGCCGGGGTTGCGGAAAAACGGCTTGTGCACCGCGGCCTTGGGATCGAGGCCGTAGTCGAGGACGTTCACAAGCCCCTGAACGGTGGCCTCGAAAAGACCGGAGCCGATCGCGCTCGAGGCCAGGAAGGGCTCCCCGTCGCGCAGCACGATGAGGGGATTGGTGGGCGCCGAGAGCCGGCCGCCGGGACCGGCCTGGGCGATCAGGTTTTGCGCCCAGGCGCCGATGTCGGGGATCGAGATGCCATCGACGAAGATACCGGTGGTCCCCCAGGCGTCGGTGTTGATCGTATGGACGACCGCGGCCACGTTGCCCTCCTTGTCGATCGCGATCACTCCGTCAGAGTGGTGGCCGACGGCGGCTCTGTTCAAGCGGTAGGTGCGAGTGGCGCTCAGGAGCTCGTAGAAGGCGTCGGCGGACTCGGAGAAATGCCCGAGGCCGGCAAGGTCGTGGGGCTCGAGCCGCGCCAGGGTTTCGAGCGCCGCCGTGCCGCCGGTTCCCGGTGCGCCCGGACCGACGATCTCGTAGCCGCGGTAGAAACCTCGCTCGGGCTCAGTCCAGAGGGGCTCGTAGGCTCGCATGTCGGCCATCGTCACGTTGCCCCCTTCGGCGCGCACCGCCTGCACGAACCGCCGGGCCCAGCGGCCGCTGTACATGTCCCGGGCGCCGCGCTCGGCGACACGGCGCAGGGTAGCGGCGAGCTGCGGCTGGCGGAAAGGGTCGTGCGTCTTGTAGAGACGATCCTCCTCGGGGTGGGTGAAAATGGCCTGGGCTTCCGGCAGGCGGGTCAGGACGTCCCCCCGGTAGCGGATCAGGTTTCCCAGCAGCGGATAGATTTCGAAGCCTTCCTCGGCGTAGTAGATCGCCGGCTCGAAGAGCGACGCCCAGGGGAGCTTGCCGAAGCGCTCGTGGGTGGCTTTGATCCCGGCCATGAAACCCGGTACCAGCGCCGTCCGGCCGCTCGGCTCGCCGAAGGGCGGGATCGAGAGCGGATCGCTCTCCCGCGTGACGGTGTTGAAGCCGCCGTCGAGGGCGTGGACTTGTCCCGTTTCGGCCTCGTAGTAGACCATGACCCATTTGCCGGCGAAGCTCACCCAGCAGCCGGCCGCCAGGGTGACCTGGGTCAGCGCGGTGACGATGGCCGCGTCGGCGGCGCTCCCGCCCTGCTTGAGCGCCTCGAGACCGGCACGCACCGCCGGGGCGCCGGTGGTGCCCACGACCACGCCGCGCCGGCCGGCGCCGCGGGGGTGGGCACGACGGGTCTTCTGGAGGAGCTCGTCGTACTTTTGAAGCTCGCCCGGTCCCCAGCTCGCCGGGGAGAGGTCGACTTCGCTACCGAGAGGCGTCGTGTAGGCAGGAGCGACGCTCAGGGCCGCGACGACAATCATAGTGGTCAGCGCTTGTTTCATGGATCGACCTCCTCTTGGCTCGAGCTCTGAGCCCGCCGATGCTCTTGACGGATCAAGCATAGGCAGCGAGGACAGGCGGAATGCAAGCTCCCAGGGATCAGTCGCGGCCTCCAAGGGACCAAATCCGCAAGAAGACCCGCCCTCGCCGCCAAGGGCCAAGATTCCCGGCCCAGTGCTACAGCGGTGGGATGAATCGCGACGTCGAAGCTTCCCCGAGGACACGTTGGTGGATCGTCCTCGCCGTGTGGACGGTCCCGGCGCTCATCGGCGTCATCCATAGCTTTGCCGATGGCGAGCTCGAAGGCGATACGATCCTCGAGTCCGAGTACATCCTCTGTCTGCAGTTTCTCGGCCGCACCTACGAGGATGGCCTCCGCAAGGCTGCCAACTTCCTCCGCCAGCAGCAGCTCGCCGATAGCGCCTGGTCGATCTACCCCGGGACGGCGACCGATGTCAGCGCCTCGGTCAAGGCCTCGGTGGTGATGGAGTCGCAGAAGAACCCGCGCGAAATGTTCCGGCTGGCGGCCTGGCACGTGATGGGCTGATGAAAGCATTCGTCACCGGCGGCAGTGGCTTCGTAGGTTGTCATATCGTGCGCGCGCTCGTCGCGCGCGGCGACACGGTGCGTTGCCTGGTCCGCTCCTCGAGCCCACGAAAGAATCTCGAAGGTCTCGACATCGAGCTCGCGGTCGGCGATCTGCGCGATCGCGCATCGCTCGCCAAGGCGATAGCCGACTGCGACGTGGTCTTTCATTGTGCGGCCGACTATCGCCTCTACGTGCCCGATCCCGAGGAGATGTTTGCGGCGAATGTGCAAGGCACGCGCCATCTTTTAGAGGCTGCGGAGAAGGCCGGAGTGTCGAAGGTGGTCTACACCTCGACCGTCGGTGCCCTGGGCCTTCACGCCGATGGCACTCCCGCCGACGAGGACACTCCGGTCAGCTACAAAAAGATGATCGGCCCCTACAAGCAGAGCAAATACCAGGCCGAGCGCCTTACCGAGGAGTGGGCGGCGAGAGGATTTCCGGTGGTGATCGTCAACCCTTCGACGCCGGTGGGTGAGCGCGACATCAGGCCGACCGATACCGGACAGGTGATCGTCGATTTCCTGAATCGCAAGATTCCGGCCTTCGTGGACACCGGCCTCAACCTGATCGACGTACGCGATTGCGCCAAGGGTCACCTGTTGGCGGCAGAGCAGGGAAGGGTCGCAGAGAAGTACATCCTCGGGGCGAGAAACTATTCGTTGCAGGAGATGTTCGAGCTTCTCTCGAAGCTCTCCGGCCTGCCAGCTCCGAGCACCCGCCTGCCGCATTGGATTCCGATCGGCTACGCGGCGCTCGACACGTTGCGGGCGCGGATCCTGGGCGGCGCGCCACGGGTGGCGTACGACGCGGCGCGGCTTTCGAAGCACAAGATGTATTTTGACCCCTCCAAGGCGGTGCGCGAGCTCGGGCTGCCGCAAACCCCGGCCGAGGAACCGCTCGCTCGGGCGATCCAGTGGTTTCGGGAAAACGGCTACGTCCGTTCGTGAGCGCCTCTTCCTTCGAGATCCAGGCCATGGCTCCCGAGACACCGCTGGCGATCGTTTCCGCGTTGCGGATCTGTGCTTAGTCTACCACGAGCCCGATCGTCCTCATCTGCTCACCCGCGGGCTTGAGCAACCTCTGAAACGCCTCGACGACCCGCTCGACGTCGTCGCGGTCGACGTCGAGGTGGGTCACGAGGCGAATCCTCTCGCCGCCGGGAATCAGGATGCCCTGCTCGCGAAGGCTCGGCACCAGCTCAGCCGCGCGAGCTTCGTCGATCCGAACGAACACCATGTTGGTCTGCTGAGGCGAGAAATCGACCGCAAGGCCGTCGATCTCGCCGAGCCCGGTGGCGAGGCGTTCGGCGTTTCGATGGTCTTCCTCCAACCGGTCGACGTGATTCTCCAACGCGTAGATCCCCGCCGCCGCGAGGATTCCCGCCTGGCGCATGCCGCCGCCCAGGACCTTGCGCCAGCGGCGAGCCTCCCGGACGAGATCGGCCGTCGAACAGAGCAAGGACCCCACGGGTGCACCCAGCCCTTTGGAAAGGCAGAACGAGACCGAATCGAAAAACCGCGCGATCTCGCGGACGTCGACCTTGAGCTTCACCGCTGCGTTGTAAACGCGGGCTCCGTCGAGATGAAGCTTGAGGCCGTGGGAGCGGGCGAATTCGTGCGCTTGCGAAAGATATTCGAGCGGCAGCGCCTTCCCGTGGTGCGTATTCTCCAGGCAGAGAAGCCGGGTGCGTACGAAATGCGGATCGTCGGGCTTGATCACCTCGGCGACCCGTTTCAGGTCGAGCGTAGCGTCGGCTTCGAAATCGAGCGGCTGGGGCTGGACGGATCCCAGGACGGCGGCCCCTCCGCCCTCCCACTTGTAGGTGTGCGCCTCCTGGCCGACGACGTACTCGTCGCCTCTCCCGCAATGGGACATCACGCCCATGAGGTTGGCCTGCGTGCCGCTGGGGGCAAAGATCGCCGCCTCCTTGCCGAAGAGGTGTGCCGCGAGCTCCTCCAGGCGGTTGACGGTCGGATCCTCGCCGTAGACGTCGTCGCCGACTTCCGCCTTGGACATCGCCTCGCGCATGGCGGGCGTCGGACGAGTGACCGTGTCGCTTCTGAGGTCGATGGCCTTCACGGGCTGGCTTCCGCGCCCTCCGGACTGCCGCCCAGGGCGACGACGAGGTCGACCCGGTTGGTCAGCCGCTGGGCCTTGACGACGAGCAGCCGACTCTCCGCGACGAAAGCCTGGCGCTGGCTTTCCAGGACCGTCAGGTAGTCGCCGATGCCTTTGAGATAACGCTCCTGGGCGAGCTCGACGGCCACCGCCGACTCGTGGACGCTGGTTTGAAGCGCGGCCTCCTCGGCGGCCAGCAGGCCCTCGGCGGCGAGCGCCGTCTCGACTTCGGCAAAGGCGACGAGCACCCGCTGCACGTACTCGGCCAGGACGCGCTCGCGGCTCGCTTCGGCGAGCTCGACGGCGGCGCGCAGCCGTCCGCCCGTGAACAAGGGGTGGAGGAGGTTGCCGGCAAGGTTCCAGACCGAGAAGTCGCCGTCTAATAGGTCCGTCACCGAATCGCTCGTCGTACCGGCGTTGGCCGAGAAGCTGAGCCGCGGGTACAGCGACCGGCGCGCCTCCTGGACGCGCCACCCCGCCGCCTCCAGCCGGCGCTCCGTAGCCCGGAGGTCCGGACGCCGGGTCACCAGCTCCGCCGGCAAGACGGCCGGCAGCTCGGGCGGCACCTCGGGCAACCGCGCTCCGGCGTCGAGGGTTCCCTTCGGATAGCGGCCGAGAAGAATCTCTAGCGCCCGTCGGGAGGCGTCGAGCTGGCGGCGCCGGAGCTCGAGGACGCTTTCCGCGTTGGCCTGGTTGGCGCGTGCCAGGCGCACGTCGAGCGGCGATCCCACGCCGCGCTGGTAGCGCACCGTGGCCCGCTCGGTGGTTGTCCGACGGCTCTCGACGGTCTGCTCCGAGAGCTCGAGCTGACGCTGGGCTTCGAGGAGGGTGAACCAGGCCCGGGACGTCTGGGCGGCGATCGAGAGCCGCGCCGCCTCGTAGTCGGCACGCGCTGCCGCGACGTCCTCGACGGCGGCTTTCTGTCCGGCCCGCAGCCGTCCCCAAAGATCGGCTTCCCAGCTGACGGCGAGGCTCAGGGCGAAGACCTCGGAGTCCGCCTTCAGGGGCCCGTCAATGCCGGGGATGGGAAGGCCGACGAAGATCTGCCGCTGGGTGGCGGCGTCGAAGCCGGCGGCGGCCTGGGGCTTGCGCGTCGCGCCGGCGATGCGTGCCTGGGCGAGCGCCGCTTCGACCGCCGCGGCCGCCGAGCGCAGGTCGTTGTTTTGCTCCAGGGCCTCTTCGACCAGCTCTTCCAGGCCGTCGTCACCGAAGCTCGTCCACCAGGGGTCTTGAGAGTCGGCGGTGACCGCGTCCTCCGGAGCGTTGCTCCAGGTTTCCGGTGCCTCGATCGCCGGTGTGGGCTCGTCGACGGCCGAGGGCACGGAAGCGCAGGCGGCGAGGAGGACGGCGCTCGACAGGCTGAGGAGGCGGTGGAGGGTCGTGGACGGCATGATGGTCAGCCTACCGCAGTCCACGCCACCCAGGGTTCAGCCGTGCTCGCGCCGCCGACGCTCCAGGTGGTCCCAGCCGACGCCCGCCACGAGCGCCACGAGCCCCGCCACGACGACGCTCGCTGCGAAGCCCGGCACGTCGAGCCACTCGTAGCGGTTGGCCAACAGCAGAAGCGCCACGCCCGTGTTGAAGAGCCCGGCGTAGTAGAAGCTCTTGCGTTGCCGGTGGTGCGAAAGGAAGGTGATCCCAAGTCCCAGGACGAGGTAGAGCCAGAGGTAGAAGCTCGCGTACTCGTCGGTGTAGCTCAAGTAGGAGACCGGCTCCAGGACGAGGAAGGGCGAGAGGACGAAGAGAAGCCGCGCCGCCCGCTTCGCCAGCTCGCTGCCAAAGCGCTCGACGGTGCTCGCCACGGCGTAGACGAGAAGACCGTTCAACGTCATCGCCGCGAGCGTGTCGAGGAGAAGCGGATCCGCGACCTCGGCGTCCTGAAGGCTCACCATCGTGAAGCCGAGGTAGGAAAAGGCGCGGCCGTCGAGAGCCAGAAGCTCCAGCACGGCGACGAAGACGCCCGCCGTCCCCAGGTAGAGCGGTGTCGCAAGCCACGCCCGGCGCGTCCGGTCCGTGGCCGCCGCGAGGACGGCGAGGAGGACGGCCAGAGGCGCGCTGTGAAAGGCCAACAGGTCCCAGCGTCCTTCCTCCAGCCAGGTCTCGAGGCCCAGGTCCGCGTGGACGGTGAGCGTCAGGACCACCATGAGGGCGGTGAAGGCCGTGCCGAGCGCCGCCGTCCGGGTCCGGAGCGCGAGCCAGAGCGCCCAGGCGCAGGAGAGCGAGGTGGCGACCTGGAGCACGCGGTTCGACACGGTGTCGAGGAAGTCGTCGCCCGTGACCGGCGAGAGCCCGAGCTCGTGGAGGGAGAGGATCAAGAGCACCGGCAAGATCGCCGCCCCCGCGAGGTAGAACGCCACCGCCACCGCCCGGCGTTCCCGCCGCTCCAGCACCAGGGCCGCGGCCGTCAGCCCGGCGAAGGGAAGCCCCAGCACCAGAAACGGCTCGGCGAGCCCCGAGGTCCCTTCGAAGATCCGGTGGACGGCAAAGTAGAAAAGCCCACCGCAGAGTAGTAGGAAAGCGCCCAGGTAGAGGGCGATCTGCGACAGCGTCAGCCGCCGGCTCTCGACGATCCAGTCGTCCTCGCGCGAGTCGAGCCGGCGGTACTCCTCGCGCAGGCGCTCGGCCTCGTGCGGGTAGATGAGCTTCAAGTCTAGCCACTCGCGAAGCTCCGTAAGGTGCGGACGGACCTTCTCGTCGAGCGCCGAAGCATAGAGCGTCGGACGCGCCAGGACCGGACGTCCCGCGAGGAAGCGGCGCAGGTCCTGGGCCATCTCGCGGGCTGAGGCGTAACGCTTCCCCGGATCGTGCTCCATCGCCTTCAGGGCGATCGCCTGGAGCGGCTCCGGGACGCCGGGGTCGATCTCCTTGGGCAGCCGCGGCCGCCCCTCGCGGATGGCCGCGATGGCCGCGAGGGCGTCTCCGGGGCAGGGCGACTCGCCGCAGATCAGCTCGTAGAGGACGACGCCCAAAGCGTAGACGTCGGTGCGCTCGTCGATCGGCCGCTCGGGATCGAGCTGCTCGGGCGCGAGATACCCCGGGGTGCCGACACCGTGTCCGGAGGAAGGATCGCCGGCCGCGAGGCCGAAGTCGACGATCCGGGGCCGGAGCTTCGCGTCGACGAGGATGTTGCCGGGCTTCAGATCCCGGTGCTGGATGCCGCGCTCGTGGGCGCGCTGGATCGTCTCGCAGACCTCGGCGAGGAGCCTCGCCCGCTGTCCCATCTCGAGCGACGCCGCGATCCGCCCCAGCTCGAAGCCCTCGACGTACTCCATGACGAGGACGCCGGGATCGTCGCGGTACTCGTGGATGCGTACGATCCCCGGGTCTTCGAAAAGCGCCAGCGAGCGCGCCTCGCGCAGGAAGTCGGCATAGGGAACCCGGTTGTCGGAGCGCAGGACCTTGGCCGCGACGATTCGTCCGAGGCGCAGGTCCTCCAGCTTGTAGACCTCGCCCATGCCGCCCGCTCCCAGCCGCTCGACGGTGCGGAAGCCCTCGAAGCTCGGCAGCTCGGCCGGCGGGGCCGCGGCCTGGGCCGGGGAGGAGGACGGGAAGTCGAGGGTCCTCTCGAGGTCGTGGTAGCGCCGAAGATGGCCTTCAAGGGCGGAGCGCAGCTCGCCGTCGCCGGGGCAGAGCTCGTCCAGGGAGAGACGCTCTCCGGAGCGCTCGTGGTGCTCGACGTAGCGTTCGAGAAGCTCGGCCAGGCGTTCGCTCACGTCGCTTCTCCGAGCCTTAAGGTCAACGCTGCCATAGCCCGGGCGAAGAGCATGCGGCACGCGTCGGCGCTCTTGCCCATGCGCTCGCCGATCTCGGGAAACGAAAGCTCTTCGAAACGACGTAGGACGATCACCTCACGGTGCTCCTCACCAAGCTCCTCAAGCGCCCGCTCCAACCGCGACGCCTCCTCCGCCAGCACCAGCCGCGAGGTCGCCGACCGTAGCTCCGCGGCGAGCCCCCCCGCCGTCTCCCGGTGATCCTCCAGGGCCACGCCGCGGCGCACGTCGCGGCGCTCCCGGCGATGGAAGGCTCCCTGGTCACGGATCTCGTTCTCGGCGATGCGGACCAGCCAACCCATGAAAGACACCGTGTCGTCGCGGCGCAGCTGGTCGATCCGTCCGCAGGCTTTGAGCATCACTTCCTGGAGGACGTCGCGCGACTCGAGACGGCGGCGAAGCTCGGGGCCGAGGCGCAGCCGGATCAAGGCCAGGAGCTTCCCTGCCACGCGCTCGAAGAGCACATCGAGCGCTTCGCGGTCGGCGTTGCGGGCCCGTTCGAGCAAAGCGACGCTTTCGTGGCGGTCCATGGCGTCCGTGACGCTATCACCTGGATATACTCCGCGGCTGGTGATGTCCCCCCTCACTCCCCCAAGGGGACGGTGAGGCGCGAGGGAGGCTCGAAGATGGCATTGATCAGCATCCAGGGGCTCGGCCTGAGCTACGGCGCGGCGGCGCTTCTCGCCGACGTCGGCTTTCAGGTCGAGGCCGGCGAGCGGATCGCGCTCGTCGGACGCAACGGCTCGGGCAAGTCGACCCTGATGAGGCTCCTGGCGGCAGACCTCGAGCCCGACGAGGGCACGATCCTGCGCCAGACCGGCTGCCGCATCACCCGCTTGAGCCAGGAGGTGCCCCAAAACCTCGCGGGCGAGATCTTCGACGTCGTCGCCGCCGGTGTCGGACGCGCCGGCGGCCTGCTCGCCGAGTACCATCGGTTGAGCGTCGAAATGACAGGATCGCAGACCGATCTGGCGAGGCTCGAACGAGTCCAGCACGACCTCGAGGCAGCGGGAGGCTGGCACTTGAACCAACGCGTCGAGACGGTCACCTCGCGCCTCGGCTTGCCGTCCGAGGGACGCTTCGAGGAGCTCTCCGGCGGCACCAAGCGCCGCGTGCTTCTAGCCCGCGCCCTTGTTGCCGAGCCCGACCTGCTCCTCCTCGACGAGCCCACCAACCACCTCGACGTCGCCTCGATCGAATGGCTGGAACGCTTCCTCGGCGAGCAACACAAGGGGAGCTTGCTTTTCGTCACCCACGACCGCACGTTCCTGCGGCGGCTGGCGACGCGTATCCTCGAGGTCGACCGCGGCCGGCTCACCGACTGGCCGGGGGACTACGACCGCTACCTCGAGAAAAAGCAGGAGGCGCTCGCCGTCGAGGCCGAGCACCACGCCCAGCTCGACAAGAAGCTCGCCCGGGAGGAGGCCTGGGTTCGCCAGGGCATCAAGGCCCGCCGAACGCGCAACGAGGGACGCGTCCGGGCTCTCGAAGAGCTCCGCGAGGAACGGCGACGGCGACGGACCCTGGGCGGCGACGCGCGCTTCGTCGGCCTTCGCGAGTCGGAGCGCTCGGGCAAGATCGTGGTCGAGGCCACCGGCATCGGCCACAGCTTCACCGACGAGCCCTTGATCGAGGATTTCTCCACCACCATCTGCCGCGGCGACAAGATCGGCATCCTCGGCCCCAACGGCTCGGGCAAGACGACTCTCTTGAGAATCCTCCTCGGCGAGATGAAGCCGCAGCGCGGCAAGCTGCGCTACGGCGTCCGCCTCGGGATCGTCTATTTCGACCAGCACCGCGCGCAGCTCGACGAAGAGCGCTCGGTCGCCGACAACGTCGCCGACGGCAACGACCGGGTGAGCGTCGGCGGCAAGACACGGCACGTCATCAGTTACCTCCAGGACTTCCTCTTCCCGCCCGAGCAGAGCCGCAGCCCGGTCAAGAACCTCTCCGGCGGCGAACGCAACCGGCTTCTGCTGGCACGGCTTTTCACCCGCGACTTCAACGTCCTGGTGATGGACGAGCCCACCAACGACCTCGACGTCGAGACCCTGGAGCTCTTGGAGGAGCGGCTGATGGAGTACGCAGGGACGCTCCTTCTCGTCAGCCACGACCGGGCTTTCTTGAACAACATCGTCACGAGCACCCTGGCGATGGCCGGCGGCGGCCGGGTCGAGGAGTACGTCGGTGGTTACGACGACTATCTGCGGCAACGTCCGGAGGCGGAGGCAAAGCCGAAGAAGGCCGAGCGTCCATCGCCGAAGCAGCGGAAGCGCTCCGGGCCGAAGAGGCTCAGCTACCGCGAGGAGCGGGACCTGGAGGCCCTGCCCGGCCGGATCGAGGAGCTCGATAGCGAGCAGGAGGCGCTGCATGCGGCGATGGCCGACCCCGACTTCTACCGCCGCGACGACGGCGCGGAGGTCGTCCGGGCCAAGCGTCGGCTCGCCGAGATCGAGGGGGAGCTCGAAGAAGCTTACGAGCGCTGGCAGGAGCTCGAGAGCCGCCGGCCGTCCTGAAAACTTTTCGTCCGATCGCGTTCGCTTCGCCGTGCCCGCGTCGTCCTCGAAGGTGAAAGGCCCCGAAACCGAACGACCCCGGGGCCGCGGAGGACAACATGCAAGACACGCTGAAGAAGACCCTGATCCCGCTCCTCACGACGGCGAGCCTCGTCCTGACGGGCTGCCTGGAAAAAGAGACCACCCACACCCTCTACCTCGACGCCGACGGTTCCCTCACCTGGCAAATCCTCGAGCGCGACATCCGTTCCGATTGCGACGATCCCGCGGAGCGCGCCGCGGAGGAGCGCGAGTACGTCGAGCTCTTCTCCCTGGGACGCCATGGAGTGGCCGAGGGCCTGCGCGTCCTGGGGCCCGACTCGCTCGACGCGGTGATGCTGCGCGAGAAGCGACCCTACACGACGATGACGACGGCCCGTTTCACCGCGGTCGACGCCCTGGCCCGCGAGCTCCTCTACCGGCTGGCGCTTTCCGGGACCGTCCAATACGAGACCCTGGGCGAAGAGCGGCGCCTCACCGTGCGGATCGACGCCGAAGAGGACGACGGCGAGGCGCCCGGCGACGAAGATGTGGACGCTCTCTTCTGGGAAGCCGACAGCTATCAGCTCTTCCTGACCGACGGCGTTTTCACCGAGGCCGTGGGCTTCGAGCTCGGCGACGACGGACGCTCGGCCGTCCTGGCGGAGGTCGACGAGGAAGAATTGGAGCGTAGCGGCGTCCTCGTGCTGCGGCTGGTGTGGCGTCCGGACGCGGCGTGAGCGCGCTCGCGGTAGAAGAGGTTCGGAGCTCCATTCTGCCGCAAGTTGTAAGACCACCGAGATGCCCGGTGCCGGCCTCCGCCGCGAGGTCGTCCTCCGCCGCGAGGTCGTCCTCCGCCGCGAGCCAGCCTCCCTGACTTAGGAGCTTGACTGCGCCTCATTTGACCGATCTTCGCCGTTCGATCACTCGATTCTGACCTTTCTCCGAAGCAGAATCCCGTCGCCAACCTAGCGGCAACGAGCTAAGTCGCTGAAAACAGGGGACGCCATAAAACCGCCTCGTATACAGGTACTACCGCCTTAACACCGCCCGTATTGCGCGAGAATTCTCTAATCGGGGGTTGACAGACCTATTCGACTGGTCCTAATGTCCCTCGCCATGGACAGATCACCTGCCCCTGTACACCATCGTAGCCCTGTGGCCATACAGTGGTCGCTCCTCGTTCTCGGGCTCGCCCTGGCTCCTACCGCGTTTGGGCAGACTCACGACCTTAGCTTGGAGATCGTCGTGGATGCGCCGGACGTCACCCCGCCAGGGTTCACCGGAAACATCACCTTCACGGTTACCAACCATGGACCGGATACGGCAGGTGCAGAACCGCCGTTCTTTAGTGTTAGAGCAAGTCTCCGCGATATCGTCACCGTTTCTTCTTTGTACGGTGAGCTTCTAGATTATGAAGGGACAAGCCCTCTTTCTGATTGCCGAATAAGTGCCGGCCACATAAACCCTCTTCCGGGAGAACCACCTGGCGTTGCCTATTTGATCAATTTTCCAACAATGGCACCAGGGCAGAGCAGAACTTGTCGGGCAACTTTTACTGTTAATACGTTTTCCGAAATCATCGACCCTGAGGAGGTTGCGGACGGCCTTCTGGTTCACCGCTGGAGCGCAAGTGCGGCTGGCACCGATCCCAATCCCGATAACGACCGCGTGACGGTTGTCTACCGCCTTAACGCAACACCAATTCCAACCCTGCAACGAGCGGGAGTCATCATCTTCATCCTGATGATCATTCTTGCATACTTCACCATTGCAAAACGCCTCACCTGAGGAGAGTGAAATGAAAAGCATCAAGAAGCTCGCACTTGTTTTCTTTCTAACCGTAAACCCGGGTCTTCTTTTCGCACAAAAACCACTATTTGACACCGTTGAACCGGACATCATTGGCCCAAGTGGAACCCCACCACCCGCTCCCATCCACAATAACAATTCGCGTTCTATACCTCTTCACCAATCAGGCCCGCATTGATGTAGGCGGAGATCCTGATATCATTTCTGACGACAACGATATACAGGCGCTCATACAAGGAACGATCAGAGATACTAACTTGACCTTCCTGCAAAGTGAGGTGGACGTCACCGTCGAGGCAGCCGGAATCGGTCGCCTCGATGGATTCGTTCCGACGGGGGATGTACGTGATGATGTCATCACGTTGGCCGAGGATGCAAACATTCAGGCCGCGCGAGACGGTGCATCCGCCGATGTTGTTTCCGTTTTGCTGCGTAAAGGTGTAGACGGAGGACTCGTCCCCGTTTGTGGCCAGGCTATCACCCAGCGACCAGGGTGTAATGATCCTGGAGAGCCAGCGATTGAGGGCTGCGACCCCGGCGCCTCCTTCTCGGAGTTTGCGTATCATTACTCAGCCGTTAACTGTACTCGTGCCGGCCTCGCGGGTGTCCACGAGATAGTCCACAACATGGGAGGCGAGCACGAGTCAGGCGGGCCAATAACCGATGAGTTATCCGTCTTTCCATTTTCTTTCGCATTTTTCACAAGCGGCTTTGTCGGTCCAACTTTCGTTCGGTTTGGCACCATCATGTCGGTATCTCAGGGATTCAACGATATGGACCTTTATCTTTCGAATTCCAACGTCCTACACGACGTGTTTAACGTACCCGTCGGCGATCCAGGGCAGACAGAGGTCGCCCGGACTGTTGAGCTTCTCGCTCCAGCGATGGAGGGCTTCCGAGGGTCGCCGTCCTCAGTGATCTTCGCTGACGGGTTTGAAGTGGTCGGAACCAACGCCTGGTCCTCGACGGTCCCCTAGTCCAACAGCTCGCGAAGTAGTCGGCGAGGATAGGCCGTAGGCGGCCGACCCAGGCAGAGGGTAGGGGGGGTCTCAATGCGCGGATGAACCTTTGGTGTCCACGACAGCCCACAGGGCCGCACAGGAGCCCTGTAACGCCCTTCTGGAAGCGCCGAGCTTGGACCGGGCTTGGAAGAGCTGGGCGACGGGCTGCTTCCAGGTCTCCCCGGGGCGAACTTTGACCCCGGGGGCGGCGGGCTCGACGGACACGGTGACGGCGCCGGCGGGGCTGGCTCTGCCAAAGTGGGTGGGACCTTAAAGGCAGAGCGTGCCGCGGAGGAGCGCGAGTACGTCGAGCTCTTCTCCCTGGGACGCCATGGAGTGGCCGAGGGCCTGCGCGTCCTGGGGCCCGACTCGCTCGACGCCGTGATGCTCCGCGACAAAAGGCCCTACACGACGATGACAAAAGCCCGCTTCCCCGCGGTCGACGCCCTGGCCCGCGAGCTCCTCTACCAGCTGGCGCTTTCCGGTACGGTCGAGTACGAGACCCTGGGCGAAGAGCGGCGCCTCACCGTGCGCATCGACGCCGAAGAGGACGACGGCGACCTGCCTGGCGCCGGCGAGGCGATAGCTCTCTGCGAAGACGGCGAGAGCTATCGGCTCTTCCTGACGGACGGCGTCTTCACCGAGGCCGTGGGCTTCGAGCTCGCCGACGACGGCCGCTCGGCCACTCTCGCGGAGGTCGACGAAGAGGAGCTGGAGCAAAACGGCGGCATCCTCGTGCTGCGACTGGCCTGGCGTCCGAATCCGGCTTGAGCGGCGTGCTATCGTCGGACACCCGTAGATCGGGTGCGGTAAGAAAAGGCAAGGAGAGATGGACGAGGAAATCGACGTCGCTCACGTTCGCGACTACCTGCTGAAGCTCCAGGAACACGTTTGCGCCGACCTCGAGGCCGAGGACGGCGCAGCCACCTTCGTCGAAGAGGTCCTCGAAGGCCAGCGCGGCGGGCTCGGACGCCCGCGGGTTTTAAGCGACGGTCGAGTCCTCGAAAGGGCCGCCGTCAACTTCTCGCACACGGTCTCGGCCTCCCTCCCGGCGGCGGCGACGCGGCGGCGTCCAGATCTTGAGGGGGCGTCGTTCGAGGCGGTCTCGGTCTCGCTCATCGTCCATCCGCGCAATCCCTACGTTCCGACCACCCACGCCAACTTCCGCTGCTTCGTGGCGCGGCCACCCTCGGCGGCCCCGGTCTGGTGGTTCGGCGGCGGTTTCGACCTGACGCCCTACTACCCCTTCGACGAAGATGCCGTCCACTGGCACCGGACGGCCCGCGACGCCTGCCTTCCCTTCGGCGAAGAGCTCTACCCGCGCTTCAAGAAGAGCTGTGACGAGTACTTCTACCTGCCCCACCGCGACGAGCCCCGCGGCATCGGCGGGGTCTTCTTCGACGACTGGAACGAAGGCGGCTTCGAGCGTTCGTTCGCCTTGGTGCGCGCTCTGGGCGACGCGTTTCCGGAGGGGTACCTGCCGATTCTGCGACGGCGCAAGGACCATCCGTACAGCGAACGCGAGCGTAAGTTCCAGCTCTATCGCCGGGGACGCTACGTCGAGTTCAACCTGCTGTACGACCGCGGCACGCGGTTCGGGCTGGAGCTTGGAGGGCGGGCGGAGTCGATTTTGGCGTCGTTGCCGCCGGTGGTGACTTGGCACTACGGGTACGAGGCCGAACCCGGGTCGGCGGAGGCGCGGCTTGCCGAGGTGCTTCGTCCGCGGGATTGGCTGGCCGGTGTCTCCATAAAGAGCTCCTGAGCTGCATCCAGCCCTCCCCGTCGTTTCCGTCGTGTAAATTCCGTATCGGTGACTTCAGAGTCATCTACGAGATTCTCCATTCAGAAGAAACGTCTGGGTCCCGTTCGACATCGTGGAGCCCCTTCCGTCGGGTTCGTGGAGCGGGAAGTAGGTTATCAGAGCACGCTGGGGCGCGCTCTGACAAGGCTACGCGCCCCGGGACCAAGCCTTGACCCGCTCCACGGCCAAGGTGAACACACAAGCGGTGCCACGCTCCAAGGTTTTCAACTGCTTGACCTTGCCACCCAGAGTCAGAAGGCTTTTGTCGGTCGGACCAGGGCCTTCGAGGACGCGTTCATCGCCTACGGCTTGCGACCTAGGATCCGACGGGCCTGCCGCTGCAGGATGGCGATGAGCTTCTTCGCCCGCGCGTAGCCTCCGAGCTCGGCGCGCTCTTCTTCGGTGAGCTTACCTTCCGTCGACTTCGCCGCCAGCTCCTCGATCCGGTCCTGAAGAGCCGCGTCGGGACGAAAGTCGAGCACCGTCTCCGCCTTGTCCAGGAGAACCGTCCGGAGAATGGGGCCCACGCCCCGATCGAATGCGGTGGTTTCGGGTGTCATCGCCATGGCTCTATCTTGGCACGTTGAGGCGGCTCCCGGCAGGCAGTAGCCCTCAGTAGCCCTCACCACCTCACCACACCGTGGACGACCACACCGACGTGCTCGATGGCGGCGGCTTCGGGCTCCACGGTGCCGCTCGCCGCCCGCTCAGGCCTGACGGGCGTGGACGATGCGGAGGGCACCGAACATCGAATGCTCCCGCGACGGCAAGTATCGCTCCACCAGATCCTCGGGACCGAGGTCCGCGACCGTCGTGAGGCCGCGCGCGGCGAGGTAGGAGGTCGTCGCCTCGGGTCAGGGTCAGAAGGTCAAGTCGAGGATTCATGGGCGGCTTCAGTCGAGCGGCCGGACCTCGACGTCTTTGAAGCGCACCACCGAGATCTCCTCCATCCGATCGGCGACAAAAGACGGCGTGATTTGGTCGACGACAAGGCCGTCGCCCGCGACCCCGAGGTTCGTCTGGTCGAAAAACAGGATGCCGCCGACGCGGCGGTAGTCCTGGGCACGGCGGAAGCGGAGCCCCCCGGGACGGCCCTTGAAGCTGTAGGCGAACTGCTCGACGCGTCCCGTCTCGGGGTCGAGCCAGTAGAGGTACTCGTCGGAGGCGTCAGTCGATGAGCCCGGCGCGAAGGTCACCTTGACCTTGTGGAGGTCGCGTCCGTCCCAGCTCTCCAGGCCCTGGTCCTGCTTGAAGACGCTCGGGTCGTTGAGGCGAAAGGGAAGGAACGGGAAGTAGACGCGGGCCATCACCCAGTCCTTCAAGGGCCGCTCCTCTCCGGCGGCGACGGCGACCGGCTCGCCGTTCTCAGAACGTTCCAGGCGCTCCTGGTTCCAGAGCACCCGGCGGCGTGAGCCCCGTACGTCGCCTTCGACCTCGAGCTCGAATTCGAAGGCGTCGCCGTCGAGGCGGGCGCGGACGTGGAAGCAGCCCGAGCGCGAACAGACGTCGAGCTCGGTTTCGGTGGAACGGTAGAGGTCTCCGCCGTGGAAAGCGATGGCTTTGTCGACGATCGGCAGCCGCTCGGCGGGCGTCCCGGCGGCCGGCGTCCCGGCGACGGCGGGGGCTACGGACAGAGAGAGAATGGCAAGACTGTAGAGTAGCTTCATGGTGGGCATCCTAACTCAGGCGACACTCCATCTCGAACTGGAAGAGAGGGCTGCGGACGAATCCGACCCGGGTCAGAAAAGCGTCAGCGACGTCTTCCGGGACGACGGGTGGGATTTCCAGGCCACGGCCGGCGTAAAGGTGACGTAGGGCGGCGATCATGCGCCGTCCCCAGCCTTGGCGGCGACAGGAACGCGCCACGACAAGACCGAGGATCCTCGGGCGCGGCGGCACCGGGCCGTTGAGGAGAGCCCATGCCTTCGTCTCCCCTTCGCCGTCTCGGACGGCGTAGCCCACCGCCGGCGGCCCTCCCCCGGCGAGCGTCGGCGCGTCGAGTTGCCAGGGCAGGTTCGGCTCCCCCTCGGCGGCGACCGCGCGTGCCACCTCCGAGGCGTCGATCTCGACGAGGCCGACGCCCATCGGGGCGGGTCCCGCCCCGGCCGCGAGCTCGTAGCCGAGAAGCGGACGCACAATCTCCAGGCCGGCGTCGCGGTAGAGGGCGATCGCGGCGTCGTTTTGCTGGAACACTTCGAGAAGGAGGCGGTCGAAGCCGCGATCGCGGAGAAGCGGCACGACCTGCTCCATCAGCCGCCGTCCGAGACCGCGGCGACGCCAGGACGCGACGGTCCCCATGCCGGCGCAGCGGCACGAACGCCCGCGGACCGAGAGGAGCGTCACCGCGACCGGCTCGCCCTCGGCGACGGCGATCCGGGAAAGCGCGAGGTCCGTCTGCTCGCGGGCCAGGCGGGCGGCGAAGACCTCCGGCGTCATGTCGAAGGACACGAAGTAGCCCTCGAACGAGCGGTTGAACAGATCCGTCAAGGCGTCGAGGGGCAGGTCGCTGGCGGGTCGGAGGATGATCTTGTCGTTCATGGTTTTTCTACAATGAGCAGGGCCAGGCCATCGTATCGAAAAAAAGGCCGGGCTCTTGAGAGCCCGGCCTTCTGCCTTGCGGAGCGGGACCGTCCCGGAGGAACGCTCCCGCCGTTCCGGCGATCTTACTTACAGGTCTGGCTGCCGCTCTTGCCCTTGCACTTGTTCGAGCAGCACTCGGCGTCGGCGACGCAGCTCGCGCCCTTCGGGAAACAGGCATCCGGCACGCAGACGTCGCCCACCTCGTCGCAGGTCTCGTTGGCGCCACAGGGATCGCCCGGACCCGGCTGACAGTCGGCGACCGGGTCGCAGGTCTCGACGCCGTCGCAGAACTGACCGTTCGAGCAGGAACCGTCGTCCGGCGTGTTGTCGCAGGAGTCGGTTCCCTCGTTGCAGGAGTCGACCGTGCAGCCGACACCGTCGTTGCAGTCGACCGGTGTGCCCGCCTGGCAGTCGTTGACCGCGTCGCAGGTCTCGGCGCCGTCGCACCACAGGCCGTTGTCGCAGTTGGCGTCGTTGGCGACGTTGTCGCACGAATCCGTCCCCTCGTTGCACGAGTCGTCGGTGCAGCTCACACCGTCGTTGCAGTTGGGGGCCATGCCCGCCTCACAGGTGCAGCCGTTGCAGGTCTCGGCACCGTTGCAGAAGAGGCCGTCGTCGCAGTCCGCATCGACCGTGCAGGAGCAGCCACCGCCGCTGACGGCGAAGACCAGGTCGTCGCGGTCGTCGTAGCCGCCCGTGGTGCAGGAGCCCACCGTGCCGCTGTAGCGGAAGTTGACCCGCACCGCCTGCAGGCTACCGGCGGGCAGGACGTACTGCTGGGTCAGGGTGTGGGCGCCGCCGGCAGGCGGTACGACCGAACCGATGTAGGTCCACGACGGGTTGTCGGCGTCCGCCGTGTAGTAGAAGTCGGCGCTGTCCGAGGACCCCGTCGACCACGCCCACACGGTGGCCGCGACCTCGACCGTATCGCCTTCGGTGAAGCCCAGACCGCTGAGGTTGGTGACCACGATGCGATCGTTCGACTCGTCGCTGTGGTAGGTGCCCGAGCCACCGTCCGTGCAGCTGTCGATGGTGTTGGGCTGGTTGGGCTCCGGTCCGATGTTGCCGCGACCGTCGAGCAGGCCCTGCGAGTCGCAGGAGCTGCCGCAGGGACAGGCGGGAGCACCGAGGCCGCCGTCGTAGGCCGCGTCCTGCGGGTCGTTGCTGATGCCGCAGGAGGTGGACGCTTCGTCGCAGCACTGACCCGGGCAGGGATCGCTGCCCGCGGCGCAAGTGCCGGCGTTGCAGACCTCGGCGCCGTTGCAGAAGGCGCCGTCGTCACAGTCGGCGTCGACGGTGCACTCGGGCACGCAGACGTCGCCCACCTCGTCACAGGTCCAGGTGGGGTTCGCGGCGCAGGGGTCGGTGCCGTTCTCGCAGAAGCCCGCGACGCAGGTCTCGGCGCCGTTGCAGAAGAGAGCGTCGTCACAGTCCGGGTCGACGCTGCACGGGATCTTGCCGGGCTGCTGGGTGGCGCAGCCCGAAGCCGGACCGAAGCAGCTGTCGGCGGCGCCCTTGGCGATGACGATGTAGCTGTAGTCGCGGCCGTTCTGGAGGCCGGTGTCGTTGAACGTCGTGCCGGTGGTCGTGGCGACCTTGACCTTGCCGAAGTCGCAGGCGAAGACGCCTTCCGTGCGGAAGACCTCGTACTCCGTGGCGCCCGCCACCGACGTCCAGCTGAGGTTGACACCCAT
Source organism: uncultured bacterium (assembly GCA_965371445.1). GTDB lineage: Bacteria > Acidobacteriota > Thermoanaerobaculia > Multivoradales > J023 > DASWIG01. The sequence continues at coordinate 107,199 of CBDUYN010000001.1, read as the reverse complement.
GTTGGCCGAGACCGCGGTGACGCTCGGCGCGGCGGTCGGGGTGCCGGCGCAACCCGAATCCTGGACCGTCGGCGTGTCACAGGCGATTTCCTGGTCGTTGAAGGCGTCGTAGATCGCCTGCATGTGCGGCGTGCCGTCGTTGATGTTGCCGTTGTCGTCGTCGGCCGCCAGGTAGTTCAGGTAGCCGCTCCCGCCGGCGCAGCCGCCGAAGGGCGGGCTGCCGGAGAACCAGTTGCCGGTGTTGCCGGCGCCGATGAAGGTCAACCGGTTCACGATCTCGTGCGCCGTGTTGTTGTCGTAGCCGTAGGGCGCCGCCTGGAGCTTGCGCTTCCACAGCGACCACACGGCCTCCGAGTAGACGTAGCCGATGCAGTGGACGGTCGAGCCGCAGTTGGCGTTGCGCCAGGTGAAGTCGTGGGGCAGGCTCGACTGCCGCTTCAGGTAGTCGATGTCGCGCACGCCCGTGCAGTCGATGCACGGATCGCCGTAGCCGCCGCACTGGATGCCGGGGCGGAAGTTGCGGCCGATGCAGGAGTTGTTGAGGCGCAGCGCCGTGTAGATGTCGGCGATGCCCTCGCCCGAGGGGCTGGCGATGCCCGGCGTGGCGTCGTTGGCGTCGAGGCCGTGACCCCACTCGTGGTCGAACACGCCCGCCAGCTCACCGGTGTTCGAGCAGCCGCCGCCGGAGCGGTAGAAGTTCACCGTACCGTTCCAGTAGGCGTTGCAGGTCGAGTTGATGTTCATGTTCGACGTCAGCGTCTGCTGCAGCCACGAGTTCGAGGGGAGCTGACCGCGGGCCATCTCGATGATCTTGTTGAGCTCGTAGAAACCCGTGCGCGAGGCGTGGGTGTTGCCCGCGGGGCCGCCGGACGGCGTCGTGCAGTCGGTGCCTCCCGAGGTGCCGAAGTCGATCGTGTCGCTGCCGGCCAGGGCGGAGGAGCCGCAGTTGTCGTTGATGTTGACGTAGGTGCCCGCGAGGTCGGTGTTGAACGAGCCGCCGCCGGGCACGTTGCCGCCGGTGTCGGTGGTGCCGAGGCTGGTGGTGGCGAACGGCATGGGCCAGCCGGCCTGCTCGACGCCGTCGGGCACGATGCCGTCGTTGGAGACCGGCAGCACGCCGCCCTTCACCTCGGCGTACTCGTTGGTGTCCTCGAAGGCCAGGAGCTCGCCGTCGTGGGCGTCGAGGAGGACCTCGAAGTTGCCGCCGTCCCCGTCGACGTTGGCCTTGACGGACCAGGCGAGCTGGTAGCGGTAGCCGTTGCCGAGGCCGGTGCCGTTGCCGTTGGCCATCGTCAGGTAGACGCGCTCGGGCTTGCCCCACTCACGGGTCACGAGCAGAGGCAGGAGATGGCCCTCGGCCGCGAAACGCGCCTCGTCGGCGGTGAGCTGCGGGCGGTTGGACCGACCGTTGAAGTCGCCCCACTGATGGGCGCTCATGAGGGCCAGGTTGCCGTGGCTGACGACGCCGGTGACGTAGCTGCCACGGACCGCGATGCCGTCGATCTCGCGCAGTCCGAAGACCTGGTAAAGGGTGCCGTCGCCGTAGTCGGTGACGCGGAGGCTCATCTCGTCCAGGTCGAGGTCGAGGTCGGCCTGGTGGTCGCGGACGAAAGCCGCGAAGGCGGCGCGTACGGCCTCGGCGCGGGCGCTGGCTTTCGGCGCCGCAGGCATCTTCAGCTCGGCCCAGGTCAGCGCGTTGCCAACACCGCTACCCGGGACGAGGGGCGTCGCGGGCGTCAAGGTGACGAAGCGGTTGCTTCGCCGGTCGACGCGGGCGCTGTCTTCGGGTGCCTGCAGGCCGGCGAGGCGCGCACGCGCCTGCTCGGCCGCCGGCGCGGGCAGTTGGCCGACGGTGTCGTTGAAGGCCGGGATGGTGAGGTCGGGGTGCTGGAAGAGCCTCTCGCTGACGGCTTGGGGCTTCTCTGGCGGCCCCTGGGCCAGGAGCGTTCCCGTACAGGCCAGCAGGGCGACCAGGATCCACGTACATCGAATCGTTCGTCTCATGAGCTTCGTCCTCTCTCTGTTGTTCGTGCTCTCCGGAAGGTAAGCGTGGCCACGCGCCAACGCCCCCTCGAACGAGAGCTTGGATGGGTTCGTTAACAGAGGGTGCCGCGGGACTGGGAAAAATATAGGTAGACCGAAAAAAATGCCCAACGCCAGATCTCCGGCTTCTCAGACCAGCTGGGACAGCAACGTCCGTGCCGGGACGATCGTCGGACGCTTCACGGCGAAGCAGTCGCGGTCGACGAACGGGAGGTCGTAGGCGACCTGGAGGGCGAGCTCCGCTCCGAGGTGCTCCTGGAAGTAGAGGAGCCCCTTCGACAATCCGGCCTTGCCGGAGACCTTGGCCTCGACGAGCATCCACGGGCGCCCGTCGCGGACGACGACGAAGTCGACCTCCCGTTTTTCCTTGTCGCGCAGGAATCGGAGCTCGAAGACGCCCTGGCCGTCGTCGTTCCAGAAGTGGACGGCCTTCAGGAGCGCACAGGCGACGAGGTTCTCGAAGCGTGGACCGGCGTCGCGGACGTGGGACCAGTCCCAGAGGAAGACCTTGGGCTCCTTGCGCAACGAACGCGCGACGTTCTCGAACCAGGGGCGCAGGGTGAAGCAGAAGTAGAGGCTTTCCAAAGTTTCGAGCCAGCGCCGTATGCTGTCGATCGAGGCGTCGACGGCGTTCGAGAGCGTCGCGTAGCGGGTCAGTTGTCCGGCCTGCTGGATCAGGAGCTGCGTCAGGGTCCCCACCTTGGCCACCTCCTGGATGCGGGTCAGGTCCCGGAGCTCCTCGCGCAGCAGCTGCTGGTGGCGCAACCGTTGCCAGCGGAGGGCGAACCGCCGGGTCTGACGCGCCAGCGGCTCCGGGAAGCCGCCGAGCTCGTAGAGCGACTGGAAAGTCTCCTTGTCGAGCCGCGCGGGGGGACGTCGGCCCGGCGCACCGCCAGCCTCGGGCCGGACCAGCTCCGCGACCGAGAGAGGGTGCATCCGGTAGCCGAAGTAGCGCCCCATGAGGCTCTCGCCGCCGGTGTGAAAGACGCTCAGCCGGGCGCTCCCGGTTACCAGCACGTCGACCTCGTCGGCGTAGGTGTCGTAGAAGCCCTTCAGGAAGGTGCGCCAGCGGGGATACTTGTGGAGCTCGTCGAGGATCAGAAGCGGCCTCTCTTCGCGGAGCGTCGTGAGGCCGATCTCCTCGGCGAGGCTTTCCGGCCCGGCGAGGATCCGCGCCTGGTGGTCGAGGTTGTCCCAGTTGAGGTAGCTCCCGGGCCGTCGGGCACCGACTTCGCGGCTGGTGGTGGTCTTCCCCACCTGGCGGGGACCCATCAGGAAGAGCATCTTGCGCTCCTCGCGGAAGTGCCGGGCGATGACGTCCTCGTAGAGTCTCTTCATACGCGCATCGTGTTCCACGGGTCCGACCAAAATCGTACGGATCGTAGAATGGTCGCGACCATTCTACGATCCGCCTTAGAATAGTCAAGCTTTCGCCCGGCTAGGGGCGGTTGCCGAGACGGTCGTGGTTTCTTTCCGGAGACGGCGTACCAGCCGGTTCCTCCACCTCTCCGACCTCCACCTCGGACCCCACAGCCGCTTCCAGGGCGAGGACCCCCGACGCCTCGCCAAGGTCCTTCTACCGTGCCCTCACCGACGCCGGGACCGAGGACCTGGAGGCGATCGCCCGCGACACCCGCGTCCAGCTCGTGCTCCACGGACACCACCACGCCCGCGACGGTGGCTCGGACCCCGGGGCTGCTAAGGGCCTGGCTCGACCTCCAGCGTCTGCTCGTCCAGCCATGACGGCAGGGCCAGATCGTCACTCGCTGCGCATTGACAGCGGTCAGGTGCATCGAACGGAACCGCGGAATACGACTCGATTTCTCTTGCCGCTATCCGGACACACCGTCGCAGACTTTGCGCCGCCACAAGGATTTCTACGTCATCGTATTTCTCGCTGAGCTCAATCAATATCTCGACTCGCCGGGGGCCCTCGTCGAGCAACTCCAAATATTCCGAGATCAGATCACGTCGCAATCTTCGAGCTCGTACTTTACGAGGATCGTTGAAGTCGTACGTCTGCTCCGTGTATTCAGCGTCGCGATTTCCAGATCGTGCAACGAGCCGATTCCCGTCCATCTCGAAATGATCAGCCCATATGGCTCCGCATGGGTTGAGAAGACGCTGCCCGGAAGCGGAAACGGGTGCGTTCGAGCGAGCCCCGTTGCACAGGCGGCAGGCGTAAAAACAATTCCTCTAGTCATTCACCGCTTCTGCATCTGAGCTGACGGGGGTGAAGTGCTCTACGCCCATGACGCCGAACCCTTCGACGCCATAGGAGATCACGTCAGCCTCGTGCAACAGACAAAACGCACAGGAAAACCCGAATTCCCACCCCAGGCAGTCGCGGTATTGGCGATAGCCACGTCTGCCGGTCCGTTCCTCCGGGCCGTGGCGGCGTTCTATTCGACGGCTTGACGGCTTGGTGGATTCAGGTAGGATTCTCATCCTCGATGATCTGCCTGGCTCGCTCGAGCGCTTCCAGCCCCTCTCCCGGACGCAAACGGTGCCGCGCTCGAAACACGGCTTCCATGGCGTCGGCTTCCTCTTCCTGGAGCTTGCGCAAACGGCTGAAGCGATCCTGAATCTGCTCGTCGCGACCATCGTCCGCGGTGGATCGGGTCATGAGCTCCCTGAGCTCCGCGTAGAGGCGATCGATCTGCTCGGATCTCGTCCCCTCTTGGAGCGGTGTCGTAGCCTCGTCCTCCGCTGGGACGAGAAGGAGCAACCTCGCCGGGCCGGACCGGATCGATTCGGGGACCTTGACCGTCAGACGATGGTCGTCAGGAATCACCACCTCTAGCTCATGGGTTTCCATCAGGATTCTCCTTGGCCCCGATCCATCCTTCTCCTCGTTACGGGACCGCACAACTCGACTCTACCACACCGGCGCGCCACGAGGCCACCCTTGTCCTCGGTCCCAGCGTCGGTGAGGGCGCGGTGGAAGGCCTTGCCGAGGAGGACGAGGACCGGTGGAGCATGCTGGGTCCGCGCCTCTTCTATGGCACGACGTCGGACACGGCGGACATGAAGTGGGTGACCCTGCCGGGGCACGCGCTCCAGTCGGGCATGGAGATGACCAACGACCTCATGCGCGCGATCGAGGTGGCGGGCCTGGCGCCGATCATGACCCGGTCACCCGGACACGAGCGCGCCTTCGGACAGGCGGCGGCCGTTTCGCGGGCGCGGAGCGTCGCGGCGTCCTATGCCTTGGGGTGGGGATCGACGCTTTCGAGGTGCTTCACCCTCTTCCGTTCCTACCGGCCGGGGACGCCGTCGCCGATCAATCTCACGCTCGACCACGGCTACGGGCTCTCCGACCAGGCCATGGAGGCGGCGCAGCTGCTGGCGCGACTCTACCTGGATTCCAAGGGGGGCGTCCCGCCGACGCGGTTCTGGATGGAGATGCGGCGGCTTGGCGTCGTGGCCGACGACGTCGACGTCGAGGAGATCGCGGGGTGGTCGCGGACGGCCGAGGAGGACCTGGAGCGGGAGCGGCTACAGTTGGAGAAGGGGAAGCTCGTCGAGGGGGCGAAGAGGGCAAGAAAGGCAAGGGGAGCGGCGACCCTCCGGGCGCCGCGTCCCCAACCCTGGGCTCCTAACCTCGCGGTGGAAATGGATCCCGGCCGTGGGAGTCACGAGCTCTGATCCGGCCGTCACGTCCGTGGATGAGCAACTCGCTTCCCTGATTCCGTGCGATCTCGCGACCGCGATCAATCGCGTCGCTCTGACGCGGGAAGGTCTTCGTCACCCGGCTGTTGCCGTCGCCACGGATGGCCCACCCGTCAGGATGCGGCACTACGTGCTGGTTCTTTGCCATACGCCTCACCTCCTTTCGTGGGGTTCAGCGGCCGGTCCACCAGGACCGGCCGGGTTGGTTCTTACCGCTTGGTCGTCTTGCGCTTAGGAGGACAGCGCTTGTGAGACTTCACGGGCACTGTCTTGCGCTTGCACGGCGCCGATTTCTTCTTACATGCCATGGCTCAACTCCATATAGTCCGCCACCTTGACGTCGGATCTCATGTCCTGGCTGTCGGCCGGACGGTTCAGCCGGTAGACCCTGCCTAACGTGCCTCGGTATGGCCTACTCGGAAGATAGCTTCCGGGAGCGCCAGGGATGGCCAGGCGGCGCCGGCCGGCGAATGGGTCGACCAGCACGGTGGGGCGGTCGAGGAGGGGGTCGGACAATCATCAGTCTTCACCCTCTTTGCGCCGCTTCCGGATCCGGATCCGGAACGCCTTCAGGCCGTAGTTGCTCGCCACCAGGATCTTTCCGGACCTGTGGCGGAAGGATTTGACGAAGATGTAGTCCTCGCCGGCATCAGGATCATGGTTTTTGGCCATACGATTCTCCTTTGATCTTGATTTCGGCGCGAATCGGGTATAAGATGGTGCCGCACTAGACAGCATCGAGCCCCGGATCCACGCCGGGCTCACCCAGCGGCCGGCGAGGCGGCAACCTCGTCGGCTCATTCTCTTTGGGCGAGATGGTCTTCACTTCAACGATGGCGCCTTTCCGCCTCCACCTCGTATCTCCTCGCCCTACCCCGTCTGGCCACGTCGGATCTTCGCCTCGGAGGGACGTCTTGCTGGGACGCTGGGAGCGCCGGCGTCTCGCCGGCTTTCGTCCCGGAGGGACGTTCAGCCGGCAAAGTCGTGAGGCAAGAGGACGGAGTCTGATTTTTTCAAGGCATACTCCGCTGCGGCCTTGATGACTAGCTAGTGCTCCTTACTTTGCCAGGGTTCTGATCCTCTTCAGTCGATCGGGGTGCCAAGTGGTTGACCATCAAATACCTGGCGCCTAGATATTCCAGCGCTTAGACATTCCCGTCAACACCTTGAGGGGTGGGTTCGTCCTATCCGGAAGGGTGGCGGAGAGGACGACAGCCAACCCTACGACCGCGGGAGGAGGAAGGTCGCTGGCGTCATTTGCGAGCCGGCGTCCCGCTCGCGGCACCCGATCGCGACAGCCATTGGCCAATTCCACTTCTGCAGGCGACTCGGGCAGCCTACACGGCCCCGGTCCGTCCGGGGTCAACACTCTCAGAGTCGAGAGTAGGCGTCGTTGCCTCGCAACCGGTCTCCCGCCGAGACCCGACGTTTCAATCCTCGGCCGACGGCAGACGGCGAAAGAAGTCCAGGAAAGCGCGGCGGAAGAGAAAGTAGTAGGCGGCGGCGCTGGCGAGGCCCGCGGCCACCGACGCCACCAGGCGGAAGTAGCCGCCGCCCGGAGTGGCCAGCCACACGACGGCGAAAAGCGCCGCCGGCACCCCGTAGACTGCCAAGAGGTCGAGGACCAAATGCCAGAAACGGCGCGGATCTATTGAATAGATCGCCCAGGCGATCAAGAGCGACCCCAGCGGCAGGAGCTTGGCGAGAGGCATGCCCACGGCACCGATCTCCGCCATAAGGAAAATGGCGAAGACCACGAGCGCCAAGAGATTGGTCACCGTCGCGATCGTCAAGAGCTTCTCCTGGTGACGGGGCAGGAGGACGTCCTCGGAGCAGCGCGCAAACGGCTGGACGAGCGGCACGAAAGCGAGGACGCGCAGGAAAGGCACGGCCTCGCGGTAAAGCTCTCCCCAGAGAACCGTCAGGATCAGCTCGGCGTTGACGAAAAAGAAGGCGCCTACCGTGACGTGGACGGCCATCAGCAGGATCGTCGACAGCCGGTAGGTCTCGAAAAAGCGCGCGGCGTCGTCGCGCACCGCGACGAAGGCCGGGTAGAGGGCGCGGCGTAGGGGCCATTCGAGCACCCGCGGCACCATGAGCGAAAGCATGAGGGCGCCGCCGTAGATCCCGACGAGCGAGCTGGGAAAGATGAGCCCGACGAGCGCGTAGTCGACGACGTCGACCGCCAGGATCACCATCGCCATCGGCATGAGCGGAGCGCTGTGGCGCAGTAGCGGCCAGGTCCCGCCCCGTATCCAGGTGAGGGGCATCTTTCCCCAGGCCCGCCACCAGAGCATACCGGTGAAAACGGCAGAGGCCGTGACGTGCGCGATCAGCATGCTGTAGACACCGTAGCCACCCCACAGGGCGAGCGTGACGGCGAGGGCCGCAAAGCAGAGGTTGCGGGCCAGCTCCGGGACGACCGCACGGTCGATCAAGAGCTCCGCTTCGAAGTAGGTCAGCGGGATCTTGCCAATCCCCTCGATGAAAAAAAAGACGGCAAGTCCCTGGAGAATCGGCACGAGATGCGAGCTGCCCTGGGGTCCGAGCGTGGCGAGCCAGGGGCTCGCCACCAGGACGGCGACCGTCAAGACAAGGCCCCAGAAGGCCTCGACCGCGAGGAAGTTGCCGTAGGGACGCTCGCGGTCGCGCACCATGTGGGCCGGCACGCCCACGTCGCGCACCTGGCCGAGCAGGACGAAGACGAAGTCGAGGGCCCAGTGCCAGTCGCCCCAGTCGTCGGGGGCGACGACGCGCCGCAGCACCATCTGGGTGGCGAACGTCACGCCGACTCGCCAGGCCTGCGAGAGGGTGGCGGCGCTGGACGAGCGCAGGAGCCGTCCGCCGAGGTCGAGATTTTTCATGAATCAGCCGGGTGCAAAAGCGTCCCACAGGCGCTCGAACTCTTCGCGGAAGAGCGCCACCAGGCGCTTGTCGTCGGTCAAAGCGATGTTCTCCCGGTTGCGCTCGGCGGCGCTGCGGGTCCAGTTGTAGCTTCCGGTCACCAGGAGACGCCGGTCGAAAACGGCGAACTTGTGGTGCATGTGGTCCTCGCTCGCGTCCATGCGCACGGGCACCCCGGAGTCCATCAGGCGGTAGATGTCGGAGCCGCGGTCGAGGGCCTTCTCGTCGTCGGAGATGATCCGCAGGTTGACCCCGCGGCGCTTGGCGGCGAGGATGGCGCGTACGATCGAGTTGTCGGTGATGGTAAACACACACACCTCGGCCGAGGTCCCGGCCTCGTCGAAAAGCTCGCGGAGCTTGCCGGCGCAGTCCTGGTGGGGCGCAAAGCGAGCGGCGCAGACCGAGGCGACGTCTTCGGGGTAGAGCGTCTTTACGAGGTCCTCCAGCCACTCCAGGACCTCTCGGTCGCGGCCGTCGGCCATCGCGCCGCGGGCGGCGTCGAAGGCCCGGCCGAGGTAGGCGAGGCGTTCTTCCGGCCCGGGCGAGGCCTCGTCGAGGACGGCTTTGAGCGCCTGGCGCTCCGAGCGCGACAGCCGGCGGTCGGCCAGGGTCGACTCGAACATGGATTGCAGCTTTTTCTGATCCATCGACTAGAATCCAAAGTGGTCGGCGATTTCCTGGACGCTCGACGTCACGGTCCAGCAAGCGAGGTGGGCGAGGGCGTTGACCTGAATCCGCGTCAGGTCGAGGAGCTTCGGCGGGTTCTCGAAAAACGTCCGGTAGTGCGGAAAACGCTTCAGGTGAGGACGCTCGAAAAGCGCCTTGACCTCCTCAGCCAGGGGAGTCTCCCAGGCCGCGACCCGCTCGTTGTAGACCCAGCAGATCCTGGCCGTGTAGGGCCGGACCGCGTAGTGCTCGTTGGCCTTGACGTCGTAGGTTTCGCAAAAGACGAGGGGCTGGCCCTTGTCCTTCTTGGCCTGAAAAGCGGCGAGGAGCTCCTCGAGGCGCCTGGCGCCGTTATTGAAGACGACGTTGGTGGCGAAGCGCCGTTTTCCGCTGCGCAGTCCCGTCACCTCCAGCTCCCGGTCGGGGACCGATTTGAAAAGCGGGGCGATCGAGTGGTTGTAAAGGTCCCTGTCACGGTCGAAACGTGTGCGCGTGTTGATGAAGACGACGATGTTTTCGACCTGCCGTGCCAAGAGCGGCATGATGCCGAGGTTCTCCAGGTGGCCGCCGTCGCTGTGGCTGTACTCCTCGTGGCCCAGGCGTCCCAGGTCGTGGATCGGCCAGTGGCGAAACTCCGGAAATCCTACGAAGTCGAGCCCGATTCTCTTGAGCACCTCCTGGGGCACGGCGCCGCTCGATCCGATCATGTCGCTGAGAGTGAAGCGATGGCGCCGCCCGCCGACCTTGACGCACCACCGGTCGGTGCCCCAGGACCGGCGGGGGCTCTCCGAGTCGTAGGCGAAGCTCTCGACGTACCCTCCACCGATAGGAAGGCCGTCGCGGCCGGCGGACGGGAAGAGCCGGCGCACACCGCTGTAGAGCGGCGTGTGCTCGCAAGGAATCTTCAGCGAGCTGCGGCCGGTGCCTTGAAGCCGCAGGATCGTGCCGCCGACGATCAGGTAGGGACGTCCGTGGCGCACGGTGTAGAAATCGTCTTTCCTCAGGTGGTAGCGGGAATCGTCGTGCTCGCTGTTCGAACGGACCACGGCGTCGCGTCCTTCTTCGTGGAAGCTGAAGAGCTTGCCGCGGTCGCCGAGGCCGAAAGGCCCGAGGAAAACGTTCCCCACGACGCGGCTGAAGAGCTCGTCGCCGGCGAACCGGATCCCTTCGCTCAGGATGTCGTCGATCAGCACCGACTCGGAGATGGCGAGGCTGAGGGACCTCTTGCGGCCACGGTTGAAGTCGCTGAGGCGAAGCTTGCCGGGAGTCCGGACGGCTCCGAGGAAGACGTTCTCGTCGTAATCGGCGTCGAGATACGTGTAGGGCGTCGCGGCCCAGGCGCCGCCGGAGACGGCCGAGACGTAACCCAGACGTTCCAGCAGACCGGTGGCCTTCAGGCCTCGTAGCTGTCCGAGAGTCGCCGCCGCCGAACGCGTAGCGCCGCCGGAAAAAGCGACGCCGAAGCTCCGCCGCTCGCCGTCGAGCCAGGGGACGGCGAGCTCGGGGTCGTCGACCTCCGGAAAGAAGCCCGGCCGTTGCTCGGTGCTCCAGACTTTTGCTTTGACAAATCTGCGCCGATTGTGCATCGCGCTGCGTCTCCTCTCGATCGTTCTGGGCCATAGTGTGTCGAAGCGCCCGCCGCTGTCAAGGCGGCGGGTCAGTCGGGGAGGGCGACCTCCTGCCAGTCGCCGGCGGAGAGCTCGCGAACGGCGACCTCATAGACCACGATCTTCTTGCCGTCGAGCCGCGGCGCCTCGGCGGCGAGGCGGCGGCGCACGAGCGTCGCGCCGGCGTTGTTGACGGCGATCCGGTCGACGCCGTGGCCGAGGTGGTAGGCGAGCTGCTCCACGAGGCCCGCCGAGCGTCCCCAGCCGAGCCCCGCGTCGGAAAAAACGTTCGTGAAGCTGTCACCGAGGACCAGCACCGCGGCTCTCTCGTCGGCCTGGAAGAATCGTCCCCGGGGATCCATGACGACGTCGAGGCGCACGGTTTCGGGCGGGAAATAGTGCTCGCCCCAGGCGGGCAGGCGCAGGGTCCTCGCCAGGTCGCCACGGCCGAGGTGCTCGCGGACCTCGCGCCGCCAGGCGACGGGAGGTCCCAGGGGTCCCAGCTCGAGGAGACGGATGCGGGAGGCGAGCTCGCGGGCCACGGCGTCGACGCCCGCCGGGCTCCAGTGGGAGTCGGTGTGGAGGTAGGCGTCGAGGCCGTCGCGACGCACGCGCCGCAGGGTCCCGGCTGGGTCGTAGACGAGGACACCGGCAGCTTCGAGGTCGGCACGGAGCTCGCCAAAAGAGGCGTTGTGAAGCGGTGGCGCGTCGTCCGGGCGCCCGGCATAGGACGGTGCGAAGTGGTCGGGTTGGACCATTGGCTTGGTCGGTACCGGCATCACCAGGAGCCGGATGCCACGCTCGACGAGCTGGCGGTGGAAGTCGACGAGCGCCGGCCGCGGATCGCCTTCGGGCGGCTCGCTCCAACTCGGTCCCGAGCGCCGCCGTCGTTCGAGGACCGACGCCTCGAGGAAAGGTGGCCCCGTCAGGTAGTCGAAGCCCGGGCGGTAGAAAAGCCACCCCCGCCGTCCCACGTAGACGTTTTCGTTGCCGGCTCCGCCCCAACCGGCGAGCAGCCACTGGACCGGCGGCAGGGTGGTCGCCGTCAGAAGCGAGGAGTCCTCCAAGGAGCGCTCGAAGGTGTCCATGTTCTCTTCCAGGCGACGGTTCATGAGCCGCAGGCGTCCGACACCGGTGGCGCCTTCGCCGGTGAGCTCGCCGAGGCTCCTGAAGAACGAGACGAAGGGCTCGAGCCGCAGCCACACGCCGTCGACGGGCGCGACGTGCCGGGCCACCGGAACGGCGAGCACCGTCACGGCGCAGGCCGCGGCGAGGAGAGCGGCGACACCGCGCTTCACGTCGGTGTGTCCGCTTTCGGGAAGGTGATCTTGCGTCCTCATCGTCCTAGAAGATGAAGTAGATGAACGGATTGTAGCCCTGGCTTTCCATCATCACGACGGCCAGCCAGAAAAGGCCGAGGCAGACGAGGGCCTTGGGCCAGGTCAACCGGCGTGTGAAGTCCCAGGTCTGGGGTGCCGCCCACACGACGGCACCGGCGACGAGAACGGTCCCCAGGTAGTAGGGCCGATAGACGAGCTCGGAGAGAAGGCCCGCCACCGGCGACGTCGCGGCGAGGCCCGTCATGTCGCCCAGGTAGCGAAGGGCCGTCCCGAGGTCCGCGGCACGAAAGAAGACCCAGGAGACGAGGACGAGGACAAACGTAGTTGCCACTCGCAGCGGTGCTGGGATCTTTCCCCAGGCGTCCTCCTTGCCGCGGGCGCGTTCGGCGGCGAGGAGCAGCCCGTGAAAGCCGCCCCAGACGGCGTAGTTCCACGCCGCGCCGTGCCACAGCCCGCCGAGGAGCATCACCACCGCCAGGTTGACGTAGGTCCGCACCCGTCCGCGGCGGTTGCCGCCCAGGGGGACGTAGAGGTAGTCGCGCAGCCACCGCGAAAGCGACATGTGCCAGCGGCGCCAGAACTCGGTGATCGATCGCGAGCGGTAGGGCGAGTCGAAGTTCTTGGGCAAAGCGAAGCCGAAGCAGAGAGCCAGGCCGATCGCCATGTCGGAGTATCCCGAAAAATCGAAGTAGATCTGAAAGGCGTAGGCCACCACTCCGTACCAGGCGTCGAGGGCGGTGAGCGAGCCGGCCTCGAAGCAGAGGTCGGCGACCTTGCCGCAGGGATTGGCGAGAAGGATCTTCTTGGCCATGCCAAGGGCGAAAAACGACGCTCCCCGCGCCAACCGCTCCAGCGTGTGGTGACGCGAGAGGAGCTGCTCCGACACCTCTGAGAAACGCAGGATCGGCCCCGCGACGAGCTGCGGGAACATGGCCACATAACAGGCGAAGTCGATCGGGTCTCTGAGCGCGGCCGTACGGCCGCGGTAGACGTCGATCGTGTAGCTCATCGACTGGAAGGTGTAGAAGCTGATCCCGAGCGGCAGCGTCACCCGCAGGGCGACGTCGAGGCCGCTGAAGCCGAGCGTTTCAGCGAGACCGTTCCAGCTGTCGATCCCAAAGTTGAAATACTTGAAAAAGCCGAGGAGCGAGAGGTTGGTGAGGATCGAGAGCGTCACCGCGGCTTTTCGTTTTCGCCGTCCCTCAACGTTGCGGTGACGTTCGATCGCGAGGCCGCAGAAATAGTCGACGAACGTCGAGAAAAGCATCAGGAGGATGAAGGCCGGGTGAGCCCAGCCGTAGAAGAGATAAGAGAGGACCGTCAAGGCGAGGTTTCGCCGGCGCTCGGGCAGGGCGTAGTAGACCGCGAGGGCGAGCGGTAGGAAGTAGAAGCAGAAAAGGTGAGAGCTGAAGACCATCAGGTACCAGCGAAAGCTACACCGCTACGGTTCAACATCGTCACTCCAGAAAAGCGTCGTTTCCTCGCCGAAGACGTTGGAAAGAAAGAGGCTTTGAAGCTGCGGCTGCTCCAAAAAGGGCTCCAGTCGAAGCTCGTAGGCCTCCCCCGAGCGTCGCCGGGCGACGGCGAGCTCCTCGCCGTCGGCCAGTACCCGGTGGACGACGCGCACCTCCCGGCCCGGCGGCAGCTCTCCCGCCACGGTCTCGTACTCGAAGACCGCCAGAGCGTCGCGGTAAGGAGAGATCTCGGCGAGCGACGGTGTGGGCGATCGGCGGCGGAGCCGGGCGCGGACTTGGACCGAGTCGACCGCCGGACGCTCGGCGATCCTCTTCGCCGCCCGCCGCGCCGCTTCCGAGACCTCGTCCGCCGCCATGAAACGGTTGTAGACGGCGACCGCCTCCACCTTGCCGTACCACGAACGCTCAACGCCGCGGGACTCGTTGCCGAAGAGAAACGCCCGCGGCTTCCAGTGGAAAAAACCGCTCCGGACGACGTCGGTCGAGAGCACCTGCCGGCCATCGACGTAAGCCGCGAGGCGTCCCGGCGTGTAGGTCACGACGACGTGGCTCGCCCGGCCGGCAGGAAGCGGGGCCAGGTCGAGCTGGGGGCGCGTGGCGTTGCGGCCCGTCGAGGAAGTGCGCAGCCGGAAGACGAGGCGCCCGTCCTCCTGGCCGAGGGTAAAGTTGCGGTCGCGCTCACCCGTCGAGAAGGTGAGGATGCGCCCGGCGCTCGCGCCCTGGGTGGCGGCGGGGGTTACCGTCGCCTCGACGGTGATCTCGCTTGTGCGCCGGCAGCCGTGAAGCACCGTTCGCATGGATTCGGCGTCGACCGAGAAGTAGCCGCCGTGAAGCTCCATCGCGAGGTGACGATCGAGCCAGGCGCGGCCATTGGGCTCGAGGACCGTGCTCTTCATCGCTCCCGTCTCCCGGTCCTCGACCTGGTTCTGCCCACCGTCGCTCTCCCAGAGGAAGACGAGGCCGCGAGGATCGACGGGCCAGGTCGGCGGCGTGACGGTGAGCGAGGTCTCCGGGAGGACATTCGGCGTCTGGGCACGGTCGCGCAAGCCCGCGAGGCGAAGGACGTCGGTCTGCTCCAGCGCGCTTTCGAGCTCCACGACGAGGCTGCGGCCGCGCTCGACGAGCCGCCAGGTGAAGGGCCGGCCGGATTCGAGCTCCAGACGCAGGTCGTCCGTCGCGACCTCCTCGTCGAAACGGACGACGACGCGCCGTCCGCCGCGGACCTCGACGGCATCGACTCTCGGCGGCCGTGGGACGGAGAAAGTCGCCATCCCGCGGAGCACCGTCTCGCCGCGGCGGGCCTCCAGCGCGTAGGTGCCGGCTTCAAAGGTATGGCGCACCGTCTCCCCCGCGGCGATCTCGACGCCGTTGGCGAGAAAGCGCCAGCTGCCTCCCTCCGGCGCCGTGAGCTCCAGGGTGTGGGGCGCCTCCGCGAAGTGGCGGCCGAGCGCGAGAGGTGCCGAGTAGACGTCGGGGTAGCGGTCGGTGGCGGGATGGTCGGTGATCCGAACGGCCCGTGAGACGGCCTCCAGGGTGCGCGGGTCCGTCTCGACGACGAAGACGTCGTAGTCCTCCGTGTGGTGGTCGTGGCGGTCGCGGGAGGCGGCGAAAGCCAGGAGGCGGCCGTCGTGGGAGAGCATCGGGAAGTAGAGGTAGCCCTGGTCGGACGGCAGCCGCGGATCGCTTTTGGCGAGCACGGTCCCGGTGCGGCGCGTCACGAGGTCGATCCGGCGGATCGGTCCGCCGGCGCCGGCGATCCAGTAGCCCCAGCGGCCGTCGAAGGAAAAGTAGGGCTGGCAGCCGCCGAAGTCCCTCCGGACTTCGACCCGTCGATTCTCCGGGTCGTAGGTCGAGAACGACGGCTCGCCGCTGGTGGCGTGGGTGAGCGTCCGGTTGATGAGCCAGCCGCGGTTACGCTCCGGCGCCGCCTCGGTGAGAAGCCGCGGATCGCCGCCGTGGACCGAGAGGAGGCGGGTGCGCCAATCGCCACCGATCAGGATGAGCTCGTCGATGCTGCGCCACACTACCGCGCGATGCTCGGAATAGGTCGCGGCCTGCTCTGTCAGAACCCGGTCCTCGGTACCGTCGACGCGAATCAGGTGCAACGCGCCGACGGCACCGGAGGCAGGGTAGAGCTCTCCGCCCTTGGCAAGGCTCAGATAGGCGACGCCGTCGCCCCCCGGGGCGACATGGGGACAGCAGTGCTGGCGTCCGCCGTCCTCGTCGCCGGAGAGCTGCCGCGGCTCGCCGTCCTGAAGGTCTCGGATCCAGATCCGGAAGTCGCCCGAACGATTCGATTCCCAGACCACGAAGCCTTCGCCGAGGCCGCTCGCATCCTGGCTTGGAGCGACGCTCGCCGCGGGACGTCCGGCGCCCGGGGAGGGGGAGGCGCCGCCTACCGGTCTCGGTGCTGCGTAGGGACTCTCGCAACTGCTGCCGAGAAGCGCCAGGAGGAAAAGGAGGAAAAGGAGGGCGAGTCGCAACACGATCCTCGGCGTCAACCCTGAAGCTCCATGGTGCTGAAAAAGGGGATCCCCAAGGGCGACATGCGGAAGTTTGACGTCCTGCAGGAGGCTGACTCGAATCACTTTGCTCTGGGAGTCACGACTCTTTGGCGCCAAGGTTTTCTCCCGGGTCCTCAGTCTATCAACTTTTGGCCTTCGGGCGCTGCTGCCGTTCCCCGCTCGTCGGAACCTGGGGACGTGTCGTGTCGCATCGGATAGGCTCTCCGCGGAAGCCGCGCTCACCAAGGGCCGGCAAGTATACGTCGTCGCGGGGAGAAGTGTTTTGGAGCCGACAGTCTCGGTGATCATCCCGACCTACGAGCGAGCGGGTGTTGGGGATGTGCTAGATGCAGGCCTCAAGCAGCTCTTCAATCATCTGCGCACCTTCGGCGACGTTTTCCCCGAGCACAAGGACAAGACCCTGTACGGCATGCTCGCCGCCATCGACGTCAACGAGGACATCGAAAAGCGAGTCCTGCGGCAGGGAGTCTATCTGGTGAAGGTCGAGGGAGACCTCTGCCGGTTCTCCAAGCCGGAGCGCCCACGCGTCTTCAACTGAGACGTCGCGCTGGGAGCACAGTTCGTCGAACGATCCGGTCGTCCTGATGGACGCCGTTAGGAGGACTTGGCGCGGAGCTGGCTCGTCGCGCCGCTCGTGGGGCACCTCGGCGACGGCAACTTCCACCTGGGAGAAGTTCCGGGCCGGCGTGGTGTGTCTAGGGCCGGCCGCGGCGGAGAACGCTGGCGAGTTGCTCCCGGAGCACATTGAGGCTGGCGGCGTCGACCGGCCGCTGGAGCAGAGCATCGATTTTCTGCCACTCCTTGACAGACGGGTCCCGGAGCCCTTCGTGCAACGCTGCCAGCCGAGACGTGTCGCCGTAGCGAGAGAAGAAACCCGCATCACCGCAGAGCGCGGCCAGGTGGGCGGCACGGACCCACTTTCCCAGACGGTAGGCCGGTTGGTCGAGGCGAGCGTCGATGGCGCTTTCGGCCGAGCGCACCGGGTCCAGCAAGACGATGGGCGCCACTCCCTCCCCGAGTTGCCCCCCTATGTCGCGGTAGACCCTCGCGAGCTCAGGACGAGATGTGGCCTCCACGAGCTCGCGGACCGCGGTGACGATCTCCCGACCCTTGGCCCGGTCTTGTGTCCGCAGGGCCAGGTCCAGGTCCACGACCCGTGCACCCAGCCTGAACACGGCCTCGATCTCGACCTGCGAGACCCCTTCCCCCCGCTGCGTCGGCCACAGAGGCTCGGTCCAATCGGTCTCGACCTGAGCGAGCCGCTCCTCGAAGGAAGCCGTCAGCGACGCGCTGTCGAAACCAGCCGGCTCGCTCATCCGGGGGAAGATCATGGCCAGCCCGACGCCGACCAGAACGGTCGCGGCCAGAGGCAGGATCCACCGCGGACGACGCCACACGCCGGGCCGGAGGAGCACGCCCTCAGCGACTCCGCCAGTGTCCTCAGCGGCGGCCGGCTCGCTCATATCCGCGAGCAAACGGCGCGTTTCAGCATAGATCTGGTAACAGGTCTCGCAGCCGTCCAGGTGCCGGACGAGGGACGCTCTCTCGTCTGGTGACAGGCCACCGTCGATGAAGGCGGCCAGCTCTTCTTCACGGCCGGGGCAAGATGGATCCGAAATCTGCATGATCATCTCTCCTCGGCAGGGGCGCGGGGCCCTCTGCCTTCTCTCTGCTTCTTGAGACGGACATCGGCAGCGGATTCCACCGCCGTCTCTGCCGGACGGCCTTCCCACGGATCGTCCCACCCGAGGGCCGCGAGGACCTCGGAGGCCCGCAGACCCGTCGCTTCGAGAGCCCGGCGTAGCTCCAGGCGAAGCTTCTCGAGACGAGAGTAGATCTGGCGGCGTGGAATCCCAAGATCCTCGGCGATGTGGGTGAGAGAGAGGCCGTCGTCGTAATGCAGGCGAAGCACCAGGCGATCCTCGGCAGAACGGGACGCGAGAGCGTCACGGAGCGCCTCACGGGCCTCGTGAACGGTGCGCCGTTTCTCCTGGTCGCGAACCGGCTCGTCGCTTCGGTCCGCCGACGCCGTCTCGGCGAGCTGTTCGTCGCTTTCGAAGCGTCGCGGCGAGCGCTTTGGAAGCTTCGCCGCCAGCTTGGCCAGCTCGGCGGGCGTCGCTCGGAGCTGGAAGTTGGTCCTCAGGGTCTCCGTGGCCTCGTCCAGGGAGAGCCGGTCGCGGTAGAGCAGCTCCTCGAGTTGAATGGCCAGACGGCCCCGACGTCCCGCCTCCGCCGATGGGCGCCAACGCCCCCACGCCTGGATCCGGTAGTCCCGGAAGAGATTGCCCACAACGCTCGTCAGGAAAGTCTTCAAGGAGCTTCGTCCCTGGAACTGACGCAGGCGCGCGCCGCCGTCTTCGAGCAACTTCAGCTTGACATGGGAGGTAAAGTCCTCCGCATCCGCTCCATGGAGAGCATGGCGCCGACACACGAAGCCGCAGATCTGGTCAATCAGCTCGAGGTTCGCTTCGAGGGAAAGTTCTGGCTGGTTCATGAGGGCTGGACGAAAGATACCAACTCGCCGGAGCCCGAGCAACGCCGGATCGAATCGCCGCGGGGTTCTGCTAAGCTCCGGGGCGTCAGCTTCAGGACGGGACTGCCTATGGGCTGCGGACAAAGTGCGGGAATCCTCTCGGCACGTCCGTCTCAGGTGGGGAGGCCGGAGATGCGAAGGACAAGCGACATAGGCAAGCTCGGAGACGGCGGCCTGCGGCTAGGGTTGCTCGCCGGCGTTCTCGTCCTGATCGGGAGCTGCGACGCCCGGCGCAGCCTCGACGACGGTATCCGGCGGACCGGGCTGGCGCGTTTCTCCAGCTCGCAGATCTACGAGCCTTGCCAGTGGCCCGAGCCCGTCGAAGACCGCCTGCTCGCGGCGCCTCGTTGCGGGACCCGCTCAGGTAGCGAAGAAAGCGAACCGCCCGGCACCGCCAGCCGGGGCCGCGGCGACGACGTCGTGCCGGATGCCGACACCTTGCACGAACGTGGCCTCCGGCGGGTGATCGCGGCGGTCGAGCCCGGGTTGCTGGTCAGCGGCATCCAGGACCTGAAACGTGTCCGGGCCTTGGCTCCGGGGGATCCGAGCGTCGAGAACGATCTGGCGGCGGCCTTCCTCAAGCTCGCCGGACAGGCCGACGACTCCTACAGCCTCTTCTTCGCGGCCGATCGGCTGCTGGCCGAGTCCGCCCGTGCGCCACAACACCCGGAGCTTCTGTACAACCGCGCTCTCGCCTGGGACCTGATGGGGGTCGTGGACGAGGCGGCGCGCGCCTGGACGGAAGTTGTGGAGACGGACCCGGGACAGCCCTGGACCGCGGACGCCGAGGTGCGGCGGGGCAAGTTACGCCGCATCCTGGACCGGCGGGAAGGCGCCGGGGAGGCGCCGCCGGTCGAGCTGTCGACAGGACGCCGTCGGGTCGTGTACGAGCTGTTGCCCGACTGGGCCCGGAAACTGCGGCAGGGAGATCGGCCGGCGGCCGAGGACGCGCTCGCCGCTGCCGTCGAGATCGCCCGGAGGGCACAAGACCGGTTGACGCTGGACGCGCTCGACGTCCTCACCCGGGCCGTGTCGGATCCTCTCGGCTCGCCGGCCGAGCTGGCCCGCGCCCACGAGCTTCTGGGCGAGGGGATCGGACACGCGCTGCGTTTTGAATCCCGTGACGCTCTTCGGGCCCTCGACTCGGCGAGCGACGGGCTCGCCCGCTCCGGCAGCCCTCTCGTCCTGCTGGCCGAGTACCACGCCGGCATGGCGAGCTACCACGTCGACCGCTACGACGAGGCAAGAGCCCGGCTCACTCAGGTGAGCGAGGCGGCGGCTGAGCACGACGACCCACTCCTGCGCGGCCTGAGCCTCAAGGGACTGGCGCTTATCGAGCTGGTCACCGGGCACCCGGAGGCGGCGGTGGGGCTCTTCCGCCAGGCGCTGGCCGAGGTGGAGCGCTCCGGAGACCCGCGCGAACGGATCAAGCTGGTCTCGATCCTGGCCGACGGCCTCCTCGCCGCCGGTCGGGACAAAGAGGCGTGGCGGCTGGTGCACGGCTCGATCCTGAGCGCCTGGCGCCATCCCGATCCGGAGCTTCGATACGTGGTCGCCGCCGTGGTGGCGTTCATGGCCGACAAGCGGGGCTTCCCCCACCTCGGTGCCAGGATGAGCGGTCTCTCGCTCGACGCCAGCCACCAGATCAGCTCGCCGGCGCGGCTTGCCGACGCGGCGACGTGGTACGCCAGGAGCCTGGCGAAGCTCGGGCGGCTCACCGAAGCCAGCGAGGTGCTCACCGTCGTGCAAGACGCCCTCACCGAGATCGCGGACACGGCGACCTGGCGGCGCGCCACGGCCGACCATGACTGCATCGAGGGCCGGCGTCTGCTCGCCGAAGGCGCTGCCACCGACGCCCGGCCCCGGCTCCGCGCCGCAGCCGATTACTATGAGGGCGCGTCGCTCTTGACCCATGCCGCGCCGTGCCGGGCGGCCGAGGGCTCGGCCCTGCTCGCTGTCGGCGACGCCGCGGCGGCGCGCGACGTGCTGACCCGATCGATCGCGTTGACCCTCCGCCTCGACGGCTTTCTGCCCCGACCGGAAGCCTATTTCGGAGCTGTCGACCCGACGCTTGAGTTACTGGAGTCGGTCCTTGGCCTTCACCTCGACAACGGCGAGCCCTGGCTGGCCCTGGAACTCGCCGATCTGGCGTTGCGCCGCGCCTTCCCGCTCGGTAGTCCGGCCCGCGCCGTGGACGGCAACGGAGCCCTGCGGCAGGCCGCCAAACGCCTGGCAGACCAGGATCGGGTCGTCCTCGGAGTCTACCCGCTGCCGGAATCCGGCAGCACCGCCTGAAGCGGCGCGGGAGGCGGCGGAGATCCAGGCACTCTACCCTTCGGGAGCGACTCTGCTTATCGCGGAGCAGGCGACGAAGGCACGTTTCCTGGAGGAGCTTCCCGGGCGCTCCGCCGTCCATCTGGCGGTCCATGGCATCTCCAACGCGCACCGCCCCGACGCCTCCTACCTGTTGCTGCGAGGCGAGACGGGGCAGGCGGATCCCCTGACGGTTGCGGAGATCCTCGCCCTGGATCTCTCGGGCGTCGACCTCGTCGTCCTCGCCGCTTGCGAGTCGAGCTTTCGGAGCACGGCTCTGGCCACGCATGCGCTCGGGCTCGGGGAGGCCTTTCTCGCGGCGGGCGTCGATGCCGTGGTCGCCTCGGGCTGGAAGGTCGATGACCTCGCTACGCGGCGCCTGATGTCGGGTTTCTACGGCGCCCTGGCCGCCGGTGCCCAGGTCGGCGAGGCGCTGCGCGAAGCGCAGCTCGGCGAAATCGTTGCATCACCGCGAACCGGACCCCGAGACGCTGGCGCTTTTCGCATCCTCGGCAACCCGGCGATCGTTCTCAAACCCCAAAACCAGGAGGATTGACCATGTCCAAGAAGCTGCACGTCACCTTTCGGGGCGTCGTCGCGTTCGTGCCCAATCGTAGATTTGCGGTCGGCGACCCGAAGACCGTGGAGGTCATATTGCGGGATCTCAGAACCCCGATGTTGCTGGCCGAAGCTCGGAGTTCACGGAAAATCGAAATCGTCGACTCTCATCACGCATGGCTGGAGTTTGTCGAGAAGCGACACAACGAGAACGAGCTCCTCGAGAGCCTCGCCACCGTCACCACGCGCTGGCCAAAAAATAGCGAGACACGCAACGTTCTTGAGCTAAGCAGAAAGCTGATCACGATCAAGCTGGACGGTCAGGATCTGAGCGGTCCGAACGTCAAGATCGTTCCCCCGCTCTTGGATCACTTGGCGACCTATGAAGGTCCTCTCAAGAAAGATTTTCGCCTGAAGACGTCGCTGGACGAATCGGTGGCGGCTGCCGTGAAGCTCGTCGGAGGCCAGCTGAGCCTGGCTGAGGAGAGCGAACTCGAGTACCAGGTTCCGCTGCACCACAACACCGGCGATGAAACGACCGATGCTACCGTGGCGACCGCAGTGTGCTGGACCACCGAATTCGAGAACGAGGTTGAGTTGCAGCTCAGATTCTCCAACAAGGTCAAGAAACTGCAATTCCGGCCGGAGAGGGACACCCTGGAGCTGGGCCTCGTCAATCGAGAGCTCGACTATTTGCTGTCGGAACGGCTCCCACCCGAGGGAGGAGAGGACGATCCGGAGTTCCTGATCTATGGCGAAATGATCGAAAAGGGGCGACGCCGGACTCTCAGACGTGTTCCCGGGCTGACCCCCGGAGGAGCGAAAGCTTGCGGTACAGGAGCTATTCAGCCACTGCCCGGTGGGTAGTCGGGAGATACGTGATGAAGAGATTCAAAAACAGGGCGGCATATGTTTACACCATCCTTCTTGTGGTTTCGTCACCCGCATTACTTGCTATCGAGCCTGCCGATCCCCTGTCTTCAGAACAGTCACCACACTTCGCGGCAGTATCTCCCTGGATCTCCTCGATCAGGATTCTGAGGCACGGCGTCCACAAACACAATTGCGGAGCGTCCCTCATCGACCGCCGCTGGGTCCTGACGGGCCGGCACTGTGTCCGGAAAAGGCAGTGTAAGAGCGGAAAGCCGGGAACCCTCGAGGTCTGGATCGGGCCGAACTCTGACGAGGACCCTGTCGTCAGATATGCCGAGAAGATCAGCTGCTATCCGCCGGTAAATCACCGCGATAAGTGGCGCAACGATATCGCGCTCATTCGGATATCGGAGGAGGTCGAGTTGGATGACCAGCAACTGCCGGCGTTGGCTTCCTCGACGCCCGCCACCGAGACGGCCGTTGCCGTCGGCTGGGTGGACGATCTGGCGCATACCGCCGAGCTCAAGAGACCGACCGGCGACGATTGTACAGCGTACCTGTCCGCCCATAGGAAAAGGAACGAATGCGGCAAAGTCTCGCGGCTGCCCGAGCAGATCTGCGCCGGATCGACAGACTCTGACCGCGAGGGGCTTCACCGGGGTGATAGTGGCGGACCTCTCCTACGGTTGAATGGCGGGCGGGCGGAGCTGATCGGCGTCGCGAGCAAGGCCTGTACGGGTAACCTCCTCTCGATCTTCGAAGATGTCTCCCTCTACAAGGACTGGATCGTCAAGAAGATCTGTAAGTACTACCTCGAAGAGGAGGGAGAAGCGTCGGCGCAACGGTGTCGTCAACGATTTCGGTGACCCGGTTCCGGGCGACTTTCGGAGATTTTGCGGAATCTCCGTTCCATGTCCGTCTCTATCCATAGAACCTCGATCCGATCGCCGCAACCAGGCCGCCGTGGCCGGAGCGTATGCGGACAGCGGATCACTTTGAAAGGAGACAGTCATGAGAGCGACGAGAACCCTGCTTGCGACCCTCGGTTGCCTGGCCACTCGCTGGGCGGATGTTCCACGCAGCTAACCGTGAGGGCAGTCCCGGAGACCAATTCGCCGGCCCCGGGAGGCCTGGTCTACTACCTGCCCTACGTCGAATACGAAGTCGGCGTCGAACGGCGCATCCGGTCGTGTCGTCCACAGCCGACGCGGGACATGATGGAAGCCTGGCTGATCGGCCAAGTGGAGACGCTCGACAACGAGCTGACGGTCGCCCTCGAGGATCTGGCCGACCTGCCGGCGCAGCCGAAGGCGGCTCTGGAGGCCAAGATCAAAGCCCGGCTCGGAAACGCCCGCAAGCTCGTCGAGCCGACGCTGACGCAGTCCTTGCGCGAGACGCCCTCCGGTTGGCGCTTGAGCGACGAGGAAGACGTCTTCGACGAGCTCCTGCGCCGCGCGGTCCACGTCGCGATCGTTGAGGGCTCGAAGGGCTTCGAGCACCTGCGCTCCAGGGACGTGGACCGTCTTCTCACCGCTGGAGGCGGCCAGATCCCGGCGAGCGTCTTCCTGCGTCAGCTTCGCCAGCTGTTGCCGGAGAAGGCGGTCTACGACCCCCGGCCCTTCGAGGTACGCCTGGGCGCCGAGGTCACCCCCCGCTACCTCGCCGACCACACCCATGCCTTCTATATCGCCCACGAGGAGATGTCGAGCGGGCTCAAGAAGACCACGCTCGAAGTCAACAAGTACGACAACGGGACGCTCAAGAGCATCAACGCGACGATCGACGACCACACCGACAAGATCCTGCTGAGCGCTGTCAAGGGGACGCTCAGGCTGGCGGCCGCCGCCGGCGGGTTCCCCATCACCGCCGTGGGCGGAGCGGAGTCCGCAGGTGACATCTCGACTGAGACCTTCGCCGAGCTCGTCGAACGGTACGAGATCTGCAAGCCCTCGGTCTCCAACACATTGACCCGTTACGACGCCCTCCGCCGGGAGCTCGAGGCCACGTTTCGCGACATCGCAAAACGCAAGAAGCAGATCGCCGAGGCGAAAGCCAAGGCCGGGGCGACAAGCAAGGAGCTGACCGCGGCAAAAGCCGCCCTCGCCGCGATAGAGGCCAAAGACCCCAAGCGAGCGCAGCAGGCCAAAAAGGTCAAGGCTCTCGTTGCCCGGTTGAAGAAAGAGGAGGGTCACGTCAAGAAGAAGGAGGACGCGAAGAAAGTGTTTGAGCAGAGGAACCAGACCTCGTTTCAGGCTCTCGCCGGCCTTCGCCGGCAGCTGAGCGTGACGACGGTCCACATCTTCCGTCCCGGGCAAGACGAGCCCGGCGCCGAGGTCGGCGGGGTCGCCGAGGCGGCGTCGGAGTGGTTCCTCGCCGACCGTCTGAAGCGTCTGTGCCAGGCCAGCGGGAATTGATTCGAGCACTGTGACGACTCGGGACTTTGCCGGGGCCTTCCTTCCTCCCTGCGTGTTTTCGTCGGTGCCTACCTGCCGCCTGGCACCGACCGGCTCCTGTCACAAAAAGACGGTTTCGAGACCAACGGCCACCTCGTCTACCGCGAGCCGGCGCACGGCGAGCTGCTGCTTTGCAAGGAGCGGCCTTGCCTCGACGTCGACGGCAAAATCAGTGCGCGCCGCGGCGACGTGATCGCGAGCCAGTTCGTCGCTTTTCCGCAGCTCGGTGCTTTCGCCACCTTACCGTTGCGCAACGGTACGTTCGCCAACAACACGATCGTGGCGAAGTTCGCCCAAACGGGATCGATCCACTACTTGAAATACACGACCGAGGCCAAGGCCGACAAGGCGGCCCAGGTGATCGACGGCTCGGTGGCCGCGCAGCTCGAGGCGAAGAAAAACCGTCTGGAACTGACCAAGCAGGAGATCGAAGCGGAGAAGGAGATCCTCGCCGCGCAGCTGGAGCTGGAGAAGGCACGGGCCGAGCTGGCGGTCTTTCGCGAGGGGACGGCCGCGGAGGATCCCGGCGACACCGAGACGGAAGGCTCCGGCGACGCGGGGTCGACCGGCGACGACGGTGGGAGCTAGGGCGATGGCGGCCGTGAAGTCGAATCGGAAGCCGGCCCGTCCTCCGGAGAGCCCCAGTAGGCCGGACCTTCTTCGAGCCTACGACGTCGTCCTGCAGCGATTTCGGCAGCGGCCGGAGGTCACCGGAGTGTCGCTCGGCGACAAGCTCACCGCGGGCTCGCCGCTCGGCACGACGGTGGTGCGTCTTCACGTCCGCGAGAAGATCCCGAAGAAGCACCTGCGCAAGGCGGAGATCTTTCCCTCCGAGATCGACGGGGTGACGCTCGACGTCGTGGAACGGTGCTACAGCACCCAGCGTCTGGCGCGCGAGGAACGGCAGCTGCGCCGTAGCTACCCGGTCGATCCACTGCAGCCCGGCGTCGGGATCAGCCCGGCCGGGCCCCTGCAGGGTTCGGGGACCCTGGGCATGGTGGTCTTCGACGATCGCGACGGCTCGGCAGGCCTGCTCACCGCCTGGCACGTGCTCGCGGCCTCGCCGACGGCGGCGAAGGGGGATCCGGTCTTACAGCCCGCACCCGCTGCCGAGGGCGAGCCGGGGCTCCACACGATCGCCCGGCTACGTCGCTGGGTGGCTCCGATGGACGGCATCGGCGACGCTGCCTTCGCCGCCTTCACGGGCTTGCGCTCGATCAACCCTGTGCCGCTCGGCGCGGCGCGGGTCACCGGAGCACGAATGCCCGTCCAGGGCGAGCTGCTCGAAAAGTCGGGCCGTAGCACCGGGGTGACCCGCGGCCGTGTCGAAAGCTTCGACGGCGAGACCGACGTTCACTACCGCGTGTTGGGTCGAACGTGGACGTTGCCCGGTTTCGAGATCCGCTTCGAGCCCGAGGGCTCGGCCGCCGACCGTGTCAGCCGGGTGGGCGACTCCGGCGCCGTCTGGCTCGATCCCGCCACCGGCGAAGCCGTGGGGCTCCACGTCGGCGGCGACCCCTCCGGACGCGCCCTGGCGTGCTTTTTACCCGACATCCTCGCCGAGCTTGAGGTGTCTCCGACTCCCACCGAGAGGACGGGTGATTTTCGGCATAGCGACGATCCGGCGGCGATCGTGCCTTCGTTCGGCTGATGCCGCCGGGCGGTCATCGGCAAGAAACGGACGTCGCCGCGGGTCGGTGCGGAGAAGATCTGCCGTCCTCCCTGCGGCGGTTCCTGCCGCAGGGGCTCGCTCAGGATAGGCTTCCCGCGGAAGCCGCGCTCACCAAGGGCCGGCAAGTATACGTCGTCGAGAGGAGCAGTGCCTTGGAGCCGACGGTCTCGGTGATCATCCCGACCTACGAGCGAGCGGGCGTCCTTGGCCGGGCGATCGACTCGGTCCTCGGCCAGACACGGCCGGCCGAGGAGCTCCTCGTCGTCGACGACGGCTCGGAGGACCGGACGGCCGAGCTCGTCGCCTCCTACCCGGGAGTACGCTACGAGCGGATCGCCCACCGTGGGGTGAGCGCGGCGCGCAACCGCGGCATCGCGCTCGCCACCGGCGTTTGGCTCGCCTTCCTCGACTCCGACGACGAGTGGCTGCCGGCGAAGCTCGCCGAGCAGCTCGCGGCGCTTGAGAGCTCGCCCGAGCACCGCGTCTGCCATACCGGCGAGGTGTGGATTCGCGGCGGACGGCGCGTCAATCCGCGGCGGCATCATCGCAAGCACGGCGGTTGGATCTTCCGCCACTGCCTGCCGCTTTGCGCCATCTCGCCGTCGTCGGTCCTCGTCCACCGTTCGGTCTTTGACGAGGTCGGCACGTTCGACGAGGCGTTCCCCGCCTGCGAGGACTACGACCTCTGGCTGCGCGTCGCGTCGCGCTACCCGGTGCTCTACGTCGACCGGCCAATGCTGCGCAAGTACGGCGGGCACGAGGACCAGCTGTCGCGTCGAGTCCCGGCCCTTGACCGGTACCGGATCCGGGCGCTCGAGAAAATCCTCGCGTCCGGCGTTCTCGGTGACGAAGATCGGCGGGCCGCGGTGGCGACGCTGATCGGCAAGATCGACGTCTACCGGCAGGGGGCGGCGAAGCGGGGACGGTGGGAGGAGGTGGCCGGTCTCGACGAGTTGCGGGATCGGTGGGCTCCTACCTGAGCCCGAACCGGCAGCCCTGGGAGGCCTTTTGCCGGCGTTTGCCGTCTCACCGCCGAACGCGTCCGCTGCGCGGCGGCGTGTAGACGTCGTAAGAGTGTCCGAGGACCGGATGCGGCCGATAGGGCTCCTCAAGCGCCAAGCGTTCCTCTTCGTCGAGCCGAATCTCAAGCGCCGCCACCGCGTCCTCGAGGTGCTCCGGACGGCTCGCGCCGACGATCGGCGCGACGACGCCCGGCTGGTCCAGAAGCCACGCCAGGGCCAGTTGGGCCGGCTTCTTACCGCGCTTCCCGGCCAGCTCGACGAGACGGTCGACGACATCGAAGTCAGAGTCCTCGAAGTAGAGCTGGTGGGCGAAGTCGTCGCTCTTGGCGCGTGAGGACGCTTCGGCCGACTCCAGCGTCTCGCCGCGCTTGCGGTTGCCGGCGAGGAAGCCCCGCGCCAGCGGGCTCCAGGGGACGGCTCCGAGCCCCTCCTCGCGGCAAAGCGGCATCATCTCGCGCTCCTCCTCCCGATAGACCAGGTTGTAGTGGTTCTGCATCGAGACGAATCGCGTCCAGCCGTGCCGGTCGGCGGTGTAGAGCATCTTCGCGAGCTGCCAGGCAAACATGCTCGAGGCACCGAGATAGCGGGCCTTGCCCGCCTTTACGACGTCGTGGAGCGCCTCCAGGGTCTCCTCGATCGCCGTCTCGGGATCGAAGCGGTGGATCTGGTAGAGGTCGACGTAGTCGGTGCCGAGACGCTTCAACGAGGCGTCGACCGCGGCGAAGACGTGCTTGCGCGACAGGCCGGCGTCGTTGGGGGCGTCGCCCGTAGGGAAGAAGACCTTGGTCGCGATCACCACCTCGTCGCGGCTCGCCAGCTCCTTCAAGGCGCGGCCCGTGACCTCCTCGCTCACCCCCTGGGAGTACATGTCGGCGGTGTCGAAGAAGTTGACGCCGAGCTCGAGAGCGCGTTCGAAAAACGGCCGGCTGTCCGCTTCCGAGAGGATCCAGGGACGCCACTCCGGCGTCCCGTAGGTCATGCAACCCAGACAGATCCGTGACACCTTGAGGCCGCTGCGGCCGAGTCTCGTATATTCCATGCTCAAGCTCCTTCAAGGGACGGTTTCGGAGATCGTAGTGTATCGACTCCGCAGGCGAGCGTGCCGAGATGCGATCCGAATGCCCCGCCAAGGTCCTTTTTCCTGCCACGATTCCGCCACACCGGGCCGATAGCGTTTTCTCGTCGGCGCTTCGTTGGAAGCACCCTTGAAACGACGGACCCGGAGGAATCGACTTGGACAAGCTTCTCATCTCAGGCCCCACACGTCTTGCCGGACGCATCCGCGCGAGCGGCGCCAAGAACGCCGCCCTGCCCGCCCTGGCCGCCGCCCTCCTCGCGGAGGAGCCGCTCACGCTCGAGAACGTCCCCCGGGTCCAGGACGTGGACACCATGGTGCGACTCCTCGCCCACCTCGGCGTCGAGAGCGAGTCACGCGGCGGCGCTCTGTCGCTCCGGCGCTCGTCCAACGCTGCGACCGAAGCTCCGCCCGAGCTGGCCCGGACGATGCGCGCCAGCGCTCTCGTCCTCGGCCCGCTCGTCGCCCGGCACGGCGTGGCGCGGGTGCCGTTGCCCGGCGGTTGCGCGATCGGCGCGCGTCCGATCGACCTTCATCTCCGCGGTCTCCTGGCCCTGGGAGCCGAGGTGCGCCTTGCCGACGGTGCCGTCGAGGCGCGGGCGCGGCGTCTCGTGGGGACGCGCTTTCGTTTTCCGAAGCCCACCGTCGGCGGCACCGAGAACCTCATGATGGCGGCCTGCCTGGCCCAGGGCACGACCGTGCTCGACGGCTGCGCCCGTGAGCCCGAGATCGTCGACCTCGCCGAGCTGCTCAACGCCATGGGCGCGGCCATAGACGGCGCCGGCACCGGCTGTATCACGATCGAAGGCCGCGACGGCCTCGGCGGTGGACACCACAGGATCCTGCCCGACCGTATCGAGGCCGGGACCTACCTGATCGGCGCCGCCCTGACCGGTGGCGACGTCACCGTCGAGGGGGCTCGGGAGGACGGTCTTCGGCCGTTGCTGCGGAAGCTCTCCGAGATGGGCGCTCTCGTCGAGGTCTCGGAGCGTTGCGTCCGCGTCGCCCACGACGGCGGACCCCTTGTCGCACGCGACGTCGCGACGGCGCCGCATCCGGGCTTTCACACCGACCTCCAGGCGCAGTACATGGCGCTTGCCACCCGCGCCCGGGGGACGACGACGATCGTCGAGACGGTCTTCGAGAACCGACTCCGCCACGTCCCGGAGCTACGGCGCCTGGGCGCGGAGATCCGCGTCGAGGGAAGCTCGGCCCGAGTCGAGGGGCCGACACCGCTTCTCGGTGCCTCCGTCCAGGCCACCGACTTGCGGGCTTCGGCCTGCCTGGTGCTCGCGGGCCTTGCCGCTGTGGGCGAGACGGTCATGGAGGGCGTCGCACACCTCGACCGCGGCTACGAGGACTTCGAGGAAAAGCTCCGGCGCCTTGGCGCTTCGGTGGAGCGAGTCCGGCAGGACACGACTCGGAAAAGCCCCCGGCGCTGTGTGCCGCGGCGCCCCGGTTCCCGTCCGAGCTTGGACGGCCGGCAGCTGGGTCGAGCCGCCTGAGCTTCCCCGGGGGGGGCCGGGGTTTTAACCCCGGGCGGGGACGAGGCGGGCTTCACTCGTCATACCGAGCCCTGAACTCCTCCTGCGCCTTCCTGCGCTTCTCCTGCTCCTCGGCCGGGAGGTTCCCGGTGTACCAGGAGTGCTCGGGACGCTTCAGGAGCTCGTCGATGGCGGCGGCGAGCTTCTTACCGCCCGCGGAGCCGCGGTTCGCCTCGGCGATCTCCTTCAATTCGGGGATGAGCTTCGAGTACCAGTGCTTGGCGACCTCGTAGAGGCCGTGCCAGTGGGTGTAGTCGGGAGCCATCATCGAGGCGCCGTGACGGGCCACGCGGCCCTCGTGGTGCCAGATCTCCCACCACGTCCACTCGACCTTTTCGTCGAACTTCATCGGCGTGAGGAGCTTCTCGTCGTAGAGGAGCTTCATGATCGCCATGCCCGGCTCGGCGAACTTCGAGTTGTAGAGGTTCACCACGCCGTCGTATTGCTCGTAGAAGTTGGAGACGAAGTTGCTGTTGTGGCAGACGGTGCAGATCTTCGTCATGTTGGCGCGCCGAGTTTCCCAGCTCACCTTGGCCATCTTCTCGAGGCCGAGCTTGGCGTCGGAGATCTCGGGACGGATCGAGGCCGGCGGCCGGTTGTTCCAGCTGATCCGAAGGCCCACGTCGTGGGTCACGGGGATGAGCTCACCGTCGGCGGTACGCGCCGCCGACATGTGGCAGGTGGCGCAGGTCGGGGCGGCGAAATAGTCCTCGCCGAGGACCCACTTGGCGCTGTCCATCCGCAGGTCGTCCTCGTGGGCGCGGTAGGCGATGCCGTGTTTGGACTCCTCGTAGATCTCCATCTGTGGGTGGTCGGGTCCGAGGTGGCACTTGCCGCAGTTCTCCGGACGCCGCGCCTGCTCGGCAGAGAAGGCGTGGCGCTGGTGGCAGGCCGTGCAGGCACCCATCGAGCCGTCGGGATTGACGCGGCCCATGCCCGTGTTGGGCCAGCCCGTGGGGTGGAGCGACCCGTCGTCGTTGACCACGACGACCGCGCCGTGGCACTGCTTGCAGCCCGAGACCGTCAGCGCCGAGCCGCCGTAGAACTCCCAGTTGCCCTCGACGATGTCGGCGAGGAAGTTGTCGAGCGAGCCCAGGATCAGCCCCGCCTTGGCGTGGTGGCTCTCCTCGAACTCGGCAACCTCCTTCACGTGGCAGCGCGAGCAGTCTTTCGGCGAGACAATGACGGCGATCATCTGGCCGTAGTGGTCGAAAGCGTCGACCTCGCCCTCGGCCGCCTGGTGGCACTCGTAGCAGCCGATGTTCGCCCGGTAGTGCTTCGACGTCCCCCACTCCTGGTAGATGGAGGTGGACTCGCCGGCGTGGCACTCGATGCAGACCTCCGACTCCTCGGTGATCTGCGTCGGGATAGTGGCGGTCGGGGTCTGGGCCGCGGCTCCCGCGGCCAACAGCAACAGGGCCAGGACAAGGCCCGGATTCGTCAGAAGGTGTTTCATCTCCTTCATTTCTCCTGCTTGGGGACGGGGGGACGGCGTCGGATCACGGTCATGACCCACGTCCCGTGAATAGATGCCCTGGAGGTCACCAAGCCTACAAGGATATCATCCCTCTCACGGTATGACGATCCTCACATGGTGGGACCACCCCCAAGGGTGGTGTTTGGAGGGGACGAGGAGGCGACGCTCAAGCGCTGCTATCGAACGGTGCGTCCGTGGGGGGCTCTGGCGCCGGGTCGGCCCGGAGCGGACGCCGGCGGACCCTTCAAGGTAAAGCACACCGTGCACCCCCGTCCGCCGCCCTCCGACTCGATCCACATCCGTCCGCCGTGGAGCTCGACGATGCGCCTGGCTTTGGGCAGGCCGACGCCGGCGCCGCGCTCGTTCGGGTTCAGCTGGTCGAAGACGCCAAAGACCCGGTCCTGATAACGCGGCTCGATGCCGACGCCATTGTCGCGGACACCAGGGGATTTCTCAGGTCATGGGCGAAGGTTTGGGCCAGGTGCTCGCTTTCCGCTTTCTGCGAAGTGAGCTGGGCGATGATCTTGCGATTGTCGGACTCCGCACCGAGCCGCCGTTCGTTTTCCTCTTGCAAGGTAGCGTTGAGCTCCTCCAGCCGCTGATGGCTCTGTCGGATCCCCTGCAAGCGGTAGCGATGGCCTCCCCAGAGGACGAGGCCGACGGCGAGCACCCCCGATAGCCGAAACCTCCACGGCCGGTAGTAGGGAGGCAAAACCTCAAGGTCTACGGCGACACCCTCCTCGTTCCAGACGCCGTCGTTGTTGGCCGCTTTGACACGACCTGGATCCCCGCACGGACGCGGGAGAGGTCGAGGTCCGGCCTCGTCAAGCTCCATCGCGACGTGGCGCGACTGAGTGAGCGCCGGCCTCACTCGTAGAGCGCCGCCGCGAGCCCTTCCTCCAGGAAGGCCAGCTGGAGGTGCATCTGGTCCTCGATCGGCATCGGCTCGATCCCGATCCGCTCCGCTTCGCGGCGGAGCTCCTCGGGATCGGTCAGGCCCCGGAGCTTCCCGAGGACCGCCGGACTGACGACGTCGCCGCCCTGGTAATGCTCGGCCGGCAGCAGGAAGAGCGGCATCTCCGAGACCAGCGTCAGCGGGTCGCCGCCGAGCGAGCGGACGAATTCCATCGAGCTGGGACGGAAAAGTCCCGCAGTCTTCTCGTCGCCCAGGCTCCGAAAGTAGGCGGCCATGGCCCGCGAGTCGGGACGCGTGGTGAAGCCCTCGTCGATGCGGGTGAACCCTTTCTCGCCGCCGCGGTCGACGTCGTGGACACGGTAGCCCAACTGCGTAGTCCGTCGCCGCAGCCTCTGGCGCATCTCGACGGTACGCTCCTCCCAGGAGCCTTCCATGAGGAACCAGGGACCCGCCGCGAAGCCCATGCCGTGGAAGCTCGTATGCAGGATGTAGGGCGCTCCGCGGCGTAGGAAGGAGGCGACGGCACGGTTCTCGGGCCGTCCTCCTTTGTCGCCCTTGCTCCTTGGGAAGCCGAACTCGATGTCGTCGCCCGGCTGCTCACGGGCGACGTGACGGAGATAGAGGGGCAGGTCGTAGGCGGTACGGCCGCCGCCAGCGTCGAGGACCTCCTGGCTCCAGGTGGAGTTGACCTCGGCTCCGTCGGGGTTGGTGTGGGCGACGATCCACCAGCTGATCCTGGAGACCAGGGGAGCCTCGGGGGGGAGGCTGCCGAGGTAGCTCGCCAGGTGCTCGAGCATGGCGGGTCCCACGGGCTCGTCGGCGTGGCAGCCGCCGATCAGGCTGACGTGGAACGGTCCGCGTCCTATGTGGTAGGCGACGACGTCCCGGCCCTCGCGGGAGGTGCCGATGATCTCCCCGGCCTCGCGCCGGGGGGCCGGGCGGGCGAGGATGTCGTCGATCGTGATCTTGAGGGGCATCTCAAGCCTCCTGAGTGAGCCAAGTTGGAAAGAACGCTCCCCCCATCCTCACAGGGAGTGGGTGGCAAGGTCAAGCAGACGAGGACAGTGGGCCTCCGGAGCCTGAAGCCAGAGGGTATGATGGCCGCGAGGCAGGTAAGAGACCATGATCCGGATCAACGACGAGCTCGAGGTCGACGAAGCGGAGCTCCTCTTCGTCACCTCCCGCAGCTCCGGCCCCGGGGGCCAGAACGTCAACAAGGTGTCGACGCGGGTGACGCTGCGCTTCGACGTCGCCCGCTCGCCGGCCCTCTCCGAGGACGAGCGCCGGCTCGTCCGCGAGCGGCTCGCGACGCGCATCAACCGCGACGGGGTCCTCTCCGTCACCTCCCGGCGCCACCGGACTCAGGCCGGCAACCGCCGCGCGGCCCAGGAGCGCTTCGTCGAGCTGATGGCCGAGGCCTTGACGGTCGACCCCGAGCGCCGTCCGACGCGGACGCCACGGGCCGCTCGCGCCCGCCGGCTCGACGAGAAACGCCGCCGTGCACGCCTCAAACAGCGCCGCTCCCGGGTCGACCCGGACCGAGAGTAGGATTTTTTTCGAGTTTTTTCCCGGCAGGGCAAAAAACGGCCTCCTCCGGCACCTTTAGCTAGTGACGGGACAGGGCACAGCGCACTGAGAGATGAGAATTTTGTCCTGTCAAAGCCCGGGTCCAGGAAACTGGCCACCCAATCCGGACGGTTATCCGTCCGCCCCCGTTGGGAAGCGCTGCCCTGTCCCCTCCCCGTTTCGGCTCCTTGGCCCCAAGGAGCCGAAATTCTTTGCGCTGTCGGTCATCTCGATCTCGGAGGAGCGCCGCGGTCGTCACCCCGCCGGTCCAGAGTCCGGTACTGGATCGCTTCGGCGACGTGACAGGAGCGCAGCACGTCGCTGCCGTCGAGGTCGGCGATGGTGCGGCCGACCTTCATAATGCGGCTGAGCGCCCGCGCCGAGAGCCGCAGCCGGTCGAAGGCCTTGTGGAGGAGCTTTTGGGCCTCGGGCTCGAGATCGCAGTGGACGCGCAGGAGCTCGGGCCCCATGGCGGCGTTGATGGGTGTCGAGGTTGCCTCGCCAAAGCGCCGGCGGGCGATCTCGCGGGCCTTGCCGACCCTCTCGGCGACCGCGCTCGACGCCTCTCCGGGCTGGCCACGAAGCTCGCGGAGGCTGACCGCCGGCACTTCGACGTGCATGTCGATGCGGTCGAGCAGCGGGCCCGAGATCCGCGAGCGGTAGCGTTCGACGAGCGGCGGCGGGCAGCGGCAGTCGTGGCGGGGATCGCCCAGGTGTCCGCACGGGCAGGGGTTCATCGCGGCCAGCAGCGCGAACCGGGCCGGGAACCGTAGCCGGGCGCGGGTTCGGACCACCGTGATCTGGCCTTCCTCGAGAGGCTGGCGCAGAGCCTCCAAGGTGTCGCGGCGGAATTCCGGCAGCTCGTCCAGAAAGAGGACACCGGCGTGCGCAAGGCTGGCTTCGCCTGGACGCGGGATCGAGCCGCCTCCCACCATGCCGGCGGTCGAGACCCCCGGATGGGGGCTACGGAAAGGCCGTTCGGAGAGCAGCTTCGACGGCGGCTCTTCGGCCACCAGGGAGTGGATCTTGGTGACGGCGATCGCCTCGGCCAGGTCGAGCGGCGGCAAGATCCCAGGGAGCCGTCGGGCGAGCATGGTCTTGCCCGAGCCCGGAGGACCCATGAAGAGCAGGTTGTGGCCACCGGCCGCGGCGACCTCCAGAGCCCGCTTGGCGGCTTCCTGGCCACGGACCTCGGAGAGGTCGGACAGTGGGTCGGCGCGGGTCTCGGCCTGGTGTCCGGGGCTCTCGGTCGGCGGGATCGTCTCCTGGTCGAGGAGATGCTCGATCGCCTCGGCAAAGCTGCGGACCGGGATCACCGGCAAGGCTTTGAGAGCGGCGGCCTCGCCAGCGTTCTGGGCCGGCAGCAGAAGCTCGCGCATGCCGAGCCGTGCCGCCAGGTCGGCGATCGCCAGAGCGCCGCGGACCGGGCGGATCGTCCCGTCGAGACCCAGCTCGCCGCAGAGGAGTCGCTCGTGGAGGGTGTCCTCGGCCAGCTGGCCCAGCGCCGCGAGCAGCGCCGTGGCGATCGCCAGGTCGAGGTGGTTGCCCTCCTTGCGCAGATCGGCGGGCGCCAGGTTGACGACCACGACCCGCGGTGGCAAGTCAAAACCGGAGTTCTTGATGGCCGAGCGCACGCGCTCTCGGCTTTCGCGGACCGACGCGTCGGGTAGACCGACGATGTGCATCTGTGGCAGGCCGTTGTAGACGTCGACCTCCACCTGGACCCGGCGGGCATCGACGCCCCAGGGTGTGGCTGTGGTGAGTTTCGCTAACATCTCACCCTATAGAAAGACGGAAAAAGTCCCGCCGTTCTCACACCCAATTGCAGAATTTCTTCAAATTCGCCCGCTTACCGCCTTTTTCGCTTCGACTACACCCCATCTTGCCGATGGCGACACCCGCCCACAGCTGTCCAAGCTGGTCCGAAGACAGGGGCTTCGAGCTTCTAGGATTCTGGAAGAGGAAGAGGGGGTGGTGCGAAAGGGGGGACTCGAACCCCCACGGCCTTGTGGGCCACAAGATCCTGAATCTTGCGCGTCTACCAATTCCGCCACTTTCGCATCCGCCACTCTCGCGGCGGATCCAGGATTGTAGAGAAGGGGAGTGGGGGTGTCAACAGGATCTCGGCCGGTAGGATGAGCTCCGCCGTGCCCGGCGGGGCCGGCGGCGCTTCGGGGAACCCACCGGGCGGTTGTCTGGTCGAAACCAGCGAGAGGAGAAACTCTCTTGAGGAGCCAAAATGACGGGAAGAAAGACGACAGGCCGCGAGATCGGAGTGCTACACTCCGCCGCCATGTCGATGCCGGCCCGCTCCACACCTCGTACCCTCACCTCCACGGTCCTGGCGATCGTGACCGCCCTCCTGATGCTGGGGGGGACGGCGGGCTGCTCCGACGCGTCAAGGGGCGGTAGCGAAGTCGACAAGGCGGACATCGAGCGGACCGTCCGCGAGTACCTGCCACGCCTGGCTGCGGCTTACGCCAAGGCCGAGTTCGGGCCTCTGGAGGAGGTCGCGGTGCCCAAGGAAATCGCCCGGGTGAAGCTCCGCCGCCGCGAGCTCGCGGACCAGGGCAAGGTCTACGAGCCGGACTTCAAGGAGCTCGTGATCGAGTCGATCACTACCTGGAAGCACTCCAACGCCTTCGTGACCACCGTCGAGACCTGGGACGTGCGCTCCTACACCCTGGGTAAGCGCGTCCTGCTGAGCGAGGTCACGGACCAGCGCAACCGGGTCAAGTACCAGCTCAAGCGGAAACAGCACGGTTGGGTCGTCCTCTACCGCGAGCTCGACCAGCCGCTCGACTGAGGGTGTTGGTAGGGGCATCCTTGTGATCGCCCGGCGAATACAAGATTCGCCCCTACACCGGATACGCCGGATCCAATGCAACGCTCGGATAAATCCCCGGGCTACATTCAAGAGAAAAACTCCGTGAGCGCGACCGTGGCCATCGTCGGCCGTCCCAACGTCGGCAAGTCGACGCTTTTCAACCGGCTCCTCGGCCGCCGGCAGGCGATCGTCCACGACCAGCCAGGAGTGACGCGCGACCGCATCGCGGGCCGCCTGGAGCTTGACGACGGCCGGCACCTGGAGCTGATCGACACCGGTGGGCTCGTGCTGGGCGACGATCCTCTGGGCCTCTCGGAGCAGGTCTTCCTGGCGATGGAGGAAAGCGACCTGCTGCTCGTCCTGGTCGACGGCAAGGAGGGGCTCGTCGCGGCCGACGAGCAGGTCTGGGAGGTGGTACGGCGCACCGGCAAGGCGTCGGTCCTGGTGGTCAACAAGGGCGACACCCGCTCCGCGCAGGAAGGCTTCCACGAGTTCTACCGCCTGGGGGCGGACGAGCAGGTCCTGGTGTCGGCCGAGCACGGCCGCGGGATCGAAGACCTGCGTCAGCTCCTGGCCGAGCGGACGCCCTTGATCCCGCCGCCGGCCGACGACGACGCGGTGCCGATCGCCATCGTCGGCCGTCCCAACGTCGGCAAGTCCTCGCTGGTCAACCGCCTGCTCGGCGAGACCCGGGTCCTGGTCTCGCCGCAGGCCGGGACGACCCGCGATCCGATCGACACGGTCCTCGCCTGGGAGGAGCGCCCCCTGGGGGGGATCGAGGGGGGAAAACACCGTCCCCTGGGGGGGACCGAGGGGGGAAAACACCGGTCCTGGCGGCTGATCGACACGGCGGGGATCCGGCGCCGCAGCCAGGTCTCGGGCGCCGCGGAGGGGTTGGCGGTGATGTTCGCCCGCCGCCAGATGGAGCGCGCCGAGGTCGTGGTGCTCCTGATCGACGCCGCCCAGGGGATCACCTCCGGCGACCTGGCGATCGCCGGCACCGCCTGGGAGATGGGCCGTGCCGTCGTGGTGGCGGTCAACAAATGGGACCTTCTCGACACCGAGGCGCGCGAACGCCTGGAGCTCGACTGGCCGCGGCTCGTGGAGCTGCTCGCCGACCCGCCGCGCGTCAACCTCTCGGCGCTCACCGGACGTCACGTCGACCGGCTCCTGCCCCAGGTGGCCGCGAGCCTGGAGCGCCATCGCCAGGAGCTCGGGACGAGCGACCTCAACCGGCTGTTTGAGCAGGCCGTCGCGCGTCACCAGGCGCCGCAGGTCAAGGGCAAGCCCTGGAAGCTCTACTACGCGACCCAGGTCGGTACCGGCCCGCCGACTCTCATGCTCTTCGCCAACCGCACCCTGAAGCGCGTCTCGACCTACCGCCGGTATCTGGAGAACCGTCTCCGGGAGGCTTTCGACCTCCATGGCGTCCCGGTCCGCCTGGTGATCCGCAAGCGCTCGTAGGCGACCCCGAAAAGGGGAGACCGAGAGGCCTTTTCGCCCTTGTCGCCCTTGCGGTGATCTCCTATACTTCGAGAGTCCTGATTCCGGGCAAGAAATCGACCACTGACGAGTTGGAGCGAGGGTGGCCAGGAAACTCTACGACGGCTCAAGCAAGACCAAGGCGGATCTGATCGACGCGGTCTACCGTCGCCATGGCGGTCTGACCAAGAGCGAGGCGGCCGAGATCGTCGATGCGATCTTCACGACGATGAAGAGCTCGCTCAGCGGCGGCCGGTCGGTGCGGATCCGCAACTTTGGGGTCTTCGAGGTCACGGAGCGCCCGGGGCGTACCGGCGTCAATCCGGCGAGCGGCAAGAAGATGTTCATCCCGCCGCACACAGGGCTCGCCTTTCGGCCGTCGCGCAACTTGAAGGCCGCGGTCGACGACAAGGACAAGGACCGGTAGCGACGCCCTGGTGGGACCTACCCTTGACAGCTCGCACAGAGAATCGGCGTGGCGAAGAAGCTCTATTACAAGATCGGTGAAGCCTGCAAGCTCCTGGAGATCCAGCCCTACGTGCTGCGCTACTGGGAGACCGAGTTCCCCTTCCTGACTCCCGACAAGTCGAAGTCCGGCCAGCGGGTCTACAGCGAGCCCGAGCTCGAGGTCATTCGGCGTATCAAGGAGCTCCTCTACGAGGAGGGCTATACGATCGCCGGAGCCAAGAAGAGGCTTGAGGCCGAGCGCGACGGTGACGACGGCGCGGCTCCGGGACCGACCGGCGCCGCGGAGACCCGGCCGGCCGGGGAGATGAAGCCCCGGCGTTCGTCGAAGCCGGCGGCCGGCAAGGGGAACCGCTCCACCGCGGCAAAGCTTGACGGGACCTCCCAGGAGAAGGTAGAAAAACTTCGCGCCGGCCTCAAGAAGGCTCTCGGTCAGACCCGCAAGATCCTTGAGCTCCTGGGCTCGGAGGCCAATTAGCCGCACCACCGAGCCCTCAGGGGCTCGCGCTCCAACACGAAATAGGATAGGATCGCTTCTGTCGGGACGTGGCGCAGTCTGGTAGCGTACCTGAATGGGGTTCAGGTGGTCGCGAGTTCAAATCTCGCCGTCCCGACCATTCCTCCTGCTGACACGTTCTGTGACGGCCCCAGGGTGGAAAGCGAGATCCAGATGAGCGACACAGAGCGGATCGAAGGCCGTTTCGAGGGCCGCGGACGGCGCTTCGGCATCGTCGCGGGACGTTTCAACAGCCGCATCGTCGACCTCTTGGTCGCCGGCGCGACGAGTTGTCTCGAACACCATGGCGTCGAGCCGGACGCGGTGCGCCTGGTTCGGGTGCCGGGAGCCTGGGAAGTGCCGCTGGCCCTCGAGGAGTTGGCCGCGTCCAAGAGCTACGACGCTCTGATCGCTCTCGGCGCCGTGATCCGCGGTGAGACGCCTCACTTCGACTACGTGGCGGGCGAGTGTGCCCGGGGCATAGCCGACGTCGGCCGGCGCTACCGCCTGCCGATCGGCTTTGGCGTGTTGACTTGCGACACCTCCGAGCAGGCGGTCGAGCGGGCCGGCGGTAAGGCCGGCAACAAGGGCTGGGACGCCGCCTTGGCGGCCCTCGAGATGGTCGACCTCCTCACCCGGCTGCGCGAAGATTGACCCCGGGGTCGAAACCGCAAGCACAGGAGCCAAGGACTTGGGCAAGCGTCGGCGAGCGCGTGAGATGGCGATGCAGATGCTCTACCAGCACGAGCTGGGAGGGTCGACGCTACCTGAGATCTTCGACTCTTTCGACCTCGAAGACTACGTCCGGGAGACCGACCCGGCGGTGTCCGAGGGCAATGGCGGCCCGGGTGGGGCGAAGCCGCCGCCGGGCCTGCAGGTCGACGAGGCCTTCACCTACGCCCGCCGTCTCGTGGAGGGTGCCTCAAAACACGGCGAGGCGATCGATGAGCTCATCCGCCGCTTCGCCGAGAACTGGCGCCTGGAGAGGATGCCGATCATCGACCGCAACATCTTGCGGCTGGCGATCTACGAGATGCTCTACGAGTCCAGCGTGCCAAAAGTGGTCATCGTCGACGAGGCGATCGAGCTGGCGAAGAAGTTCGGATCGGAGAATTCGGGCCGTTTCGTCAACGGCCTGCTCGACGGTGTGCTCAAGTCGGGCGATCTCACGGCGGCCCCTGCGGAGCTCGGCGAGAGCGCCGCGCCGGCCCGAGGAAAGGAATCGGCTTGAGGAGGAGATCCTCGACCCTGGCGTTGCTGGCGGTAAGCCTCCTGACGGCGCCGCTCGCAGCCGACTCCGGCCGCGCGGTCGACGGTCTCGACCGTTCCCGAATCCTGCCGCCGCCGGGTGCCCGGGTGAGCGAGTACCAGGGGAACGGCTACAAGCTCGTCAAGAACGGCGACGAGGTCACCGTCGAGGTCGCCGCCGCTCCGCTCCTGTCCACCGCCCGCTACGCTCGACCCCGGCGCTGGGGGCGCGACGAGCTCTCTCGCCTCGCAAGAGGCCTGGTGACCGGAGCGCGTACGGAGTACGAGGCCGCCTCGCGTCTCCTCGGCTGGGTGGCCCGGCACGTCGAGTACGACCTCGACCGATCCCAGCCTCAAGACGCTCTGGCGGTGCTCCGGAGGCGCAGCGGCTACTGCACGGGAGTGGCCCGGCTGAGCGTCGCTCTTTTTGCCGCGGCCGGAATCGAAGCCCGTGAGGTCGCAGGCTATGTCGTGGGGGAGGGCTATCACCGCTGGGTCGAGGTACGCTT
Source organism: uncultured bacterium (assembly GCA_965371445.1). Lineage (GTDB taxonomy): Bacteria > Acidobacteriota > Thermoanaerobaculia > Multivoradales > J023 > DASWIG01. The sequence continues at coordinate 65,938 of CBDUYN010000001.1, read as the reverse complement.
AGCCGACCGCGGCTGGGTGATGAGCGATCCGCTGCGCAGCCACCACTACGTGCCGGCGACCTACGTCCGCCTGGCAGGCGAGGAGCTGGCGACGGATCGGGGTATCGAGGGGCTTTTGGTCGAGCGCCAGGATCGGATCGTGGTCGTCGACCTTTATCCGGGTGCCGTCGCCGGGGTCAAGGCCCGCCGCAACACCGAGCGGCGATTGGCGGGTGCGGTGCGCCTCGAAGTCAAGAGTCACGCTGCCGGAATGGCGATCCTCGAATGCCCGAGAGTCCGCTACAGCCATGCGCTCGCGGACGGCGCGACGACCTTCGTCGGCCTGGAGCCCGGGACCTACGAGCTGCGGCTCCTGCTGCCCGGCAAAGTCGTGGAGCGCACGGTCCGGCTTCCCGATCGCATCCTGGTACGCCTTGCGTTGGATCAACGGCCGTCACTTGCCGGCGCCCTCCCTCGACGACGAGGGCAACCGGTCCCTTCCATGGAGAACTGAGCAAAATGAGAGCGCTGCGCGCGATATCGATTCTTGCCTTTGGGCTTGTCGTCACCGGCTGCGGCTACACGCTGGTGGGACGGGCCTCGAATCTGCCGGAAGACATTCAGCGGGTCCATGTCGAGTCCCTGAGGAACTCGACGGCGCGGCCCCAGGTCGAGCAGATCCTGACCAACGCGATCTCGGCCGAGCTCTTGACCCGGCGACGGTTCAAGGTGGTCAACAGCGCCGAGGAGGCCGACGCCATCCTGCGCGGCACGGTGCTCTCCTTCACGGTCCGCCCGATCGCTTTTGATGCCCAGGGCCTGGCGCAAAGCCTCGAGATCTCGATCGCCGCCGACATGAAGCTCCAGCGTCGGCCGGGGCCTACCGGTGAAGAGGGCGAGGTCGTCTGGTCGAATTCACGCTACGTCTTTCGCGAGGACTATCTCCTGGAGGAAGAGGGCGTGGCTTTCTTCGACCGCGAGAACATCGCCATCGAGGAGACCTCGAAGCGCTTCGCGGAGACGCTCTTGACGGACCTTCTCGAAGGCTTCTAGCCCCAACCGTCCTTCTCCAGACACGAAAAATCCGCCGGGAGGACGCCTCCCACGGCGGATTCTCTGCGCCCGGCGGCGGCTAGCCCAGGACCGTCCCCTTGGGGGGAGTGAGGGGGGACGTCACTAGCCGAGGGCGCTGACGGCACGGGTGAGGCGCGACTTGGTGCGCGCCGCCGCGTTGGCGTGGATGACGCCTTTGCGGGCCGTCGAGTCGACGATGGAGAGCGTCACCGGCAAGAGCTCCTTGGCGATCGCGGCGTCACCTTCGGCGACGGCGGAGCGGAGCTTCTTGACGGCGGTGCGCAGGGCGGAACGATGCGACCGGTTGCGGGCGCGTCGCTTCTCCGACTGCCGAACCCTCTTCTCGGTGGATTTGGTATTGGCCATCTCGGTTCAAACCTCTTTCTTGAGACTCTTTTCAGGGACACCCTTCGGGCGCGGGGAGCCGGGGTCCGGACGTCTTCGCAGGGAAAACCCTCGCCGTGATCGGCGACGGCCGGCGGATTCTAAGGTCCTTCGCACTCCACGTCAATCCCCAATTCCTGGAGACGGCCGCGGGCGAGGTGGGCCTCGTCGGTGCCGGCGTGCTCGCAGGCGACGTTCTGGAGCTGAACGACGCCCTGAGCTCGCTGGCCAAGCTCGAAGTAGGCGTAGCCCTTGCGCAGGATGGCGCTGGGGCGCCGGTCGCTGTTTTCGTAGGCGGCCAGCACGGTGTCGAAAGCCGCGATGGCCTTCTTGTGGTTGCCTTGCCGGAAGTAGCATTCGCCGATCCAGTAGGCCGCATTGTCGGCCACCTCGGTCATGGGATAGCTCTCGAGGTATTCCTGGAACGAGAGGATCGCCAGGTCGTAGTTTCCGCGTACGTAGTCATTGTAGGCGGTGTCGTAGAGGGCCTGGGGGTCGGCGGGATTGGGGGCGGCGGCCGACGGGGGAGGCAGCGGCGGGGAGCTCCGGCGGGCCATCTCGGTGGCTCTTCGTACCGCCTGGAGCTCTTCGGTGGCGGCCGCGATCTGTTGCCCCAACTGGGCGAGGCGAAAGTTCGTGTCCTCGAGCTTGGTTTCGAGCGCCGCGAGGCGCTGGGCCAAGTCGTCGAGCTTGGCCTGGCTGGTGCCCTCCGAGCGCGAGAGCTCCGCGATCTGGGCGGAGATCGCCTGGGTCATCTCCGCCACCTCGTCCTTGGTCGGGCCTTCCTTTTGAAGCTGAAGGACTTCGACGTGCAGGTTCTGGAGCTGCATGCGCAGCTTGACGAGCTCTTGCGAAGACGTGCAAGCAAGGACCGACATCGCCGCAAGAGCGGCAAAGCCGGCGCTGGGAAGGCTCCGCAGCGCCGAGCTCCGCAGCAAACGGACGGCAAGGATGCTCGGTTTCACGAACCGTTCGTCCTGCGGCTGATGGGAAGCGCCAGCTGCTAGCGGCCCGAGAGCGCGAAGCGGGCCCGCCGGTTGCGCTGCCAGCACTCCTCGCTCGACTCGGTGCAGAAAGGGCGCTCCTCGCCGTAGCTGATGGTCTTGAAGCGGCTACGGTCGACGCCCAACGAGAGCAGGTAGTCGAGGGCGGCGCTGGTACGGTTCTGGCCGAGGGCCAGGTTGTACTCGTTGGTCCCACGCTCGTCGCAGTGACCTTCGATGGTGAAGCTCAGGACGTTGCCGTCGCCGCTGTTCAAGAACTCGGCGTTCTTGGCCAGGCGCTTCTTGGCGTCGTCGCGCAGGTCGTACTTGTCGAAGTCGTAGAACACGTCGCCGATGAGACCCTCGCTTTCGAGCCGGGCCTGCAGGTCCTGGATGCTCTCGGGCGGCGGCTCTTCCTTGACGTCGGCCATCGGAGCCGGCGTGGGCTCCTCCGGCACTTCGATCGGCGGCGGGGTCTCGACGACCGGGGGTGGCGGGGCGACGGGTTCCGGGCCTGACGAGCAGCCGGCGGCGAGCAAAACCGTGGCCGCAAGCGCGGCCAGGACGATCCATTTCCGATCCATCTTCATCTCTTCAGCAGCCTCCTGGTATTCGGGGGGGGTTCAATATCGGTCCTTCAATCCGAGGGTCGATGCCATGGACTCCGATTTCGTTCGGCGAAACGGCCGTAAATGACGATGATCCCAGGCCTGAAAGGTAACAGAATGCGTGCCAGCTTGGCAACCGCTGATTCTGACGTTCCTGGTCGAAGTCGGCGGTGAACCCTCATCGTTGGACGAAACCCGACCAGGCGGGCCCCATGTTGTTGCCCTCATGGGTGAGCTGGCGCTGGTTCGAGCCGTCGGCGTCCATGACGTGGACCTGGGAGTCGCGGCCGCGGCGGGCGGTGTAGAGGATGCGCCGCCCATCGGGCGAATAGCAGGGCTCCTCGTAGCTCTCCGGTCCGTTCGTGAGCACCTGGTTGCCGAGGTCCACGAGGTTGGTCACCACGACCTGGAAGGGCCCTCTCGTGCTCCGCCGGCTGGCGTAGACCAGGTGGGTGCCGTCGGGCCGCCAGTTGGCGCCCTCGTTGTAGTCGCCTTCGAAGGAGACGCGCCGGACGTTCGAGCCGTCGACGTCCATGACGTAGACGTTGGGCCGGCCCGAGCGGTCGGAGGTGAAGGCGATCTGTTGGCCGTCAGGGCTCCAGGCCGGGTTGGTGTCGATGCCGCGGCGGCGCGTCAGCCTTCTGGGGCTTTGGCAGTCGCGGGGACAGGTGTAGATGTCGATGTTGGCGCCCTCGCTGGCGTGCGCGAAAGCCACCTGGGTGCCGTCGGGCGAAAAGGTCGGCGAGATGTTGAGCACCCCGTCGGTGTAGATCGGCACCTTGCGGCTGCTGGCGAGGTCAACGTAGTAGATGCCGGCGCTGCCGGAGAAGTAGGAGACGTAGGCGATGGCGTCGCCCTTGGGGCTCCAGGCGGAGTAGCCGCTGGTCGACTTGTGGGCGCTGATGCGGCGCTGGTTGCGGCCGTCGTAGTCCATCAGGTAGAGCTCTTGACGGTTGGCGCCGTCGCGGTCCGACTGAAAAGCGATGGTGGTGAGCGCGATGCCCGGGCGGCCGGTGAACTGGTGGTAGAGGCCGTCGGCCATGGTGTGGGCGATCCGGCGCGCCTGCGAGGCTAGGCCGCGGTAGCGTTTGCCGGTGATCGACTGGCTGCTCGGCAGGTCGTAGACCCGTCCCTCGAGCACGAGCTTGTCGTCCTCGCGCTTGACGGAGGCGAGGAGCACGACCTCGTTGCCGAGCGAGCGGTACTGCTCGAAGTCGTGCGTGCGCTCACCGGTCATGGTCAGGACGGAAAGCTCGGTCGGTCCCTGGACGTTGAACACCCGCGAGTAGTCGAGGTCGTCGCGCAGCGTCTGCTCGATTTCCCGCGCCGCGTACGGGTCGTCGCCTAGCAGCGAGCTCTCAAGCGTCGCCTGAGGAAAAGCGAGGCGGACTCGCTCGCGGGTCATGTCGGTGAGGACGATGGTGGCGTCGGTACCCTCTTCGGTAGGGGGAGGCTCCTGCTGCGCGGCGACGCTCGCCGCGGTGGCGAGGAGCAGGACGATCAAGAGCGGCAGGGCTCGGAATGCGAATCGGTCGTTCATCGCCGTCTCCGTTCTCGGTTGCGGTCCATCGATCATTTGACGATCAGGTTGATTCCCAGGGACGTGGGCTTGTAGCCCCGCGGCAGGGGCGGCAGCGGCGAGGACGACTCGATGGCGCGGCGTGCCGCGGCGTCGAAGATCTGGGAGCCGGACCCTTCGCGCAGGGTGGGCTCGGTGATCGTCCCGTCGCGCCGGATGCGGAAATGGAAGATGGCGTCCTGGACCTCCGAGCCCACGAGGGGCCTCGTCCAGTTGCGCGAGATCGCTCCGATCACCCGGTCGAGATAGTAGCCGTAGGTGAAGTTGGGGTCCTCGACGCCCAGGGTGGCCGTGCTGGTCGAAGCTCCGAGGGAGGAACCTTGCGGCGATCCCTCACGTCTGGGAGGCCGCTGCTCGACCTGGACGATCGGCGGGGGCCTCGCGATCGGCGCCGGTTTCGGCGGCTCCTTCTGCGGCTTGGTCTGGATCACCGGCACGTCGGCCGCCGGGGGCGGTGGCTCCGGGGGCGGTGGCTCCGGGGGCGGTGGCTCCGGGGGCGGTTCGGGAGGCGGGGGAGGCGGCGTCTCGAGGGCGCCCAGGGCCTGAGGGGTCACGACCATCACCGAGACGTACTCGAATTGCTGCTGAGGTTTGGCGAAAAGGCTCGGCAAGAACAGGAATGCCGCCGCCAGGACGACGTGGAACACCATGGACAAGATGTAGCTGCGGCTCGTCCCCCTGCGGCGGCGTTCCTCGAGGATACGATCGACTCCTTTCGCCATGTCCTCGTTCCCTCGGGGCTCTACTTCTCCGGCACGATCTGCTCGGTGACCAGCCCCACGTGCCGGATGCCTCCCTTGTAGAGGAGGTCGACGACATGGATGAACTGGCCGTAGCTGATGTCTCGGTCTCCTTTCAGGAAGACCTGTTTGTCGTCACGACGTTTCAGAAGCGGCTTGATCTGCTCGACGAGGCGCGACGGATGGACCGGCCGGTCAAGGATGTAGACCAGGCCGTCGGCCTTGACCGAGAGCACGAGCGGATCGTCGACCCGCATCTGGATGGGCTCGGCGGCCTCGGTCTCGGGGAGCGAGACCTCGACGCCCTGGTGCAGCATCGGGGCGGTGATCATGAAGATGATCAGAAGCACCAGCATCACGTCGACGAGCGGCGTGACGTTGATGTCGGACATCTCCGCTTCGTCTTGGCTGCTGCTCAGGTTGAAGGCCATGCTCGTCGGTCCTCAGAGGTTCCTAGGTGAAGTTGCGCTCGGTGAGGTTCAAGAACTCGAGGACGAAGTCCTCCATCTGGTTGCGCATCGCCCGCAGCCGTGCGCCGTAGTAGTTGAAGCCAATCAGCGCCGGGATCGCCGCCACGAGCCCCGCGGCGGTGTTGATCAGCGCCTCGGCGATACCCGGCGCTACCGCAGTCAGCGACGTCGAGCCGGTGGCGCCCATCGACTCGAAGGCCACCATGATGCCCCAGACCGTGCCAAAAAGGCCGATGAAGGGCGAGGCCGCCGCCGTCGTGGCGAGGAAGGGCTGGCCGCGGCCGAGCACGCTCACCTCGATGCCGATCGCCCGCCGCAGGCTCCGCTCGACGCTTTCGAGCGACTTGACCTGGAAAGAAGCCGCGGGGGCCCCCGCTTTGGCCGCCTCCTGGGCCGCCTTGACCTGGGCGTCGATCTCCGCGTAGCCGGCCTGGAAGAGTCCCACTATCGGCGTGCCAAAAAGCTTCCCGGCCACCGCGTTGACCTCGCTGAAGCGCTTCGAGCGGCGGAAGACCTCGAGGAACTGCTCGCCGTGCTGGTCGGCCCGGCGGTACTGGAGCACTTTGCTGATCATGATCGCCCAGGAGCCGATCGAGAGGAAGAGCAGGCTGGCGAAGACCATCTTCGCCATGGGTCCCGACTCCAGGAACAGCTGCACCATTCCCCGCTCGATCCCGGGCCGCAACGTCTGAGCGATGAGAAGTGAAATCTCCGACAACATAGGTCCCTTTCTCCACAAGACTCCGCTGAAAAGCTAGCATGCCGTGACGGCGATGTCCACCGCTGCCGGGTGGCGCGCCGACGGGATCTCGTGAGCTTGCCGTGCCGGGCCTGGCCGGGCGTGGGGCCGCGTGATAGGCTGGTGACGCCCGGGATCGGGCCGCGGCGACGAACCGGACCCGCGGTGCGGGGTCCCCTTCCTTCCCGAAAGACTTCGGCGCTCCCGGGAGTCCCAAAGAATCCAAGACCCAAGGAGAGCCGCATGCGAATCGCTGTGTGCATCAAACAGGTACCGGATACGGAGGCGCGGCTGCGCCTCGCCAAGGACGGACGGTGGATCGACGAAGAAGAGCAGCCGTTCGTGATCAACGAGAGCGACACCTACGCCCTCGAAGAAGGCCTCCAGCTGGCGGAAAAAACCGGCGGCGAGGTGGTCGTCCTGAGTCTCGGACCCGAGCGGGTCAAGGAGGCCCTGCGCAAAGGCCTGGCCCTGGGAGCAGCGCGTGCCGTCCACCTCCTGGACGAGGCGTTTCTAGGTGGCGACGCGGCGGCGACCGCCCGGGCGCTGGCCGCCGCGGTGAAGAAAGAGGAGGTCGGCCTGGTGCTCACCGGCTCGCAGTCGAACGACTCGGGCTACGCCGCCACCGCCTCGATCCTCGCCGGCCGGCTCGGCTGGCCCCATGCCTGGCTCGTCATGGGCGTCGAGCTCGAAGACGGCTTGGCCCGGGTGACGCGCGAGATGGAGTCGGGCATGAACGAGATTTTTCACCTCTCGCTGCCCGCGGTCATCGAGGTGCAGGCGGGCATCAACCATCCACGCTACGCTTCGCTCAAGGGCATCATGAAGGCGAAAAGAAAGCCCGTCGCGACGCCGAGCCCCGAAGAGCTAGGCCTCGAGGCGAGTGAGATCGGAGCCGCGGGCTCGCGCCTCGAAGTGCTCTCGATGAGCTTTCCCGACAGCGGAGCCGGTGCCGAGGTGATCGAAGGCGACCCGGCGACCGCCGCCAAGGTCCTGGTCGAGAAACTGCAGAAGGAAGCGAGGGTGCTCTGATGACGAAGATCTGGGTTGTGACACAGCTCCGGGAAGACGGGCTCCACCGCATGTCGCGCGAGGCGATCGCCGCCGGACAGAAGCTCGCCGCCGAGGTCGGTGGCTCGGTGTCGGCCGTGGTCCTGGGCTCCGGCGTCGAGGCGGCCCGCGACGAGCTCGCGGCGCTTGACCTCGAGGCGGTCTTGGTCGCCGACGACGCGTCGCTCGCCGCCTACACGCCGGGCGCCTACGTCGGTGTGCTCGCTCCGGCGATCCGCGCGGCCGAGGTGGGCTACGTCGTTTTCCCCCACACCTACCAGTCCGTCGACTACGTCGCCCGCCTCTCCCAGGAGGTCGACGCGGCCTTTGTCCCGGAGGTGACCGCCTTCGCGCAGGAGGACGGCGAGCTCGTCTGGAGCCGGCCCGTCATGGGCGGCAAGCTCCAGTCGCGCGTTCGGGTCAAGGGCGAGGGTACGGTCTTCGTCTCGGTGCAGTCGGGCGTGTTCTCGGCCGACGAAGCCGCCGCCGGCAGCGCTCATGTCAAGGACCTCGGAGCGGACTTCTCGCAGGTCGAGGCCGACCGTAGGATCCTCGGTGTCGAGCAGGTCGGAGGGGACCACGTCGACCTCTCCAAGGCCGACGTCGTCATCGCCGTGGGCCGCGGCGTCGGCGGTGAGGACAAGTTGGGGCCGATCCGGGAGCTCGCCGCGAAGCTCGGTGCCGAGATCGGCGCGAGCCGGCCGGTGATCGACAACGGCTGGCTGCCTCGCGACCGTCAGATCGGTTCCTCGGGCCAGACCGTGGCGCCGAAGCTCTACTTCGCCATCGGCATCTCCGGGGCCATTCAGCACCTGGTGGGCATGAAGGGTGCGGGCTGCGTCGTGTCGATCAACAAGGACGCGAGCGCCCCGATCTTCAGCGTCTCACGCTACGCCGTGCTCGGCGACCTCCACGAGGTCGTCCCGGCGTTGAACAAGGCGTTGGCCGAAGCTGGAATCTAGGCGCCGAGGGCGAATACAAGATTCGCCCCTACGGTGGTCAGCCGAGGGCGAATACAAGATAGTGATCGCCCTCCGGGTTCACCTATTGAATCTCCGGTGGCACTTCGAACAGCTCCGCCTCGACCGAATTTGGACGGATCTCCTCGTAGCGGTAGGTAAAGACCTCCTCGCCCTGGCGCAGGGTAAAGCCCGCGAGGTAGCTGACGCCGTCGATTCGCCGCCAGCCCTCGACCGTGATGCGGATGAGCTCCGTCCCCGTCCCCGGAGGCGGAAGGTAAGCGAGAGCGATGGGAAGGTGGGTCTTCTCGTCAAAACACGCCGCCGCTTCCAGTCCGTAGCCGTCGAGCATCAGCACCTCGAGGCAGGCCCGGCCGTCGGCCTCGGTACGGCCCGTCGCACGGTGGTCCGTGAAGCGCTCGTCGAGATCCAGGAGGAGGAGATGGAACTCGTGACCGCGGACGACGTCGCGCATCGCCCGCGAGAGGGGTTTCGTCTCGCCGCTCGCCGGATCCTTGCTCCAGCCAAGCTCTCCGGCGACGTAGAGCTCCGTGACGCCGCCCGGGGAGCTCTGGCGCATCAGGGTCCGGTCCGGTTTGAGCGAGAGGACTTCGGTCGTGAACACACCGCCGGGTCCTGTGCATGCCGCCCGCGCCCCGAGGCTTTGGACGGCCGAGATCGCCTCGGCGCCACCCATGGCACCGATCGAGTGCTGTAGAAGCTCGGCAGCTTCGCCGGCCTGGCGGGTGCGAAGCTCCGCCACCCGCTGCCGGACCACCTGGGGCCGGAACCGAAAGACCAGGGTCCCGTCGACGTCGATCACCGGCATGCCGCCGCCGTGGCCGGCCTTCTTCTTGTACTCCTTGCGTGCCCGGCGGTCCTGGGAGACGTCCTTGACCTCAAAGGGGGCTCCGAGCTCCTCTAGCAGCTCCCGCGCTTCGCTGCAGGCGGGACAAAAAGCGTCGACGAAGAGGCTGATCCGTGGCGGCGCCGATCGGAGCGTCACCTCCGGGGCGGTCTGTGACTCTTGCCGCGGCTCGACGTAAGGCTTGCCCGTGCGCAGCGCCGTCGTTTCCTTGCTCCCTTCCAGGTCGACTTCGGAGAGGTCGAGCGTCCGGACCTCTCCCGCCAGGTCGGTGTAGAGGACCTTGCGTCCGCTGACCGTCCAGGGACCGCGGGTTTCGATCAACCGGCCGTCGGCCGTGACCAGGTAGTCGGCGGCGCCGGGCTGAGCCGCCAGGAGGAGAGCCGTGGCCGCGGCAAGGCAGAACAGGATTTTCAACCGGCGGTGCGAGCGCATGTCGTCGTCTTCGGCGGCGAGGATGCGAGGGCGGGGTGGATCGGACACGGAGGGCGGCACCTCTTGGGCGGACTTCAGACAGAGATGGATCACAGACTGGTGCGACCAGGCATCCTGCCCCATCCCTCCGGAGGAAATCAAGCTGCTATAGTCTTTCGAGAGAAGGCTGGACCGATGAGCTCCCATCACTTCCTTGGCGCCGGTGCCCTTTCCGAGGGTCTCGAAGCGGCCGCGTCGAAGGCGCCCGAAAAGCTCCTGGCGCGCGTCGCGGAGCTCGTCGAGGCGAGCGAAATGAAAGTGGTAGGCCGCCAGCTGGTCGCTTTCGAGAACGGCGGCATGACCCTCGTCTGGGTGCTCGCCGAGTCCCACCTGGTGCTCCATTGCTGGGCAGCCGAGGGCTATGCCACCATCGACCTCCACGTCTGCGACTACCGCCGTTCGAACGCCGCCAAGGCCGTCGACCTGCGCCGGCGGCTCGACGAATTCTGCTTCGCTCCCGGCTCCTCGGACTGGCGGGAGCTTCACCTCGAGCGTCCGTCCAGGTCTAGGTGAACGCGAAAAGCGCTCCCTGGGAAATGACCGTCGCGTAGGCCGACTGCGCCAGCGTCAGGTAGGTGCCGTCGATCCGTGACCCCCGGGCCCGCTCTCGGCGCGCGTGTTCTTCTGACCAGAAGAAGACAGAGTTTTCTCAGTAGCCGTGGATGATGTTGGGCTCGTCGAACTGTCCCCAGTCGACCTGGGGCTCGAAAACGAGCGGCGCGGCGTCGGCTTGGTGGACGCGGAAGCTCAGGTCGGTGCCGAAGGTCATGCCGAGCTCGCGGCCGCAGCAGGCGCACTCGGTTCGGATCTCGACCTCGAAGGACTCTTGCCTTAAGCGCCCCTGCACGAAGGGCGTCGCGACCGCGTCCTCCCCTCAGGCGCCGTGCAGGCGCTCGCCGGTGGAAAAAATCAGCCGGTGGGGGGTCGTCTCGGCGGTGACCGGATAGGCCCAGCTGACGGCACCGGCGTCGTTTCGCACCAGGAAGAAGAGGTTCGCCTCGAGCTCGTCGAGGATCCCGGCGAGGCGCTTCGGCTCCAGGTCGAGGGCTTCGGCGATCGCCTCCGGAGCGAGGGGCTCGCCGCGGCGGGCGATCTCCTCGACGACGAAGTAGCGGACCCGGTGGTGATCCTCCGACATGAACCGCATCCGTTTCTCACAAACTTCGTCGGCCTGGGCGAGGTGTCCTTCCCAGGTCGAACGCGGCATTTCGGTGATCTCTCGGCCTCTCCCGATCATGATGGTTTCGCTCATCCTGGCTCCTCCGTGGTTACGTCCTCTCAGCCGAAGGCCTTGAGCTCGGCGAGGACCATCTGAATCTGCTGGTCCGGGTCGTCGATCAGGCGAATGCTCCCGGCACCGGGGACGCCGCCGCCGCCATGGCGGGCCGCAAGCTCCCCGACGTCGGTGCGGCAGGTGCGGTTGAAGATCGAGTGGCCGATGGTCATCATCGTGAAGTCCTTGTTGGGACCCCATTGCAGGCGCACCGAGACGTTGATCTCCGGGAAGAGGGCGTAGATCAGGAAGCGGTTGCCCCGCGGCACCTGCTCGACGCCGCGGAAGTCGGTGACGACGACGTTAGAGTCGACGCGGCTGTAGAGCTTCAAGGCCTGGCGGAAGTGGAAGTCGGCTTCCTCGAGCAACAGGCAGCGGCGCATCACCTCCGGATGCTCGAGGACCTCCTCGATCGGCACCCGGCCCATCATCAGCTCGACCAGGGAGATGAAGTAGCCCTCGAAGGAACCGAGGCCGCTGCGGCTGTCGATGGTGAAGCCGAGCTTGATGTAGCGTTGCGGGTTCTCGACGTCCTCCGGCGTCAGATTCGCCGAATCCATGCGGTCGGTCTCGCGGACCAGCTCGTCGAACTCTCCGAGGGCCTCCCGGCCGCCGTAGTACTCGTAGACCAGGCGCGCCGCCGATGCAGCGGCGCCGAAGGAACCCTTGAAGTTGACGTCAGGTGCCGCTACGGTGGCGGTGTGCTGGTGGTGGTCGAACCACATGGCGCACCCCGGCAGGTAGGGGAGGTTGGCGACGATGTCGTTCGGCCCCGCTTCGACCTCGCCGTCGGCGGCTACCTGCGGATGGGTGAGCAGGATCTCGTCGAGAGGTTCGTGGAGGCCGATCAGAACGGCACATGTGAGACCATCAAGGTCGCCGCGGGTCACTAGACGCATAGGGTTCCCTCGTACGCAAGGGATCATAGCAAAGCTCGCGGCCGGCGGATACCCGCAGCGGCCTCTTCACTCCCAGCAACGCCCGAGACTCGCCATGAAAGCCATGATTCGGTTCCTGCTCATCGTCCTCGCCATCGAGATCGCCCTCCCGGTGCTGCTCTATCTCCTGCGCGACCGGATGATCTTCTTCCCGGCCCGGGAGCCAACGGCCGAGGTCGGCCTGACCTGGTTGCAGGGCCTCGCGGACGTTCGCGTGATCCGCGCCGAGCGCGATGACGGCCGCTTGCTGGCGGCCTATGACGCCCAGCCTCGCGACCCGGTCGTCGGCGACCCCGTCGTCCTTTTTTTTCACGGCAACGCCGGCAACATCGCCTACCGGGCGACGCTCCTCGAGGAGATCGTCCACGGCACGGGGGTGCGGTTCGTCCTTTTCGACTACTCGGGGTTCGGCGGTAACGAGGGCCGTCCGAGCGAGGAGGAGGTCTACCGTGACGGCCTGGCGGTCTACGATCATCTGGTCGCCTCCGGCGTCGAGCCGGCGCGCCTCGTCCTCTACGGCGAGAGCCTGGGCGGCGCCGTGGCGCTCAAGGTGGCCGTGGAGCGGCCGGTGGCGGGGGTGGTCCTGCAGTCGACGTTTTCCTCGACTGCGTCGATGGCTCTGCGGATCTATCCGTTCCTCCCGCTTGCCGCCCTTCTGAGCCGTGGGGATTTCCCGAGCCATCGCCGGGTGGGGGAGCTGAGGTGTCCGGTGCTTCTCGTCCACGGGACCCGCGACGAGATCGTGCCGTTCGCCGAAGGCGAGCGCCTCCACTCCGCGGCACCGCCGGGCACGGAGCTCTGGCCGGTCGAAGGAGCCGGCCACAACGACTTTTTCGAGGTGGCGGGGCCGGAGTACCTCGTCCGCCTGGGCAAGCGTCTGCGCTCCTGGGTGCCGGCTATTTCCCCCGCCGAATGACGTACGCCTCCGCAAAGGGCGTATACTCGCGGGGTTCATCCCGGGCCGAGAGGCGGGTATTAGCACCCGATGGCATCGTGCGTTTCGGGAGCGGTCCCCTCACCAGGCTCCGGCAGCCGACGGAGGAAGCGGTGACGCGAGTCTTTTACGATGAGGACGTCCCGGCGGGCGCGCTCGAGGGCGAGACGGTTGCAATCCTGGGCTATGGCGAGAAGGGGCGCGCCCAGGCCCTGACCCTGCGCGACTCGGGCGTGACGGTGGTCGTCGGGAATCGCCTCGACCGCCACAGCCACCGGGCGAAAGAAGACGGCTTCCCGGTCCACGACCTCGGCGAGGCGACGCGCCGCGCCACCATCGTCTTGCTTCTCGTCCCCGACGAGCTGCAGGGGGCGGTCTACGAGCAGCACGTGGCCCGGAACCTCAAGCCCGGGGCGGCTCTGGTGTTCGCTCACGGGTTCGCGATCCACTACGGCTTGATCGAGCCGTCCCACGACGTCGACCTCCTGCTCCTGGCGCCGCGCATGGCCGGGTTCTACCTGCGCGGCCGCTACCTCGACGGCTGGGGGGTGCCGGCCTTCGTCGGCGTCGGACACGATGCGAGCGGCAAGGCCGAGCGGCGCCTCCTGGGCCTCGCCAGCGCCCTGGGGATCACGCGTTGCGCCGCCGTCGAGGCGAGCTTCGCCGAGGAGTGTGAGCTCGACCACTTCGCCGAGCACGTGACTTATCCCCTGATCTTTCGTGCCCTGGAGCTCGCTTTCGAGACCCTGGTCGAGGCCGGCTACCCGGCAGAGGTGGCGTTGATGGAGCTGGGCGGCTCGGGGGAGCTGGGGCAGGTGCTCGACGCGGTGGCCGAAGAGGGGCTCTACGACATGATCGAATCCCACGCTTCCCGGGCCAGCAGGGCGGGCATCGCCCACCACTGGGACCAGGCCCTCGGCCCGGTCGACGAGGCCCGGGAGCGAATGGTGAAGGCCGTCGAGGAGATCCGCTCCGGAGAGTTTGCCCGCCATCTGGTCGACGAGGAGTCGAAGGGGTATCCCGAGATCCGCCGATGGCGGGAGCGGCACTCGCCGGAGCTGCGCCAGGCCGAGCGCAAGCTGCGCGACTGGCTCCGCGGCCCGACGGCTTCGCGCTACGCGTGAGGGAGGAAGCGATGCGGGGCGAGGTGCGTACGCTCTCGGCGGCGCCGATGATGGACCGGACGGACCGTCATTTCCGCTACTTCCTGCGCCGGATCACCCGTCGCACCCTGCTCTACACCGAGATGGTGACGACCGGGGCAATCCTCGAAGGGAAGCGCCGCGACCTCCTGGCTTTCGATCCTTCCGAACGGCCGCTCGCCCTGCAGCTGGGCGGCGACGCTCCGGCCAAGCTCGCCGAATGTGCCAGGATCGCCGCCGAGATGGGCTACGACGAGGTCAACCTGAACGTCGGTTGCCCGAGTCCGCGAGTGCGGCAGGGACGCATCGGAGCCTGCCTCATGGCCGAGCCCTCCCGCGTCGCCGAGGCGGTGGCGGCGATGCGCGCCGCCGTGGCGGTTCCGGTCACGGTCAAGCACCGCATCGGCATCGACCGGCACGATCGCTACGAAGACCTGCTGGGTTTCGTCGACACGGTGGCGGAGGCGTCTTGCGACCGGTTCATCGTCCATGCCCGCAAGGCCTGGCTCTCCGGCCTGTCGCCGAAGCAGAACCGGGAGGTGCCGCCGCTGCGCCACGACGACGTCTGCCGTCTGAAACGCGAACGGCCGCAGCTCACGATCGAGGTGAACGGTGGCGTGCGGAGCCTCGACGAGGCCCGCCGCCATCTCACCAGCGTCGACGGTGTGATGATCGGCCGGGCCGCCTACGACGACCCCTATCTCTTCGCCGCCGCCGACGCCATGCTCTTCGGTGACCGCTCGGTGGGGCCTTCGCGCCGCGAGGTCCTGGAGGCGATGATCGGCTATGCGGAGCGCTCGATGGCCGAGGGCACCCCGCTCCAGCGGGTGACCCGGGTCCTCCTGGGCCTTTGCCTCGGCTGCCGGGGGGCGCGGGCTTTTCGACGCCACCTGAGCGAGAACGCCTGGCGCCGCGAGGCCACTCCCGAGCTGCTGCGCGCCGCGATGGCCTATGTGGACGACGAGGCTCTCGACGCGCGCTTCAGCGCGGCACCAGGCGGTGGAGCGTGAGATGGGTCTCGTCGTCGGGGATGAAGTCGGCCGCTTCTTGCCCTCCGCTCCCGGCAGGTCGGCCGGTGCTAAGATCCTCGGGTTGTGAGTGAGATCCATGACGACGACCTCCCGGAGAGGATCGGCCCTTATCGCATAGAAGAGCGGCTCGGCTCGGGAGGCATGGGGGAGGTCTATCGGGCCTTCGACGAGCGTCTGGAGCGCTGGGTGGCGGTCAAGCTCCTGAAGCGCTTGAAGTCCGATTCCCCGAAGGCCAAAGAGCGCTTGCGGCGAGAGGCCAAGGCGATCGCTCGCTTGAACCATCCGTCGGTCGTCCAGGTCTACGACGTCCTGGAAAGCGAGCTCGGCGACTGGGTGGTGATGGAGCTCGTCGAGGGGGCGACTCTGCGTCAGCTCCTGGAACGCTCGCCGCTCGGGTGGCGTCAAGCCCTGAGAGTGGGCCGCGACATCTGTGCCGGGCTCTCGGCAGCACACGCCGAGGGCATCGTGCACCGGGACTTGAAGACCGAGAACGTCATGCTCACTCCGGAAGGGCGGCTCAAGATCCTCGACTTCGGCCTCGCCAAGCGTATCGTCTTCACCGGCGCCGACGAATCGGCGATCTCCGACGAAGGAGAGATCCTGGGGACGGTCCGGGCGATGTCCCCGGAGCAGGCCAAGGGCGAAGCCGTCGATCACCGTACCGATCTATTCTCTCTCGGCTCTCTTCTCTACGAGGCCCTGGCCGGAGGCTCGCCTTTCGAAGGCACCAGCATGGTGCATACCCTGGCGAGGATCTGTACCGACCGCCAGACGCCGCTCGCCGAGCTTCGCTCCGACGTGCCGATCGAGCTTTCGGAGGTCGTCGACCAGCTGCTCGAAAAGGATCTCGACAAGCGTCCCGGAAGCGCCTTCGAGGTGGCTTTGGCACTGGAGCAGATCGGCGAGATGTACCAGGGTACCTCGGAGCCCTCCGCGGCGAGCCGGAGCGCCTTGGGGACGCGGTCTTCGGCGTCGATTTCAGTGGCCGACGCCCTGCGCGCCGCGCCGCGCGGCGCCGCACCGGGCTCGGCGACGGTCGAGGGGATCACGATTCGCACCCTCGTCTATCTGGGAATCTGCGACCGGGAACAGTTGGCGGCTCGCGTCGGCGAGGCCGGGATTCTCGAGGCCCTGGCACGTCACGACCAACTGGTGCGCGAGCTCCTGAGAGCCTACGGCGGGTTGGAGGTGGAAAAAGCCGACAGCTTCCTGCTGCTCTTCGAGCGCCCGGCCGACGCTGTTCGTTTCGCCGTCGCCTTTGAGCACCGGATGGCCGAGGCCTCCGCCGAGCTCGGTGGCTTGAGGACGCGCGCCGGGATCCACGTGGGCGAGGTCCTTCTCCGCGAAAACCCGCCGAGCGACGTCCGGCGGGGAGCCAGGCCCCTGGAGGTGGAAGGGCTGACCCGGCGGGTCGCGTTGGCCGTCATGGAGCTGGCGCGAGGCGACCAGATTCTCGTTTCCCAGGCGGCCTACGACCTTTCCCAACGGGTCTTGCGCGGTAGCGAAGAAGGAGTGGAGCTGGCCTGGAGCGCCTACGGGGAGTACTTCTTCACCGGGGTCGCCGAGGGGGTTCGCCTCTTCGAGGTCGGCCTCGAGGGCTCGAGTGTGTTTCAGGCGCCGGCGGATTCGGCTCTGGCCTGGAGGGTCGGGCGCAAGAAGCGCACGCCGCGCCTCCTCCTCCTCGCCTTCGCGGTGCTGGCGCTCGCGGCGCTGGCCGTCGCAACAGGTCTCAAGACGCTGCGGGAGAACCGTGCCGGGGCCCGCCACTCGGTGGCGGTGTTGGGCTTTCAGAACTTGACAGGCCGCCAGGACATCGACTGGATCTCGACGGCCGTCTCGGAGATCCTGTCGACGGAGCTCGCGGTGGGTGAGCAGCTCCGGCTGGTGTCGGGAGAAGAGGTGGCGCGAATGAAACGCGAGCTCGCCATGGAGACGATGGAGAGCCTCGCCGCCGATACGCTGGAGAAAGTCGGCCGCAACCTCAACACCGAGTACGTCGTGGTGGGCTCCTATGCCCGCTCCGGAGCGCGGCTTCGAGTCCAGCTGAGGCTCCAGGAAACCGACGGCGGCGAGACGCTGGCAGCCCTTCAGGAGACGGGGCTGGAAGCAGAGCTTTTCGACGTGGTCTCGCGTCTGGGCTCCGAGCTTCGCCGTGAGATCGGCGTCGAGATAAAGACTCCGGCCGAGGCGCGGGCCGTACGGGCTACGCTGTCGACGAGCCAAGAAGCGACCCGCCTCTACGCCCTGGGGCTGGAGAAGCTTCGCAGCCTCGACGCTTCAGGCGCCAAAGAGCTTCTCCTCCGCACGGTCGAGCTCGACGACTCCTACGCCCTGGCCCACGCGGCCCTGGCCGAGGCCTGGCTGGCCCTGGGCTACGACCGCGAGGCGGCGCGGAGCGCCCGGCGCGCGTTCGACCTCGCCAAGGGGCTGCCGCGCGAGCAGACCTTGACGATCGAAGGCCTTTACCGCGAGGCGGCCGGCGAGTGGCTGCAGGCCATCGAAACCTATCGCGCTCTGTGGAATTTCTTCCCCGACCAACTCGAGCATGGCCTGCGCCTGGCGAGGGCCCAGACCATCGTCGGCGGCAGCGAGCAGGCCCTGGAGACGGTCGAGGACATTCGCCGCCGTAGCCCGACGGCATCCCAGGACGCACGCGTCGACCTGGCCGAGGTGGAGGCGGCCTACTGGATCTCGGATTACGAGCGCCAGGTCGCGGCGGCGCTCGCGGCGGCCGAAAAAGCCGAGCAGCAGGAGGCGCGGCTGCTCTTCGCCGAGGCCCGGTGGCAGCTCGGCTGGGGCTACTACCACCAGAACCGATTCGAGGAAGCCCTCGAGGCCCTCGAGGAAGCGAAGACGATCTATTCGCAAGCCGGGGACCGCGGCCGCCTCGCCCAGGTCCTGGACGCCATGGGGGCCGTCGTGACCTATCAAGGGCAGCTCGACACGGCCGGGGAGCTTTACCGTCGAGCCTTCGCCATCCACGAGGAGATCGGCGACCGCAAGCAGCTCGCGACCGTCGCCAACCATCTGGCCTACCTGGTCCACATGCAGGGGCAACTCGAGGAGGCCCGCCGTATGGCGGAGGAGGCGCTCAGGAGCATTCGCGAGGTTGGCGACCGGTACCGGGAAGCCTCGCTGCTCGACACCTTGACCTGGGTGAGCGTCCAGCTCGACCCCGTGGCCGCCGAAAAGCTGGCCGCGGAAGAGAGGGATCTCTACCTGGCGATCGGCGACCGGCAGATGATTCCCTACACCTATTGCTACGAGGCGCGCTCAGCCGTCGCCACCGGGCGCCTGCCGCTTGCCCGGGAGCTTTTCGCCGCAGCCGAGCGCCTTGCCGCCGAGCTTAAGAAAGAGTACGTGTGGAGCTTTTATCACCTGAGCCTGGGCGAGCTGCGCCTCGCCGAGGACGACCTCGACGGAGCCGAGCAGAGCTTTGCCCTGGCTCTTATGAAGAGCCGCTCGCTCGGCGAGCAGGAGGGTGTCGCCCGAGCGGAGCTCTGGCAGGTGCGTCTGGCGCTCGCCCGCGGCGCCACGCGCGAAGCGCGCGAGCTGGCCCACCGGGCCGAGAAGAGCTTCCGCGACGGCGGTCGCCGGGACCTCGCCAGAGGGGCCCTGGTCTCGCTCGCCGCGGCGCTCCTCGAAGACGGCGAGACGGAGATGGCCGGGCAGGCCCTGGAACGATTCGGCGAGACCGAGAACCCTTCCCTGCGCCTCGAGGCGGCCATCCTTGGCGCCCGGCTTCGAGCCGCCCAAGGCCAAGTCGCCGCGGCTCGAAAGGACCTCGAGGCGATCCGGGAAGACGCGGCCGAACAGCGTCTCGTCGCTCTCGCGCTCGCCGCGCGTCTTGCCCTGGGAGAAATCGAGCTCAAGGCCGGTGACCCGGCGGGCCGCCTGCGTCTGATCGAGCTCGCCGCCGAGGCCCACCAGCTCGGCTTCCAGGGGATCGCCCGCCGGGCGGAGCGCGCGATTTTCTAGACCGAGCCTTCCTCGTTGTCTTGTCTCACGATCCGAACGTGCTATGATGGGCACAGGGAAGGAGACACGCCATGAAGACACAGCAAACGGTTCGAATCGAAGAGCAGCCCCTTACCGAGAAGACGCGCCGGCATGAGGCCCTCCTACAGGACGTCGCCGACGACGCCCGGAGCCTCGCCGCGACCTATCCCAAGGAAACCCTCGTTCCCGAAGGCGGCGAGTAGGACGGCGTCTCGGTCTCCTCGCGCCGGGCGGCTGCCGATCCGCCGTCTCCGCCACCGACGATGGACCGCCGTGCCGTCCCTCCCTTGGAACGTCTGCTGGGCCTCGAGACCGAGTACGCGTTCCGGTTCTCCTCTCTCGTCGACTTCCATCCTGGCAACGAGACGCTTTTCCACGCCCTGAGGGAATCCATCTCCCGCCTCGTGGCGACGCGGCCCGGATCGAGCGCTCCGGGCCGTGAGCAGTTCTTCTGCCAGAACGGGGGAGCCTTCTACTACGAATTCCTGCCGCATTGCCTGCAAGGGGGGCTCATCGAAGGGGCGACGCCGGAATGTCGAGGCCCCGGCCAGCTTCTCCTCTACCAGAGGGCCCAGGAGCTCTTGCTACGCGAGGCCGTGGAAGGGGCCGAGGAAGCGCTCACCAGGCGCGGCGTCCGCGGCCGGGTGGGCCTGCTGAAAAACAGCCGCGACGCCGAGGGCAACGTCTACGGCGCGCAGGAGAACTACGAGGCCGAGATCGCGAGGGGACTGCCCCTGGCGTTGCTGCGCCTCGGCCTCTTCCTGCTCCTGCCGGTCCTTGCCGTCTCAGTGCTCGTCACCTATCTCGTCATCGTGTTGGTGTTCCTCCTCGCCCTGGTGAGCTTCCTGGTGGTGATTCTTTTTCCCAGCGGCCGGCGTTGGTTCGAGGGCGTCTCCCAGGACGACCGCTGGATCGAGGGTGCCGTCGGGCGCTTCCAGCTCTGGCTGAGCGTCGTCTCGACCTGGCCGATGGTGATGCCGACGAGCCGTCTGCTGGAGCTCTTCGCCTTCCGCCGCCTCCGCCGGGGCCTGCTCGCCTTTCTCGTCAGCCGTACGGTCTGGGCGGGGACCGGTGCCATCGACGAGGACGGCAGGTTCGAGCTCTCCGAGAAGGGAGGCGCGGTACGCCGGGTGATCCGCCGGACGATCCTCCCGGAGGACCGTCCGATCTACGACACGGGGAACTTCCTCAAGATGGCCTGCGCGCCGTTTAACTTCCAGCTGTCTCCGGTGCGCCAGCTCTTCAGCCGACGCCAGCGTCTCCAGATCGGATCCGGCGATTCGAACCGGGCACAGGTCGCCGAGTACCTGAAGATCGGAGCGACGGCGCTCGTCATCGACATGGTCGAGTCCGGCTTCCTCGACGACGCGCCTCAGCTCGCCCGTCCGGTGGAGGCGCTGCACGCCGTCGTCACCGATCCGTCGCTCAAAGCGCCCCTCGAGCTTGCCGGCGGCGGTACGACCAACGCCCTGGAGCTCCAGAGCTTCTACCTGGAGCGCGCCAGGGCCTATCTGCGCGAGTCGAAGGCGACCTCGCTCGAGGCCGAGAAGCTGGTCCGGTTGTGGGGCGAGGTCTTGGACGCCCTGAAGGCCGGCGACCTGGGGAGCCTCGTCGGACGCGTCGACTGGGTGACGAAGCGCTATCTCGTCGAGCGCTGCGGTGACGACGACGACCAGGACGTCTTACAGACGCTGGCGCTTCGTTACCACGAGCTCGGCGAGGGCTACTTCGATCGCCTGGAGGAAGCCGGCGAGACCGCGGTCCTGGTGTCGCCCGAGGAGGTCCGCCGCGCGGTCCGCGAGCCCCCGGAGGGGACGCCGGCTTTCCTGCGCGGCGGCCTGATCCGCCGGCAGGCGGGCGTCGACGTGCCGGTCGTCGTCTCCTGGACCTCGGCTTTCGTCGGCCGGCGGCTGCGCGGCGGGAAGGTTATCCCGTTTCGTCGTCCGAAGTCTTGAGGTTCGCCCGTGTAGAATTCCTTTCCATGCCCGACCCGACGCCCCAAGCCGACGCCGCCGCGGAGTGGCAGGAGAAGCTGGGCTTCCTGCTCAAGGAAGAGGCTCGCCTCTCGGATCCGGCCCAGAAGCACACCGTCCGCAAGCAGATCCAGGAGGCGGAGGAGAGGATCCGCGAGCTTTCGGTCGAGCCGCCGGCGGCCCCACCGCCCCGCGACGCCGAAAGCGAACGCCACACCCGCCACCTGAAGCAGCTCTACCAGCGCAAGAAGGAGCTGACCCTCGCCGGCGACGACGTCACCGCCGTCCTCGACGAGATCAAGGACGTCCGCCGCCTGCTGCGCCGCGGACCGATCCTCCATCCCGGCGACCTGCTCGCCGACGGCCGCTTCGAGCTCGACGAAGCGGTCGGTCAGGGCGGCTTCGCCACCGTCTGGAAGGCCTGGGACGCCGGGCAGGAACGCGTCGTGGCGCTCAAGGTCCTGCACTCCCACCACGCCCAGGACCGAAGCCGCCGCGATCGTTTCTTCCGCGGCGCGCGCAAGATGGCCGAGCTGCGCCATCCCAACGTCGTCGCCGTCCTCGGGGACGAGCACGAGGACGACGGCTGGCTCTTCTTCGTCATGGAGCACGTCCCCGGTCCGAACCTCGAGCAGGCCGTCCGTGCCGGACGATTGACGCGGACGGCGCGGCTCGCGGTGCTCCGCCAGGTGGGCGAGGCGCTCGCCTTTGCCCATGGGCGAGGTGTCGTCCATCGCGACGTCAAGCCGTCGAACGTGCTCCTCGACGGCGCCGGCGTCGCCAAGCTGACCGACTTCGACCTCGTCCGGGCCGACGACACGACCGGCTTCACGGCGACGCGGGCCATGCTGGGGACGCTCCAGTTCGCCGCCCCCGAAGCCCTCGACACGGCGGCCAAGGCCGGCGTGCGGGCCGACGTCTACTCGCTCGCCTCGACGGCGGTCTTCGTGCTGCTCGACGGGCGGTTGCCGTCCATCTACTACCGCGACCCGGCACGGGTGATCGCCGACCTGCCGCAGGGCGAGGCCCTGCGACAGGCGTTGACCCGGGCGACGGCTTTCGGGCCGGAGGAGCGTTTCGCGTCGGTAAGGGAGCTTTGCGAGGCCCTGGACGGAGCCTGGTCGGCCGACGCCGGCGTGGAGGAGGAGCTGCCGTCTTCCGAGCCTGCGACGTCACCGGGCGAGGTGGACGAAGGACCGCTCGGTATGCGGTTCCGTCACGTCCCCGCCGGGCGGTTCCGCATGGGCAGCCCCGAGGACGAGCCGGGCCGCTATGACGACGAGATCCCGCACGAGGTCGAGCTGACTCGAGGCTTCTGGCTTGGGGAGACGCCGGTGACGCAGGGGCAGTGGCGGCAGGTGATGGGGAACAATCCGTCGCACTTCTCGGAGGGTGGCAATGGCTGTCCGGTGGAAAGGGTCAGCTGGTACGACGCGGTGGCGTTCGCGAACCGCCTGTCGGAGATGGCGGGCCTGGAGAAATGCTATGAGCTGGACTGTACGGGTACACCGGGAGAGTCGGGATACGAGTGTAAGAAGGTCGGGCTGAAAGAGCTGAACGGCCCAGGCTACCGCCTGCCGACCGAGGCGGAATGGGAGCGTGCGGTCCGGGCCGGCCGTGACACGGCGCTTTATACGGGCGAGATCACGATCGAAGGGCACAGTCCGCAGCTGGATCCGATTGCCTGGTACGACGCCAACAGCGGGAATCGGACCCATCCCGTACGCGGGAAGAAGCCGAACGACTGGGGCCTGTTCGACATGTTGGGAAACGTCTGGGAATGGTGCGGCGACGCCTATGCGAAATATCCGACGGAGGCGCAAACGGATCCGTTCGTGCAGGAGGGCTCGGGCCGGGTCCGCCGCGGTGGTTCGTGGGGCTCGGACGCGCGCGACGGACGCGCCGCGTACCGCTACCCGAGCGACCCCTCGGACCGCTGGGGCAGCCTCGGCTTCCGCCTTGCCCGAGGTCAGGGAAAGCCAGGGCGGAGCCCAGGCAAGTAAGGCGCGGAGCGCCTTCGCGCGGAGCGCGAGGTTCTTGCGCGCGGAGCGCGCCGGCGCGGAGCGCCACACCCGCGCGAAGCGCGTCCGGGGTCCGGTCCATGGGTGGCAAGGGCAAGGGGGCGATGACCGTTCCGCGGAGCGTCAAGGCTGGAAGGACCTCAGACGTTCCAGCGTGGCTCACGTTGCCCTTGTCTTCGGTGCCGCCCTCGGTTGAAACCCAGCTCTGAACGATGCCGTCCCTTCGGGACGAAGAAGCGTCAAGCCGGCTAGCCGCGCCCAACGAGAGGGCTTCGCGGGAGCGGCCTCTTCGGGAGGAGGCACTCAGGAGCTGTTCGTCGTCGACGTCGGCCCGTCCCAGCGCTTCCAGACACTGCAGGCGGGACGCCTGCGCTCCCAGCACTCCAGGCACCGCATAGGGTATTGACATGCCCGCCGCCCGGCGGCGACCCGGGTGCCGGAGCCTGGCAAGGCCCAAGAAACCCCCTCCGACGGTGAATCCGTCGCGAGCGCCAAGTCCGCCGAGGTGCCCCACCCCGCTTGGTGCTTGTTCAGCGCAGCCCTGAAGACCAGGGAGCGGAAGAAGCCACCATCATGGAGAACTCCATATCCCCGCGGTGTATCTCCGGCACGATAGGGCGGGATGTCCAAGATCAGACGGCCGCCGATCTTCTCCAGGTGGAGGATCAAGGTGCCGTCGTCCGGGATTACTTCCCCAAGGCCATCTCGACGGCCTTTCCGGCGTGGAGCTCCGTGGTGTCGAACCTCGGCACCGCGACGTCCCCGGCACCGATCAGGAGCCCGATCTCGGTACACCCCAGGACGACGCCCTCGGCGCCACGCTCGACGAGCCCGGCGATGATCTCGACGAAGCGCCGCCGCGAGTCGCCACGGATCGTTCCCAGGCAAAGCTCCTCGTAGATCACCCGGTGGACCTCCTCGCGGTCGGCCTTCTCAGGGGTCAACACGTCGAGGCCGTGGACGTCGGCGAGGCGTCCGCGGTAGAAGTCGCCCTCCATCGTGAACCGTGTGCCGAGAAGCGCCACGGTGCCGAGCCCCGCTGCCTGGACGGCCTCGGCTGTAGGGTCCGCGATATGGAGCAGCGGAATGGCGACGGCGTCCTCGACCTGGGCGAAGACCTTGTGCATCGTGTTCGTGCAGATAAGAAGGAGCTCCGCGCCAGCCCGCTCCAGCCCGGCAGCGGCCTCGGCGAGAGCTTCCCCTGCCTCCTCCCAACGTCCCGCGTGCTGGAGCTTCTCGATCTCTTCGAAGTCGAAGCTGTAGAGCAGGATCTTCGCCGAGTGAAGGGACCCGAGCCGGCGGCTGACGCCCTGATTGATCAGACGGTAGTAGGGCACCGTCGATTCCCAGCTCATACCGCCGAGCAGTCCGATCGTCTTCAAGAGGGCCTCCTTGCGATTTCGGTTTTCCTGGTCATGGCTTCGGCTCCACTTCGACGCCGTCGATCCAGACCGCGTCGAGCCGCGTAGTCCGGAGATTGTCCCACGCCCCCGGCGTGACGAGAAGAAAGGAGGCGGGCCGGTCCTTGCGCAAGCCTGGACCGGAAGGCCACAGGTGCCCCGGACTCTCGACCTCGACCGGCCGGCGCTTGCCGGCGAGGGCCGCCACGACGTCCGCCAGGGACGGAGAGGCCGGTGTGGACGGGGGACCCGTCAGCACGAGCCAGGGCTCGGGCGAAGGGTGGGCAACGACATCGATACGGGCTCGTCCACCGCCGTTCAGCTCCCGTGCCGTCTCCCGCGCTTTCGCCAGGCGCCGCGCGGCGACCCTCCAGTGTACCGTGCCGACGCCAAGGCGCGCCAGGTCCACCAGGGTGTCGGCGTCGAGCCAGCGGCGGGCCGAGTAGCCGCGGATCCCGGCCACGAACGGCGGTACCAGGAGCCGTCTGCCGGCGTCGACCTCGTGGCCCGCGGCGAGGAAACGTCCGTCGCCGATCTCGACCACCCGCGAAGGTCCGCTCGCGGAAGTCGGGCAACCCGCCGCCGCACGCTCGTCGAGCGGCAGGTTGAAGGCCAGATCCGCCCGGTACGCTGCGGGCGACCCCGGCCGGAGGATCGAGCCGCCGCGCACCACGACGTCGACCCAGGCGTCGGACGTATTTCGCGGCAGCTGGTCGTAGACCTCGGGGTCGTAGCCGGCCAGGTCATCGCGGACCAGCTCGCGCAGGACGGTGAGGAGCGCCACGAAGTTGAGCCGGCTGAGCTCGGCGAAGCCGTGACCCGGCGGCAGGCCGCCGCTCTCGATCAGCACGACCGGCGTCCCCCAGGCGGTCAGGTTGTCGCCGAAAGCCCGCGGGCTCCAGTCCTCGTCGTAGCGCGCCGTGCCGCCTGGATTGAACGGCGCCAGCGTCTCGACGATGGCCGTACAGGCGCGTTTCGCCCGCCGACGGCCCGGCGTGACGGTTCCCTGCGGGTCCCCGGCGACGGCCAGCACGGCGATCGTCGCCAGCCGCCCGGTGTCGCCGGCGGCCGTCCGCCGGTTCTGGTCGTGGAGATTAAAGCCCAGGAACGGCTCGTGCTCGTCGCGAAGGCGCTTCAGGAGCCGCCCTTCCGGAGTCGCAAGGTTCAAGGCGTCGCGGTTGACGTCGATCGACTGGGCGTTGCGGCGCGCGTAGAGCTCCGCGCCGTCGGGGTTGAGCATCGGGACCATGAGAAGCGTCACGCCGTCGAGGATCGACTCGACGTCGCCGTCCTCGCCGCGCGACAGCAGAAAGTCCGCGACGTCAAGCAGCGCCGGCGTCGCCGACGGCTCGTCGCCGTGCATCTGCGACCACAGGAGGACCTTGCGCGGTCCCCGTCCCAGGGTGAGGAGGTGGATGGGGCGTCCCTCGAAGGAGCGGCCGGCCTCCTCGAGACGCAGCCGTTCCGGATGACGCTTGGCCAACGCGCGTAGGCTCTCGGCGAGCTCTGCCGGACGCAGACAGGGCGCCGGCGTCTTGACAAAGCGTTCTTCGGGCCAGGCCCGCCAGAGCTCTTCGGGGTTGAAACCGAACGCGGCCGGTGCCAGCGCGCCGGCCAGCAGAAACGCTAATATCGTGTTCTTCATCAGAAGGCCGTCCTACTTCCTGAGCCCCAAGCGGACGCGCTCGACACAGCGTGCGAAGGCGGCCTCGTCGAGGACGACCTCCGGCAAAGCGTCGTCCTCGCCCAGGGTACGGGTCAGCTCGATCGTCGCCTCCAGGGTGTTGCGCAGGGCGAGGTAGGGCCCGCAGTCGCCGAGGACCTCGTCGACCTGGCGGCAGAAATCCTCCGGGGCCTCGCCTTCCACCAGGTCGGAGAGGCCCTCCAGGACCTGGCGGCAGAACCGCTGCCGGCTCTCCGGGTCCATGGCCGCGAGGGCTTCGTTCTTGGTCTTCTTGCCCGCCATCCTAGGCAGCCTGCTGGTGATAGCTCGCCAGGCGCTCGCGCAGCGCCATACGGCCGCGGTGGAGGCGCATCTTGACCGCCGAGGCCCCGAGGTGCAGGGATTCGGCGGTCTCCTTGGTGGAGAGGCCCTCCACGTCGCGCAACAAGACGACGATCCTGAGCTCGGGCGCCAGCCCCGAGATCGCCCCGTCCAGCACCGCGTGCAGCTCCGCCTGCTCGGCGTCGTCGTCGGGCCGGTGCGACCAGTCGGCGATCTCGATCGGCGCGGCGAAGTCGACGTCGGCCTCGGCGCCGTCGAAGCTCAAGGGCACCTCGCGCTCCGGTTTCTCCTTGCGCCGCTTCATCAGGCATTGGTTCGAAGCCACCCGGAAAAGCCACGTCCGGACGGCCCCCGGATCGCGGATCGCTTCCAGACCCTGGTAGGCCTTTAAGAGCGTCTCCTGGAAGACGTCCTCGGCGTCCTCGCGGTGGCCGCCGCACATGCGCATCCCGAAGGCCAGGAGCCGTCGGCCGTAACGCGCGACGAAGACGTCGAAAGCGTCGTCTTCGCCGTCACGGATTTTTCTGAGGAGCTCTTCTTCACTCAGCATCTGGCGATCCTACCGCATTGCAGGCCCGACCTGCCCCGCCTCCACCCCGCTTCACGGCTGCTTTCAAGCCTCGCCCCGACGGGGTGGCGACCGGCTACCCCCCCAGGTAGGGCCGTCTCGGCCGCCGCCTACCGCTTGGCGTGTTTCCTGGCGCCGGCCCTTGGCGTTACGGTGAAGTAGGGGGGTCAGACACTGCATCGAACCCGGGCGCGCCGGCGCGAAATCCCCGGGATAATAAACGACCTAGCTAGAGTCCAGGAGTACAGTCATGAAGCCAGCAAGACTCATTCTCAACGGCGACGAGATCGATCTTCCCGTCATTGAGGGCTCCGAGGGCGAGATCGGGATCGACATGTCGAAGCTACGGGCCCAGACGGGCGCGATCGCCCTCGACCCGGGCTACGGCAACACCGGATCGTGCTTGAGCGGCATCACCTTCATCAACGGTGAAAAGGGGATCCTGCGCTACCGCGGCTACGACATCGCGGAGCTCGCCAGGAATTGCCTGTTCACCGAGGTCGCCTATCTCCTGATCTGGGGGCACCTGCCGAGCCAGGTTGAGCTCGACGACTTCCGCTTCCAGCTCACCCACCACTCGATGATCCACGAGGACATGAAGAAGTTCTTCGAGGGCTTCGCCTCCCCGGCCCATCCGATGGCGATCCTCTCGGCGATGATCGCCTCGCTCTCCACCTACTACCCGGAGGCGGCGGACGACCTCGACTTGAACGTCGTCCGGCTCCTCGCCAAGGCGAAGACGATCGCCGCGTTCTCCTTCAAGAAGTCGATCGGCCAGCCCTTCATCTACCCGGAGAACGACCTCTCCTACTGCGCCGACTTCCTGCGCATGACGTTCGCGGTGCCGGCGGAGCCCTACCAGGTCTCGCCGGTCCTGGAGCGGGCCTTGAACCTCCTCTTGATCCTCCACGCCGACCACGAGCAGAACTGTTCGACGTCGACGGTGCGCATGGTCGGCTCCTCGCAGGCCAACCTCTTCGCCTCGATCTCGGCCGGCATCTGCGCCCTCTGGGGACCGCTCCACGGCGGCGCCAACCAGAAGGTCATCGAGATGCTCGAGAAGATCCGCCAGGACGGCTCCGACTACCAGAAGTACGTCGCCATGGCCAAAGACAAGAGCTCCGGATTCAAGCTCATGGGCTTCGGCCACCGGGTCTACAAGAACTTCGACCCGCGGGCGCAGCTCCTGAAGGAAGTGGCGGCCGACGTTCTGAACGAGCTCGGCGTCGAGGACCCGTTGCTCGACATCGCCAAGAACCTCGAGCGAATCGCCCTCGAAGACGACTTCTTCATCCAGCGCAAGCTCTACCCCAACGTCGACTTCTACTCCGGCATCATCTACCGCGCCATGGGCATCCCGACCCAGATGTTCACGGTCATGTTCGCCCTCGGCCGCCTGCCGGGATGGATCGCCCAGTGGAAGGAGCTGCGGGAGGACGAGCACGGGCGAATCAACCGTCCGCGCCAGATCTACACCGGCGCCCCGCCGCGTTCGTTCCCCGCGGAGCACGCCCACTAGGAGCTTTGTAGGGGCGCACGGCCGTGCGCCCCTACCTGCCTATTCCGCCCGCAGCGCCTCGATCGGATCGAGCGCCGCGGCGCGGCGCGCCGGCAGCACCCCCGAGGCGAGGCCGGTCACAAAGCTTACCCCAAGTGCCGCCGCGACGAACGAGAGCGGCGTCTTGATCGGCAGGGCGGGGATCGCCGTCACCAGCACACCGCAGATCCCCATCCCCACCGCCACCCCGAGCGCCCCGCCGACGATCGCCAGCGCCGCGGCCTCGGCGAGGAAGAGGAATTGCACCTGCCCCCGCGTGGCGCCGATCGAGCGCAGGAGCCCGATCTCCGCCGTCCGCTCGCCGACGGCGATCCACATCATCGTCAGGATGCCGATCGCCCCCACGAGGAGCGACACTCCGGCGATCGCCCCCACCGACATGGTGATGACGTCCATGACGTTGCCGAAGACCTCGAGCATGGCCTCCTGGGTGAGGATCGTGAAGTCCTCGTTGCCGTCGTGACGGTGGGTCAACAGCGCCGTGATGGAGCGCTCGACGTGTCGTGGCGACACCGAGGCGCCGTAGAGGACGTCGATCTCGGTCAGCTCGCGCAGGTTGAAGACCTGCATCGTCGCCGCCACCGGCACGTAGGCCGTGTCGCCCAGGTCGATGCCGAGGAGGCGGCCCTTCGGCTCCATGATGCCGATGACGCGAAAACGCCGGCCGGCGATGCGAACGAACTGGCCCAGGGCGTCGCCATCGTCAAAGAGCTCGCGCTTTAGAGTCGGTCCCAGGACGACGTAGGAGGAGGCACGCTGGGGATCGCCCGCCGGCCAAAAAGAACCCTGGCGGACGCGGAACTTCCAGACCTCGGGCAACGACGGCGTGACGCCGTAGATGATGACGCTGCGTCCGCGGTTCCCGGCTTCCACCCGCGCCTGACCGAAGGCGAGGGGCACCACGGCCTCGACGTCGCCGAGCCGCTCAATGGCGACCGCGTCGTCGATCGACAGAGGATGGGTCGTCCCGCCGAGCACGCCGGGCAGGCCCACCGTCTTCGACTTGCCGGGTGAGACCACCAGGATGTGGGTGCCGAACTGGGTGAACTGCGAGAGGACGTAGGAGCGCGTCCCTTCGCCGACCGAGGTGAGAAGGATCACTGAGGAGACGCCGGCGGCGATGCCGAGCATGGAGAGGAACGAGCGCAGGGGATGTCCGACGAGGGCACCGCCCGCAAGCGCGAGCAGGCCCTGCCGGCTGCCGCCGTCGCCCTGAGCCATCTCAGCCCCCTCCCCAGAGCCGCCACCGGATCGAGGTCCGTGGCGAGGCGCGCCGGCAGGACGCCGAAGACGAGCCCCATCCCGATCGACACGGCCGCCGCCGCGACGACGGCCCACACCGGCGGACGCGCCGGCATCGCCGGATAGACCGCGACGATGACCTGGACCGCCGCCCAGCCGACGGCGAGCCCCAGCGCGCCGCCGGCTGTCGAGAGGAGCGCCGCCTCGGTGAGGAAAACGGCGAGGATCTGCCGGCGGTAAGCGCCCAGGGCCTTCAAGAGGCCCACCTCGGCCGTACGCTCCGAGACCGAGACCAGCATCACGTTCATGATGCCGATGCCGGCGACGGAAAGCGAGACCGCGCCGATCGCGCCGATCGCTGCGGTCAGGGCGTTTAAGATCGACGACAGCGTCGAGACGACGGCGTCCTGGGTCAAGCAGGTGACGTCTTCCTCGCCGTGGCGCTCGGCAAGGACTTCGAGGATGCCGTCGCGGGCCGCGTCGAGCTCCGCCGGAGAGTCGACCTGGCCGATGAGGCGAAAGAGCGAGCGGATGTTGAACATCCGCATCGCCGTCGCCACGGGGACGATCACCAGGTCGTCCAGGTCGACACCCAGTTGGACGCCCTTCGACTCCAGGACGCCGACCACACGCATCCGCCAGGAGCCAACCCGCACGACGGCGCCGATCGCCTCGCCCTGTCCGAAGAGCTCGCGGGCCGTCTCGGCACCGAGGACGACGACCGGCGCGGCACGTCCGAGGTCGCCCTCGGGCAGGGGCTCGCCGCGGGCGACGGGCAGCTGGCGGATCGTGAAGTAGTCCCGGGTGGTGCCGATGACCGCCACCTGGCGGTGGCGCCGTCCGGCGGATCGCCGCCTGGCGGAGACGGTCTCGGTGGCGACGGTGATCGGGGCGATGCGCCGGATCTGGCGGACTCGGCGCTTCACGGCGCGGGCGTCGTCGAGCGTCAGGTCGTTCGCCACTCCCCCGACCCCGGGCACAGCGCCCGTGGTCTCGTTCCTGCCGGGGACGACGATGACGAGGTTCGAGCCGAGGTTCGTGAACTGGCCGGTCACATAGAGCCGCGCCCCCTCGCCGAGCGCGGTCAGGACGATGACGGCGGCGACGCCGATCGTCATGCCCAGGAGGCTCAAGCCCGTACGGAGACGATGCCCCGAAAGGGCGCGCCAAGCGAAGACCAGGATGTCGATGAAGCTTGCCTGCACCGAATTTACCCTCCGCGTTTGCCGGCGTAGGTTGGCAATCGATCGCGCAACGGCGATCGCCACGATCGCAGCGCGGCGTCAGCTACTCATTCTAGCCTCATCGGCTGCAGCCTGCGGGCGCGGAATCCGAACCCGGGCCACCGGCCAGGTCTTGAGACGACGGCCGAGCTTGGGCTACGATACGATACACACACCCTACAACCCGGAACCGGAAGGAAAAAGTCATGGACAAAGCCGTCTTGATCGCCAGGATTCTGCTCGGGCTGATCTTCGTCGTCTTCGGGATTAACTACTTCGTGCCGTTCCTGCCGCAGCCGGAGCCCTCGGAAAAGGCGGGGGCCTTCCTCGGTGCGCTGGTGGGGAGCGGCTACCTCTTCCCGTTCATGAAGGTCGTCGACATCGTCTGCGGGCTTCTCCTGATGACGGGTTTCCTGGTACCTCTCGCCCTGACGCTGCTGGCACCGATCATCGTCAACATCCTTCTCTTCCATGCCTTCCTCGATCCGGCAGGCATTGCCGTCGGGATCGTCCTCGTCGTCTTGGAGGTGTTCCTGGCCTGGGCGTACCGCGACTCGTTTCGGGGCGTGCTCGAGCTGCGTGCGCAGTCCTCCTGAAGGAGGTGCAGGCGCTCCGCCCCAGAATCACCCCACGGCGAAGACTGAAGCTCGCCAGCACGAATGGATCCTCCGCGTTCCTCGCCGCGGAGGCTAGCACCGATTGCCCGGCTCGTCTTGAGACGCCGCTTCTCAGTCGTCGTCTTCCTCGCCGTCGTCGTCGTCGTCCACGACGACGACTCCGATGGCGACCGCGACGAGGACCGGGACGTACCAATGCTTCTTGAGCCAACGGCCGAACCCCTTCGGCTTCGCCTCCGCCGCCATGTCGTCTTCCGCCGCCTGCTCGGCCATTCTCGCGGAGGTCTCCGGGAGGCTCTCCAGGCGGACCTCGGTGAGATTCGTCTCCGGTGTCGGCTCGAGCTCGGTGGAGCCGTCCATGGCCTCGATCTCGTCGAGGAGCAGGCCGGCACCCTGCAAGGCGAGAGCCTCCTCCAGATGGAGCTCGAAGCTTTCGCCCTCGGCAAGCGCCGGCACCGCCGGCAGGAAAAGCAGCGCCGACAGCGCAAGGCAGTACAGCTGTTTGGGACCTCGTGTTCTCATGGCTCGTCTCCGCTGTTTCTGGGTTCCTCGGGTCCACCGTCCCCTACACGGTTCCGGGGCCCGTCACTCCCTATAGATGCGGCACGCCGCCGAATCCTTCGCTCCGATCTTGATTCATGGCGGCTCGGTGCACATCCGAGCGCGCAGCACCTCGATGTCCCAGCCCACCTCGCGCGCCACCTCGGTGAGCGCCTCCTCGCCGGCCATGCCCTTGAGATAGGCGTTCAACCGGGCCGCGACGGTCGAAGCGAGGAATGCCTCGACGTCGCCGTCCCAGCCCTGGGCGAGCTCACGAACCAGCTCGGCCCGGGAACGCTGGAGGTAGAACTTCTGGTGCAGGCGCTCCGCCGGGTAGAAGGCGGCGTCGGGGAGGATCTCGACGTAAACCGGATCGCCCGTCCTGCGCTCGCGCTCACCCTTTGCCGCCTCGACGGTCGCCTGCTGCGTCTCACCGCGAGTGATGACCGCCGTACGCACCCGGCCGGGGCCGGGAGGAAGCCAGGTCGGGAAGCTCCCCCAGTACTCGTCGAGGAGCTCCTCGTAGGAGATCCGCCGCGGGTCGAAAGTCACCTCGACGGCTTCCATGTGGTCCCCGACGTCGTGGTAGGTGGGATCGCGGTGATCCCCGCCCCCGTAGCCGACCCGGGTGGCGAGGACACCGTCGAGACCCCCGAACCGGGAGTCACCGCCCCAGAATCACCCGACGGCAAAAACGGCGGTGTCGACCTCGGGGACGTCGCCGGCCGGCAGCTCCGGCCGTGGGACGACGCCGCTCCCTCCGGCCTCAGGACTATCCTGGATCGCCACCACAAGGGCAAACCCAAAGGCAGCGACAAGGGTCCATGAGGTCCGACGAGTCAGGCTCATGGCCTCTAGACTACCAGCTAGAGACTCTACGTGCCGGGCTTCTACGGCCCCGAAGAGGTGCCGCCCTTCTTCGTCGTCGACGATCCGCTGGTCGATCCCGACGCTGCACTCCATCTTGACGATCACCCCCCCCTCCTGCGTATTCCGACGAAGCCGACCACCGTTCCGAGTCGTCATGCCGTCTTGTCGATGAAGCGGTGTGTGGTATCCTGTCGACGTGGATGAGAACCGCCCTCCCTACCGAGTCCACGCGCCGGGTGCCGCCGTCTCGGCTCCCTCCTACGAGTTGCCGGCGTGCCGCGACGCTCCGCACCCTCGTCGCCGTCTACGCGTCGATGAGCACGAGATACGTCCTGAGGTCGAGCGCCGCGAGATGATCGACGGCGAGATCCTGCAGACGTTCCCGCCGAGCTCCCGCACGCCGTCCAGAACGGCGACCTCGACTATCTGCTGCGGGCCCACCTGGCACCGGGCTACCGGGTCGCGACCGACCTCCTGACCCGCCACGACCGGTTGGGCGACTTCGCGAGCGACAGCTCCGTGGTGCGCGACGGAACCGACCCGAGCACCGGTTCGCGTTATCGCGAGGAGCTGGCTTTCGAGATCGTCTCCGAGCAGAAGAAGGCCGCGGTGACCCGCAAAGCCCAAACGATGCTCAAGCGGGGCGTCGACCGTGTGTTCGCGGTCTTCGTGAAGAAGCGCCAGGTCGCCGAGTGGGTGCCGGATGAGGGGAAAAAGGAAAAGGGTCGTTGGGTGGAGCTGGCCGCGGACGCCAAGATCTCCCATCCGAGTCTGGCCGAGCCGATGCCGGTTGGGGCGATCCTCGACGCGGCGTCCGCCGACGACACGGTGGCCCGAGCCCTCGCCGCCAAGGGGAATCCGGTGATCCGGGAAATCCGGGCTGAGGGGGAAGTCAAGGGGAAAGCGGAGGCGATCCTGACGGTCCTCGCGGGGCGGGGTCTGCACCCCGGCGGCGCCCTCCGTCGCCGGATCCTGAGCACGACGGAGCTCGCCACCCTGGAGCGTTGGCTCTTGAAGGCGGGGACCGCCGCTTCTCCGGAAGAGGTTGTCGAAGACTGAATGGAGCGTCCAAGAGGAAGAGCCGCAGAATTAGCTGGCTGCGGAATCGAGCGCCACGAGCGGTGGCGCCGGGCAAAAGACTTTCCTTTCGGGAATGGACGCTTTTGGGACGCGGCAAAGGACCGCCAAACGCCACTTGGTCGTTACCTGGGAGGACGGAGCCGGGTTGATGACTCGGCGCCGGTCTACTGCCCGTACTCGACCTCGATTCCCGACTGGGTCTCGTACGACGACGTCCCGTTCATCACGGTATAGATCTCGTCCATAACCTTGTCGACGGCCGCGGTGTGGCTGTAGCGGTCGCTGGTCAGGCAGGCAAAGATCGACTCGCCGGCGCAGTCGAAGAGCGTCGAGAAAGCGTACTGCTCGTCGCACCAGCTCTTGTTTCCCCGCTTCGTATTGAGGGTCACGAAGTCGAGTATCTCCTTGGTGGACGCGTCGTAGGTCACCACCTTGAAGCCCGGGTTGTTGCCGTGGTTGGTGGTGATCCCGGGCGCCGCGACCGCGACCTCGGTCACGTCGCCCGCGCGGTCATGGAGCCGGCGTAGCTCGTCCATGTGGGTATGTCCGTAGGCCAGGCCGATCACCGTGTCGCGGTGTGCCGTCATGAGGTCGAGGAAGCGGTCGAGCCAGTGCTCCATGTGGTCGCGTTGTTGGTCACCCTCGCCCTCGGGGTGGCGCGCCCACATCCAGGTTTCGGTCTTGCCGTGCGAGACCGCGTAGGCGTCCTTGCCCGGCGGGATGTGCATGGCGATCAGGACCTTCTCCTTTCCCTGGGCGTCGGCAAGCTCGCCGGCGAGCCAATCCAGCTGCTTGTTACCGGCGTCGAGCTGGGTGTTCCCGTCGACTTCGTAGTACTTGCGGCCGAGGATGATCGAGTTGAGCGCGATCACCCGCAGGCCGTCCACCGGGCGGGCGCTGTAGAAGCCCAGAGCGGGATCGGGGTCGGTGACCATGCAGGGCGGCGAGCCGCAGGTTGTGGAGGCGTTGACCGCGGGGTAACCGTCACCCGCCACCAGGGAAAGGGGGGTCTTGCCGGCGCGGTCGGTGAACGAGAAATAGTTGCCGGCGAGCGAATCGTTGTTGCCGGGCATGTAGAGCAGCGGAATCCCGGCGTCGCTCACCAGATCGTGGAGGTCCGAAAGCACCGCCTTGACGTTCGAGTTATGAGCCGGTACCTGGCTCGGATCGAGGGCACAGTCGGGAGTGTGACAGGCATAGTGGCCGGGGAGATCGCCCGTGTAGATCACGAAGACGGCGCCGTGGGACCCACCGAGGATCGACGCCAGCTTCTCCTTGGTGATCGCCCAGAGCTGCGGATCCGTGTCGCTCGTGGTGCCGCTCAGGTCGAGGTGGATGTCGGAAAGGTGGAGATAGGTGGCCCCGTCGGCCTGCGCCACGGCGATGCCTGGGCCGAGCGTCAGGAGCACGGTCGCGAGAGAGATGAAGAACTTGGACATGGGACCTCCTCGGTCGTCGCCTCGCGGTCTGCTCAGCGGTTTCTTGGGTGAACGGCCGTAGACTACCACCGATGGTCGCCATCCTGCGCGGTGCGCACCGCCGAGCGCTGCCGCCGGCCCCTCGGAGCGCTCGCCGTCGCGGGCGACGTCGTCGAAGGGCTCGAGAACGATTGGATCCGCCCCCCGACGAGCTGAGACAGATCCCCGCGCATCGATCCCCGCATTTGGCGTACTGAGAGGCGCCCACACCTACAGACGCTTCAGCACGACGCGGTCCGCGGCGACGACGCCCGGGAGGTCCTTCTCGGCCGTCCCGGATTTCGCGGGGACGTCCGCACCGAGGTCGAGGCCTTGGTCGCGGCTCTCGACCTCGACCCGGAGGACGCCGGCCTCGCCCGTCAAGCCTTCGGCTGGCCATGAACGCCGTCGGCGAGCCTCATCTGCGCGAGGAGGGTTGAGGTCGCCTACCGCCAGTAGGCCTTGATGGCCAGGGCGACGACCGTCACCGAGAACGCCCCGCAGAGCGCTCCCCAGAACCAGTAGGGCAGGAAGAGGGCGGAGGCGATGACGCCGGTGTCGGACGGCATCGTGTCGGCGCCGGTCTCGGCGTAGTCGCCGGGGCCCATCTCGAAGATACCGTCGCGGCCCTCGATCTCCAGACCCGCCCGGCCGCGCAGGACCAGGACCCACTCGCCCTCGTCCTGGTCGTACCAGAAGCCCGGCGGCGGGGCCTGGCCGCAGGAGACGATCCGCTCGATCCGGAGCGGTCCACGGCGGAGGCTGGTCGGAGCTCTCCTCCGCCGCGCCGGCGACGACATGGGCGAAGATCTGCTCGGGAGTGAGGGGCTCGTGGGAGAAGTCCTGCGGTCCCTTGGGCAGGTCGAGAGCCCGAAAAGTGTGGAGGCGGAAAAGCAGGTTCCGGTTGATCTCCTCCGCCGCGACGTCCGTGGACAAAGCGAAGGTGCGTGCCTCGACCTTGGCCTTCGACTCGGCCCGCCAGCTCTGGACGGCGGAGCTGATCCGGGCCAGCTCGTCGCCGGTCGTCGTCTCCCAGTTGCGGATCTGGCTCCCCTTGGGCTCGTCCGTGCTCGCCGCTGCAGCGCGGGCCGGGCACGGGCCCCAGGGAGCCTGGACCTTGGACGCGTAGACCTTGTACTGGTGGACGGTGCGGGTGCGGCAGGGATCGGCCCGCCGGGGAATCGAATCGGGTGCCACAGTAGAGCGAGATCAAGTTGGACGTCAAGCATGGTAGGCTCCGCACCCGATGAGCACGACTCCGAGCGCTTTCCTCCAACTGCCACTGTTCTCTGAGAAGACAGATCCGCCGCCTGAGACCGCAGGGCCGGGCGGCATCGAGCGCGCCTTCGACGTGCCCTTCGTCTCGCGGCTGGCGCTCAAGGAGAAGCAGATCCAACAGAACTACAGGCCGATCATCGGAGTTCACAAGTGGTTCGCCCGCCGGCCCGGGACGCTCTTTCGAGCTCTTCTGCTCTCCGAGTTCGCGGCTTCGCCGCTTCCGGACGCCTACTTTCGTGCCCACGACTTCCGAGGCCTCAAGATTGCGGATCCTTTCATGGGGGGCGCGCCGAGGAAGGCACCCCACCGACGTCCTGATTTGCCATTCTTGTGGCCAACTCAACGAAGTTGACGATAGGCAGAAGCCTGGGAGCTGCCGCGATTGCGGAGTGACCCTACTCCTTGACGGACCCGCACGGCGCAACAACTGTAGCTGCCCCCGATGTGGCGAGGCCAATACCTATGCGGATCCGGAATCGGGGCCACCCGACCATCGCATGTTCGCTATCGAGTACCAGTGCTGGCATTGTAAGCCAAATCACCGGGGTCGCTTCTTCAAAGTTCCCGACTCGACCGACAAGAGAAGGCTCACCGAGATTACCAAGAAATGGCAGTCATTAGAGCCACGCTTTGTCCCTACGAACACGATTCCCCGTGGTGACGAAACCGACCGACTACATCGATGGGGGTACAAAAGCTATCACGAGATGTTCAACGATCGACAGATCTTTGGTCTGGAACATCTCTGCAGGGAGATCTCGGAGCAAGCCGATGACAAGGTTCGCCACGCCCTTGCCACGAACCTCTCGGACCTCTTGCGCTACCAGAACATGCTCTGCCGTTACGACGTCTCAGCTTTGAAGTCTCTCGACATCTTCTCGGTTCACGGTTTTCCCGTAGGTCTCGTCCAGTGCGAGTCAAACCTCCTCGGGATCCGTCATTGGCGATCCGGGGCGAACGTTGGCAGCGGTGGATGGTCGAACATCGTACAGAAATTTATTCGCGCCAAGCAATTCTGTGACGAACCCTTCGAGATCTTCTATCAAAAAGGTAGAAAAATTCAAGTACCGATCGCAGGTGAATGGATTGGAGAAAGCCGGGGGAACAGTCGCTCCCGTAGAGTTCAGCTAACCTGCGCGAGTGCTACCAAGGCGCGGCTTCGTCGTGCGAGTCTCGATGCGGTATTCACGGACCCCCCCTACTTCGCAAACGTTCAATATGCGGAGCTCATGGACTTCTGCTACGTCTGGCTCCGTCGGCTTGTCGGGAGCGACGATGCCGCTTTTGTCAATCATACCACCCGCAGCGCGAACGAGTTGACTGGGAATGTCACCATGGGACGTGATCTTGCACATTTTACTGCCGGCCTCTCGGCGGTCTTCTGCCGAATGTCCGCAGCGCTTAAACCGGGATCTCCTCTCGCATTCACGTACCATCACAATCGGATCGACGCCTACTACCCGGTAGGCGTCGCCATTCTCGATACAGGCCTCACCTGCAGCGCGTCACTCCCTTGCCCCGCAGAAATGGGCGGCTCGATACACATCCACAACACCGACTCCTCCATTATCGACACAGTCTTCGTTTGCCGGTCGACAGGAAAAATTTGAAGACGCTTTCTGTCCCGGGAGCCTCAAGGAATTGCCGCGGTTCTCGGCGAGGAGTTGGCTTTGCTCCGGCAAGGTGGCGTGAAGTTAACACGTGGCGACGCTCGGTGCATGACCTTCGGCCACCTCATTCGACTGGTCATATGGTGCCTGAAATCTACGTGGGACCAAGCCGCACCTTGGGACGAGAAACTCCATCGCGTCTCTCGAGAGGCCGAATCTTTAGGGGGTTTCGAGGCAATCGAGAAGCACCTTGCCACCGACCTCTACACTTCCAGGCAAAGCGACGAGATCCGGGAGACGCAGATTGTCTATGGAGGAGATGATGAGATATCCTTTTGAAGTGACTCTGGAAGAGTTGGCCGCCGACGTCGACAGCTTCGTGAACTCTGTCTTCGCGACCCGTATTCAGCACCTCGACACCTTGAGTCGACAAGGGGTCCCTGCCGGCAATCGCCGCTTCCAGGTCATCGCTTGTGTCGCGGGACGTGGTTTCGGTGTCCGGCGAGAGGACATGAAGAAGCTTCTTCTTGCTACCGATGGTAAAGTTTTCACGCTGAAGAACTTGGGCCGAATCGTGGCCTGCTCAGATTTGGCGCGGCTCGCGGTTCGACGCACCTAATGAGGTGGAGCAAGCCGGGATCGCCTCAGCACGGACCGGCGCTCAGTCGGGCCGCATCAGCGACGTCGCCTTCGACCCGCAGGACCGCTGTTCTCCGCAGAAATCGCATACTCGGTCTGATCACGTCGGCGCGGGCATATCCCGAGTACGGTCCTTTGAAGCCGAGCTTCCTCAGACAGGAGATCAGTTCCTGGTGTTTGATCGGGCCGAATGTCGGCATCAGGCGACTTCTCGGATTTTCAGCGAGAGGCCTTCGATCTCAGGGATGTGGTGTCCCATTTGAAGACCCAGGACAATCCACTCCTCGAGGACGTCGCGCAGCTCCTCGCGGCACGTCTCGAGGTTCTCGGCGTTGGCCCACACGCCGTCCAGACCATCGATCCTGCCAAAGGAGCCTTCATTCTCGGCCAGGACCTCATAGCGGGCCTTGCGCATGGCGGCATTGACGTAGGCGGTCAGCATGGTGGGCTCCATCGGTCGTGGACTCGGTGAGGACGTTCGGCGTCCCATCCGAGTGTCGCACGCGCCAGGCAGACTCGCTTTCCCTGCCACCCCGGCGAGTTTACCCGGCCCGCCTACCGCCAGTAGGCTTTGACGGCCAGGGCGACGACCGTCACCGAGAACGCCCCGCAGAGCGCTCCCCAGAACCAGTAGGGCAGGAAGAGGGCGGAGGCGATGACGCCGGTGTCGGACGGCATCGTGCCGGCGCCGGTCTCGGCGACGGCGGTGAAGAGGTACTCGCCGCGCGAGAAGACGCTCAAGGCGAGTTGAAGCGCCAGGAAGACGAGCCAGAGCTGCACCACCTCGCCCGAGCCCTTCCAGGCGACGAGAGCGCAGACGGCGACGACGAGCGCGACGAAGAGGAAACCGAAAAGGCCCCGCACCACCAGGACCTCGACGACGACGAGCAGCGCCGTCATGGCGGCCAGGCAGACGCGGGCGCCGCGGACGGTGCGTCCGGCGAGGAAGGCGACGCCGGCGGCGACCGCCGGGCCGACGAGCCCTCCCGCTGCCACGAGAGCCAGGCCCAGGCGTCCGAGCTCGCCGTTCCAGGTGGCGACGCCGGATCCGTCGCTCCAGATCTCGAGGCGCTCGAAGCTGGCGCCGACGACGAGCGCCGTCAAGCCGTGGCCCATTTCGTGGGCGAGCGTCGAGAGCAGCAGGAAGGGGTAGGAGAGGAGGACGAGCTGTGGCACAAAATAGAGGACGAGCGTCATGGCGAGGCTTATGAGCAGCACCACCCGGGCTTGTGGAAACTCGGGTGAGACGTCCGGAGGAGCTTCGCTCTTCGTCACGGCGCGCTCGCCCCGCTGTAGAAGACCGCCAGCCAGACGGTCGGCTCGTCCTCGGCCGTCCACGCCACTCGGTGACGGCAGTGGGCCGGTAAGTCGACGTAGTCGCCGGGGCCCATCTCGAAGACACCGTCGCGGCCCTCGATCTCCAGACCCGCCCGGCCGCGCAGGACGAGGACCCACTCGCCCTCGTCCTGGTCGTACCAGAAGCCCGGCGGCGAGGCCTGGCCGCAGGAGACGATCCGCTCGATCCGGAGCGGTCCACGGCGGAGGATCTCGTCGGAGCTCTCCTCCGCCGCGCTGGCGACGACGTTGGCGAAGATCTGTCCGGCTTCCATCAAGGCGTGGCCTCACCGTCCCCTTGAGGGGAACGAGGGGGGAAATCACTAGTCGGTGTCGGTGGCGGCGAGCAGAGCCAGCGTCCGTCCGCCGGGGCGCAGAGCCAGGAGGCCGAATTCCTCCCCGATGCCGTAGAACCAGCGCGAGCGGGCGGTGAAGTAGAACCAACTCGTCTCGCGGCTACGCTCCAGCACCTCCTCGATCGAGGCATAGTCCTGGCAGCCGGCCAAAGCGGCCATCGACTGCCAGGCCCGCAGCCTGCCGTAGGCGCCGAAGCAGCCCTCGTTGAGCTCGCCGCCGTTGGCGGCCGCGGTGAACAGGATGGCAAACGTCTGCTCGGGAGTGAGGGGCTCGTGGGAGAAGTCCTGCGGTCCCTTGGGCAGGTCGAGAGCCCGAAAAGTGTGGAGGCGGAAAAGCAGGTTCCGGTTGATCTCCTCCGCCGCGACGTCCGTGGACAAAGCGAAGGTGCGTGCCTCGACCTTGGCCTTCGACTCGGCCCGCCAGCTCTGGACGGCGGAGCTGATCCGGGCCAGCTCGTCGCCGGTCGTCGTCTCCCAGTTGCGGATCTGGCTCCCCTTGGGCTCGTCCGTGCTCGCCGCTGCAGCGCGGGCCGGGCACGGGCCCCAGGGAGCCTGGACCTTGGACGCGTAGACCTTGTACTGGTGGACGGTGCGGGTGCGGCGGGGATCGGCCCGCAGCGGCTCAAGCTCGCTCAGCCGGAGTGGCAGCCATCCCAGGGGATGACCACAGGCGCACATGCGCTCGCGCAGCCGTTCGAGCAGCGGGCTCTCCTTCTGGTAGCCCTGGACCACGAGCTCCTGGACCAGGAGGAAGAGGAGCGGCTCCATGCGCCGGTCCTCCTCGTGGCGGGCCATGACCTCGAGGATCGCCTGGCGAGGCTGGTTGAGCACCAGGCGCGAGGTGAAGAGACGCCGGCGGTCGACCCGGCCCGGAGCGTGGGAGAGGGAGTTGCGCTGCTCCAGGTTGGCGAGCTCGAAGAGCACCTCGACGGCGTCCACTCCCGGGACCGTGACGATCGCCTGCTCGATCTCGCTGACCAGCGAGCAGATCGCCCCGATCATCCCCAGGGGACTCGTCCGCATGGCCTCGGAGCGTTCCAGCTCGCAAGCCAGGGCGTAGAGGAAATCGACCTCTCCTTCCCGCGCCGCGGCCCAGATCAGGTCGCATTCCTCGGCCACGTCGACCTGGCCGGTCAGGAGCCGGGCGATGGTCTCCTCGACGCGGGAATGCGTGATCAGCTCTTCCTCGCCGGCGAAGGACGATTCCAACACTCTCGACATCATCACATCCTAGAACCAGTCGGGCGGTGAATCGGCAAGCGTCGACGCCCGGCCACTTGCTCGCGGCCGATATTAACGCATCCCCTCGCCGATGGTAGCGAGATCGCCGCAAAGGGCGGGGTCTGCAAGGTGCGGCGCCGCTCCGGCCGACCGCTCCGGCCGGTGCTATAGTCGCGGGCCATGTCGTCGGCGAGCCCCTCGGGGGCGCTCCAGAGCGAGTGGGCGCGGCTTCTGCTCGAGAGCTTCAGCGAGGCCGGAGTCCGCGACGTCGTCCTCTCTCCCGGCTCTCGCTCGACTCCGTTCGTGCTGGCGGCGATCGAGCGTCCGGAGCTCCGCGTCTACGACGTCGTCGACGAGCGGTCGGCAGCTTTTTTTGCCCTCGGCCAGGCGCGGGCGACGTCGCGGCCGTCGCTCCTGCTCTGTACCTCGGGGACCGCGGCGGCCAACTACCTGCCGGCGGTGATCGAGGCCTCGGCGTCTTATCTGCCGCTCCTCGTCGTCTCGGCGGATCGCCCCCAGGAGCTCCGCGGCTGCGGCGCCAACCAGACCATCGATCAGCTGAAGCTCTTCGGCGACCACGTCCGCTTCTTCGCCGACCTCGGTGCGCCGGACCCGGCACCGCTCGCGTTGCGCGCCCTGCGGCGTGTCGCGGCGCAGGCGGTTTTCGCCACCCTCCACCCGCGGCCCGGGGCCGTGCACCTGAACGCGCCGGCCAAGAAGCCCCTGGAGCCGCCGGTTGACGGCGAGCTCGACGAGGCGCTCACCGCGCACCTCGGCGCGTTGCGCCGCCGCGCCGCTGTCGTGGCCACGCCGCCACGGCTCGTGCCGCCGGCCGGCGCCGTCGGCGAGCTCGCGGCGCTCCTCGGCCAGGTGGAACGAGGCGTCATCGCCTGCGGCCCGGCACCGCTCTCCCAGGCCGAAGCCTACGATGCGCTCTTCGAAGTCGCGCGAGCGTCGGGCTACCCGGTGCTCGCCGACGCCGCGAGCCAGATGCGGTTTCGTACCCGGCGTGAGGAAAGCGCGCTCTTTGTCGACAGCTATCCCTTCCTCCTCGGCGACGAGGGCTTTTGCCGGCGCCACCGTCCGGAGCTCGTCATCCAGATCGGACGCGCCCCGACGACCGCCGCCTGGCAACGATATGTCGAGTCGAACGAGAGGGCCCCGCATTGGGTCCTCTCCCC
Source organism: uncultured bacterium (assembly GCA_965371445.1). Taxonomy (GTDB): domain Bacteria; phylum Acidobacteriota; class Thermoanaerobaculia; order Multivoradales; family J023; genus DASWIG01. Next base: position 22,543 of record CBDUYN010000001.1, on the reverse strand, counting down.
CCACGGATGGAACGATCCGGCTTCGACGGCGACCGGGATCCTGGCCGCGGACGTCGGCGAGACGCTCGGGGCGCTCAAGGGGCTGCTCGGCACGCCTCGTCGGACGAGCGACTGGGCGCGGTCGTGGAAGCGGGCGGACGAGCTCGCCGAGGCCCTGCTCGAGGACGAGCTGTCCACGGACGCCGCCTTGACGGAGGGCGCGTTGCCCCGCGACGCGGTGGCGGCGTTGCCCCGCGACGGCCTTCTCGTCGTCGGCAACAGCTTGCCGATCCGTCGGCTCGACGCTTGGACCCGCGGTGGGGGGAAGCCCCTTCTCGTGGCGTCGCAGCGCGGTGCCTCAGGAATCGACGGCATCGTCTCGGGGGCCTGCGGTGCCGCCGTGGCGTCGGGACGGCCGACGATCCTGCTGCTCGGCGACCTCAGCTTCCTGCACGACCTTTCCGGGCTCTCGACGGCACGGTGGGTCGAAGGGCCGCTCGCCGTCGTCGTCGTCCAAAACCGGGGCGGGCGGATCTTCGAGATGCTGCCGCTCGCCTCGCATCCGAAGGTCTCGGCAGCGGATTTCGAGCGCTGGACCACGCCCCACACCGCGGACCTGGCGGCGGCGGCGGCGGTCTATGGCCTTCCCCACGTCCGCGTGGAGGGGCGTGAGGCGCTGACCGAGGCGCTGAGAGAAGCGCTCGCCACCGGGGGGGTGACGCTCGTCGAGGCGGTTGTCGAGCCCCACGGAGCGGTGGAGCAGAACCGGCGGATCGCGTCGCGGCTCGCCATCGGGATCGCACGCGAGGCCGAGACGGTCTAGAATACTCTCGAGATACCTTGAGCGTTTCCCGAGAGTCAGAGTGGCTGTGGAAAAAACGGACCCCAAGGACGGTGGATTGCTGCGCCGAGTCGCAGCCGGCCTGGGCCGCAAAGCACAGGACAAGGCCGAGGAGCCAGCGCTTCCCGAGCGCATCGGAAGCTACCGGGTCGAGAAGCTCCTGGCCCGCGGCGGCATGGGGGAGGTCTACCTGGCTCACGACGACCGTCTGGGCCGTCAGGTGGCGATCAAGCAGATCCGCAGCGACAAGCCCGCCTCGGCCCACGACCGCGTGCGGCTGCGCCGCGAGGCGCAGGCCGTGGCCCGGATGAGCCATCCGGCGATCGCCCAGGTCCACGACGTGGTCTACAGCGACGACGGTGACTCGATCGTCATGCAATACGTCGAGGGCAAGACCCTGGCGCACCTGATGTCGGAGGGTATCGACGCGACGCTGGCGACGAGCATCGGCATCGAAGTGGCCGAAGGGCTGTCGGCGGCCCACGACGCGGGCCTCGTACACCGCGACCTGAAGGCCGAAAACATCATCGTCACCCCCTGGGGCCAGGCCAAGATCCTCGACTTCGGCCTCGTCAAGCAGGTGGCCACCGGCGAGGCCGTGGAGTCGCTGACCGCCCAGGGGATGCTCGTGGGGACGATCAGCGTCATGTCGCCCGAGCAGGCCGCCGGGGCCGAGGTCGACTTCCGTTCGGACCTCTTCTCGTTCGGGATCCTCCTCTACGAGCTGTTCACGGGCCAGTCGCCTTTCTGGCGCGAGCGCTGGGTGGAGACGCTGCAGGCGATTCGCAACCTCGAGCCGCCGCTGGCCCATGACGTGCGGCCTGGGCTTCCGGCCGAGCTTTCGGCGCTGATCGACCGCTTGCTGCGCAAGACCCCGGAGGAGCGCCCGCAAAGCACCCGCGAGGTCGTCGAGGCCTTGGGACGGATCGCCGCCGGGGGAGGGTTGGATTCGGTGCCCAAGGCGCGGGTGAAATCGAGCCGCGGCTCGTCGAAGGGCTGGCCTAGACTGAGCCGCTTGCTGGGCCGTAGGTCGACCTGGCATGCCCGGAGGAGCACCGAGGCGCCGGCCTCTACGGCGGCGATCTGGCGGCGCCCTTGGGTGTGGCCGGCGGCAGCGGCTTTGCTCCTGGCTCTCGCCGCCGTCGCGTTCGTCGTCTACCGGTTCTCTTAGAAAGCGGACCATGACTCGACCGAGCGTCAACGCTTTGCAGGAAGCGCCGTCCTCTGGGAAGTGGGCTCGGCATCTCTTTGCCGCCGCGCTCCTCCTCTGCGCTTGCGTCGCGCTCGTCCCACTGTGGAGCGTCAAGTATCCGCCGATGGTGGACCTGCCACAGCATGCGGCCCAGGTTTTCGTCTGGAGCCACTTCGACGATCCGGCCTTCGACTTTCCCGGCGTCTACTCCCTGAACTACCGGACGCCTTATCTCCTGGGCTACGCGCTGACGCGTGTTTTTGCCGTTTTCCTGCCGATGCACGCGGCTTTGAAGATGGTGGTCTCGGCGACCGTCCTGGGCCTGCCGCTCGCCCTCTGGCACCTGCTCTCGGTGACCGGCGGCGATCGCTGGTGGGCGCTTCTCGGCTTTCCTCTGGCCTACGGCTTCGCCTTCTACTGGGGGTTCTTGAACTTCCTGGTGGCCGTTCCGGTGGCGGTCCTCTTCGTGGCGGCGGGACTGCGTGCGGTCGGCGAGCCGTCGTGGCGGCGCGGGTGGGTCCTTGGGGCTCTTGCCCTGGCCGTTTTCATGAGCCACGCCTTGGCCTTCGCCGTCACGGTACCGGCCGTCGGCCTCGTGGCGCTCACCGGCTGTGTCTCCCCCCCTGGATCCCCCGAGGGGGACGGTGGCGGCTTGCGCCGGGCGGTACGGCTGATCGTGCCGCTTGCCCTACCGGCTCTGCTCGTCCCCCTGTGGGTGCTTCTCGCGGGCCGCTACGATGCCGCGGTGGGCGTCGCCCAGGGCAACGTCTGGGCGGAGTCGCCGTGGGAAAGGCTTGTCGACCTGCCTCTGCTCCTGGTGGGGGCGCCGCAGTCGAAGGGGCTGTGGTGGCTCGGGGGGCTCGGCGTCCTCTTGGCCGTTCTTACCTTCGGGGTTGTTCATCGGCGTCCGGTTCATCTCTGGATGCCGGTTCTGGTCGCGGCTGCGATCTTTTTCTTGGCGCCCAATCGGGCTCTCGGGACCTGGTTCGTCTACCCACGGCTCGCGGTCTTCCTACCGCTTTTCGCCCTCGTGCCTCTTGGCGTGGCGTCTGCGTCGTGGCGGCGCCGGGGAGCTCGGGCCGCTCTCGTCGCGCTGGTGCTTGGCTGGTCGCTTTTCCTGATTCCCGGCTTTCGCGCCGTGGACCGCGACGCGCGGGGCTTCGACCAGTTGCTGGAGGAGATGGCTCCCGGCCGCCGGGTCCTGGGGCTCATCTTCGAGCCCGGTTTACGTCACCAGCTGGGGCTTCCGGTCTTCGGCCATTTCCACCTCTGGTACCAGGGGACGAAGGGTGGAAGGGTGGAGTATTCGTTCGCCATGTCGTTTCAGTCGCTGGTGCGCTACCGCGAAGGCGTTTCGCCTCTGGCCCAGCCGGGGCTCGCTCACCAGCCCGACCGCTTCGATTGGCAACGCGACGGCCGCTTCGACTACTTCGTCGTCCGCTCGGACACGGCCCTCGGCCCGGTCCTCTTCGCGGATGCCACCGCCCCCGTGACCCTCGTGCGTCGCGCCGGCTCCTGGTGGCTCTACCACCGCTTGCCGGCGCGTCCTCGGTCGCCGTGACCCGGCATAGTTGGACGGTACTGTCTCCGGTCATCGTGGCGTCGTTCGCGGCCACGGCGATGTCGATGTCGGAGTCGCGCGCAGCGGCTCAGCCGCCGCTGCCCGTGTCCTCAAACGGCGCGGACTCGTCCGCGAGCGCCTGCAACAGATCTTCCATCCCGGGGTTCCAGGCGCGGAAGCCGCCCCAGGGCAGAGGCGCTGTCCACTCCTCGTCCTCGGGACCGACCATCAGGAGGCGCGCCTGGGGATCGATGCGGCCGGCGAGCTTCGTGGCGACGGAATGGAGCTGCCGGCCCTCGCCCGGGCCGCGCCAGATCACCAGAGCGCAGGCCTCGTCGAGCCACCTCGGGACAGGATCGAGACCCAGGGTGGCAAAGCGGAACGTCAGACGCTCATCCCCGGCGGCGAGCTCGAGCTCGCCGCTCTGGCCGATACAGATCCGCTCGACGACGAGATGCCCGTCGGCCGGCAGGAGAGCCGGCGGGATCTCGCCCAGGAAGAGGGTCACTGAGCCCCAGGCCAGGGCGTCGGCCAGCACCAGGATCCGCAAGCTGCCGCGATCGAACCCGCCCTGTGCCGCGCCGTCGACGAAGCGCAGCAACGCCTCGGCAAGCTCAGGGCTCGCCTCTTGCCGCTCCGAGACCTCGAGGAGGTCGTTCTCGTCGAGCCAGACGAGAGCGAGCTCGACCCGCTGCGGCGAGTCGAAGCGCTGCTCCAGGACCGAGGCGATCGTGGCGCCCGGATGCTCTTCGAGGTAACCCGCCACGCTCAGGATCGGCAGCTGCGCGTACTCGGCCTCGATCTCCTCGCAGCTTCCCCGCACGGCGAGCGGAGCGTCGGACGGCGGCAGCCGAAAGCCCCGGGAGGTGAGCTCGTCGCGCACCCAGGCATGCTCCATCAGGAAAGGCATGAAGCTCTTGCCTTTGGTGCCGGGCTTCGCCGGCGCTTCGGCGTCGCTCAGGGGACGGAACCGAAACCGCCCGGTTCCCAGCTCGAGAATCGCCCGGACCGCCGTAGGACCCTGGAAGCCGCGATAGTTGGCCCGCAGGAGCTTCCCGGCGAGCAACCGGACCTTGCCGGTCGACGCGCCGGAGCTGACCGTCAGCTCGCCCGACTTGGCATGGAGCTCCAGCGACTGGATCACCTCCGACATGGGATGGGTCTCGATCCGTCCCTGGAGGTCGGTGTCGTCGCGCCGGGCCCGGGCCAGCTGCATCTCGATGCGCACCAGAAGCTCCGGCGCCTCGACGGGCTTGACCAGGTAGTCGTCGGCGCCCGAGCGCATCGCGCGCACCCGGTCGGTCGGCTCGCCCAGCGCCGAGAGCATGATCACCGGAGTCGACCGGGTAAACGGACGGTCCCGCAGCGCGTTCAAGAGATCCCATCCCGAGACGTCGGGCATCACGATGTCGAGCACGATAACGTCGGGCTGGCACCCCTCGACGAGCGACAGGGCCTTCGTGGGGTCGTCGGTCGTCACGTGCTCGTAGCCCGCGTCGGTGAGCGACTTGGTGAGCATCTTCAAGAAGACGGGGTCGTCGTCGACGGCGAAGATCGTGGATTTCATGCGTCCTCGTCAGGGGGAGAAGTCTGGGGCCGAGTCTAGCTCTTGTGGGCTGTGAATCGCTAGTGAGGCGAGGGTCAGGGCTCTCCCCGCAGAAGACTCACAGAGGTTTCTCGAGATTCTTCGCCCCCGCGTAAGTCCCTCTCGCACAAGGACTTGTGCGAGCTCGCCCTTTTGCACAAGGACTTGTGCGTACCCCTCTATCTAGGGGGCGCCTTGACATCCTGATCCCATATCTTGTACTTTCTCTCTTGCTTCTCGAAGCTATGGAGGTCGGGGCAGCCATCTGGGGCATGCCTTCGACGGGAGACGGGAAGTTGTCTCGAGGCTGCTCGTGAGGAACGAGCGGGTAGGGAGCTTTATCGCCTGCTGGCGTGGCTCAACGCAACCGGTTGGAGGATATGGAAATGGTGGACCTTCGAGTCGTCAAACGGACCGGCGAAGTCGTCGACTTCGATGCACTGCGGATCCGGGTGGCGATCGGCAAAGCGGTCGGGGCGGTGGGCCAGGACGTGGAAGAGAGGACCCTCGACGAGATGGTCGAGACGATCACCGGCGAGCTCGGTGAGCGCTTTGTCGAGTTTTACCCCAATGTGGAGAACATCCAGGACATCGTGGAAAAGCACCTTGTCCGGGCGCAGCTCTACGAGATCGCCAAGGCCTACATCCTTTACCGCGCCGAGCGTCAGAAGGAGCGTAGCGCCGCCCAGGAGCAGGCGGTCCGGAACGCCCAGATGGGACGGCTGACGGTCACCAAGCGCGACGGCCGCCGGCAGCTCTTGAACGTCAAGAAGATCGACGCCTCGGTGCGCCGCGCCGACCGCGGCCTGGCGTCCGAGATCGACGTCGACGCGGTAGTCCGCGAGGCGGTGAAGACCGTCTACGACCAGGTAGCCACGTCCTTGATCGACCGGGCTCTGGTGCTGGCGGCGGCGAGCTTCATCGAGCGCGAGCCGGCCTACAGCTTCGTGGCGGGCCGCCTTCTCCTGCAGCGCCTCTACAAAGAGGTCATGGGGAGCTCGCTGGTCGACGGGGAGCTCGACGGCGCCTACCGGGCGATCTTCACCGCGTCGATCGCCCGCAACGTCGAGCTCGGCCAGCTCGACGAGCGCCTCCTCGGCTTCGACCTCGACCGGCTGGCGGTGGCGCTCCGGCCCGAGCGCGACCTCCTCTTCCGCTACCTCGGCATCCAGACGCTCTCGGAGCGCTACTTCCTGCGCGACGGCGACGCGGTCGCGGAGCTGCCGCAGACGTTCTGGATGCGGGTCGCGATGGGGCTTGCCATTGAGGAGGAGCAGCGCGACGACTGGGCGATCGAGTTCTACGAGCTGATCTCCCAGCTGCGCTTCGTCCCCTCGACGCCGACGCTGTTCCACGCCGGGACCTCGCATCCGCAGCTCTCCTCCTGCTACCTGACGACGGTCGACGACGACTTGCGCCACATCTTCAAGTGCCTGGGCGACAACTCGCAGCTCGCCAAGTGGTCGGGAGGCATCGGCAACGACTGGACCAACATCCGCGGCACGGGCTCGCCGATCCGTTCGACCCACGTCGAGAGCCAGGGCGTGATCCCCTTCCTGAAGATCGCCAACGACGTCACCAACGCGATCAACCGTTCCGGGAAGCGCCGCGGCGCCACCTGCGCGTATTTGGAGACCTGGCACTACGACATTGAGGACTTCCTCGACCTGCGCAAGAACACGGGCGACGAGCGGCGGCGCACCCACGACATGAACACCGCCAACTGGATCCCCGACCTCTTCATGAAGCGGGTCATGGAGAACGGCAAGTGGACGCTCTTCTCACCCGACGAGGTGAGCGACCTCCACCACCTCTACGGTCGTGCCTTCGAGGAACGCTACCTGTGCTACGAGGCGAAATCGCGCCGCGGCGAGATGGTCCTCACCAAATGTGTCGAGGCCAAGAACCTGTGGCGCAAGATGCTGACGATGCTCTTTGAGACCGGGCATCCGTGGATCACCTTCAAGGACCCGTCGAACATCCGCTCGCCGCAGGACCACGTGGGTGTGGTCCACAGCTCGAACCTGTGCACCGAGATCACCCTCAACACCTCGGCCGAGGAGACGGCGGTGTGCAACCTCGGCTCGGTGAACCTGGCGCGCCACATGGAGGGCCGCCGCCTCGACTCGGGTCGCCTGGCGCAGAGCGTCAAGACGGCGACTCGGATGCTCGACAACGTCATCGACATCAACTTCTACCCGACCGAGGAGGCGCGGAGCTCGAACCTCCGGCATCGTCCGATCGGCCTCGGCCTGATGGGCTTCCAGGACGCGCTCTTCATGATGAAGGTCCCCTTCGAGTCGGAAGAGGCCCTGGAGCTCGCGGACTCGACCCAGGAGCTCATCGCCCATAACACCATCCTGGCCTCCTCGGAGCTCGCCCGCGAGCGCGGCCGCTACTCCTCCTACAAGGGCTCGAAGTGGGACCGGGGGATTTTTCCCCAGGACACCCTGGATCTGTTGGAGCGCGAGCGCGGCGTGCCGGTCGAGGTGCCGCGCCACGAGCGGCTCGACTGGAGCGAGGTCCGCGAGCACGTCGCCCGCTACGGCATGCGTAACTCCAACACCCTGGCGATCGCGCCGACGGCGACGATTGCCAACATCTCGGGTTGTTTCCCCTGCATCGAGCCGATCTACAAGAACATCTACGTCAAGGCCAACATCTCAGGCGAGTTCACGGTGGTCAACCACTATCTCGTCGAGGACTTGAAAAAGCTCGGACTGTGGGACCAGGAGCTGCTCGACCAGCTCAAGTACTTCGACGGCAACGTGGGACGAATCGACGCCGTCCCCGAGGAGCTCAAGGAGCGCTACAAGGAGGCCTTTCAGGTCGACCCGCGCCGTGCCGTCGAGCTGACGGCCCGCCGTGGCCGGTGGATCGACCAGAGCCAGTCGCACAACGTCTTCATCCGGGGCACCTCGGGCAAGCTCCTCTCCGAGGTCTACCAGCTGGCCTGGAGGATGGGGCTCAAGACGACCTACTACCTGCGCACCCTCGCGGCGACGCAGATCGAGAAGTCGACGCTCGACGCCAAGAAATTCGGCTACACCCAGAAGCGCCAGTACGAGGTCCCCCTGGCGGCTTCCAGCGGTCAGACGGCGCCCGAGCCGCCGGCGCCCGAGCCGCCGGCGCCCGCGGCCTTGACGACCCCTCTCCTGGGCGGCGGCGGCAACGGCAACCGCAGCGTCGAAGACGCACCCCGGCGCTCCCTCCTACCCGAACGGCCCGAGCCGGCGCTTTGCCGCATCGGTGACCCCGACTGCGAGGCCTGTCAGTAAACTTTCATCCCGGGGCGAAAAGAGCTCGCCCCGCTTCTTCCGCCCGGCTCGCGGGCTTGGACGACTCTTCCACAGGAACCTCCTCAGCATGCCGATCATCAACAACCCGAAGACCGACCCCAACAAGATCCTGCCCATGAAGTACATGTGGGCGCGTGAGCATTACAAGAACGGCGTCAACAACAACTGGACCCCGGAAGAGATCTCGATGCAAAAGGACGTCGAGCAATGGAAATCAAACCGGGTGCTGTCGGATTCTGAACGCCGGATGATCCTCTGGAACCTGGGCTTTTTTTCGACCGCCGAGTCGCTGACCGCCAATAACATCGTCCTCGCGGTCTACAACCACGTCACGAACCCCGAATCGCGCCAGTACCTGCTGCGCCAGGCTTATGAGGAGGCGGTCCATACCGACGCCTTCATCTACTGCTGCGACTCTCTGGGGCTCGATCCCGACGAGATCTACAACATGTATCTCACGATTCCGTCGATTCGGGAGAAAGACGAGTTCGTCGTCGACTTGACCCAGTCGGTCTTCGATCCGACGTTTACCACCGAGGGGACGGAGAACATCCAGAAGCTCGTTCGCGACTTGGTGGGCTTCTACGTCCTGATGGAGGGGATTTTCTTCTACGCCGGCTTTGCGATGATGCTCGCCTTGAAGCGCCAGAACAAGATGGTGGGAATCGGCGAGCAGTTCGAGTACATCATGCGCGACGAGTCGATCCACCTCGCTTTTGGCTGCGACCTGATCGGGACGATCCGCACCGAGAACCCCGAGATTTGGACCCAGGACTTTCGCGACGAGATCGTCTCGCTCGTCGACCAGTCGGTCGACCTGGAGAAGCGCTACGCCCACGACGCCTGCCCGGAAGGGCTGTTCGGCATCAACGCCAGTCAGTTCGCCCAGTACGTCGAATACATCGCCGACCGCCGCCTGGAACGCCTCGGCCTCCCGAAGCTCTACAACCGCGAGAACCCCTTTCCCTGGATGTCGCAGGCGACGGACCTCTCGAAGGAAAAGAACTTCTTCGAGACCCGGGTGACGGAATACCAGATCGGCGCGTCTCTGGAGTGGGACTAGAGCGGTAGGTGGGCCGAAGCTCCAAGTACGTCAGCGGAAGGGGTTCGGCGCCAAGCGCCGGACCGAGCCGGGTTATCCGCTACGGGCTGCCGCGGTGATCGGTGCCCCGTTCGACTTCCGGCACCTCCTCAGGGTTCTTGACGTAGCGCTCCAGCCACGCGTGGGTCTCCCACAGCATGTGCAGCACCGACTCCCGTGCCCGGTAGCCGTGGCTTTCATGGGGCAGCATGACGAGCCGCGCCGTGGCGCCGTGCCCCTTGAGCGCGTTGTAGTAGCGCTCGCTTTGCATGGGGAAGGTACCGGAGTTGTTGTCGGCGGCGCCGTGAATCAGGAGGATCGGCTCGTTGACCTTTTCGGCGTGCATGAAAGGCGACATCTTGAAGTAGACCTCCGGAGCCTCCCAGAGGGTGCGCTCCTCGGCCTGGAACCCGAAAGGCGTGAGCGTCCGGTTGTAAGCGCCGCTCCTCGCGATGCCCGCGGCGAAGAGATCCGAATGCGCGAGGAGGTTGGCCGTCATGAAAGCACCATAGGAATGGCCGGCGATGGCAAAGCGTCCGGCCTCGCCGACACCGCGGCGGATGCATTCCTCGACTCCGGCCTTGGCGCTCGCGACGAGCTGCTCGCGAAACGTGTCATTGGGCTCCTCGTCGCCCTCGCCGACGATCGGCATCGCCGGGTCGTCGAGGACCGCGTAGCCCTGGGTCAGCCAGAGCAGCGGCGACCACCAGCCAACACGGTCGAAACGGTAGGGGGAGTCGCGCACCTGGCCCGCGGCGTCGGCGTTCTTGAATTCCTTGGGATAGGCCCACACCAGCGTCGGCAGCGCCCCGTCCTCGGCCTTGTAGCCCGGCGGCAGGTAGAGGGTGGCCGTCAGCTGTACGCCGTCGTCGCGCTCGTACTTGACGAGCTCCTTTTGGATGCCGGCAAGCTCCGGTGTCGGGTGGGGGAAATCGGTCAGCTGACGCAGCGTCGCGGCGTCTTTCAAGTCGCGAACGAAGTAGTTCGGCGGCTCGTCGACCGATTCGCGTCGGGTCAGGACGGTCCGTCCTTCCTCGTCGATGAAGAGGACAGGCCTTTCGTAGTAAGGGGCGGTGGAATGAAAGAGCCGCCGGCTCTCTCCGGTTTCCAGGTCGTAGGCGTCGAGGAAGGGGCGGTCGCCCTCGGGCGAGGCGCCCGAGCCGATCCTGTAAATCGTCTTGCCGCCGTCGGCGGTTCGCAAGAGGCGCTGGCCGCGGGCGTCGGCGCGGGTGACGGGGTTGCCCGGATCGTTGTAGCGGTCCTCAAAAGAGCGGTCGACCAGGAGCTTGGCGGGAGCCTCCGGGTCGTCGGGAGCCACCCGGGAGACGCGCTCCCGGCGCGTCTTCCACCACCACTCACGGACCAGCGCCAGCTCTCCCGTCCCCCAGGTGACGCCGCCGAAGCGGAGCTCTAGCTTCATCCACGGCGTGGGCTCGCCGGTAAACGGCGGCGCCAGGAAGAAGAGCTCGTCGCGCAGCTCCGCTTCGCGGCCCGCGTCGCCGCCGTCGAGGGCCTCGGCCCAGATCAGGGTGGCGTCGGCGTCGGCACGCCAGCCAAAGCTCCGCGGTCCCGTAGGGACGCTGCCGAAGGGGACCGGGACGTTCTCGTGAAGCGGCAGGTCGACGATCAGGTGGACCTGCTTGTTGGTAAGGTCCAAGACCTCCACCCGCTTCGGGAACCGCCGGGCCGGCACGAGGTAGGAGAACGGCTTGTGGAGGGTCTCGACGAGGAGGTAACGGCCGTCGGGAGACGGCGAGTAGCTGGACAGGAGGCCCGGCTCGCCCAGGGGTGTCAAGCTGCCGTCCAGGGCCGCCACCGTGGCGAGCTGAGCGGTCATGAAGTAGCTGTAGACGGCTTCGTCGTAGCCGTTTTTCAAGAGGTCCTGGTAGGTACGGGCCGGCGCCTTCGAGCCCAGGTTTTCCTGGATGACCGGCCCCGTTGGGACCGTCGGCGCCGCGGGGGGCTCGCCGGCGTCCTCGACGCGGAAAGCGGCGACGAGCGTCTTCGAGTCGGAAAGCCACCGCGGACTGAGCCGCGCGTTCAAGTTGAGCGGCCGCTCGACGAGCCGGCGGGCTTCAGCGGTCTCGACGTCCGCCACCCAGAGCTCGATCGCGTCGCCCCGGGTCTGGGTAAAGGCGACGTGGCGGCTGTCGGGCGAGAAAGTGAAGTGATCGAGGCGTGCCGGCTCCGGCAGCCCCTGGACCTGGCGGCTCTCGCCGCTCGCGACGTTGCGCAGCTCCATGCCCCTCAAGGTCCAGCGGCGGCTCGGCCCGTAGTTGTCGGGTTTGAAACGCAGGCCGCCGAGGCGTAGCTCGGGCTCGGCGAGCTCGGCGATCGACGGCAACGTGGGCTGCTCCAGGAGCAGGAGCCACTGGGAGTCCCCGCTGAGCCGCACCTGCGGCGTCATCGGCCGGTCGACGAGGTCGACCAGCACCTGCGGCGGCAGGCGGTAACCGTTTTCGGTTTGGGCGAAACCAGGGAGCGCGACGGCTGCCGAGAGGAGGACGACGGCGAGCCGAAAGACGGACCTCGCCGTTCGTCGGGAGGCACGACGACCGGGGTTCGAATCACGAGACATGTTGACTCCTTCCAAGGGCGAGTGAGGTTCGATCCGGGCAGACTACCACGCCGCGGGCGCCGCCATGGGACGGGGCTGGTCAAAGAAGGCGGCGCTGCGCTACGCTTGTTCATCGAATCAACCCACCTAGCTCCATCCGAAAGAGAGGTTCGACATGACAAAAGCTCGCTCCGTGTGGATCGCCCTCGCGTTGCTCCTGATTGCGGCCGGTGCCGCTGCCCAGACCGTCGACGAGATCATCGCCAAGAACATCGAGACCCGGGGCGGCCTCGAGGCCCTCCAGGCCGTCCATAGCGTCCGCCTCACCGGCAAGATGTCGATGATGGGAAACCAGTCCCCGATCACCGTCGAATGGAAGCGTCCCGGAAAGCTGCGCACCGAGTTCGAGATGCAGGGAATGACGGGCACCATGGCCTACGACGGCGAGAACGGTTGGTCGATCATGCCGTTCACCGGCGACACCAAGCCCCAGCCAATGGCTGAGGACCAGCTCAAGATGGTCAAGCAGCAGAGCGACATGATCGAGGGCGACCTCGTCGGCTACAAGGAGAAGGGTCACACGGTCGAGCTCGTCGGCACCGAGGAGATGGAAGGTACCGAGGCCTACAAGCTCAAGATCACCCGCGCCGACGGCGACGTCGTCTACACCTACCTCGACACCGAGTACTACCTCGAGTTCAAGCAGGAGGCAAAGCGCACGGTGATGGGCACCGAGGCCAACTTCGTGACCACAATCGGCGACTACAAGGAGGTGGGCGACATCCTCCTCGCCCACTCTTTCGAGTCGGTGGCGCCGGACATGGGCTTCGGGCAAAGCTTCACCATCGAAGAGGTGGAGCTCAACGCCGAGATCGACGACTCGCGCTTCGTCATGCCGGAGCCCGAGGGCGAGCCGGAAGAAGAGGCCGAAGAAGGCGGCGAGGGCCGGTGATCTCCCCCCTCACTCCCCCCAAGGGGACGGTAGTCATGCGGAGCGAACGGCGGCTGCTTCGCGTCGCCGTCGCGGCGATGGCCCTCCTGGGCCTCGCCGTTCCGGCAGCGCTTTTCTCCAAGGTCGACTCCGCCACCTTCGGCGGCTTGAAAGCCCGGGCCATCGGGCCGGCGGTCACGGGCGGACGGATCTCCGCCCTCGACGCCGTGGCCGAGGACCCGCTCACCATCTACGTCGGCGCCGCCTCGGGCGGCGTCTGGAAAAGCATCGACGCCGGGCTTAGCTTCAAGCCTGTCTTCGACGACCACCCGCAGTCGATCGGCGCCGTCAAGATCGACCCGCAGGACCCCGAGGTCGTCTGGGTCGGGACCGGCGAGTCCTGGACCCGCAACACCGTCTCCGTGGGCCGCGGGGTCTTCAAGTCCACCGACGGCGGCGAAAGCTGGACGGACGTCGGGTTGAACGACAGCGAGCGCATCTCGACGATCCGCATCGACCCGGCCGACGGCAACGTCGTCTACGTTTGCGCCACCGGCCACCTCTGGGACGCAAACGTTGAGCGCGGTGTCTTCAAGACCACCGACGGCGGCGAATCCTGGAAGAAGATCCTCTACGTCGACGAGGACACGGGCTGTGCCGACATCGACCTCGATCCCCAGGAACCGCGGATCCTCTACGCCGCCATGTGGCAGTTCCGCCGCTGGCCGGACTTTTTCGAGTCCGGCGGGCCGGGGAGCGGCCTCTACAAGTCCTCGGACGGCGGCGAGACCTGGAAGCGGCTGACCGAGGGCCTGCCCGAGGGCGAGCTCGGACGCATCGCCGTCGCCGTGGCGCCGTCGCGCCCCAGCGTCGTCTACGCCACGGTCGAGGCGGAGGAAACCGCCCTCTTCCGCTCCGAGGACCTCGGCGAGACCTGGAGCAAGAAAGACTCCTCGACGAACGTCACGATGCGGCCGTTCTACTTCAGCGAGCTCGTGGTCGACCCGGTCGACTTCAACCGCGTCTACAAGCCCGGCTTCATGCTGACGATCTCGGTCGACGGCGGCGACACCATGACGGCGCTTTTCGGCGCCGGCTTCAGCTTCCGGGGGATCCATCCCGACCACCACGCCCTGTGGATCAATCCCAAGAATCCCCATGAGCTCCTGCTGGGGACCGACGGAGGCCTCTACGTCTCGAACGACCGGGCGAGCCACTGGCGCCACGCCCGGGCCTTGCCGATCTCGCAGCTCTACCACGTGAGCCACGACTACGAATGGCCCTACAACGTCTACGGCGGCCTCCAGGACAACAACACCTGGATGGGTCCGTCGCGCAATTCGGGCGGCATCACCAACGCCCAGTGGAAGCTGATCGGCTCCGGCGACGGCTTCTGGGCCTTCGCCGACCGCGACGATCCGAACGTCCTCTACACCGAAGCCCAGGGTGGAGCGCTCATGCGCATCGACCGCGAGCTCATCGAGGTCAAGCGCATCCAGCCCTATCCGCAGGAAGGGCAGGCGGAGCTGCGCTTCAACTGGAATACGCCCATCCACCTCTCGCCGAACGATCCGAAGACGATCTACTACGGCTCGCAGTACCTGCACCGTTCGCGCGACCGCGGCGAGTCGTGGGAGACGATCTCGCCGGATTTGACGACCGACGATCCGCAAAAGCAACGGCAAAAAGACTCGGGGGGCCTCTCCCCCGACAACACGACCGCCGAGAACCTGTGCACGATCTACTCGATCAGCGAGTCGGCGAAAGACGCCGAGCTCCTCTGGGTCGGCACCGACGACGGCAACCTGCAGGTGACCCGCGACGGCGCGGCGACCTGGACGAACGTCGCCCTGAACGTCCCCGACCTGCCGGCCGGCACCTGGGTCTCCTCGCTCCAGGCCAGCCCTCACGACGCGGCAACGGCCTTCGCGACCTTCGACGGTCACCGCAGCGGCGACATGGCGGTCTACGTCTACCGCACTGGCGACTACGGCGCCACCTGGACGTCTCTCGTGACCGACGAGATCGACGGCTGGGCCTGGGTCGTGAAGCAGGATCCGGTCAATCCGGACCTCCTCTACCTCGGCACTGAATTCGGCTTCTACATGAGCCTCGACGGCGGGGCGAGCTGGGCGCGGTTCAAGGAGGGGCTGCCCCAGGTCGCGGTCCACGACGTCGTGGTCCATCCCGAGGAGCACGACGTGATCCTCGCCACCCACGGCCGTGGTATCTACATCATCGACGACGTCACGCCCCTGCGGTCCCTGACCCAGGAGGTCCTCGACCAGGACGTCGCCTTCCTGCCGGGACGAGCGGCGCGGATGACGGTCACCAGCATGCTGACGTTCTTCGGTATCTCCGGCGACTCCGAGTTCGTGGGCGAGTCGGTCGAGGAGGCGGCGGCGGTCAACTACTACCTGAAGAAGCGCCACCTCTTCGGCGACTTCAAGCTCGAGGTCCTCGACGACGACGGCCAAGTGATCACGACGCTCCAGGGGTCGCGCCGGCGCGGCTTGAACCGCGCCTGGTGGCCGATGCGGCGCAAGCCGCCGCAGATGCCGCCGGCCTCGACCATGGTCTTCGTCTTCTTCGGGCCGCGGGTCCTGGAGGGCAAGTACAAGGTCCGGATGACGAAGGGCAAGGAGGTCTTCGAGAGCGAGGTGGAGCTCGTCCCCGATCCCCGCACGCGGCATTCGGCCGAGGACCGACGGGCGCAGCAGGAGCTCTCGAACGAGCTCTACGACCGCCTGGCCGACCTGACCTACCTGATCGGCGTCTTGAGTGACCTGCGCGATCAGAGCCGCGAGCGTACCGAGGGCCTGAAGCCCAAGGACGCCGGACGCCTGGAGGCTTTTGCCGACCGTCTCGAGAAGGAGCGTACGAAGCTGGTCTCGACCGAGACGTCGATTTTCGCCTCCGACGAGAAGCTGCGCGAGAACCTCGGCAACCTCTTCGGCGAGGTCGCCTCCTACGACGGCCGTCCGACGGTCTCGCAGGTGGACCGCTCGAAGGTCCTGATCGCCGAGCTCGAGACCGCGGAGCAGGAAATCGAGGGCTACCTCTCCTCCGAGCTCGATGGCTTGAACGGCCTCCTGGAGCGTCGCGGCAAGGAGCCACTGGTGCGCCAGGGCCGCGAGGAGTGGGACGTCGAGCAGGAAGCCAAGACGGGAGGGGTGACGTCGTCCGTCGACCCGGCGCGGCGGCGGGCCTTCCTGTCCGCGTGGCTGCGGACGCCGTTCCTGGCCTTGCGGTAAGGGTTCCCTGGGTTGAGCTTTCCCCCGGCGCTCTGCGTCGTCTTCCGATCCGAGAGGACGACGCGGAGCGGCCTTCTTTCTGCCCCCCGGCACCCTCGCCAACCAGCTTCGTTTCCGTTACGATAGACCCATGTTCGACCGAATCACGTTCGATTCCAGGATCCTCGGTGGACGCGCTTGCATTCGAGGCATGCGGATCCCGGTTTCCGTCATCGTAGGCCAGATCGCCCACGGAGCCACGTTTCAGGAGATCCTGGACGACTTCCCCGACCTGGAACCTAAGGACGTCCAGCAAGCGATCGAGTATGCCGCCTGGCTGACGCAGGAACAGGTCCGGATCGCCTAGAGTGCGTTTTCTCGCCGACATGGGGGTATCCCCGCGAGTCGTCGAGTGGCTGCGGCGTCAGGGTCACGAGACGAGTCACCTTCGGGAAGAGGGCCTGCAACGCCTACCCGATGACGAGATCTTCGACAAGGCGATCTCTGAACTCAGGATCGTTCTCACCTTTGATCTCGATTTCGCGGAGATCACCGCCCTATCAGGGCTACGGGAGGTCGGTGTCGTCATCTTCCGGCTGGCCAATACTCGAACGGGCAACGTCATTCAACGACTTGCAGTCGTCCTCGCCGGTTCTTCGGAGGCTTTGCAGAAGGGTGCCATCGTCACCGTAGAGGATTCACGCTATCGGATTCGGGAGCTGCCAATCCGCAGGTGACAAGGTGCGGCCTGGCCGGCCGGCGGCCACCCGGACCGGGCTGAAGCCCTAGGACGCCAGGGGTGGCAAGGGCGAGGGGACGGTGACTGGACGGGATGCGATGCCAGGCGTCCGGAGCACGGAAGAGCCCCAGAGGGGATTCCTATCAACGAGAGACGAAAAGTGTATTGGACGGCCTTTGCGGTCGGCGTTATGCTGAGAAGCAGTACTGGACAAAACTCCCCGAAATCAACGCCGAGAGCCAAGGAGACTAGACAGCCATGAGTGAGAAAAAGACCCTGACGACCGCCGAAGGCGCGCCGATCGCCGACAACCAGAACTCCCTGACCGCCGGCCCCCGCGGGCCGCTTCTGATGCAGGACGTCCAGCTCCTCGAGCAGATGCAGGCTTTCAACCGCGAGCGCATCCCCGAGCGCGTCGTCCACGCCAAGGGCTCCGCGGCCTACGGTACCCTGACCGTCACCCAGGACGTGACGCGCTACACCAAGGCCGCTTTCCTTTCGGGGGTGGGCAAGAAGACCGAGGCCTTCTTGCGGTTCTCGACCGTCGCCGGCGAGCGCGGCGCCGCTGACGCCGAGCGCGACGTGCGCGGCTTCGCGCTCAAGCTCTACACCGAGGAAGGCAACTGGGACATGGTGGGCAACAACACGCCCGTCTTCTTCATTCGCGACCCCTACAAGTTCTCCCACTTCATCCGCACCCAGAAGCGCCACCCCAGGACCAACATGCGCGACATGGACATGCAGTGGGACTTCTGGTCGCTCTCCCCCGAGTCGCTTCACCAGGTCACCGTCCTCTTTTCCGACCGCGGCATCCCCAAGAGCTTCCGCCACGTCAACGGCTACGGCTCCCACACCTACAGCCTGATCAACGCCGACGGCGAGCGCCTGTGGTGCAAGTTCCACTTCAAGACCATGCAGGGCATCGAGTGCATCACCGACGAGGAGTCGGTGGAGCTCATCGGCAAGGACCGCGAGTCGCACCAGCGCGACCTCTACGAGTCGATCGAGCGGGGTGACTTCCCGAAGTGGCGCTTCTGCATCCAGGTGATGACCGACGAGCAGGCTCAAGGCTTCAAATACAACCCCTTCGACCTGACGAAGGTGTGGCCGCACGCCGAGTTCCCCCTCATCGACGTAGGCGTCCTGGAGCTCAACCGCAACCCAGAAAACTACTTCGCCGAGGTCGAGCAGTCCTCCTTCAGCCCCAGCGCGGCGGTGCCTGGGATCTCCTGGAGCCCCGACAAGATGCTCCAGGCGCGGCTCATGAGCTACGCGGACGCCCATCGCTACCGCGTCGGCTCGAACTTCCAGCAGCTACCGGTCAACAAGCCCCGTTGTGCGGTGCACCACTACCAGCGCGACGGCGTCATGTCGCAGGGCTACGGCGGCGGTGCCCCGAACTACGAGCCGAACAGCTACGACGACGCCCCGAAGCAGGCACCGGACTACAAAGAGCCGCCGCTCCCGCTCGGCGACGTCACGGTCGACCGTTATGATCACCGGGACGGCAATGACGACCATACTCAGCCGGGCGACCTCTTCCGCCTGATGAACGATGTCCAAAAAGACAGTCTGACATCGGCGATCGCAGGCGCTCTCGGCCAGGCGCGCGAGGAGGTCCAGCTGCGCCAGCTCGAGCTCTTCTTCAAAGCCGACCCGGACTATGGCCTGCGCGTCGCGCGCAAGCTCCCGTTGCCGGAGTCGAAGTGGGAGAAGCTTGCCGAGGGCGAGGCGGCCCTGGCCTGAGGGACGAAACGGGTTCGCCCCGGACCGGCAAATTCTTCCTCGAAGCATGTCCGATCCTCCGGATAGAATGGCACGACCGTCCGACTTTGAGCTACCCGGAGGTAGAGATGATCCCTGGGCCCGCCGCCCTGCCAAACGAGAACGAGCCCGCGACCCTCTTGGCCGGCGACGACCAGGAGGAGAACCTGGAGCTCCTCGACGCGATCCTGGTCGACGTGTCGGGGACGGAAGATGACGAGCTTTGACCTGCTGCTCGCCTGCTCGGACGGCGACCGGCGGGCGGTCGGAAAAGTCGCCCGTGCGCTCGGCCGGCGCGGGCTGCGCCTGGCTTTTGAGGAGGCGGGAAGCCAAAGCTTCCGCGACACCCGGGCGCTAGTGGCCTTCGTCGGGCCGGGAGGGACCCCCTGGCGCTCACCGGAGGGACAAGGGCGCCTGCTCGAGTGGACGCTTCGGGACGTCCCGGTGATCCCCGTCCTGCTGCCGGGTGCCGAGTCGTCGCCTGTACCGCCGTGGCTCCAGGGCGCGGGGTGGCTCGACCTGCGCCACGGCGTCGGCCCCCAGGAGCTTGACCGGATCGTCTGGAGCTCGTCGGGACGACCGCTCCCATCTCCCGAATCCCTCGCCGCGGTCGCCGATCCGCCGCGCTACAACCTGCCGCTCGCGTCGATCGGCGAGGCGTTTCGCGGACGTGAAGCCGTCCTCGACGAGCTGGCGCGCTCGGCCGGCGAGCCGACGGTGCTGGTCCAGGTCCCGGGGCTCGTCGAGGGCGTCGGCGCGACGCGGCTCGCCGTCGAGTACGCCTGGCGCTTTCATCACTGCTACACGGCGCTGCTCTATGCCAGGGCCGATTCGGTGGCGACGCTCGCCGCGCAGCTGGCGGCGCTCGGACCGTGGCTCGGCCTGGAGCGCTCCGCCGACCTCCGGGAGGGGGCCGAGGAGGTGGCCTTCTGGCTCCGGGACCACCCGGGATGGCTCCTGATCCTCGACGACGTGGCCGACGGCGAGACCGCCGAAGCCGTCGAGGAGTTGGCCGGAGGCCTCGCGCCGAGCGGCCATCTGCTGGCGATCTCGCGCCGGGTCCGCTGGAAGGAAGGCTGGCGAGCGCGCGAGCTGGGACGCCTCGGCGTCGGCGCGGCGCAGCGGCTGCTGCTGGAGAGAAACGCCGCGGGCCGGATCCAAGCGTCGGACGACGCGGCCGAGGCGCGCCAGCTCGTCGACCGCTGTGATCGTCTACCCTCGGTCCTGGAGCTGGCGTCGGCCGCGGTCGCCGGCCGGCGCACGAGCTTCGGCGCCTACCGCAAGGAGCTGGAGAGCCAGCGCTTGCGGACGGTCTTGAAGCGCCGGGGCCGGACGGCCTCGGTCTTTCACGAATCGTTCTCCCGGATCTCTCCTCCGGGACGCACCCTGCTTCGCCTGTTGAGCTTTCTCGGGCCGGCGCCGATTCCGACGGCGCTTCTCGACGAGCCGCGCGAGCTCGGCGAGGCGCTTGGCGACCTCTGTCAGGAAACCGGCGAGACGCCGCCGGCCTGGCGGGTCCGCGACGCGCTCCTGGAGCTTGAAGCGACGGCGACGATCCGCTTGCAGGCGGCCGCCGCCCCCCCGGGGACAGCCGTCGAAGAGCGCATCTTCGTCCATCCCTGGATCCAGGAGCTCGTGCGCGCGGGCGTGCCGGCGGCGCGGCGGCCGGACTGGGTCGCCCGAACGCTCGTCCTGGTGGCCCGGTTTGCGCCGCGGCGTCCCTTCGAGGAGGAGAGCTGGGCGCGTTGGGAGCTGCTCGAGCCTCACGCGAGGAGTGCCGCGGCCTACGCCGAGGACGCCGGATGGCCGCGCACCACGGCGCGGTTGCTCAACCAGTTGGGCCTTTATCTCCTGAGCCGCCACCTCGGCGACGAGGCGGCAATGCTCTTGCGCCGCGCCATCCGGCTCGAGGTCGCGGGGCGAAAATCGAACGGCGGCGACTCGGACGCGGAGGAGCACAAGAGCCGCGACGTCGACTTCGCCGCCCGCTTCGAGGGGCTTCTCGACGGCCTCAAGAAGTCCGGCCACGTCGAGGAGGAAGCGCCCTTTCTCGGCCGCTGGATCCGGATCGGCGAGCAGGTCCACGGCGACATGGAGACCAGCCGCAGGCACTTTGAGGAGACGCTCGCCGCCGAGCAGAGGCCGCGCGGCAAGGCGACGAGCGTCGAGCGTTACCTCGGGGTGCGGGAACACGAGCTTCTGGACGGTCCCTACGTCCTTGCCGTCTATCTCGACAACCTGGCTCTCGCCTTCCAGCGCTCGCGTCGCGTCGCCGAGGCCGAGCCCTTCGCGCGTTGCGCCCTGGAGGTGGCGGAGCTCGCTTTCGGGGCCGGACATCCCAACGTCGCCGTCCACTTGAACAACCTGGGGCTTTTGCTCGCCGACTTGAACCGTCTCCAGGAAGCCGAGATTCTCCTGCGTCGCGCGCTCAGGATCTGCGAGGAGGCCTACGAGAAGAAGGACCTCCGCCTCGCCGTGCGCCAGGCCAATCTGGCGCATGTGCTCGCGGCCGACGGTCACTTGAAGACGGCACACCGTCTCCTGCGCCGTGCCTTGAAGACCCGCGAGCGGAGCCTCGGCAAGGACCATCCGCGCTCCGTAAAGCTGCGCGGCGAGGTCGAGGCCGTAGAACGCGAGCGGCAGGGATGAAGAGCGTCCTACCCGATCGGACGGCAGGGCCTGGCTCCTCGGACGGGAAGCTCACGAAGCGTCGGGGCGGGCCGATGTGACGTAGATCATATAGACGCCGGATTCCTTGGTTTCTTCGCCGTGGCAAAGGCTTCAGCGCCTTGCCTCGTGGTATTCTCTCGGCGTCGATCGAGCCGGGTGGATCCGGGTTCTCGAAGGTCGAGAGGAAGTCGCCACATGTTTTCGAACCTCTTTTCCCGTCACCACGAAAGAAAGTTTGAAGGGCCACTTCTCCAGCGGGAGTGGGACACGGTGGAGGCCATGATCGAGCTTTTTTGCCGGGAGAAGCACGCCCACGGCCTGAAAGGCGTCGCCCTTTGCGAAGATTGCGCCGAGCTGGCGGCCTTCGCCGAGCTGCGGCTCCGGAAGTGTCCTTTCGGGGAGGGGAAGTCGACTTGCGCCAACTGCCGGATCCACTGCTACCGGCCGGGCGAGAGGGAACGGATGAAGGTGGCGATGCGCTACGCGGGTCCGCGGATGCTGCTGCGTCACCCGATCCTCGCCCTGCGGCACAAGCTCGACGGGTTCCGGGAAGCTCCCGAGCCGCCGTGGCGGAAGAAGCGTCCTGTCAAGGTCGGTGCCGAGGCCCGGGCCGGCGCCTAGTCACAAGGATTCTCTTCAAATCCCGCCGAGATTGGCGGCCTGCGTGGCAAGGTCAGGGGACGCAGACCGCGGCTCGCAGCACGAGCGGACGGATCCGCGGACCGCGCCAAGATCCTTGACACTCGCGGGGAGCCCCATCTGATGGGGGAGAGCAAGAAGCGTGAAGCCAAGGCGCGAGCCCGGGGGGAGGCCAAGGACTTGGCCGAAGCGATCCTCCGAGCCTTCAAGGTCCACCGCATCACGCTCGACCCCGAGAACCGCCAAGCGATCCGGGACTGTCGGGATACGGCATTCCTGATGCGCTTGTTGGACAAGGCCCTGGTGGCGGAGTCCGCAGCGGACGTCCTGGCCGATTTGGAGAAGGCGAATTGAAGGGCTACGATCCCGACAGAGCCGCAGAGCTGCATCCATGCCCGGGCGCGCGGCCGAGCCTCAGGGAGACACGCTCACCCTACGCCGGGACCCCCGCCGCCTCGCGGAGCGGCTCGAA